>NZ_JBNGPA010000001.1:0-573120 GCF_050589845.1 Carboxylicivirga agarovorans | reverse complement strand
CGCATTTAAGAGCCTGAATAAGTTATTGAAAAAAATGATCGTCAAACGGCATAGTCTTTTAAACTCTCAAAACTTAAGCCTAATTTTAACTAATAATGTGGCAGCTTAATAGTTTTTAGACAGACTGGCGTTTGGGATAATTAGAATTTATAATAACGTTGGTGTATTGGTGAAATCTTCAGAAAAATTGAGCACAGTCAAAGAAATTAACGTATCAGAATTATCAAAAGGCCTTTATTTTGTTCAGCTCACTTCAGGAAATAAATTGGGCACACAAAAAATAATCATCAGATAAACACATGTATTAGCCAATGCGTGTGTTGATTCATAGGCTTTTATCGAGGCTTTGTTAAGGTATATCTTAGCTTTTCCTAAAAACGGGTAAAATACAGTAAGTACATGGTAAATTCTGCAAATTCATAACCATAAACTTCCTGTTTATTTGTATCAGATAAAAAGTATAATAATATGGAATTGACATTTATACCGCTTGCATTAGTATTATTTGCAAGTCTCTTTCAAGGATCATTCGGATTAGGAATGAAATTTATGGCGCCACTAAAATGGGAAGCCTGGTGGTTGGTACACTCTCTATTCGCGATGATTGTTCTTCCCACAGTTTGGGCATTAATAGTGGTTCCTGACTTATTTGGAGTGATTGATGCTGCACCAATGGGAGTTAAGCTAATGGCCATGTTATTTGGTGCTATTTGGGGAATTGGCGGTATCATGTTCGGAAAAAGTGTACCCTACATTGGCATGTCGTTAACATACGGTATCGTATTAGGACTTTGTGCTGCTGCCGGAAGTTTAATTCCTTACTTTATGAAAGATGACCCCAATGCTTCTGCACTGCCATATGTGATAAGTGGAGTAGTTGTGATGGTTGTTGGAGTTGCCTTAACTGCTTATGCCGGAATTTTACGCGATAAGAAGGATGATTCAGAGGAGAATAAAAAAGTCGATTTAAAAGCTGGTTTAATCATTGCTATTCTAAGTGGGTTTTTCTCAGCATTTCTTGGTATTGGTTTCGATTACGGTTACGCCGAAGGTGCAGGTATTGGTCATTATGCTCAAGAAGCGGGAGCAACCGTTCGCAACAGTAGTCTGGCCATTTGGGTAGTTGTGCTTTGGGGGGCTTTTATTTTAAATGCTGCCTATGCGCTTTTTATGATGTACAAAAACAAAAGCTGGAACTCGTTTGCAGAACCGAAGTCAGCTAAGGCTTATATGTGGTCAATAATAGCAGCTCTTTGTTGGTTTGGGGCACTTGGTGTCTATGGTCAGGGAGCATCCTTAATGGGTAATATGGGCTCTGTAATAGGCTGGCCAATTTTAATGGGGGGCGGCTTAATCATCAGTAATGTATGGGCCTACTTCAACAAAGAGTGGGCTGGAGCAAAGAAACCATTTAACTGGTTGATTTTAGGAGTGCTTGTAATTTGTGTCGGAATGGTTGTAATCGGCTATTCCAATGGAGTAAGCTAAGGCATATTTAAGCCGGATGAAATATCAAGATAAGAACAAACTATGAAAATAAAATCAATAGAAGCTTTTGTGCTCAACGGCACGTTGGAGAAACCGTTTTATTTCTCGCAATGGTCGTATGCCGAACGTAAGATATGCCTGGTGAAATTAACAACAGACGATGGTGTTGTTGGTTGGGGAGAAGGATATGGTCCTGCAGATGTTTTGGCGGCTGGTATCAGGTTTCTGGCTCCGTTTGTAGTTGGTATGGATGTACTGGAGAATGAAACGATTTGGGATGTGATGTACCGTCGAACGGTTGACTATGCTCGTCGGGGTATTTTAGTGGCATCCATTAGTGCTATTGATATGGCTGTGTGGGATGCCAAAGGAAAAATATTGAATGTACCGGTGCATACATTATTGGGGGGCAAGAAGAGAGATATCATCACACCTTATGCCACAGGACTGTATTTCCGCGAAGAAAAGGATTTGCCCAAAGCCATAGCAGAAGAAGCACTAGAATATAAAGAGTTAGGTTATCGAGCAGTGAAGATGAAAGTGGGCATGACTATCAAGGATGATATTAAAATGGTGCGTGAAGTTCGAAAAGCCCTTGGTGATGATATGGAGCTGATGGTTGATTCTAATCATGCCTATAACCTACGTGAGGCCATTATTTTATCTAAAGCCATAGAGGAGTATAACATTGGCTGGTTTGAAGAGCCCGTTTCTCCTGAAATGTATAGTCATTATGCCGAGTTGAGAAGAGCCACGACAATTCCAATTGCTGGTGGCGAGTGTGAATATTTACGTTATGGTTTTCACCAGTTGCTCAAGTCTGATGCAGTAGATATTGTTCAGCCTGATATTGCTTCATGCGGTGGATTAACCGAAATGAAAAAGATATCTGCATTAACGTCGACATATGGCAAAGAGATTGTGCCACATAGCTGGGGAACCTATATTGCCATCTCAGCAGCCATGCATTTTATCAGTAATCTCGATAATATTCCCGGTCGCATGTTCAATGATAATTTCTTGATGGAACACGACCGAACAGATAATGATATACGCGACCGTGTAACAAAGCCTGATTTTGAAGTGAAAAATGGCGAACTTAAGGTGTCGGATAAACCCGGCTTAGGAGTGGAAATTAACGAAGAGGCTTTAAAAAGCTATTGTTGATAAATATTGAACATCTCGGTTTAATTTCAAAGAGTCTATTGTCTAATAATCAAAGAGTCTAAAAAAATGAATTTCGGATATAAAAAAATGTATATAGGTGGCCAGTTAGTTGACGCCATCTCTGGAGCTAAAAAAGATGTTATCAACCCGGCACTTGAGGAAGCGGTTGGAACGATTGCATACGCCCAAAAAGACGATGCCCGATTCGCCTTAGAAGAGGCGCAGAAGGGCTTTAAGCTTTGGTCGAAAATGCCATTAACAGAGCGAACAGAGTGGATGATGAAATTACGTGCGGCCATCCTTAAAAAATCTGATGACCTGCAGAAGGCCGTGATGTACGAGATGGGTAAAACCTATGAAGGCGCTGCAGAAGACATTCAATTGTTGGCTGATGGATTGGAGTTCTATCCTCAAGCCATGAAAAATATGCACGATGAGATTATTCCGGATTCAGAAAATACACATCGCCACCAGATTGTAAACTTACCTTTGGGAGTTGCTGTGGCTTATCTGGCTTGGAATTTCCCATTGCTTAATGTGGGCTATAAAATTGGACCGGCCCTGGCAGCTGGTTGTTCAATCATTATCAAACCATCCGAATTGTCGCCAATTTCGGCTTACATGGTAGGTGAAATTGCACACAGCATTAATTTTCCCGCTGGTGCCATCAATATCATTAGTGGCCCGGTAAATGAAGTGGCAACAACCATGACTAAAAGTCCGATTCCAAAGGTATTAACCATGATTGGTTCATCGGCTTCGGGTAAGCGTGTTATTGCCGATTCGGCTACAACAGTTAAGCATGTAAGCCTTGAGTTAGGAGGTAATGCCCCTTATATCGTTCATAAAGATGCTGATTTGGAATTAGCAACAAATATTGGTGTTGCCTTAAAGTATGGTAATTCGGGTCAGATTTGCGTATCACCAAACCGCTTTATCATTCATGAAGATATTTATGATGAGTTTTTGAACCTATTCAAAGAAAAAGCATCGAAGTTAAAGATCGGTTTTGGCATTGAAGACAAGCCTGATATGGGACCTCTAGTAACCCAAAAAGACCAGGAGCGTGTGCTTAAGATGGTTGCCGACGATGTGGCCTCAGGTGCAGAGTTAGTACTTGGGGGTATGGTGCCGGCTGGTTTCGACAAAGGTTATTATATGGAACCAACCATCTTATCAGGTATTACACGCGATAGTCGTTGTTTCCGTGAGGAAATTTTTGGGCCAGTAGCTGCCATGATGAAGTATTCAACAATTGAAGAGGCCATTGAAATTGGGAATGATACAGAATATGGATTGGCTTCTTACCTGTTTTCCAATGACCAAACAGTCATTCGTAAAATATCAGAAGAACTGATGTTTGGTGAAGTACAGGTGAATGGCGTGAAGTATGCCATCTACTTGCCTCATGGTGGAATTAAAGAAAGCGGCATAGGACATGACTGCTCGTATCTGGCGTTGAATGATTACCTGGTTAAGAAACGAATTTCAACAGCATTGTAAATTAATAAGTCACAAGATTTTAGTATCAAGATATAAGGCATTAAGTCATGCAAATCATCTTGGTACTTGATACTTACTACTTGATACTTTGAAATGTACACACAAAATAAACAGGCCATGTCGCCTGAAATGATAAAAACCATTGATGATGCCGGTGTAATGGCGGTATTAGTCATTGATGATGTAAAACATGCTGTTCCGGTGGCCAAAGCCTTGTTGGCTGGAGGTGTGTCAGCCATTGAACTGACCTTACGTACTCCAGCTGCCTATGAAGCAGCAAAAGTCATTAAGAAAGAAGTGCCGGAGATGACCTTAGGTTTTGGTACCGTTATTTCTACCGAACAGGTTAAAGCTGTTGTTGATTTAGGTGCTGATTTTGCTGTGGCTCCAGGATGCAATCCTAAAGTAATTGCTGAAGCAGTTAAACTTGGCTTGAACTTTGGGCCAGGCATAATGACACCTACCGACATTGAAATGGCTATCCATGAGGGCTGTCGTATATTAAAGTTATTCCCTGCCGAAACCTCAGGTGGCTTAGCTCACCTTGAAAGCATGGTTGCACCTTATCAGTATCTGGACTTGAAATTTATTCCTCTTGGAGGGTGTAACATTACCAATGCTCGTACCTACCTTGAGTCACCACTAATAACAGCCATTGGCGGTTCCTGGATTGCGAAACGGGACATGATACAGCAAGAAAACTGGGAGTTAATTACGCGTAACGCCCGCGAGATAAGTTCTTTAATAAGTGAGATTAGAAACTCATAAGTATAAAACATAAGTACTAGTGGCTAAAGGCAGGCAGCTAGTAGCTAATAGCTCATATATGAAAACAATAATAACTTTTGGAGAGATAATGGGGCGTATTTGCCCTGAGAATTTTCAGCGCTTTCGTCAGAGTATGCCGGGAAAACTGGACATGACCTTTGCAGGAGCAGAAGCTAATGTAGCTGCATCTATTTCAATGTTAGGTGGTAATGTGCGATTTGTAACTGCTTTGCCTGATAATGAGATGACAGAAGCTTGTTTGCAAGTGCTTAAAGGAATAGATGTAGATACATCAGGTATAAAGTTAACCAATTATGGTCGCTTTGGTCTTTACTTTGTTGAGCGTGGTGCTAACCAGCGTCCGAGTCGTGTAATGTACGACCGCGATTACTCAGCTGTATCAATGACTAAGGGAGAGTCATACGATTGGTGCAAATTGTTAGATGATGGTGCCTGGTTGCATACAACCGGTATTACACCTGCTTTATCTGAAACATCGGCGCATGCCACAGAAGTAGCCGTGCGTACAGCGAAAGAAAAGGGGTTAACTGTTTCGTGTGATTTGAACTTTCGAAAGAAATTATGGCAGTGGCAAAATGGAACGCCAGCTAATAAATTGGCTGAAAAAACCATGCGGGATATTCTACCATATGTGGATGTAGTGATTGCAAACGAAGAAGATGCCCATGACGTACTTGGCATATCAGCCGAAAATACAGATGTCGAAGGAGGAAAACTGGATGTATCAAAATACACTGATGTAGCTAAAGAAATTGTTAAACAGTTTCCAAATGTGAAGAAGGTGGCTATAACATTGCGAGAAAGCTATTCGGCAACACACAATAATTGGGGAGCCATGTTATATGATGCAACAACTGGCCAATCTCATTTCGCTCCGTTAAAAAACAAGAAGTATGCAGCATATGAAATTAAAAACATAGTTGACCGTGTTGGTGGAGGTGATTCTTTTGGTGCAGGTTTGGTTTATGCTCTAAATACACCTGAGTTTGCCAAATCAGAAGATGCCATTCGTTTTGCTGTTGCTTCATCTTGTTTATGTCATTCAATTAATGGTGATTTTAACTTTACCTCACGCAAAGAAGTGGAAGCTTTAATGGGAGGTTCAGGTTCCGGACGGGTGGTTAGGTAATTTTTTACATGTGTGAATGTGATCATTGGCACCCTCGAAATTACAATATACAACCCCGTTAATCATTTGCGGGGTTTGTGGTCTTGTGAGAACATAATGGGCTTTAATGCTTATTATTCTTACACTTTAATGGTGATACTTAAATAAAGACTTATGAAACTCAGACTGATTATATTATTATTCATACTTCTAACTCCAATGCAGCTTGCTTTTTGTCAAAATGATTGGGAAAATGAGTTGGTGTTTGAAAAGAATAAATTGCCAGCTCGTGTGCCAACACTGTCATTTAAGAATGCCAAAGATGCTTTGAGTGGTAATCTTGATTTGGCAAGGGTTATCTCACTCAATGGCGAGTGGAAATTTAGGTTTGTCGATAAGGTAAATGAACGCCCACTGGACTTTATGAATACTAATATTGATGTTAGTGATTGGGATAATATTACTGTGCCATCAAATTGGGAATTAAAGGGTTTTGGACAACCCATTTATACGAATATTACTTATCCTTTTACACCAAATATTCTCGATCCAAATTTGAAATACGACTGGAAAGGGCCACAACCTCCAATGCCGCCAAAAATCTATCGCGATAATCCGGTAGGTAGCTACGTGCGCGATTTTGAAGTACCGGCCAATTGGGATGAGCAAAGTATCATTCTACATTTTGGTGGCGTGTCATCAGCCTTTTATGTGTGGGTAAATGGCCAAGAGGTTGGGTACAGCCAGGGAAGTCGCCTTGCAGCAGAATTTGATATTACAAAATATCTGCAGCCGGGTAAAAATAAACTGGCTGTTCAGGTATTTCGCTGGAGCGACGGTAGTTATCTCGAAGATCAGGATATGTGGCGATTGAGTGGTATTCATCGAGATGTTTTACTGATGGCTCAACCTAAAATTGCTTTAAACGATTTTTATGTACGTACTAAATTCGATAATACCCTTGAAGATGCGAAGCTGGAGATTCGTCCCAAAGTATGGGTGAAAGAAGATACTGGCAAACTCAAAGGCTGGAAGCTTGAGGCGATGTTGTATGATGCGTTTATTACAAAACCGTTCCATATACAATACCTGTTAACGAGTATTGAGTCGCTGCTGAAAGGGAGAAAGCAATTGCGTGAGCGATATAACCTAAATATCCCACTCTCCCTAGAAAAACGAGGAACATCTGACGCTGTTTTTCTGGAGAAATTATATGAGCAGATGGCAAAGAATCTCGATAATCAAGAGTTGGATGTCGACCAGTTGGCATGTGCTTTATATATGAATCGAACGCATTTTTACCAAAAGGTAAAAGCTTTGACCAATCATACGCCCTATGAATTACTTAAAGAGTACCGAATTATAAAGGCGGCTGATTTTCTTTCTGATGAGCGCATTTCAGTCAATGATGCTTTTGCCATGACAGGTTTTAAAAGTCGAACGCACTTCACAAAGTTGTTTAAAGAGAAGTATGGGGTAACGCCTGGAAAGTATGTGAAGAATGGAGATTGATAATTTAGCAGATTATTAAACCGAAAACCAATTTCACATTTTAAAAAAAATAGATGTTTGTTCAACCTTAGACTTAAATATTTGATGAAACAACTTTTATTGGCTTTTCTGTTGAGTATTATAACTCAAACTGTTTTATCAACATCTATCCCTCCTCCCAATGTAGGGCTTAGAGTAATAAATAACACGAATAATACTATAAGTAAAATTGTTCAGATACAGTCTGATACATATAGTTTTCAAGAAATAGACACATTCGCAGTAACAAGTGAAATTTCAAACAATAAAGTGCGCTTATTCGCAGACAGGGGTAAGGTTACTAAGAAGCACCATAAGTTAATTATTGAATTTGGCGATAATAGACTTGAGTCAAAACAGTTTGAATTTATCGGTAATAGGCAAGATTTCGATCTGACAATAAATTCTGATGGCATCATATTATCAGAAACGAATATCTTTAGAAGGCAGAAAATTATCTCCGATTTGCTGGTAAGCATCCTTTTGATTTTGGCAATTAAAGGAATCGTTTATACTATTGGTCTGTATAAGTACTTAAGAACGATTTACCTTGAGTTTTTTATTATTAATCTAATATATCCAATCACTTTATATTTTTTACTTAACCGATGGTTTAATAGTGGTATTTCTTATTGGGGTTCATCGCTTATTTTAACTCTGATCATCGGCACTATTGAGTATATAGTCTATAATATAAAGCTAAAATTCAATAATACATTTGCTGTTTTTATAAGTATTTTAGTCAGTAGTTTATTGTCAGTAATAGTTGGTTGGGGCGTATTATTATTTGTGATGACATTTTTTTAGAAATAAATAGATTACAACAACCTGCATAATTAGTATGTAATTGTAAATTAACTAACACCTATAGAATTTTAACTTAAACTAATTCACTATGAAAACGATTATTGTAACGTTGATCCTGACAACAATTTCATTGGGACTTTTTTCTCAAAACTTTGAAGTTCCCAAAAATTACAAACTTGAAAAGGCGGAAGATTATGCACCCTATGAAAAGGAGGTGGTAAAATGTTTTGACTGGCTGATGAAAACTCCCGTAAATGAACAAATCGATAAGAGAAAAGAAGCAAATGCATTTCTATTAAAATGGTTATCGGGTAGTCCTACTGTTCACATTGAAATAAAAGCTGAGATAGTGTCATTTATGGAAACATCACCTGACCTGTTATTTGTCTTTTTGGGTGGTTGGGCAAAGTATTCACTTGAATCACAAGACTTCGATAACAAGAAAGCAGGGAGCTTAGCTGGAATAGATTCAGTAATTGAATTTTACACTAAGAACAAGGCATTTATGCCAAAAGACAAAAATGTTGAGAAATACGTAAAAATGAAAAACAAAGGCAAGCTGAAAGAATACATTGAGAAATATGCATAGTCTGTAATCTTTAAAAACAACTCCTAACCCGTCGATGTGGTTTTGAATCACACCGGCGGGCTGTTTTCCTACCTACACAATATCTGTCAAATACCCTAGGCATGGTCTGTCTAATACGCTACACACTACCTGACTGGTACCTTACCTGTTACCAATATGGTTAAGGGCATAAGAATGATTTAGGTTGCTTAATCATTTTACGGTAGCAGGATCCGGGACAAAGTCGCTTAATAATTTTGCCTTAAAGCCCCGCCTTATACTAATTATTGCTATAAAAATTACCAATTATTAGTATATGATTTGCTAATTATTCCCATTTGCAAGCAAAACAACATAACTATCTTGCAGTCCTAAATTAACACCTGATGAGTAAGCTTAGTGTTGAAGCTTCATAGGTTATTCATTCGTTATTTAGTTAGTTGTACAACGCCCTGGGGTGGGACCCGGGGTGTTGTTTAAGTTTCTGTCATCAATTAAGAATGTGGATATTCATCTTTTTACTTAGAAACCTGAGTGACAAAAAAACTTTAGGTAGTGCTTGTGATAGTATTGTCATAAAACAGCTAAACAATGCTATGTGTAGTTTTTAAACCTTCACTTTTGTTGGCTGCAGGGCTTGCAACGGCAAGCCATATTCGGGAGTCTGTTAATTTTAATTGTGTTCTTATCTTTCCAACGGACTCCCGTTTTTTTTATTTTTTAGCCTTACCTGTCATTGCGAATTGATCTTATATGATCGATTCTGAAATTAAAGAAAAGCAGTGATTTAAAATTTCCTAAATAAGGTAATCTGATACATGTCTTCATAAAACAACAATTAGTAAGATTATTATTAGGAATTTTGTTTTCTTAAGTAAACAAAAAATATATCTTAGAGTCTGAAAAGAATTCCGGATGCAAGAGGCATCATTAAGATCATTAGTTCTGAAAAATTTCCAACGCATTTGATTTACAGCGATACTTTGCGGTATTTATCATTGTGCTTACAATGGGTTTTGATATTATATGATTAATAAGGTTGTTTCTTGAATAACATAAGACAGGCAAACATAAGTATTCCGGAATTTTATACAGCAGAATAGAACATTGAATAAACCAAATAATCCATGACGTCGATGAAAAGATTAATATTGTTTCTAATTCTTGAGTGCATCTATTTTAATGTCAAATCACTTACTGCACAAGAATTGCCAGATTCACTGTTGCTGGGCAGCGATATAATTAGCCAGGCCATTCATCTCCACGATGAAGAGAAATACGAAGAGGCTATTAGCAAATACATGGAAGTGAGTGATTGCGACCTTTCATATCCACTGACCTGTTATGAGATGGCTTTAACATACAGTTCTATGGGCAATGACAGCCTGGCGCTTGAAAAATGTTATGAGGCACTGGATCTTGATTACCAGGTGCCTGCAGTTTATGTGTTGATAGGAAGTATTTACGATGACAACGGTCAACATAAAAAGAGCCTGGAAGTGTTGCAGGAGGCTGCTGCCCGATGGCCTTACAATCAAAATGTATTGTATAACCTGGGGGTGACACAAATTAATGCAGGTCTTTATGTCGAAGCCGAAAAAACCTTACAGCAAAGTGTCCTGATAGATCCTTTTCATGGCTCTAGCCACAATGCGCTGGGTGATGTTAACTTCAGGATGGGAAGGGCAGCTCAAGCCTACCTGATCTATAGCTTCAGACTGCTGCTGTATCCTAGCATTAATAATATCACCGTATTACAGGATATATTAACCGGACGATCAGACAAGATCTATCAACCTTATCTTTATCCTTATCCGGCCGGTTATAATCATGAACACTGGGACAGGCTAAAACACCTTGTGCAGTCTGAATTGGCTTTTCATGATGATTTTCCATATGACTATGACGTGAGTTATGCAATAACACGACAAACTTATATGCTGTTGAGTGAAACCAGGTTTGTGCCTGAAGATCAGTCGCTGTATAACCAGTTTTATGCACGTTTTTTTCAGCAGCTCATGCAGGATGTTGGTTTTGAAACCTACCTGAATTACATGCTGAAAAATACAAATAGTGAAAAGGTAAAGAAATGGCGTGAATCAAATGAAGAGAAGCTGGATCAATTCATTACCTGGGCACAGGGAAAGATCGTGACCGGCAGAGAATATACATTCTCCTATGAACTGGAGCAGAAAGACAATAAGATATACCACTATGACGAAGGTGAATTATGGGCTGTAGGATCTTTGGTGCGCAATAGTGATCCAGTTAGACAGGGCCCCTGGTCCTTGATTAACGGATATGGACGAATTACCGAAAAGCGCATGTATGAAAATGGTAAACAACAAGGTGAAGGCTTTATATACTGGGATACAGATAAGCTAAAACAGCACCTGTTTTTTACCGATGGGGAATTTGATGGTAAGTGTATCACCTACTACGAGAATGGAAATGTTTCGGGCGAATATCCCATGAAAAATGGCAATTACCATGGTGTTCGTCGCTTATTCTCACCAGGCGGGAAAGAAGTGGAAAGCATTCAATACAACGAGGGTGACTTTGATGGACCATATTTTTATGCTGATATGGAATCGGGTTACAGCCAGCAATGTACCTACAAGCAAGGTAAATTAGAAGGCGCGTTTAATGAAACCTGGTTAAATGGAAAACTGAAAATGACCAGTACGTATCACGAGGACAAGCTTGAAGGAAAGTATGAGACTTTTTATAAGAACGGCGTGTTGGAAAATGAAAGTTCTTACAAGAACGGTTTCAGTACAGATACCCTTAGGGAATTCTATGCCAATGGTCAGTTAAAACAATTGGCAAGCTTAGATGACAGTGCCAGGTTAATGGGAGCGAATGTTTTTTACAACCGAAAAGGCATTTTGATTGCCATTGAAGAAGGGTATGACAAAGGGCTGCTAAATGGTGCAAGGACCGAATACCGGGAGGATGGAAGTAAGAACACCGAGTTTATTTATGAGAATGACAGTTTAACCGGCATCCGATCCTATGATCCTGAAGGGAATATTTTTTATCAGTCTGATATCGAAGGCGAGATCCTGGATTATAAGTCCTATTACTTCGACGGCGTATTATTCGAAGAAGGGACAATGAAAAACAACGAGCGTAACGGACTCTGGAAAAAGTACAATCCACAGGGAGGACTTCTGGAGGAACTGCAATATCTGGACGGTATGGTACACGGATCGGTGAAGACTTACTTCTCAAATGGTCAGTTAAAGCTGTCCTACGCCTGCGACAGTAACCGGGTTGAAGGGCTTTTCGCAGAGTACTTTAAAAATGGTAATGTTTGCCGTACCGGTTGGTTTGCTGGCGGAGAGGCACAGGGATTATGGAAGAGTTACTACATAAACGGAGCTTTGGAGGTTGAATCATTCTATAAAGATGATGTCATAAGAGGTAAACGAAAGATTTATACTCCACAGGGTAAAATTGTAAGAGAACAATATTACGATGAGGAAGGACGAAACATACGTGTGGTGGCCTACAATGAAAAGGGAGAAAAAACCGTTGACCTTGATCTTAGCTCAGGCTCAGGTCACCTGGAAGAATATTTCTCTAATGGAGAGAAACGCAGGGACCTGCACTATAAAGACTTTGAAAGACATGGAAAGCAACTTATTTACTTCCCCAATGGTCAGTTAGAGTCTGAAGAATCATTCATCAGTGGCCTTGAAGACGGTATTAGCAAGGGGTGGACACATGATGGACAACTTCGCTATGAATACCGGTATATGATGAATAATCCGGAAGGGAAAGTCAATTTTTATAAAGATTCAAAAGTTACAACTGTGCGTAACTATGAATTGGGCTTGATGCAGGATGTGACAACCAGGTATAACAGCAATGGCAGCAAGTATTCAACAACTGAATACGAAGACGATGAAATTCATGGTTACCGATCATTCTATAGTCCTGAAGGGCAACTTATATTCCGTGAAAGGTATGTATATGGATTCCTTAGAGGCATTAGTTATGAAGCGCAGGGAGGTCAGTATTCTGAAGAGACGCTTTTGGGACAGGATAAGAATAAAGTGGTATGTTACTATACCAACAAAAAGAAATCAGCTTCATTTACCATTGTAAACGGAAACTACGAGGGACTGAATCAATGGTATTACCCATCGGGCAAATTATACAGAGAGAGAAGCTATGAAAGCGGACTTCAGCAAGGTGTTGAGAAATGGTATTATCCATCAGGTAAGGTAAAGGAGCAGATCAATTGGCTGAATGGTGAGCGTGAAGGTCAGTACCGCTTTAACCATGAAAATGGTAAGGTAAAGGAAGAAGGTTCATATGTTTGTGATCAAAAAACGGGTGATTGGAAGTATTATTCAGCCGATGGTAAACTATTGAGGAAACTAACATACTTTAATGGTGATGTGTATGGTATTGAAGAATTATAGTTGGATAGCATTACTGCTTATACTGGCTGTCCAGGTCAGGGCTAAAGACAATGAAGATAAGGGTGCCGAATACTACAAAGCTAAGTATAAGGGGTACTCGGCTTTTTATCATTCCAGGGAAGAGACATTGCATTTGACATTAAAAGGCGGAAGCCCTGAGTTTATCAACTCGAGCTCCTCCTCATTGTATGTGCTTTCTGATCATGCCAAGGGACTGGCCGGGAATCGTGAATATTTCAGTTCGAAATACCAGTTGGAAAGCCTGAAGGGCTACACACTTATTCCATCTGGCAGAGGCTACAAAAAGTTGGAAGCACCCGAATATACCAAATCGTCGGTTATAGGTTCAGGTATCTTCTTCGATGATAATATTGCCTATTCCTTTAACTTCCCGGCGGTATGCCAGGGAGCTCAGCTTGTTACAGAAGCCTCTGCTTCGGTAGATGATGTGTATTTTCCGTTTCGCTTTTATTTTGGCAGTCATCTGCCCGTTGAGTCGTCAAGCTTTACAGTTGTTGTGCCCAAAGGTACTCGTTTGAAATACAGACTCATGGGAATGGATGAAGACAAGGTGAGCTTTTCTAAAACAACGAAACGAAATAACGATGTGTACACCTGGGAGGCTGCAGATATGAGAGCCTACCAGGATGATTTTCTGAGTCCCAACTGGCTGTATTACATGCCACATATTGTTGTGCAGCTTGCAGGTTATCAGCTGGGAGATGCTTATCACCCGGTGTTGGATAATACCGATCAGTTATACGACTGGGCCTTTTCAAAAATAAAGGATATACATGATCAGCAATCCGAATCCATTAGCTTTATTGCTGATTCAGTAGCTGCGGGGGTGGACAGTGAACGCGAAAAGGTGCGACGTGTATTCAAGTGGGTGCAAAACAATATTAAATACGTGGCAATTGAAGATGGTGACAACGGCTTTGTGCCACGACCGGCTTCAAAGGTATTGCAGCGCAGGTACGGCGACTGTAAGGATAAAACCAGCATAATGGTGGCCATGTTAAAGTCTTTGGATATTGATGCCAGCTTTGGATGGATAGGTACCAGGTCGGTTCCCTACCGTTACACCGATATTCCCTCCCTACTGGTCGATAATCATATGATCGCAGTTTGGTGGGATAAGGATACGCCTCACTTTTTGGACGGGACTACGCGTTTTCATTCTTTGGAAGATGTACCCGCTGCTTTGCAGGGGAAAGAATGCATGGTTGAGAGGGGCCCTGAAAACTACAGGATCGTAAGGGTGCCTGTTGATAAGCCTGAGGTTAATTCATTGGTTGATACCATTAAAGTGCAACTCGATGGAGATGTTATCAGGGGTGAAATTACCAGTATTTATTCAGGTGAGCGAAAGGCTGATCTGCACAGGAAGTATAGCAGGGTTAAGAAAGAGAAATACAAAAATGCAATGGCCAATTCACGCTTATGGGCCAGTAACAAGTTTCTTGTTGACAGCATTTCTATTAGTGATCTGGCAAATGTAGATGCTCCATTTATTGCCAACTATTCCTTTCACCTGTCTGACTATATAACTGAACAAAGTAAGCGTAAATACATCAACCTCAATTTTGAACGTGGATTCAGCCGCTTGAAGATCAAGAAAGATCGCGATATTCCTATTGAAGCTGAAATGGCTTCACAGCAAAGTGTGATTACCATTTTAGAAGTGCCTGAAGGATATGATATCAGCTTTTTACCGAAAGATATCGAGTACAATGATCCTAAGTTCAGCTTCTCATCGCGTTACAGAAAAGAAAAGGGTCAAGTGATACTGGAGACCAGTTACAGTATCAACTTCCTGATCCTCGAAGGTGAGGAAATATCAAGGTTCAGAAAGATGATCAGCACCATTAAACACGCTTCAATGCAAAGTATAATACTAACCCAAATTTAAAACCAATGACTAAAGAAGTATACAAATCAATATATGCCGCCTGGCAGCAGGCAGGTCTTTTACTCCTATTGCTATTAGTGCCGGTTATGACTATAAATGCCCAGGCTCAGTATAAATCATATGCCTGGGACGCAAATCCTGTACCCGTTAATGGAGATACACTGGAACTGAAGAATGGAGCTGCAATACTGTCCGAGAAACGGATCATGGAGGTCTTTCTTAATCCGGAAAATATTTTTGAGGAGATGTATGTGTTCCACCAAAAAACGAAGGTAACAACGAGTGATGCTGTTGATATCTTCAATAAGATCTATATTCCGCTTGAAGACGTACTGGAGATTGTTTCCATTAAGGCCCGCTTTATCAGTCCATCGGGCAAAATAACCGAATTGCCCCAGAAGAGTATTAAAGAAGTTGAGAACCTGGATAATAATGGTAACTATAAAATGTTTGCCATCGAAGGAGCCGAGGTAGGTGGTGAAGTTGAGTATTTCTATATTTTGCGCAGGAAGTTTGAAGCTTATCAAGGAATCTATATTCAGGGGAATACGCCAAAATACAATGTTGATGTTGTATTTTCCTACCCATCAAAACTGGAATACGATATACGCTCATACAATGGCCTGTCTGAATTTGAGGTATCGCAAGATCCTGCAGTAAGTGAAAATACCAGGCAGTTCGCCCATATAGATCACATTCCGGGCTTATCTGAAGAACCTTATGGTTACTACGACTGTCACCGCATGCGTTATGAATATACAATGGCATACAACAAGTACAACGGTATTTTGCGAAGGTACTCATGGAGCAAGGCTGGTGAGCGTTATAGCTCAATGTACGAATTTACCAACAAGGAGACGCAGGCCATAAAGGGCATCTTTAAAAAGGTTGATAAGAAAAACCTTGACGACAAAGCCCGCATTAGGAACCTTGAAAACTGGATGAAGACAAATGCACAAATCAACCGCGACATAGCCCGCATGGATTTGGATAAGGCCATTGAGCTAGGACAGTTTGCCCCTTATGATGCAACGCGCCTGATGATTGGTTTTTGTCAATTGACAGAGATAGATTTTGAGTTGGTCCTCACCTGTGAAAACCCCAACCGCGTATTTGACCCAAGTTACAATGCCTGGAATTTCCTGTATAACTTCTGTATTTACTTTCCCGGTTCAGATGATTTTCTGGTACCATCGGATCCAATGTCTCGTATTGGTGTAAGACCCGTTAACTACATGGGTAACTATGGCTTGTTCATGAAGCCGGTCGCCTATAATGAAAAGGTGAAGCAGTTGGCCTACGATATCAAGCAGCTTCCTGTTGATCCTCCATTGCAAAACATTGACTCCATGTCGGTAAAGCTGACGGTCGATACCGAAGAGCTGACAATCGATGCATCCTTTGATCGTTTGTTCACTGGCTTCATGGCCCAGCAGTTTCAAAGCTTCTGGCACATGGTGGTCGACGAGGATAGCAAAAAGGACATACTTAACTCATTGTTTAACATGGGCGATGAAAATGTAGAGCTAAAGTCTTATGAGCTTGAGAACAGTGCTCCTGAAGATATTGCCGTTAATCCGCTGCACTGGCATGTTGAGCAAACAGCAGACGCATTGATTGAGGTGGCCGGTGATGACCTGATCGTACATATCGGTAAAGTTATCGGAGAACAGGCGGAGATGTACCAGGAAGAGGAACGCAAACTACCTGTATCCATTGGTTTCCTGCATACCTATTACCGAACCATTGAAATGGAGATTCCCGAAGGATATGAAATTGAAAATGCTGAAAGCCTTAATATGAAGGTGACAATGGACTATGATGGTAAAGAAAGCAGTGCTTTTCTGTCAAGCTACACCATTGAAGGTAATAAGCTAAGGGTATATTCCGAAGAGTTTTACAGAGATTACCATTACCCGGTTGAAGAGTTTGAAGCATTTCGTAAAGTTGTTAACGCAGCAGCCAACTTTAATAAACGCACAATCGTGCTGAAAAAAACAGGCGCATAAAGCATCTGACTCCTCGGGTGATTATGTTGCGATAAGCAAATAGTCATCCGAGGGCTTAATAAGCAACTCGACTTCCAATTGCTATCCAGGGGCCTGACTGTTGAAGAGTTGAACGATTAAACTGATAAACATCTCAACTACTAAACTCTTAGAATCGCCAGGCGTCAGAGCAACAATTCGTCTGTCCCGAATTCTATAGGCATTGACAAACCAACATTAAGCTATCAGAACCCTTCCAGGTAACTGACCAGGTTAGTATCTGTACCCGTCAGATTCAGACGTTTACGCAATCGACCCCTTGCCACTTCAACACCTCTCACTGTTTGGTGTGTTATCGCAGCAATTTCTTTAGAAGTCATATTTAATCGCAGCAAGGCACACAGTCGTTCTTCTGAAGGTGTTATCTCCGGGTGTTTTTCCCTGATGCGCTCATAAAACTCATTGTGAACCTGGTTAAAACGTAGTTGAAACTCCTGCCACACCTCATTATCTGTTTGCGACTGGAGGTTATAGATAATGTGCTGCAAAGGCGTTTTATTTTCATCTTTAAGCTTATCCTTGAGCGTGATCAGGTTTTTGGCAACATTATTAAGTAGCTCATTCTTCTGTACCAGGTACATCACATTGGTGGTTAACTCCCGGTTTTTCGTTTCCACTTCAATTTCCAGTTTTGAATTCTCCAGTTGCACCTTTTTCTTTTGCATTCGCAGAATAACAAGCACCAGTATAGATATGAGCAGAATAGCTGACAGTATTATTATCAGCATGGTATAAAAAGAACGCATCCTCGCTTTTTCAAGCATGTTTTCTTCTTCAATTTGCTTTACCTCATATGAAATCTGCAATTGCGATAACTGGTTCACCTTTTGTTCATTAATAATACTATCGCTTATTAATTTAAATTGCTTATGCTGGTCAAGCGCTTCCTTGAGCATTCCTTTTGTCTCGTATATCTCATACAAAAACATGTGTGATATCTTTTGCGACTCAAGCAAGTTAACCTTGCTGGCAATATCAAGTGACTGCAGGGCGGCCCATTCAGCACTATCCAGATCACCCGTTTGCGTGTAATAACTCGACAGGAAGTAATAGGATTTGGCTAAACCTTCCATCTCATTATCTTCCTTACGTATTTCAATGGCTTTATTAAGGTGGCTTTTAGCAGCATCAAAATTGCCGTTGAAGATCTCGATTTTACCAAGGTTATTGTAGATAGAGCCAATAATGTGTCTGAAGTTAATCTCTTCGGCAACGGCCAGCGAATTTTCATAGTAGGAAATGGCTTCATCGTCCTTACCCAGACTTTCATAGGCACTGGCTATATTGTTGTATATCTGCGAGAGAAAACGTCTGTATTTCTTTTGTTCAGCCTCATTACATAAATTATAATGATGATTGGCTTGTCTGTAATAGTCAATGGCTTTTTCGTAGTTCTCTATACGATCGTATATCATTCCAATGTTGTTATAACTGCGCACCAGTCCAACATTGTAATCCATGGTGGTAAA
The DNA here is from genome assembly GCF_050589845.1 of Carboxylicivirga agarovorans. Lineage (NCBI taxonomy): Bacteria > Pseudomonadati > Bacteroidota > Bacteroidia > Marinilabiliales > Marinilabiliaceae > Carboxylicivirga > Carboxylicivirga agarovorans. The sequence continues at coordinate 554,298 of NZ_JBNGPA010000001.1, read as the reverse complement.
ACCATCGATCGCATTCAGGTAATCTTCCAATGCCTCATCGTAGTTACCAAGATAATAGTTGGTAGCTCCGTTTTCCAGTTGAAATTGTGCCAGGTATTTATCGGCGTGTTCATCCCTGGCAAGTTGCTCACCTTCTGTTCCAAATATTAAAGACTTCTTCAGGTCATACCTGCGGGTCAGTGTGGTAAGCTCAAACAATATATCGAGCTGCCTGTCTGCATCTTTTTCTTTCTTTAAAAGAAATGTCAGACTATCTTCTTTTACCACATCTCCGGCATAGGAATCTACTGCATAAATACTAAGTAAGATGTAGTATATACAGATCACTATAACTGGAATATGGTACTTGTTTTTCACAACTCTATGCTTTCTAAGTTCAACTTCACAACATCTAAAGTAATTAATTATTCCAAATTGACGTAATTGACCCTTTAGCCCGAATTATACATCAATAAGGTTGTGAGAGGTATTAAGTAGCTCATAAATAGATCGATAAATATTTGCGTGAGAGGCCTGCAAGCAGTTGTTTTTCCAAAATACCTGGCATTGCTGAGGTTTTGTGACAGATATGAGAAGTGCTGAGACAGTCACTTTTTTGATGTTCCTCCAATTATAACGCTGTTTTGCATCAGGTTCAAAAATGTCTAACTGAAATATACCAAGGATGTGCAGCGAGATAAGCGATAAAGAAATCTACAGATTGATCAAAAAGCGAGAAGAAGAAAATAAGGTTTTTAAAAAGCTTCTTGAGCGACTAGCATCAAAACAGAAAACAACGACAACAAACACTAAGAAGAAGTCACGTTCTTAAAATCAACAAAATGAATAAATCTACGCAATTGAAACAGTACATATTAGTACTGCTTATATTACTTTTTGCGAATAATGCGTACCCGCAAAAGGTAAGTACCTATAAAAACGGGCAACTCCAGGGAGCCTTTAAAGTCAAGCTGAAGCCTGCCTTGGTGGTTGACCCTGCCGGTCTTAAATCATCAACGGTCAATGGTTATTCTGCAGTTGGAATACAGTCTATTGATTATTTAAACATCCAGTACCAGGCCGTTACTATGGAGCGTTTGTTTCCATATTCTTCAAAACACGATCAGAAACATCAAAAGCATGGTTTGCATTTGTGGTATAAGGTTCAGGTAGAGTCAGAAGCTGATTTAAACCAGGTTATTAAGGCCTATGGTGATTTGTCAGAAATTGAGCAGGCCGAACCTTTTTATGAAAAAAGCCTGGTGCCATATAATATTACACCTGCTGGTACGGAAGCATTCAGCAACTTATCATCAGCATCGTCGCCATTTGACGACCCTCGTTTTGATGAGCAATGGCATTATCACAATACAGAAAATAACCCGGGTACGCCGGGAGCTGATATAAATCTTTTGAAAGCCTGGCAAACACAGGTTGGTCACCCCGATGTTATTGTGGCAGTGATTGATCAGGGTGTTGATTACCGCCACGAAGATCTGGCTGCCAATATGTGGGTTAATGAAGCCGAGCTGAATGGTACTCCGGGTGAAGACAGTGATGGTAATGGTTATATCGATGACATTTATGGATTCGATTTTGTGAATATGGAGGGCGATGTAAAACCGCTTAATCATGGAACTCATGTGGCCGGAACGGTGGCCGCAGTGAATAATAACGGCATTGGTGTTGCCGGTGTAGCCGGAGGTTCAGGCAATAATGACGGTGTACGTATTATGTCATGTATGATCATGTCGGATAGTGGCGCCGGTAGTGCCGAAGCTGCCTTTGTTTATGCAGCCGATAATGGTGCTGTTATTGCACAGAACAGCTGGGGATGGAATGAACCGGATATCTATGAACAATCTATCCTTGATGCCATTGACTATTTTATAGAAGAGGCCGGTCAATATGAAAATAGCCCGATGACAGGTGGTGTGGTTATTTTTGCAGCCGGTAATAATGGTCATGAAGGTAATTACTGGCCTGGTTGTTATGAAAAGGTTATTGCCGTGGCGTCTCATGGTAAAGACAATGAAGTGGTGCCTTACTCTAATTATGGTACCTGGTTGGATATTTCTGCTCCTGGAGGAAACGTGGATAATGGTCAGAGCAATGGTGTATTGAGTACCATGCCTGGCAATGAATACGGTTTCTACGATGGAACATCAATGGCTTGTCCGCATGTGTCAGGTGTGGCCGGCTTAATTGTTTCCCAATACAAAGGGGCGGAGTTTGATAAAGACATGTTGGTGTCGCGCCTGCTGGGTGGTGTGAATGTGATCGATACCATGCAGGTTAATCAAAGGTACCTGGGCAAGGTTGGTTTAGGTGCCATCGACGCTCACCTGGCATTGCAGGAAGATAATGGTATCGCTCCAGATAGGATCATTGATTTTAGTGAAGAGGGAACATCTGGTACTTTCGCTTATTTTAAATGGACAGTGCCTGTAGATGGCGATGATGAAGATCCGCGCTATTTCAAACTGTATTATTCGGACGGGAGCTATTCAGAATCCTGGACTGAAAATGCACAACAGATACGTATTAACTCCACCGCAAAAGCCGGAGAATCATATAACTATGAGTTAAAAGACCTGAATGCGAATACAAGCTATCACGTTGCTGTTTCAGCCATTGACAGATGGGGCAATGAATCGGAATTATCTGATGTGTTAACGGTAACTACCAACAACGGGCCGCAAATCTCACTCGATAAGCAGGTGCTTAAGTTTGATATTGATGTTGCAACAGATACATTGTCGCATCAGCAACTAAGCATTTCAAATACCGGCGAGGGCCTACTGAAATGGGACATTATAACACGTCATGTAGAAAATATTGATACCTACACAAATGTAGAATCGCGTAAACTTTATGAAGTTAATACACTCAATGTAACTCTACCTGAGGTAGAGAGTCAGGAAGTATCAGCAGGAGCTGTAATAAATCCTTATGCTCAGAAACCAGAAAACCGGTACATGCATTATTTTGATGCTAACCTCCTGACTCAGACTCTGGCAGCCGTTGGTGAATCCAATACGGATTATCCTAATTCATCGGCAACACATTTTAAGATATTCAATCCCATTGGCTGGAACCTGACCGGTGTTGAGGTTGGCCTGTACTTTACCGAATTACCTAAAGAACCTTTATATGCTGAGGTTTATGAAGGTAGTGATATGCGAACAGCCCGATTGATTCACTCACAGGCTTTTAGTGTTTCACAAACAGGAGTGGCATTTGAAGCAATAGACTTTGATAAACAGATGTTTTTCGAAGAAGGCGATGAATTCTTCCTGGTTATACATGTGCCACCCGGACATAAATATCCTTTCCTGGCCTCACAGGGCTTAACATTGGCTTCTGCCGATCACTCATACTTTAGTACCGATCAGGGTGCCAACTGGGACTTATTGAAAGATGTGTATTATGACTATACCAAGGTGTGGGATGTGATTGCACTCAATAACCTGGTTGAGTTGGAGCCATATGTAAAAGTATCACCGGCTAGTGGCTACCTGAATGTTGATGAAAGCAAAACGGTTGACCTGACCATCAATGCCAGCGAGCTGATCAATGGTAATTATAAAACAAACATTGAAGTGTATGGTAAGGGATACGAAAAAAACTGGGAGACACTCTTGCTTGATTTTAACGTTACTGGTCAGAAGCACCAATTACAGAGCAATGACATTGTTAATTTTGGTAATGTATTTATAGGTGAAAATGCGACTCAAAGTATCACCATATCCAATATTGGTCTTGGAGCTTTTGGTAATAATACCAATGCATTGTCTATCGATATAGCAGACAGCGATTTTGAGCTCATCGGTTCAATGCCTGATGCCATCAACGCTGAGCGCTCTGTTACACTGTTATTTAACTTTACCCCAAGTAAAGAGGGAGCCATTAATTCAAAGGTAACCATTAGCGATCCTCATGGATACTCACATTCCTTTATTCTTTACGGGGCTGGAACAAAGCCTGCGAAAGCAGTTGTAACGCCGCCGGTAAGAGAATTTCCTGATTTAAACCTGGGCGATGCTTTCACAGGTGAGTTTACACTAAGCAACGAAGGGGATTATCCACTGCGTTATTACATTCCTAAGTTTGCCGATGGTTCTAATATGCCTGATTTTGACCCCAATTCCATTCATAAATTCGGATATATAGGCAGTCATAAAGAATCGGTTAATGAAGAGCTAGCATTTGAATGGCTTGATATTCAGTATACAGGTGAGGATATTACGGATCATTTCAGACTTGATGGTAGTGTTATTTTCAAGGATGTATTGCTTGGTTTTAGCTTTCCATACTTTGGTAATGAATATGATACCTGCTACATAACAACTCAGGGAGCTGTTTCTATGGCCAAAAACGGTTGGTTTAACGCCAAACCGGCAGGTTACAAAAGTAAAGCTCAGCCAAGTAAATTAATCTCAGCCTGGGGAATGCCATTTGACCTTAACCTTGGTGGTAAAATTTATTATCAGCAGTTTCCGGGTAAGTTTGTTATTCAATATCAGGATGTTATTCATGGTAGTTATTTCTATGACGATAACATAGTTGGTGGTATCGGCTGGCTTGATGAGAATATTACCTTCCAGATAGTCTTGTATCAGAACGGCGACATTGATTTCAATTATAAAGATTTAGGCGATGTGCTGGGTACCCGTGACATGGGCTTTAACCGTGCCAGCACACTCATTATGATTGAAGATAATGATGTGGATGATCGTCTGGTATTGAACGGATATGGTTCTGCAGCGGTTCATCCCTTTATAGAGGGGATTTTTCCGGCAACAGGTAAACAGATCTATTTCAAAAACCCGGGTTTCGGAGTTGTTAACAATGTGACTAACCCATTTGGTACTGTCAATGTTGGCGAATCAGTAACCATCAGCTACAGCGGAAGCACAGAGGGGCTCTATGTGGCAGATTTTGAAGAGCGCATTAATGTGGTTAGTAATGATCCGGTTAATAATCCGGTGGCACATACCATAAGTATGAATATTACCACAGGAGGTGATGCGAACTTCACCTTTGAGCCACAGGTGCTTGACTTTGGTAATGTCTTTAAAGGTGCTACCAGGTCAATAATGTTGAGAGTTGGTAACGATGGCAAAGCTATTGGCAGGTTTAGTACCATGGCTTTCAGTAACGGTGTGTTTGCAATTGATGGATACATGCCTGTGGAACTGCGACCAGCAACTTTCTCTGATTACACCATAACAGTTGTTGCCGATGAATTGGGCGTAAAAACGGATGTGTTAACGTTTACTGCGGATAACGGACAAACGTACCAGATTGATGTGACCTGTAATGTTGTGGAAGCTCCGCTTATCTCAGCAAGTCATAATGAAATTATAGAAACAATTGATCATGGAGACACCAAATCAATAACAGTTACCATTAACAATACCGGATTAAATGCCATGCAGGTAACTCCCGGGGCTAATGAATGGATGCATGTACTGCCATCGTTAGCTGACTCGAATAGCGATGAGGTTGATTACACATACACTATTGAACACGATATTAATTCACCGTATTTCACTAAAACGGATGTTATTGAAACCGGAACAAAGTTGGAGACGCCCGGAGATGTCTTAGATCCGGATCAGTTTTGGATGACGGTTCCGATGCCTTTTGAAGTTAGTTTTTACGGACAACAATACGATACCTTATACCTGGGAATCACAGGTGTAATCACTTTTGTTCCCGATCAGGAAACACGGGAGTGGGGACCAGGTTATTTTATCCCCAATGAAGCTGGTATCAATACCTACCTTGCTCCAATGTTTGGCTTTAACGGACTATCTAATCCAAACTATTATCCTTTATCAGGTATATACACCAAAGCTTACGATGATAAATTCGTGGTGAGATACCAGGATATGGGTTCCAATGGAGGGGGTAAACCAATTTCAGTGGAAATATGGATGTTTAAGAATGGGACCATTAAGTATTTCTACGAGATGGTAGAAGAGGAGTTGGCCTTTATTATTCTTAACGGTTCCTTAGTTGGTATCGAAAACCAGGACGGTACCAAAGGGATACAGGTATCGGCCAAAACAACGGGAGTGATTAAGCATGGGACCATTGTTACTTTCCTTCCAAGCGAATCATATGAAGTGCAAGCTCAAAGTACACGCGATTTTGATGTGCATTTAAGTGCTCAGTCAATTTACGGAGGACAATACTACGATGAATTGGTATTTCATAATAATACACCAGCTGATCCAGAGTTTAAAATTCCCGTTACCCTTGATGTAACAGGTAAAGACAGTATTGTTGTTAAAGATACTTTACAGCTGGGCGAGATCATGATTATCAATCATGATGACGAAGGTTATGTATCTCCTTATAAACGATTTGATTACGGATTTACATTGTCCAATAAAGGGACGCGAAACGTGTTAATCAGCAACGTCAGATTGCAATCAGGTATCAACAGTGGTACTGTAATGGGTGATGATAGTAAGTTCGGAAGCGGCAGTGCTGAAGATGGTTGGGTTGATATATCACGCAAGCGAATTAATTATAACCTGAAGCCATTAGCCAGTGAAAGCTTTAACCTGAGAATAACTCCAATGCAGGAGGCTCTGGTCAATGACACCATACTGGTTTATTGCGATGTTGAAGAAGGTGTTATTAAGATTCCTGTTGATGCGATCTTCACATTACCTCCGGAAATTAATATCCAATCAGAAGGGGTGCATGTTTATGCTGATAACGGTGAACATGAAGAGGAGCGAACATTTGTGATTGATAATCATAATGGTTCAATGGATTTGACCTACGAAATAGGAATGGTGTTTGAACGAAACATGACACCTGTTTTAACAAGTTCACCAGCTGGTTTAAAAGCCGCAAGAATGCCTTCTGCTGATGTATCAAAATTAGAGAAAGCAGAAGTTACGAACCTAAAAAGTTATAATAGCACTACAGAAGAAATTGACTTTAACCGTGTGCTTCAGCACGAACAATCAACGGGTTCTGCCGGAAATGTGGGCTTTGGTTCTAATAACCTCACTTTTACATCGGCCACAGGTTTTTATGCCCCTGAAGATGGTTTTAACCTGTCGCATGTAATGACTTGGTATGCATGGGGTGATATGCTGGATTCCTATGTTAATATCAGGATTCTTGGTGGGGCTGAAGACTATTTCGAATGTCAGGAGTTATATACACAGCGATATCATCATGTAGCAGATGGCGGTTCATCTGCCGGTGAACTGGTGACCATTGAGCTGGATGAGCCACTGTTCTTCTTCCCGGGAGAGAAATTCTTCATTGAATTTAAGTACGACGAATTTATTCCTTATCCGCAGGGAACTTTTAATGGAGATGAAGAAGTATATCAGCGCTATTATTTTGGTAATGGCACCGATATGTTCGAAACAACCGAGCAGGGCTATGACACCATGGGCTGGATAGTAAGGGCCGGAGAAATTGAAGCTGGTGGAAATACCTGGTGTGAGCTTAATTCAGAGGAAAACGGAATAATAAAAGCGGGTGAAGAACATACATTCAACCTGAACTTCAATTCAGCTTACGGTAACCAGGGAGTCAACCTGGCTAAATTGATCATCCGTACCAATGATCCGTATACAAAAGAAACTGAATTGCCTGTGTCGCTGACCCGAAACAAAGGGCCTCAGTATAATGATGGTTTTGAGGTTAACTATAGTGTCTTTGAAACAGACACCCTGAACTATCAGCTCATTGTGACTGATGAAGAAGGTGATGATTTTACCATCACTGTTGAAGAGGATGCACCTTACTTCTCATACACTGTTAAGGATAATGTGGTGGACATTGAGTTTATTCCTGACTTTGATGGGGCAGGTAAGCATGAGTTTAATGTTTCGGGTGTTGACAGTCATGGTAATGCTACCGCGTTTTCATTAAAGGTAGACGTAGCAGATCTCAACCGTGCACCTGAAGAGAGCACAATAATCGGAGAGCAGGTATTTGCCATTGAAACAGAAGAAGCTTATAAGATTGATCTAAGCTATTACATCGAAGATCCTGATGGTGATGAGGTGACGTTTACCATTGACTTTGAGCAAAACGATGCCCTTGAAATCTTATCGACAGATGCCGTACTGGCCTTTGTTCCTCATAAACCGGGTTATGTATATGTAAAAGTTACAGCTACCGATGAGCTGGGGGCAACACTTGAAACAGGCTTCCCGGTATTTATTGAGCATCGCGTGGGAATTGATGATGTTGACAGTGATGCCATCGGACTATACCCAAATCCGGTGAAAGAGAATTTAAACCTGCAGTTAAATGGAGTGGAAGTAACAAACTATACCATTACAGATACCAAAGGCAGGGTTCTTCTCTCTGATGAAATCACACATATATCTGACTACAGCATTAATGTTGAGCATCTCAAGTCTGGTGTTTATGTGCTTAAGCTTGAGACGAAGAGTTCGATCCTGATTAAAAAATTCACAAAACAATAATTACTGGCCTCCGCCATTGCAGGCGGAGGCTAATTAATCACCATTAAAACTAATAGATATGAAAAAACTTTTATTCCTATTTCTTTTGAGCTTCTGCATGTGGCCAGTCTCCTGGGCACAGGTAGTGACTCCGACGCAGAACAGTGACCTGCTGTCAACATCTGCGGGACAGGTAACTGAGGTTAAACCTTTTTCCGACGGGATAATCTACATTTTAAATACGGGAAGCAATGATGTTATTTCCTATTCTTTAAACGGTGTTGATTTTCAGGACAGTGAAACCCTTGAAAACGGAAGTGCTTCCAGGTTAGCGGCATGGGTTGGAAACAATATGGCCTTTTATTATGGCAATAATACCAGTGATGCCGGTGAAGTTGATCTGAGAGTTAATAATTCAGGTACGGCTTCATTACTGCTTAGTAGTGGACATCCGGCTTCGAACCCGGCAACTACTAATGTGTTACATGCCGATTTTGGTTCAGGTAATGAATGGTATTACTACATGGCTAAAGGTGAATGGGACGACCTGAAAGGACAGGAAGCTATTTTATACGAATCAGACGGAACAGACATGGGAACCTTTGAAGCAGGCCAGGATGTTGGCTTCTTAAAAAAGATCCGGATGAGTGAGCAAAATCAGGCAGGCGTTCTTGAAGGTACTGTTTATGGCAATGCTTTCTATTTTATTGCTGACATGGAAGGCGGTGGTTCCGGTAACTACTCCAGCATATTCAAAGTGGACTATGACGCCATGGGAGGAACAGCCACCCTGGTTGTTAACAGCGGAAGTGAAACACATGCCTGGGGCAACCTGATGGTAACCGATGAGAATTACTATGTAACCAAAGTAGCCATCGGAGGCGAGTCATTGCCAATGGATATCATATCAAAAAGCAATACTTCGGTTATTAACTCCATCACTCAGCCCAATTTTCACAACGAAACACCTGTTCAAAGCAATAACAGAATTTATGCTGTTGGTGATCCGATAATAAACGGGGCAAAAATCGACCTGCGCAAGCTTACCGTAATCAATGGTTTGAACGATGTGCTTGTTATGAACATGAATGCGGAAGACGAGTCTGACGAGATAAATAACCTGACATTAAGCGGTAACAAGTTGTTTTTTACAGCTACTCCGACAGGCGGAACACAGGGGATTTATGCTATCCGAACAGATGTGGAAGATCCGGAATTCGTACTGGTGGACGATCTGGGTGGCAAAGAACTAAGAGCTATGATTGCTGTACCCGAAGGTATAGCCTATGCCGTATGGGATGAGCCAATAGCAACAGGAACTCCTTCTGGAAATGTGGTTATTTCACAAGGTTTCACCGATGCTGATTACTGGTTGCACCGCGGCGGAACACATGGGAACTTTTCATGGGATAAGGTGACTGACCTGGTCGTTAATGGCAATACGCTTTTTGTGCTTGAAGAAGCAGATAACGGTACAGATGTCAATATCTGGAGCCATGATCTGACACAAAGTGAATTTGCTAAAGCAAGTGTCCAGTTTACGATTACCGACAGCGAAACATCAGCTGTTATTGCAAATGCTAACCTGATGCTGGATAATGGATTGGAAAGCTACGACCTGACGACCAATGCGTCGGGACAGGCAGTTATCCTGGATATTCCGCAAGGCTGGTACAATTATGAGTTAAGTGCCAGTGGTTACAATTCAATAACAGATAGTCGAATATGGATGGGCGCCGGCGCCAGCGAAAAAACACTAACCATGGAGGCAGATGACGCGACCAGTATCAACAAAACGGAAGAAGTTACAATACAAGTATACCCTAATCCTACCAACGGCCTGTTGCATGTAAAGTCAGACATTGAAGTTGTTACGGCAGAAGTATTTGATATGACCGGACGTTGTGTGAAAATAATTAATGCCGAATCAATACAACAGATCGACCTGTCAGACCTGCCTAAAGGCCTTTACATGGTTGTGCTGAATGACTCTATCCGACAAACAAAAACTGTGAAGATTACAAAACGATAATGCTGATGCTCATTCAAGAGCAACGATGAATTTAATGGTGATAATTAATGGAGGGAGGAAGCAGCTCTTGCTCTCCCTCTCCATTGGTTAAGTGCCAGTTTGTTAATTAATAAATGATCACTATGAAAAGATTTACAATGTTTTTATTGGCTACCATATTAGCTATTGGTAGTATGGTGGGACAAACCGAGAGCCTGCCTGTAATTGTAAAAGATGCTTCTGTCACACCGCCGGTTGGTCCGTCCATAGGAATTGACCCGACTTTACTGGGTGGTGCGACTGTAACAGTAACTGATGGTGTTGATACCTGGACTGCAGATACAGGAAATGATGCCCTTAATGATGAGTTTGGCTTTGGTATTGCAACCTTTAATGATTTGCCTGTAGGTACTTATGATATTACCGTTGAAATGGATGGCTATGTAACACAAACCATCTCCTTTGAACTAACCAGCGATGTATCTACCCAGGGAGGCCCGACCGTTATGCTTGAGCCTGTTACCGAGAACATGCCTGTCATCGTAAAAGATGCTTCTGTAACACCGCCAATCGGTCCGTCCATAGGAATTGACCCGACTTTACTGGGTGGCGCGACTGTAACAGTAACTGATGGTGTTGATACCTGGACACTGGAAACAGGTAACGATGCCCTTACTGATGAGTTTGGCTTTGGTATTGCCACTTTTAACGACTTACGCCATGGCACCTATGATATTACCGTTGAAATGGATGGCTATGTGACGCAAACCATCTCCTTTGAACTAACCAGCGATGTATCTACCCAGGGAGGCCCGACCGTGATGCTTGAGCCTGTTACCGAGAACATGCCTGTCATTGTAAAAGATGCTTCCGTAACACCGCCAATCGGTCCGTCCATAGGAATTGACCCGACTTTACTGGGTGGCGCGACTGTAACAGTAACTGATGGTGTTGATACCTGGACACTTGAAACAGGTAACGATGCCCTTACTGATGAGTTTGGTTTTGGTATTGCCACTTTTAACGATTTACGCCATGGTACCTATGATATTACCGTTGAAATGGATGGCTATGTGACGCAAACCATCTCCTTTGAACTAACCAGCGATGTATCTACCCAGGGAGGCCCGACCGTGATGCTTGAGCCTGTTACCGAAAATATGCCTGTCATTGTAAAAGATGCTTCCGTAACACCGCCAATCGGTCCGTCCATAGGAATTGACCCGACTTTACTGGGTGGCGCTACTGTAACAGTAACTGATGGTGTTGATACCTGGACACTGGAAACAGGTAACGATGCCCTTACTGATGAGTTTGGCTTTGGTATTGCCACTTTTAACGATTTACGCCATGGCACCTATGACATTACTGTTGAAATGGATGGCTATGTGACGCAAACCATCTCCTTTGAACTAACCAGCGATGTATCTACCCAGGGAGGCCCGACCGTGATGCTTGAGCCTGTTACCGAGAACATGCCTGTCATTGTAAAAGATGCTTCCGTAACACCGCCAATCGGTCCGTCCATAGGAATTGACCCGACTTTACTGGGTGGCGCGACTGTAACAGTAACTGATGGTGTTGACACCTGGACACTGGAAACAGGTAACGATGCGCTTACTGATGAGTTTGGCTTTGGTATTGCCACTTTTAACGATTTACGCCATGGCACCTATGATATTACTGTTGAAATGGATGGCTATGTGACGCAAACTATCTCCTTTGAACTAACCAGCGATGTATCTACCCAGGGAGGCCCGACCGTTATGCTTGAGCCTGTTACCGAGAACATGCCTGTCATTGTAAAAGATGCTTCCGTAACACCACCAATCGGTCCGTCCATAGGAATTGACCCGACTTTACTGGGTGGCGCGACTGTAACAGTAACTGATGGTGTTGATACCTGGACACTGGAAACAGGTAACGATGCCCTTAATGATGAGTTTGGCTTTGGTATTGCCACTTTTAACGACTTACGCCATGGTACCTATGATATTACCGTTGAAATGGATGGCTTTGTAACTCAAACCATCTCCTTTGAACTAACCAGCGATGTATCTACCCAGGGAGGCCCGACCGTGATGCTTGAGCCTGTTGCTACTTCAGTAAATAATCAAAAGCAAAATATACTTCGCATATACCCTAACCCGGCAGTTGATGTCATTAATATTCAATCAGACATTGCCATTAAGTCTGTTGAGGTATATACAATTGGAGGTGTATTGGTAAAAAGCCTTACCGGTGAGCATATTACTCAGCTTCATATCTCTGATCTGTCGAAAGGTGTTTACGTGGTTAAAACCATTGATGTAAGAGGTAAACAATTGATAAACAAGATAAATAAAAACTAACCCCATGCCGGAAACAACTCCCTCAACGGAGGGAGTAGTTTTCATTTAATGAACGTGTTTGAACAACCTGATACGTACCAATGGTTTTTCAAACCACCCTATAGACAAAAAACTAAGACGATGATAAAAAAGTATATTATAGGAATCATGTTTCTTGTGCCTTTGTTGGCAGCATGTGAAAAAGACAAGCTGGAGGATACGATGCCGCCCGAAGCTGTAGTGAGTTTGCCAACCGACAATACTGTTTATATACGAGGCAATACACTCATGTTTACCGGTGAGTTTACTGATGATGTAGAACTAAAGGAATGTACTTTTTATCTGACTCAGGGACTGAAAGCTACACGTGGATGGGATGATCCATGGGAGCCTGTGCCACAAACTTTTCCTTTATCAGGTAAAGAAGATAGTCTCGTTGAACAATTCCTGTTTGAGCTGGCCATTCCTGCCGACATCAAATCGGGCGATTACATACTTAGCATTTTAACGGTAGACAAAGCATTAAACTATAGTACAACCGAAATACCAATAATGATCAAATAGTTGGTCATCTGAAATGATAATTCAAAATTCTAAAGAATACTAATTATAATTCTGTCTCTGTAATTACAGGCTTTTAAAGCTGGTTTGACAAGCTGTCAGGCTCTCATGATTATCAGGGGCAGCTATGAAATAAAAACTATAAAATAATTGAAATGAAGCATGTATTAATTTATCTGCTCTTGCTTTGTATTGCCTTTAGTCAACCGTTAATGGCGCAAACGACTACAATTACGGGTTCAGTAAAAGACAAGGAAAGCGGAGAAGCAATGATTGGTGTTACCATTGTAGTAAAGGGAACAACCATAGGAACAGTAAGTGATTTTGAAGGTAATTATAATCTTCAGGTTCCTGCAGATGCGCAAACACTGGTATATTCATTTATTGGCTATCAAAAACAAGAAGTGAGTATCAGGGGGCAGCAAACAATTAACGTTCTAATGGAGTCTGACTCAGAGGCTATTGGTGAGGTGGTTGTAACAGGGTATGGCATTAAAAAGAAGGGAACTTACACCGGTTCGGTTGAGGTTGTTTCGGCCGATAAAATTGAGCAGGTACCTGTTGCCAGTTTCGACCAGGTACTGCAGGGACAAGCGCCCGGATTAATTGCCATAGGTTCATCCGGTGCACCAGGTTCAGCTGCCACCGTTCGTATTCGTGGTATCAGTTCTATTAATGCCGGAAATGATCCCTTGTACATCATGGATGGTATTCCGATTACTGCAGGTCAGTTTAGCTCTCTTAACCAGAATGACATTGAAAATGTGTCCATCCTTAAAGATGCCACAGCCACCTCGCTGTATGGTAGCCGTGCAAGTAATGGTGTTATTGTGATCACAACCAAGCGTGGTAATAAGGAAGGTAAAACAAAGATACAGTATCGCGGCCAGTACGGTTTTAACAAAATAGCGCGCGATAATTTTGAAATGATGAATACTGAGCAAAAGATTCAGTATGAAGAAGAGACAGGCTTGAAAACCTATACGCCGGAAGAGAAGCTGGAACTGATGAAGACCAATACCAACTGGTTGGATGTCGTATTGCGCGATGCCTTTACACAATCGCACGAAATATCGGCGAGTGGCGGTAACGAGAAAACTCAGTTCTATATCTCCGGAAGCTATTATTACCAGGAAGGTATTCAGTACCGTTCAGATTTTGACCGTATGAACTTTCGTTTAAACCTGGATAACAAAATATCAGAGAAGGCCAAGCTGGGAACAAACCTGACCATTGGTTATGAAACCAACAGCAATACCATAACTGCAGGTAACAACGTTTTTAACCCTATCTTCTCCGCCCGTCTGCTAAATCCATACCTTAAGCCATACGACGAAAACGGGGACTATAATAACGAAGGTCTGCCATGGGCCAACCCCATTGAGCAATTGATGCTGAATGATAACTCTAACAATACATTAAAGATCGTAGGCGGTGTGTTTTTTGATATTGAACTGGCAAAAGGACTGGTGTTTAAAACCAACGTAGGAGTTGATTTCTATGATTATACACTGAATGATTACCTGCACCCGGAGTCGGAGTGGGGAGCTGCCACAAACGGAAAAACAACCCGTGCTTTCAGGCGAAACTTCAGATTAACCCCTACTAATACGCTGACTTACAAATTTAACCTTGCAGACGCCCATGATTTCAATGTGATGCTGGGACAGGAGATCATCAGTAATAACTCACAGTCGTTCAGTGTAGGAGCCAAAAACCTGCCCAAGGATCTAAAGGTTTTGAACGTGGCTGCCGAGTCTGATTCATGGGGCGGTAGTGCATACGATTACACAGTGGCATCCTTTTTTGCCAATATGGCTTATAGCTATAACTACAAATACCTGGTTGATCTGAGTATCCGTCGTGATGGTTCATCCCGCTTCGGGCAGAACAATCGCTGGGGAACATTCTGGAGTGCCGGTATTGGCTGGAATATTCAGGAAGAAGGTTTTATGAAAGATATTGCCTGGCTCGACCAGTTAAAGTTACGGGCCAGTGTTGGTGAAACAGGAAACTACAATATTGGTAATTACGAGCATCAGGCGCTCTTTGGCTATGGTACTTATATGAACCAAAGTGCAGCTTACTTTTACCAGCATCAGAATGATGACTTAACCTGGGAGCGCAAGCTAAAGGCTAATGTAGCCCTTGATATGGCATTTATGCGTAAATACCGCATGAAAGTTGACCTTTACCAGGAAACGACCAAAGACATGTTGTTTTATATTCCTTACTCATTAACAACAGGTACAGGAGGACGCATGGAAAACATTGGTGAAATGACCAACAAGGGTATTGAGCTGGAGATTGATGCAGAACTGTTGAGTATTCGTGATTTTCGTGTTCATCTGAATGCGAACATGGCTTATAATCTTAATGAAGTAACGAAATTATATAATGGCCTTGAAGATATAGACCAGGGCTATACAAAAATAACTGTTGGCAAACCATTGGGTACATTTTATATGACGGAGTGGGCCGGCGTTGATGAATCAACTGGTAAAGGCCTTTGGTACAGAGCTGATGGAAGTGTAACGGATACATACTCTGATACTGATCGTCAGTTATTGGATGGAAAGGTTTATCTGCCACCTTTAACAGGCGGTTTCACCGGTACATTCTCATATAAGAATTTGCAGTTATCTGCATTCTTCTCATGGATGGCAGACAAATGGATTGTTAATAACACCCGCTTTTTTACCGAGAGCCAGGGAATGTTTATGAGCTATAATCAAAGCACAGATATGCTTGACTACTGGAAAGAGCCTGGTGACCAGGCCAGACATCCGCATCCCGATTATCAGGATAACCAGTTTGACACCCGGTTGCTGGAAAATGCTTCGTTCCTGAGGTTGAAAAACCTGAATATATCATATACGATAAATCCCCGACTGCTCGATAGAACAGGCTTTTTCAGAAGTGCAAGAATTTATGCGCAGGGACAAAATCTGCTAACATTTACAAAATACAAGGGTATTGATCCCGAGTATTATGGTGTTAATGAACTTAACATGTATCCCCACGTGAAAACATTCACATTTGGTATCGACCTTGGATTTTAATAAAGGATTATGAAGAGAGGAAAAAAAGAGTCGTTTCATCAAGTAAAGTTTAAAAAAATGTATCGCAAACTAATATATAGTTCATCAATAGTATTGTTGTTACTGGCAATGACAGCTTGTGAAGATTTCTTCGACAAGCAGCCGCACGACAGCACTTCGAAAGAAAATATACTGACCAGTGAGAAAGATGCACAAACACTTCTCTATGGTATGTATTCAGGGTTTATGTCATCGGCTTCCTATGGCAAATACCTGAGTGTAACACTGGATATAATGACAGATGCGTCCTTGGCTTCGGCAGGATTCACCAATCAAATGGGCGATCTGTATGCCTGGAAAATCAATCCCGGAACATCTGAAGTAGGCTCTGTTTGGGCTAACCACTATGCTTCGATCTACAATACCAATTACATTATCAATAATATTGCATCCATTGAGGGGGATGCCGAAAACCTTGACCGGATATTGGGAGAAGCACTGGCAGGACGTGCCCTGTTGCACTATAACCTGGTGCGCTTATTTGGTAAGGCCTATAACAATGAAACTGCATCATCTGATCCTGGGGTGCCATATATTACAGTGAATGAGATTGATTCGCCTGTGCGAAACTCTGTCGCTGAAGTGTATAAAAACATTGTTTCCGACCTTGAAGATGCTGAGGTTTTACTGGGTGATAACAGGTTTTACGACAATGTGATCTTTACTAAGGATTTTGTTCGTGGCTTGCTGGCTCGTGTGTTTCTTGAAATGAAAAATTACGATGGCGCGATTGCTTATTCAACGCTTCTGATAGATAGTGAGTCATATGCACTAAGTGAAGGTATATCGTTTATTAATATGTGGCTTAACGATACTGGAACGGAAATAATATGGAAAGTGGGTTATACACCGACAGACTTTGGTGCTGCTCCCGGTTATAATTTTTACAACCGTAATAATGCCAATACATTACCAATGCCCGATTATATTCCGGCCGAATGGTGGGTTAACAGTTTCAATCCGTCAATTGATGTTCGTTATCCGGCTTATTTAAACTATACACAAACTGGTTTTGGATGGGCAGGTCATCTGATCTATAAGTACCCGACAAATCCGGCGTACACCAGCCAGGGTATGAATATGCCCAAACCGATGCGTCTGGCTGAAATGTATCTGATCAGGGCCGAATCATATGCTTTTAAAGATGATGATAACGCCGCCCAGGATGATATAAGTGCTTTGCTTGAAAAACGTATAATCAACCATAGCCGCGTGACATTAACAGGAGATGAACTAAAAGATTTTATTCTCGATGAGCGTAAAAGAGAGTTAATGTTTGAAGGTTTTTACTGGTACGATTTAAAGCGCCATAACAAAGGTTTTGAGCGTGTACCACAGGCTAATACATCAACAGCCAATGATCTGTTGATTACAGCTGATGATTACCGTTGGCAGTGGCCGATACCTACTTCCGAGTTGAATGGTAATGAAAACATCAGGCAAAATGAAGGCTATTAATTCTAAAGAGAAGGAAATGAAAAACTATATGAATAAACTGGCTCCATTATTGATCCTGCTACTGTTAGGGGCCTGTCAGGAAAATAATATTGAACTATATGACGGACCATCACAGATACACTTTACTGAAACCAATAGTAGTGTACTGGTGGATGAGTCAGAGCCACTGGTGAACATACCGGTAGGGGTTACCAAAGCGGTCGATGTTGATCGTCAGTTTACCGTTCAGGTTGATACAGATGAATCAACAGCCATAGAGGGAGTTGGCTTTGAGTTGTTAAGTCCTCAGATTACCATTAAGGCGGGAGAGGTATTGGGCGAGGTGCAGGTGCGCTGCCTGTATGCCGGAGCAGAGCCAAACGGTCAATTGTTAAAAATGAACCTGACAGCAGCGAATGATCAGAGTGTTGCCGATTTTCAGAATGCCTATTACCTGGAATTGTATAAGTATTGCGAGTTTAATCAAAGTGAATTTATCGGAATCTTTCATGTAACAGAAACTGATTACTGGCAAAATACCTATGAATATGAAGTGGAAGCTACTGCCGG
This sequence comes from Carboxylicivirga agarovorans, assembly GCF_050589845.1. Taxonomy (NCBI): domain Bacteria; kingdom Pseudomonadati; phylum Bacteroidota; class Bacteroidia; order Marinilabiliales; family Marinilabiliaceae; genus Carboxylicivirga; species Carboxylicivirga agarovorans. Next base: position 535,853 of record NZ_JBNGPA010000001.1, on the reverse strand, counting down.
AGACGATCCTTATTCCATTTATGTTTCCGGTTTATGGGGCGTGCCTGAAAAAGTAAAAATCGCTTTTGACCGTAAAGAGGCCAGTTGTTCCATTCCGGCTCAATACTTTTTTGATGATGCCAACTATGAGAACGCCTGGATTCGCAGTCTGGAAGATGGTCAGTATAATGCCTGTCTCGGTACAATTAAAAACCTGGTGTACTTTGTGTATCCCGAAGGCTCAAACCAGGGCTGGGACCTTGGTACATTTGATATGACAAGGATTAGTAAATAGGAATAATTCCCGATTCGATTAATTTATCGAATGAAGGCTGTTTTCTTTCAACGGAGGAAAGCAGCCTTTTTTTTACGTTTTAGAAAAGTGAAAGAGAGGACAAGTTCCTTCAATGTTCGTTCAATGTTCGTTCAATGTTCGTTCAATGTTTGTTCGATGTTCGTTCGATGATAATTGATGAAAATATGACTGAGTTATGATTGAGTAGTTATTGAATAGTTATTGTTTTAGCAAGTAAATATTTTGCTTTAGAATGTCTGTTGATTTGTCAATTTTCACCAAAAGCAGGGTTTGGGTCCAATTTATTGGAATACCGTTATCTCAATATGTTTTCCATTACAAATAGTAACAATAGTATTCTTTTTATATCTTCACATGACTTAAGATAATGCGCACATGTATCGACTCATTTTATTATTTACTATACTATCGCTGGCATCAATCATTAGTGCTCAAAAGTTAGGAATTCCTGAAATCGAATATTTTAACCGTCGCCATTATGGAGGTGCTACCCAAAACTGGAAGGTATCACAGAGTTCTGACGGACTGATGTATTTTGCCAATAATAATGGTCTGTTGGAATATGACGGGGTCAGCTGGTCGTTGTACAATGAAATGAATGCCGGCATTGTTAGAAGTGTTAAGTGCATTGGAAATAAAATATATTTGGGCACAAATAACGACTTTGGTTATTTTGAATATGATTCATCTAATCGATTTACCTATAATTCATTAGCATACTCTGACGAGTTGAAAAATCTGGGTGATGTGTGGACGATCAACGGATGGAGCGATAAAATAGTATTTCACACTGAAGCCGGGATTGTCCTTCATGAGGAAGGGGAAGAGACTATTGTTATTCCCAGTATTTCAAGGTTTATATCATGCTTTGTGGTCAATGAAATGCTATTGGTGCACGATGAACAAAAAGGATTGCTCGAGGTGAGGGGTGAGCGTATTTTTCCCGTATCCGGAGGAGATCAATTGGCAGAGTTGAATGTGTCTTCAATTATTGCTCTTTCTGAAAGTGAGATGCTTATCAGCACAATGAATAAAGGTTTGTTTACCTGGGATTTAAACGAAATAAAGGTTTGGGACGGGGAAGTAAATGAACTGTTAATTGATGCCAATGTGTTTTGTGGCGAACGCTATAGTGATGATATTCTTCTGTTTGGTACCATTCAAAACGGTTTAATCGTGGCCAATAATGATGGTGACCTGGTTATGGAGATCGATAAGGATAAGGGGCTGATGAATAATACCATTCTGGCACTCTTTGTTGATAAAGAAGGCGGTGTTTGGTGTGGGCTCGATAATGGAATTGCCAGGATCAGCCTGAATAATAATGTTTCATTTATATCGGGGTATTATAACCTTGGTACGGGCTATATACAGGAGCGTTATGGAAATGACTGGTTTTTCGGTACCAATCAGGCCGTTTTTAAAATTTCAGATAAGGAATTTAAAAATCCACTGAAAGACAGAACGTCCTTTACAAGGGTCAAAGGTACTGACGGGCAGGTATGGAGTTTTTTTAGAGATGATACTAATTTATTATGTGGTCATAACCTTGGGGTATTCGAGATCCTTGGTAATTCAAGCCGTTTAATCACACCCTCGTCGGTCAACGGTGTCTGGAATTTTAAAAAAGTACCCAATAATGATAAACTCATGATATCGGGGACGTATAATGGTTTGATACTGTTTGAGAAACAAAATGATAAATGGGTTTTTAAGAAGCATTTAGAAGACTTTATCGAGTCTTCCCGTTTCATTGAATGGGATCAAACGGGACGGCTGTGGATCTCTCATGATTTTAAAGGCGTTTACTGCATATCCTTTTCTACCGATTATAATTCGATTACTTCTGTGACGCAATATGCTGCCAATGAATTTTCAGAAACGAATAATGTGACTGTCACCAAAATCAATAAGCAGATGGTGATTATTGGTAGTCGTGGTATGTATCGCTTATCCGAGCGTGGAACCATAGAACAATTCGAAGAATTTGACCATTTTTTTAGCGGTCAATATCCTTCCAATATAGAAGAAGATGTATATGGTAACCTTTGGCTTATTTATACCGATTACATAGAAGTGTTAAGGTATCTGGAAGATGGTACGTACAAGAAAATTTCATTGCCATTTATTCCGCTGGAAAAGAAACTGGTCAATGGGTTTGAGTCAGTTTTTGTTTCCGATAAAGAGAATGTGTTTTTTGGAATTGAAGACGGGTATGCCCATTATGTGATGCAGGATTATAATAATTTCCGTATACCTTTTAATGTTCATTTACGCATGTTCAGAGGGAGGGCCGATAGTTTAAAATATACACTGCACCAGGGTGAAGGTGATGATTATGTCCAGTCTCAGGTGCCGGTATATCCTTTCCAGAAAAACTTCTTTACAATTGATTATGCCGCTACTTTTTACAGTGATAAGGATCTGGAATACTCTACTTATCTTTCAGGATTTGATGATGAACCAACTGCGTGGGGCAAAGCAACCAGGCGCGAATTTACCAAGCTTAGGGAAGGCGATTATTATTTTACCGTTAAAGCCAGAAATCGTTATGGGGTACAGTCCTTGCCACTGACCTTTCAATTTAAGGTATTACCGCCCTGGCACAGGCACATGTATGCGAAAATTGGTTATTTAGTTATAATGCTGATCATTGTGTTTGTTGTTACCCAGGTATTTAACCGGCGCATTGAGGCAAGTCGTCAAAAAGAAAAGCTAAAGGCCAGACAGCGTTACCAGGAAAAAGAAGAGCAGCTGACCAGTGAGGCTTTGAGGGCTGAGAAAGAAGTGATAAAGATGCGTAACGATAAGTTACGCAGTGAAATGAAGTTTAAAGAAAATGAGTTGGCCGGTCTTACTGTGCATATTATTCAGAAAAATGATCTGTTGATTGAGTTACAGGGGCAGTTAAATCGAATTAAGAGGATTAAAACACATGCCGAAGCGGAGCGAAAGATTGATAACCTGATTAAGAAGATCAGAAAGGATATTGAAAACGAAACCAACTGGGAAAGTTTTGAAAAGCAATTTGAACAGGTTCATCATACCTTTCTTAATCGCTTGTTGGAAAAGCATAATGATTTGACCGAAAAGGAAAAGAAATTGTGTGCTTATATAAAAATGGGCATGGCATCTAAGGAAATTGCCTCATTAATGAATATTAGTACCAGGTCGGTAGAAAACAATCGCTATAAATTGCGTCAGAAATTAGGATTACAATCCGGTGACGATTTAAGCGGGTACATAGGGGCCATTTAACTTTTTTGCCACCTGACCCCCAAAAAAACCTTTACAGAGACGTTGTTTTAAGTGTTTTTAAATGTTAAAAAATGCACCTTGAGGCCTTAATGTTCGTTTTTGTTAAAAGTGAGGGGAGTAGTGGTAGTAAAGTGGAGTTTTATTAAATTATAAATGCCTCAATATAAGTTAATAGGCGAAAGGTGTGTGAGGTAAAAATGAGGTGAATAGTGTGGTTGAGTGAGTATTTTGTGAGGCTATTATATTAGCATTCATTAACAAATGGGTTTTAAGTTTGTGTCATCAAATAATTTTAAATCCATTTATTATGAAACACGTATTAGGGATTATTCTCTTACTACTGACCTTCACAAGTCAGGCACAGGAAATGACCGTTTCGGGTAAAGTAACCGGTACTGATGGAGTACCTGTTCCCGGAGTAAGTGTTGTTTTAAAAGGCACAACGGTTGGAACAATTACTACTATCGATGGTGATTATACATTACAGGCCAATATGGGCGATGTGATCGTATTTTCTTTTATAGGTATGACATCCCAGGAGGTTACAGTTTCTTCTGCGACGATAAATGTTGTAATGGAAGAAGAGTTAACCGATTTGGATGAGGTTGTGGTTATTGGTTATGGCGTACAAAAGAAAAGTGTTGTTACAGCCGCGATCAGTAGCGTTTCAGCAGAAGACCTTGAAGCGAGTACTCCTTCACGCGTTGAAGATGTATTAAAAGGTCGCGTATCGGGTGTACAGATTACACAGAGTTCAGGACAACCAGGTGCTGAATCAAAAGTGCGTATCAGGGGTATCGGTACTATCAATAACAGTGATCCATTATACATCGTTGATGGTATGGCTGTTGGTGGAGGTATTAATTACCTTAACCCTGCCGATATCGAGTCTGTTGAGGTTTTAAAAGATGCCGCATCTGCTGCTATTTATGGAGCACGTGCTGCCAATGGTGTTGTATTGGTTACCACTAAGAAAGGTAAAGAAGGAAAAGCAACCATTAACTATGATTTTTCTTACGGATGGCAAAATCCATGGAAAAAGCGTTCTGTATTAAATGCTGAAGAGTACATGGTAATCATGAATGAGATTGCTTTAAATGATGGCAACTCTGCACCTTACACACCGGAAGAAATTGCTGCAGCGGGCGTTGGTACTGACTGGCAGGATGAAACATTTAATTATGACGCACCTGTTCAAAACCACCAGGTGAGTTTACAGGGAGGAAGTGAAAAAGTATCTTATTTCTTGTCATTTGGTTATTTTAACCAGGAAGGTATCGTTGGTGGTAACTACGATCGTTCTAACTTCGAGCGCTATAGTGTACGTACCAATAATACTTACGACGCTTTCGATTACGACCGTAAGTTCCTGTCAAGTTTAAAAGTTGGTATGACAGCCGGTTACTCACGCGTTGTTTCTTCTGGTATTGAAACCAACTCTGAATATGGTTCTATCCTGGGTAGTGCATTGGCATTTAACCCTTCTATTCCTGTTTACGCTGAAGATCCTGATGCTGTATTGGCTCAGTATCCACATGCTGTAACTGATAAAGATGGTCGTGTATTTTCTATTCCACCATCAGGTTTCCAGGAAATCGCTAACCCGGTTGCAATGCTAAATGCACCTGAAAACAGCGAAGATAATTCAGATAAGATTGTAGCGAACTTCTGGGGAGAATTGGAAATTTTTGACGGATTAAAGTTCAAAAGTAGCTATGGTGTTGACCTTGCATTCTGGGGTACTGACGGATACCGTTTCCCACATTTCTTAGCATCACAGGGTAAAGATTTCGACCGTAGTACTGTATACTCAAACATGCACCGTGGTTTCACATGGCAGCTTGAAAATACATTGAGTTACAACAAAACTTTTGGTAAACATAATTTAGGTGTTCTTGTTGGACAATCCGCACAAGAGTATACGTCACGTCATTTATATGGTGATGATTTTGATCTGTTAGAAGAGGATCCAAGTAAAGCTGTTATTGATTATGCTACTGCACCTCGCGATGACGAGCGTACAGCAGGGGGAACTGATGGTGTAACTGCTAAAACTTTAGCTTCTTACTTTGGTCGTTTAGACTATAACTATGACGAGCGCTACATGATTCAGTTCACTGTTCGTCGTGATGGATCATCTAATTTTGGTCCTGAAAACAAGTGGGCAACTTTCCCATCTGTTTCCGGTGGTTGGAACATAACTAACGAAGGATTTTTGGATGGTCGTCCAAATTGGTTCACTTACCTGAAGTTAAGAGCCAGTTGGGGTGTGAATGGTAACGAAAACATTGGAGCATTTGCTTATACCAGTTTGATGGACGGTAACCAGAACTACTTCTTTGGTAGTGGTGATGATGAGTACATGCAATATGGTAGTAGTCCGTCGCGAATTGCTAACCCATATATAATCTGGGAAGAGTCAGAGCAGTTAAACATTGGTTTTGATTCACGTTTCTTCAACAGTGCATTATCATTTGGTTTTGATTACTATGTGAAGAAGACCAACGGTATGTTAATGGATCAGCCAATTCCTCGCTATAATGGTAAAGGAGCTCCTATTGCCAATGCCGGTGATATGGAAAACTCAGGTCTGGAATTCGAAATTTCATACAAGAATAATATCGGTGACTTTAAATACAGTATCGGTGCTAATGCTTCATATCTGAAGAACGAATTGGTTAACCTGGGTAATGCATCAGGTGAGATCGTATACGAAAGTGCAGGAGCTTCAGGTATTGGTGATTTTGTAAAAGGTCAGAATGGTGAGGTATTCCCTTATTTCTACGGATACAAAACAAATGGTATTCTTCAAAACGAAGCCGAAGCAGCAGCTTACAATGATATGTACGGAAAAAGCTCTGTTCCGGGTGATGTAAGATTTGTTGATTTTGATGGTGATGGAGACATTGATACAGATGACCGTACAAAGATTGGTAAAGGTATGCCAGACTGGACATTCGGTATTAACCTTGGTGCTGAGTACAAAGGTTTCGACATGACAGCTTTCTTCCAGGGAAGTATTGGTAACGATATCTACGACTTCTCAACAAGGGGTGATATTCCAATGATGAACCGTCCTTCATGGATCCTGGATCGCTGGACCGGCGAAGGAACATCGAATACTATTCCTCGTGTTACGTCTAAAAATCATAACGATAACTGGGTATCATCAGACTTGTATGTTAAAGATGGTTCATACCTGAGATTAAAGACATTACAGATAGGTTATACCATTCCACAATCGGTATTGAACAATTATATCAGCCGATGCAGAATTTATGTGATGGGTGAGAACTTATTCACATTGACAGATTACGATGGATTTGATCCTGAAATTGCTTCTGGTGATTATACTACTATTGGTATTGACCGAGGTATCTACCCACAGTCAAGAACAATTTCGATTGGTGCAAACATTACATTCTAATCACGACTAAAGATTTTTATTATGACTAAATATATTAAATCATTATTCTTAGCTGCACTTATTGGATTTACTGCGTGTAGCGATGATTTTCTGACAGTCCAGCCAACCTCTTCTCAAGAGGCGGGAGGACCAGCGACCGAGGGGGCGATTCTGTCGAACCTTGGAGCTACATATCAAATCCTTTTATTTGATAGTTATGCTGATTTTCAGTTTAACAGTGTGCCTTTGATGTCAGACTTACGTTCTGATGATATTTATAAGGGTGGTGGTGATGCCGGTGACCAGGCTGCTTTATACCGTTTGTCTCAGTTTTCTTTAGAGTCAAATGATGTTCCTACAGGTCTTTGGAATATCTATTACAGTGGTTTAAGCCGTGCGAATAACGCTATTATCGCTTGTGAGAATGCTGTAGATGTTGACGAAGATAAGTTGGCCCAGTATAAAGCCGAAGCTCACTTCCTGAGAGCTTATTATGTACATTGGTTGTGGAAATTCTGGGGTAACATTCCATATTTTGAGGCTGACCTTGACGAGCCATATATGGCACGTCAGTATACTGCCGATGAAGTTTATGCTGAATTAATTGAAGACCTTAATATAGCCACTGCTGAAGGTGCATTGCCAATGAATACAACTTCGGCCAACGACGGTCGTGCAACGCGTGCAGCTGCCATGATGTTAAAAGCCCGTGTTGTTATGTATCAGAAAGACGCCGGTAAGTATGCTGAGGTGATGGCTGATATGCAGACTATTGTTAGCGAAGGTGGTTATTCTTTACCTGATTATGCCGGAATGTGGGCTCGTACCGGAGAATTCGGTGGCGGATCTATTTTTGAAGCGAACCATTTACCTGAAGGTAAAGACTGGGGTGCTGCATGGACAGGTTTTGGTACTAACTTACCACGTTTTATCTCGCCTAACGAGTTAAATGGTGATGATTTGTTATCAGGTGCTGATTACTATGTTGGCGGATGGGGATTTGGTCCTGTACGTCCTGAGTTAATTAGTATTTTCGAAATTGGAGATAAGCGTTTAGCAGGTTCGATTAACCAATTTGCAAAAGGAACATATACAGAGCGTTTCCAGGATACGGGTTATTTCATGGCCAAGTATGCTGCACGTGAAGATTATGATGATGCGCCATATACGCCTGACCTTAACTTCGAGAACAATGTTCGTATTTTCCGTTATGCTGAAACATTACTGAACATTGCCGAACTGGAAGTGGTGCATGGAGTAGCTGCTGGTGCCAAGAGTGCTCAAAGCGCATTGGATGATGTCAGATCAAGAGCTGGTTTAGGTTCTGTTGCTGCCGACACAGATAATATCAAACTGGAGCGTCGTCGTGAGTTTGTTGGTGAAGGTGTTCGTTTCTGGGATATCGTTCGCTGGGGTGATACCGCTGTTCTGACAGAAGATATTCCTGAATTCTCATCGACACGTACATGGGCTGATTACATGAAGTACTTACCTATTCCTCAGTCAGAAATTGATAAGACAGAAGGTGAATTTAAGTTAGTACAAAACGAAGGTTATAATTAATTAGTAAATCTAGATAATTATGAAAAATAGTATAAAAACAGGTATCGCAATGTTGGTGGCAGCTGTTCTGCTGATTGGTTGTGAGCCTAAAGAATTCGATAAGTCTGGTTTGGGGAAAAATGGTGCTCCGACCGATGAAGAAATGAGTTTTACCATTGAGCCGGGTGAAGATGAGTTTCACTTTGTGCTAACCAATCTTACACCTGTTTCCGGTGTTCATACCGTAAAGTGGAGCACAGGAAACGGAAGTACTTTAGAAGGAGATAAAGTAATTGCTTATTATCCCCTACCTGGTAATTATGAAGTTACATTGACCATTACTGCCAACAATGGTGAAGCCAATTCAAAAATGGATGAAGTGGAGCAGACAGAAACAGATTATGAGTTTCTGGCGAGTCCTATCCTGACAGCCCTTACCGGTGGTGCAGATGCACCTGATGGTAAAACATGGGTGGTTGATAGTTTGGCCAGTGGTCACTTTGGAATCGGACCAGCTGCTGGTACCGGACTGGAATGGTGGGCTGCTACGGCTTTGCAAAAAACGATGTCAGGTGCCTATGATGATGAGTACACGTTTAAACTGGTAGATTTTATCTTCGACTTTAAGAATAATGGTGATTCATATGTAAAAGATTATCGCAAAGACGACCCTAATTATTCTAACCCTGTTGAAGTAGATGGTGTTGATTGTCGTGTAACATATAACACTACTGAACCTGCAACTTGGTCAATGGTAGAAAGAGACGGTGTTAATTACCTTTCATTATTATCTACAAAGCCATTATTCTTCGGTTTTGATTATGGTGGTACTTATGAGTACAGAATTGATGAGATTACCGAAACTGCTATCAGTATGAGTACGATCGGTCAGGATGGAAACCGTTGGTACAATAAGCTGATCTTAAAAGGATACGAGAAACCTGTTGTTACCTTTGAAACTGTAATTGCTGCAACAAGTAATGAAAATGAATGGTCTGTTAACCTTAACAATGTGGTTATTCCTGAAGGTATTTCCGTAAACGGTTACACAGTTGATTTTGGTGATGGTTCTGAAGTATATACAACTGAGGATTACAATGCTGCTATTACTCACGTATACATGCGTAAAGGTAATTACCCTGTTACCATTACCGTTCTTGCATCCAATGAAGACGTTGTGGATAATCAGTCAATTTCAGTTGAAAACTATCACTCAGAGTACATTCCTTTCTTATTGGATTATATGGTAATGTATGTGGATAACAGTGAAGTGGAGATGGCTCCTGTTCTTGGAGAAAACTGTGATGTAACAGTGGTTGAAAATCCACAGCGCATTTATCCTAACAAAGGAGTTAATGTATTCCATTACAGAAAAGAAAATCAGCAATGGGCTAACGCCTTTATGAAGTTACCTGCAGGATATCGTTTTGATCTGACAAGAACATCTGTATTCAAAATGATGGTAAAAGGTAAAGCTGGTCAGCAGATTCTTCTGAAGCTTGAGAATACTGATAAAGGAGGTAATGCATGGCAAACAGGAACGTATGACCTGATCTATACCATTCAGGCTGATGATACCTGGGAAGTGGCTGAATATGACTTCGCTGGTGTTGGTGCCGGATGGGACTGGACTGGTGATCAGTTTACAGATGACGTAACTACAGACCCTCGTTTCAACGAAGGTTTCTATAACGTGATTCGTATTATGTGCAACCCTGGTGTTGGTGAAGGAGTTCACGAATTCTATTTCGATGATTTGGCCGGACCACACGTGGAAGGTCTTAAGTCTGCAAAATAATTTTGAAATCTATGGGTCAGTGCATCTGCGGATGCACTGGCCTTTTCTATACGCAACAAGCAATATTAAAAAATGAAAAACTATCTGATAGGTGTCAGAGTACTGTTAATGGTACTTGTTCTACCTGCATTTATTTCGTGTGGTGGTGATGAAGGAGAGTCTGGTTATACCCCCGACTTTACATTTGAAGTAGTTGATGGAGATGCTAATTCAATAGTTTTTACCAATAAATCAGTGGGTGATTACCTGTATGTCGATTGGAATTTTGCTAATGGCAATACCACCGGAAAATCGACCGATAAAACTAAGGTTCACACTATCTATTACCCATTAAAAGGTAGTTATGAGGTAGAGCTAACACTCTGGGGACCCAATAATACCTTAAGTGATACCAAAACAGTCAGCTATACAATTATTATTGATGCTGACGACCCTGACTACGTCAATCCTGAAGGGCTGATCTGGTCCGATGAATTTAACAGCGCAAGCGTAAACTCAGCAAACTGGACCTTTGAAACAGGTACCGGTAATAATGGCTGGGGCAATAATGAGCTGCAGTCTTATACCAATGGAGACAATGCTAAGATTGTTGATGGTAAATTAATTCTGACAGCTGAAAAAATTAACGATAATACCCAACAGGGATCTTATACTTCAACACGTATGATCAGTTGGGGTAAGCAGGAATTTACTTATGGCCGTATCGAAGTACGCGCCAAACTACCATCAGGCAGAGGAATATGGCCTGCCATATGGATGCTTGGAGCTAATCTGGGTCAGGTAGGATGGCCTGCTTGTGGTGAGATCGACATCATGGAGTATGTAGGCTATCAGCCGGATGTAGTGCATGCTACGGTTCATACAAACTCTGGGTATGCCGGGAATGGTAATGGAGGTAGCAGATCTTTAGCAACCTGCGAAGAAGAGTTTCACATTTACGGCTTGCTTTGGACAGAATCTTCCATGACATTTTATATCGACTCACCTGAAAATATCGTGCATACTTATGCACCGGCCGATAAAAATGCTGATAACTGGCCATTTAATAAACCACACTTCTTCATTCTTAATGTTGCGGTTGGTGGTACATGGGGAGGATTACAAGGTGTTGATAATTCTATTTTTCCACAGAGCATGGAAATTGACTATGTACGTGTTTACGAACTTGATTAAAACTAATAATAAGCAATAATATATCATGAGATTTCTTTTTGTAATCATAACCGCGTTCATACTGACCTCTTGTACTGACAAGGATGGTTACGAGTTGGTGTGGAGCGATGAGTTTGATTATAAGGGTCTCCCTGATTCGACAAAATGGAGTTACGATACTGAAGGAAATGCATGGGCCTGGGGCAATAGTGAGCTTCAGCATTATACCGCACACAGGCATGAAAATGCTCATGTGGACAATGGTATTCTTAGTATCACTGCTCACGCTGAAGATGGTTATAATCAGCCATATACTTCAGCTCGTTTAATCACAAAGGAAAAAGGTGACTGGTTGTATGGCAAGGTAGAGGTAAGGGCTAAGATACCTGCGGGCACAGGTCTTTGGCCGGCTATATGGATGTTGCCAACGGATTGGGAATATGGCAGCTGGCCATTAAGTGGGGAGATTGATATAATGGAGCATGTGGGTTATTCACCCGATTCAGTCTTTTTTACCATTCATACCGAGGCATATAATCACACAAAAGGAACTGAGAAGTCGAAAGCTGTTTGCCTGCCCGATGCGAAAGCTCATTTTCACATATACGGGATCGAGTGGACAGCCAATAAATGTACTTTCTTCCTTGATCATGAGAAAGTATTCCAATATAAAAAGCAAACCAATGCGTCTTCGTCAGAGTGGCCTTTTGATAGAAGGTTTCATTTGATACTCAACCTTGCTGTTGGTGGTACCTGGGGAGGCAAGCACGGTGTTGATGAATCTGTATTTCCTGGTACAATGGAGATTGATTATGTAAGAGTTTACCAAAAGAAATAAGCCTGGCAAGGGCAGCAATATAAAATAAAACACATGAGAAAGTCCGGATATATCTTTATAGGGGTAGTATTATTATTCATTTACAGTTCTTGTCAAATGAATGAACAAACGAACAATGCATCAGAGATCGACAATAAAGTTGAGGCACTGATACAGCAGATGACACTGGATGAAAAGATTGGTCAGATGTGCCAGGTTAACGGTGGTCAGGGCCATGATGAGAGCATCCGCAATGGGGCAATTGGATCAATTCTTAATGAAGTAGATCCTGTTAATATTAACAGGCTGCAAAAAATAGCACTTGAAGAAAGCCGTTTAGGTATTCCGATTATTGTGGCCCGTGACGTTATCCATGGTTTTAAAACCGTTTTTCCTATTCCATTGGGGCAAGCAGCCACATGGAACCCGGAATTGGTTCAGGAGGGGTGTCGCATTGCTGCCAAAGAGGCGTCCTCAACCGGCGTTAAATGGACCTTTGCACCAATGATTGATATCAGCAGAGATGCACGTTGGGGGCGTATCGCAGAAAGCCTGGGAGAGGATCCTTATCTGACTTCAGTACTTGGGGCTGCTATGGTAAAAGGATTCCAGGGCGATAGTTTAAATGATCAGACAAGCATCGTAGCATGTGCGAAACACTTTGCCGGCTATGGAGCTGCAGAGGGCGGTCGTGATTATAATTCTACCTTAATACCGCCGCGTGAATTACGCGATATTTACCTTCCTCCTTTTAAGGCGGCTGTTGATGCAGGGGTACGTACTTTTATGTCAGGTTTTAATGATATTGATGGTGTTCCTTCAACAGGCAGTGAATTCTTATTCCGACAGGTGTTGAGAGAAGAATGGCAATTTGATGGCTTTGTGGTAAGTGACTGGGCATCACCCTGGGAAATGATTAACCATGGGTTTGTTGCCGATGAGAAAGAAGCCGCCAAACGATCAATTATCGCAGGTGTCAATATGGAGATGGCGACAACGACCTATCGTGATAACATTAAAGCATTGCTGGACGAAGGTGCATTGGATATTAAAATAATCGATCAGGCTGTTCGTGAGATTTTGCGTGTAAAATTTGAACTGGGTTTGTTTGATAACCCATATATAGCTGAGGAAAGTCAAAATCAATTTGCCAAAGCAGAATATCTGGAGGCTGCCAAACAGGCGGCTAGCCAAAGTATGGTTTTACTGAAGAATGATGAAAAGCTTCTACCACTTAAGTCAACCCAAAAGATTGCCTTAATCGGTCCTATGGCTAATCAGGCCTACGAGCAGTTGGGAACCTGGATTTTCGACGGAGACAGTACACTTAGTATTACTCCTTTAACAGCACTACAGAATGAGTTTGGAAAAGATAAGGTGTTGTTTGCAGAAGGAATGTCAATTAGTAGAACCCGTCATAATAAGGGTTTCAGACAAGCCATTAAGCAGGCAAAAAAATCTGATGTTATTGTGTTTGTTGGAGGGGAAGAATCTATCCTTTCAGGTGAGGCACATTCAAGAGCAAATATTGATTTACCTGGCGTTCAGAATGATCTGATCAAAGAACTGAAGAAGACTGGTAAACCATTGATCCTGGTTGTTATGGCAGGACGTCCCCTGACTATAGGAGAGATCAGCAAATACGCAGATGCCGTTATTTACGCGTGGCATCCCGGAACTATGGGTGGCCCTGCTTTAGCTGATATATTAAGTGGTAAATATAATCCATCAGGAAAACTGCCTGTTACCTTCCCGAAGGTTGTTGGTCAGATACCGATGTATTATAACCATAAAAATACCGGTCGTCCTGCAAATCCTGATTCATGGACACAGATGTATGATATTCCTGTAAAGGCGCCACAAACGTCTTTAGGAAATGAGTCGCATTATATTGATGCCGGTTATGAGCCTCTTTATCCTTTCGGTTATGGATTGTCATATACGACATATGAGTATAGCGAATTAACGATTAATAAGACCAATTTCAATAGGGATGAAACAATTGAAGTATCATTCAATATTGAGAATACAGGTGAATTTGACGGAGTAGAAATTGCACAGCTTTATGTACGCGATTTAGTTGGTAATGTATCCCGTCCTGTAAAAGAATTAAAAGCTTTTAAACGTATTAGCCTGCAAAAAGGAGAACAAAGCACCATATCGATGGAAGTGAAAGTGAGTGATCTGGCCTTCCATAATATTGAAATGGAAAAAGTGGTTGAAGCGGGTGAGTTCCAGCTATGGATTGGAGGAGACTCAAATGCCACGCTGTCCACTAAGTTCACCGTGAACTAATGAATGGGATTTGTTCTGACAAAAGACCAAAAGAAATTGTAATCGGGAAATGAGTGTAGTAATCATCCGTTGAAAGACAAGCATATGAACTGGTTTGCCGGAACACAGCTGATATGATTGTCATCAATCAACCTGGGTGAAAGATAATTGGTGGCATTGAAAAATGCCACCGGTTTTTAAGAATCTTGTGATGATCGAATTATTTAAGGAACATATAAAACTGAGTATTGAAGAACCGCATGAAGGTTATGTTGGGACTCGTTTTGACTGGACCGGTAAGATTCTGCAACTGAGGTGGAAAAATATTCCCTTGTGCACCACTGAACTGGCCGGAAGCACATCTGAATTACAGGGGAAAGGCTTTTACAATGAATTCGGTATTACAGAGGCCATCGCTTATGATACCTGCAGCCCTGGCGAGTATTTTCCCAAAATAGGTGTTGGCATGTTAAAGAAGGAAAACACAGAGCCCTATGATTTCTTTCATCAGTATGATAATTTGCCTTTTGAGTTTACCACTGAAGCAGACCATCAGTCTGTGACTTTCGGATGTATCAACAGGCATTCGCAATCTGCATTTTACCTTGAAAAAAAAATAAGCATAACAAACACCGGATTTGTTATTGATTATCAGCTTGAGAACAGGGGAAGTATCGTGTTTAAAACGAACGAATATGTTCATAACTTTCTATCACCTGGTAACAAGCCTTTATCAGGTCAAACACAATTAATCATTGGTGAGGCTGTTAAGGCCACTCAGTTTAATGATGGATTAAATCCGGGCAACTGTTTGACTTATGATGGGAATCAGATAACATGGCAATGTAAACCCGAATCAGATTTCTTTTTTGAAGATATATCAAAGGTTGCTGATTCCGGCAATAAGTGGACTCTTATAGATAATCAACTAAAGTTGGCACTTAGCGAAGCTGTCAATTTTAAACCTCATAAAATAAACCTGTGGGGACGGGCGCATGTGGTCAGTCCTGAACTTTTTAAACACATTAAGCTCTTGCCGGGAGAAACAGAACGTTGGCAAAGGGTTTTCGAAATAAAAGAAATAGAAAGCGCTATTGACTAATTATTTTATAATGAAGAAGAGAGAGATCTATTTAGGAAATACGAATTTAAATTCAAAGTTTTATGAAGTTGAAGGACAATTCGTTGTTTGTGAAAATGAGAAGTATTATAAGATTAGCAACTATGATCAGATGGATGATTTCTTTATGTCCATTGTCAGTGATTCAGATCATTGGATGTTCTTATCAAGTAATGGTTCATTAACTGCAGGCAGAAAAGATCGCAACAATGCATTGTTTCCCTATTATACCGATGATAAAATTCATGACTATAAGGGTATAACGGGGAGCACAACAGCCATTTTGGTTGAAAAAGACGAGCGTACATATTTATGGGAGCCTTTTACGTCGGAGTCAGGCAGAATATACCAGACGACACGAAATATATATAAAAGCATATATGGTAATAAAATCATTTTTGAGGAAATTAACCTTGAGCTTGGTTTGAGCTTTAAATACCAATGGGCCAATAGTGAGCAGTTCGGATTCATACGTAAATCAACCATTGCTAATGAAGGACCTGATGCTATTAAAGCAGAGGTTTTGGATGGTATCCGAAATATTCTGCCATATGGCCTTGATTATGCATTCCAGAATGAATACAGTAACCTGCTTGACGCTTATAAGAAAAATGAGCTGATCGAAGAGACAGGGCTGGGCTTATTTTCACTGAGCTCCATTCCGGTTGACAGGGCAGAACCAAGTGAATCATTGAAGGCTACTACTGTTTGGTCATACGGTCTTGACAATTGTAAGATATTATTATCGGGCAATCAGACTGAGAAGTTTAAATTGGGAGAGACGCTTTCTGCAGAAACAGATATCAGGGCAGCACGAGGAGCCTATCTTCTGAATAAGGAATTGAGCTTAAAGGCTCACTCATCACAAAGCTGGGGTATCGCAGCTGATATAAATAAAGATGGGGGCGATGTTGTTAACCTGAATAGCTTTATCAGTTCAAATAAGAACGTTGAAGCGATCATTAATAAAGATATAGAACAAGGCACTAAAAACCTGATTAAAATTGTGGCCGGCGCCGATGGCCTGCAATTGGGTAATGATGATCTAAGTTGTGCGCGTCATTTCTCTAATACCATGTTTAACGTAATGCGTGGTGGTATTTTTAACGATGGCTACAATGTTAACAGCGATGATTTCAGCCTTTATGTTGAGCAAAATAATAAAGCTGTAGCGGCTGATTTAAAAGAGTGGATTGAAACATTACCTCAACCACTTACTTATAAAGCATTGATCAGTGCAGCTGAAGAAACGGGCAATGCCGATCTGATTCGTTTAGCCTACGAATATTTACCATTAACATTCAGTCGTCGTCATGGTGACCCTAGTCGACCATGGAATCAATTCTCGATCGACTCCAAGAATGAAGATGGTAGTCCTAAGTTAAACTACCAGGGTAACTGGCGTGATATCTTCCAGAACTGGGAAGCACTGGGATTGTCGTACCCTGAGTTTATCGAAGGTATGATCGCCAAATTTGTCAACGCTTCAACACCTGATGGTTATAACCCTTACCGTATTACACGTGAAGGTATTGACTGGGAATGTCCTGATCCGCATGATCCGTGGGCTTATATTGGATACTGGGGTGACCACCAGATCATCTACCTGCAAAAATTACTGGAGTTATCTGAGAAATACCATCCGGGTAAACTGGATGAATTATTGGGCAAAGATATTTTTGTGTATGCCAATGTGCCTTATCGCATTAAGTCATATGCCGATATGGTAGCCAATCCACAGGATACAATTGTTTTTGATTCTGAATTGAATGATCAGATCAAAGGACGAGAGAAGGCACTGGGAGCCGATGCCCGCATGCTGGATAATAAAGCAGGAGGCCTTTACCAGGTTAACCTGACAGAAAAAATACTGGTGACCCTATTGTCCAAGTTAAGCAACTTTATTCCTGAAGCCGGAATCTGGCTAAATACGCAGCGTCCGGAGTGGAATGATGCGAACAACGCCCTGGTTGGAAATGGTGTTTCAATGGTGACCCTTTACTACATGCGTCGTTTTATTCAGTTCTGGTCTGATAAACTGGCAAAATCATCTGCCGGCGAACTGGTTATTTCAATTGAAGTAAAAGAATTACTGGATGCCATTAACAGTTTATTTGTTGAGCATATTGGACTGACGGAAAAAGGATTTAGCAACACCGATAGAAAAGTGTTTGCAGATGCACTGGGGAAAGCTGGTGAACATTACAGAAACAGTATTTATTCACAGTCATTCAGTGAAAACAAGGCCAGTGTTAATACAACTGAATTGAAGCAGTTTATGGATGTTGCCCTGGCATATATGGATCAATCAATCAGGGCCAATAAAAGAACCGATGGATTGTACCATGCCTATAACCTGATTGCTTTTGAGGGTGATGGTATTTCAGTTCGTTACCTGTACGAAATGCTTGAAGGTCAGGTAGCCGTATTGAGTGCCGGTTATTTAAATGCCGAAGAAAGTCTTAAGGTGATGGATGCCTTAAAGTCCAGCGCATTGTTCCGCAAAGATCAGTACAGTTATATTCTGTATCCCGACCGCCAGTTACCATTATTTGTCGAGAAGAATAATATACCGCTTGCCAGGTTTGAAAATTCAGCCTTATTAAAGCAGCTGGTAGCAGATAATAATATCAACGTCCTGTCTAAGGATGAGGCGGGCAACTATCACTTCAATGGTACCATTCGTAATGCTGATGAATTAACAAAGGCACTTAACAGCCTTGATGTTGATAAGTATGGGCAGCTGATTGAAAGTTGCAGGAACGATGTCCTCGATATTTATGAGGAGATGTTTGATCATCAGTCGTTTACCGGTCGTTCGGGTACGTTCTATGGTTACGAAGGTTTGGGTAGTATTTACTGGCACATGGTTTCAAAGCTATTGCTGGCTGTACAGGAAAACTATTTTACAGCAATAGAAACAAAGGCTGATGATGCTTTACTTGGACGCTTAAAAGACCATTACTACGAGATAAAGGCGGGTATAGGACTTAATAAGTCGCCTGAATTATACGGTGCATTTCCAACTGATGCCTATTCACATACTCCCGGAGGAGCTGGTGTTAAACAGCCGGGAATGACAGGCCAGGTAAAGGAAGATGTTATTACTCGTATGGGCGAATTAGGTGTGCATGTTGAAAATGGTCAGTTGAGCTTTAATACGGCCTTGTTGGATCCCGATGAGCTGTTGTCGGCCCCGGCGGCATTCAATTATTTCGATACAGCTCACAACGAAGAGCAGGTTGAGCTAAACGCAGGGCAGCTTGGTTTCACCATTTGTAAAATCCCTGTTGTCTATACAAGAGCGGATAGCAACAAGGTGGTGATCAACTTGGCAGATGGTATGAAGAAGCAGTTTGAGGGTCATACAGTTGATGCAGAAACATCGGCTATGATCTTTAACCGAAGCACGAAAGTCAAATCAATACAATTGAAGTTTAAATAAGATAAGTATGCCTGGTTACCATTGAGTAACCAGGCTCTTTTATTAATAGTCAAAACCAGAATATGTCAGTAAGGAATGAATATGTGATGTCACTGGCAGGAGTCAATATCTCTGCCATGTCTTACGACGAGTTAGTTGATCTTTTCAAAAATGTATTAAAAGGAGGAATGCATGGTTTATGCATCAGCCCGTATACTGAAGGTCAGAAGCCTGGTGATCAATTGAGTGAGGAGCAAGTCAGAAGACGCCTAAATATTATTCGCCCTTACATTAAATGGGTCAGGACCTTTTCATGCACCGAAGGCAATGAGATGATTCCTGTTATTGCCAAAGAGTTAGGGATCAAAACCCTTGTTGGTGGCTGGTTAGGCAAAGATAAAGACATTAACAGGAGGGAGATTGAAGGTCTTGTTGAGCTGGCGCATAAAGGATATGCCGATATTATTGCCGTTGGTAACGAGGTCTTGTATCGTAAAGATCTGAGTGAAGAAGAATTGTTGTTTCATATAAACCAGGTCAAAGGCAGTGTTAAGAACATTCCTGTTGGCTATGTGGATGCCTATTATGAGTTTGAAAATTGCCCCGCCATTACAGAAGCCTGTGATGTTATTCTGGCCAATTGCTATCCTTTCTGGGAAGGTTGCAGCCTTGAATACTCCTTGTTGTACATGAAAGATATGTACCGTCGCGCTGTAAAAGCAGGTAATGGGAAAAGGGTGATCATCACCGAAACAGGCTGGCCAAGTACCGGTAAATCCTTTCATGGTGCTCAGCCATCAGAACAAAATGCTTTAAAGTATTTTATCGATGCACAAAAATGGTCGCGTGAAGATGACATTGAGATTTTCTATTTCTCATCCTTTGATGAAAGCTGGAAAACAGGTACTGAAGGCGATGTAGGTGCCTATTGGGGACTATGGGATAAGGATGAACAATTAAAATACTGGTAAGCAAAGGGGAAGAAAGCGAAATGAAGCTGAATGAATTGATCAAAATAGAATCGGGAAACGCCATTTGTTATTCGGGTTTTCGTCAGGGACAAAGTCCCGATACCGGTGTGTTTCCAGACTATGAACAGGTAAAAGAAGATTTGCTGATACTGGCAAGAAACTGGAAATACCTGCGATTATATGATTGTGACAAACAAACGGACCTGGTTCTGGAAGTGATTCACAATGAAAAGCTTGACTTTAAAGTGATGTTGGGTGCTTACATAGGTGCTGAAGTTAATAATCATGGCTGTCCGTGGGGAGGCATTTATGCCGAGGATCAGCTGAAGGCCAACAAAGAGCAAAACAGGCAGCAGATTGAAAAGCTGATCGGGATAGCCAATACATACCCTGATATCATTTTTTCACTATCGGTAGGTAATGAGGCCACTGTTGACTGGACCGATCACTATGTGCCGGTTGATTCAGTAATCGAATATGTAAGGATGGTAAAGAAAGGTGCCAGTCAACCTGTTACCTTTTGCGAGAATTATCTGCCATGGCATGATAAGCTAAAGGCCTTAGCTGAAGAAGTGGACTTTATTTCCATACACACTTATCCGGTATGGGAGTATAAAAATATTCATGAGGCTCTGGATTATACCATACAGAATTATAATGGTGTGGCAGAGCGCTACCCGCGTAAGCCGGTTGTTATTACCGAAGCCGGTTGGGCCACAAACTCCAACGGACGAGGTATTTGTCCGGGTAATGTAAGTGAAGAATTACAAGGGATCTATTACAATGACCTGGTTAGCTGGAGTGAGCGGGAAGGTGTGATGACCTTTGTTTTTGAAGCTTTTGATGAACCGTGGAAAGGTTCACCGGAGCCAATGGAGCCGGAGAAGCACTGGGGCTTGTTTACCGTGGATAGGAAACCCAAAAAAGTAATGCAGGAATTGTATGCTGATTTAACAGTGATCTAATAAGAATAGTATGAAGAATCATCAATTAAAGGTTTTAATAAGCATCCTGATATTGTCAGGCTTGACAGCATGCGGGATATTATCCAGGAAGGACAAACTTCCACAGTATATTGATAAGGATGGTTTAGTGGCCGGCGTTTCAAAGGCTGTATGTTATTCGGGCTTCAGAAGCGGACAACATCCCGACAGGGGAGAAGGAGCCGTTAACCCGACTTACGATGAAATACTTGAAGACCTGATGATTCTCTCTGAAGACAACCTGTTTGAGCTTATTCGATTGTACGATTGTGGTGATAACTCAGAGATGGTTCTCAGGGTAATCGAAGAGAACGATATAGATATTAAAGTTTTGCTGGGCATTTGGCTCGACGCCGAATTAAGCGCCCATGAAACCTGTGCCTGGCTGAATGAACCTATCCCGCAGGAAAAGCTTGAGCAGAACAGACAAAAGAACCTGAAAGAAATAGGCAGGGGTATAACACTGGCTAATCAATATCCACAGACTGTTGTGGCAGTGAATGTGGGTAATGAAGCACTGGTCGACTGGAACGATCATAAAGTATCGCCCGATACGGTTATTGCCTATGTGAAAATGGTGAAAGAAAGAATTAATCAGCCGGTGACAGTGGCCGATAACTACAAGTGGTGGGCAGAGCATGGCCTTGAATTGTCTGAAGTAGTTGATTTTGTTTCAATCCACCTTTACCCGGTTTGGGAAGGGAAAGACATTGATGAAGGCTTGTCGTTCAGCATTGAAAATGTCAATGAGGTACGTCAGGCACTACCCGAAAGTAACATTGTTATCACTGAAGCCGGATGGGCCACCATTGCATCTGAGTTTGGCGAACGAGCCAGTCAGGATAAACAATTACAATACTATAATGAACTGATGACCTGGGCTAAAGACAATAAGATAACCACTTTCTTTTTCGAGGCCTTTGACGAGGACTGGAAGGGTAATCCAAATAATCCGCTTGGTGCAGAAAAGCACTGGGGATTATACACTGTTGACCGTCAGCCTAAGAAAGTAATTCAGGCTTTAAAGCAGTAAGAAGAGAAAGATCCACATCAACTAACTAAAGAAAAAATCTATGAATGCAATTAAAATAGCACGGGAAGATAAGGTCCCTACCTTTCAGAAAGTAACGTTTGGTTCTGGTCATTTGGCGAATCAATTATTTCCGGCGGCACTTACAATGTGCATGGCCGTATTGGTTATGTCATTAGGAATGAGTCCGATATTGGTGGGAACCCTGTTGGCGGTACCACGAATAATTGATGCGATTACTGATCCGCTAATGGGATACATTTCGGATAATACCAGGTCAAGGTGGGGCAGAAGGAAGCCGTATATTTTTGTAGGAAGTGTTATTGCCGGTATTTCATATATGATTATGTGGCAGTTAAATCCTGAAAACAGTGAACTTTATAACTTCTTTTACTTCCTGATTGTATCTATCTTCTTTTATATTGGTTATACCATTTTTGCCACTCCTTTAATTGGTTTGGGTTATGAAATGACACCTGACTATAATGAGCGTACGCGATTAATGGCTATTTCGCAGTTTATGGGTCAAATTGCCTGGGTAATAGCTCCATGGCTCTGGGTTATAATATATGAACCGACTGTTTTTGAGTCAGCACCACAAGGCGCCAAGACGATAGCTATCTGGGTTGGTGCGATATGTATGCTTTTGGGAATATTACCGGCATTTTTTAATAAAGAAATAATAGTCCCTGAACAGGAAAAAAAGAATGACCTCACACGAGAAGAATTAAAAGCAAATATAAAAGAGTTCTTTAGGGGTATTAAACTGACTATTGTTAATAAACCTTTTCTTAGGCTTTGTGCTGCCACTTTTTTGATATTTAATGGTTTTCAGATTATTGCACAGTTCGCTATGTATATAATTGTCTATTTCTGGTTTAATGGAAATCAGGAATCTGCCAATATTTGGGTTGGACTTTTTGGTTCGGCAAGTGCACTGGGAACAATGTTTATTGTTATACCCATCATTACTAAGGTTGCAGAAAAGTATGGTAAAAAGAAAGCATTCATTATTGCCACGTTGATATCCTTTATCGGCTATGTGTTAAAATGGTGGGGATTTAATTATCCTGAAATTCCATGGTTGATGTTTATGCCTATCCCATTCTTATCGTTTGGTATTGGCAGCTTATTTACATTGATGATGTCCATGACAGCCGATGTGTGTGATTTGGATGAACTAAATACCGGTGAGCGCAGAGAAGCGATGTTTGGAGCTGTTTATTGGTGGATGACTAAAATCGGACAATCGATAGCTATGTTTCTAAGTGGAGTGGTGTTGCATTATATCGGATTTAATGAAGACATTAAAGTGCAGTCTGCCGAAGCTATGACCAGACTGCGTATCGCCGATATCGTCATTCCAATCATCTTTGGAATTATTGCCATACTGGTCATGAAAAATTATGATTTGACCGAAGAAAGGGCCAATGAAATAAAGGATCAATTAATTGCCCGACGTGGTAAAGTGAAGCATCAGGGAGAAGAATAATAAAAAGTATAGCTATGAAGAGATTGAGAGTATCATTAATTGGACTTTTGTTACTGGCTTTAGCAGCTTGCAACTGCTCAAAAGATGAATACAAGCTGGTTTGGCAGGATGAATTTGATTATGTCGGATTGCCTGATTCCACTAAATGGGCATACGATCAGGAAGGAAATGCACATGGCTGGGGTAATAATGAGTCTCAGTTTTATACCAGGGCACGTAAAGAAAATGCCTGGGTAGAAGATGGTAAACTACATATCACAGCCATCAATGAAGCATACGAAGGTAAAGCCTTCACATCGGCAAGGTTAATGTCAAAAGCCGATTGGCTGCATGGTAAGGTTGAAGTGAGGGCAAAGTTACCCAAGGGAGTCGGAACCTGGTCGGCCATATGGATGATGCCCGGAGGTTGGAGTTTTAATGACGGCGACTGGCCAAATATTGGTGAGATAGACATTATGGAGCATGTGGGACACGATTTGGGAGTGATCCATGCTTCAGCTCATTCAAAGGATTACCAGTGGCAAACCGGCACACAGCAAACCGGCGTTATTAATGTGCCTGATGTTGATACACAATTCCATAATTACATTCTGGAATGGACACCAGATACCATGAAAGCCTTTGTTGACGAGCAGCAATACTTCGCCTATGGCAATGAAGGTCTAGGTGTTGATAAATGGCCGTACGAAAAACCATTTTACCTCTTGCTTAATGTGGCTGTTGGCGGCGCGTGGGGCAGTGTTGAAGGGATTGATACTTTGGCTTTCCCACAGACGATGGAAGTAGAGTATGTGAGAATTTATCAGAAATAAACATCATTAAATAAACCATACGGATGAATAAAACAGCAACAAAGTTATCATTCAAGGAAAAATTAGGTTATAGTTTAGGAGATACTGCGTCCCATTTTGTGTGGGACATGGTAGGTTTCTGGATTCTTATTTTTTACACAGACACCTTTGGTATTTCAGCTGCTGCCGCGGGTACCATAATGCTGATAGCCCGTGTATGGGATATGATCAATGACCCCTTGATGGGTATCATCTCCGACCGTACCAATACACGTTGGGGAAAATTCAGACCGTATATTTTATATACAGCAGTGCCATACGCTATATTGGCTGTTTTAACATTTACCACCCCCGACCTGAACCAGACCGGTAAAATAATCTGGGCTGCCGTTACTTACTTTTTATTGATGACGGCCTATACTGCCATCAACCTGCCTTACTCATCATTAATGGCTGTAATGACTTCTGATTCCAACGAACGGGCAGGAATAAATACCTACCGTTTTATCAGTGCTTTTTCAGGACAATTAATTGTAACAGGACTGGCCTTGTCTATGGCCATTTATTTCGGAAAAGGAGATTTTACAACCAACATTGTAAGTCAACCTGCAAAAGGTGGTGTGGCTGAAGTGATCAATAGCGATAGCATTCGTTACCAGGTAAAACCTGGTTTTGTCGGCATTGATACCCTGGTTTATTCTATCGAAGATGTCGATGCTAAATCTGCTGAAGGATTTCTGTATGTTGTAGTCAGTCCGGCTGAAAACGATACGTTGGTTTACAGCGAGAATACAATTGTTTTCGATTCAACAAGCATAAAGGCCCGTGAAGGTAAGGCGAGTTTTGTTTCATATCCCATGGTTCGTGAGGATGTGCATTACATTACTGCTGATACCAAGGAAACGGTTATCGATGTGCGGGAAAATGATAATACAGTCGATAAAGCTAAGGGCTACCAGTATACCTTATTGGTACTGGGCTTTTTAAGTGTTGTATTTTTCCTGATAACCTTCTTTTCCACAAAGGAACGAGTTGCCCCACCGGTTATTCAGAATCAATCGATATGGTCTGATCTAAAAAACTTAGGCAAAAATCGGCCTTGGTTAATCCTGGCCCTGGTAGGTATTGTTTCTTTTATCATGTTTGCGCTTCAGAACTTATCCATCGCTTATTACTTCAAATATTACATCGGAACGGAAGAAAACGTGCAGTTATTTAATGTGGTCAGCAGTGTTGCCTTGATCATAGGATTGCCAATGGCCAAACCTTTGGCCAAACGATTTGGTAATCGCAATGTATTTATGGCCAGTACTATTTTATCGGGTATTTTCTTTGCCTTACTTTACATCCCTGAAGCCGGAGATTATACCCTTATCTATATTTTTAATGTTCTGGCTAAGTTCACTTATGCACCAGCAGTGGTACTTCTGTGGACCATGCTGGCCGATACCGCTGATTATACCGAGTGGAAAACGGGGCAGCGCTCGACAGGTTTAGTTTTTTCTGCAGCGACCTTTGCGCAAAAAGCCGGATGGGGTATTGGTGCAGCATTAGCCAGTTGGTTATTGGTTTGGTTTAAGTTTGAGGCCAATGCCGTTCAAAGCGAATCAACTATTAATGGTATTAAGTTGATGATATCAGTAATTCCGGGTATCTTATACATGTCTTGTGCGGTATTGCTCTATTTCTATACCATTGATAGGAAAACGTGTTTGCAAATGCAGGCAGACCTTGAGGAAAGACGTTCTAAAGAGAATGAAAATTAATTGACAATCATAATATACCAGCAAGATGAAAAATACATCGTTTTTAATTCTCTTGATCATGACCACATTTGGATTAAGAGCTCAGAATAATGAGTTGGAGAAAAAAGTAAATGATCTGGTTTCAAAAATGACACTGGAAGAAAAAGTATCATTGTGTTCGGGTCGTGACGACTGGAGCTCTCAACCTATCGAACGACTGGATATTCCGTGGATCTGGATGGCCGACGGTCCTCATGGTTTACGCAGGGCACCGGCCACTAACAAAGCGGGTTATGGTGATCAGCACCCGGCCACCTGCTTTCCAACGGCATCAGCTTTATCCGCGTCATGGGATGTTGATCTGATCTACAAAGTAGGACAGGCGCTTGGAGAAGAATGTCAGGCACTTGGTGTCAATGTATTATTGGGTCCTGGTGTCAATATCAAACGCTCGGTGCTGGGAGGACGTAACTTCGAGTATTTTTCAGAAGACCCTGTTTTATCAGGTGAATTGGGAGCAGCCTACATCAATGGGGTGCAAAGCCAGGGTGTTGGAACATCCTTAAAGCATTTTACTGCCAATAATGTGGAGACCATGCGCATGTTCATGAATTCAGATGTGGATATGCGTACGCTACATGAAATATACCTGACACCATTTGAAATAGCCGTTAAAAAAGCGCAGCCATGGACGGTGATGGCCTGTTACAACCGTGTTCAAGGCGTATATGGCACCCAGAGTCCGTACCTGTTGACCAGGATTCTAAAGGAAGAATGGGGCTTTGAGGGTATCGTTGTCTCTGACTGGTTTGCGGTGATCGACAGGGTCGAAGCTTTAAAGGCAGGTATGCACATTGAAATGCCACATGTGAGTAATGTCAATGATGAGATCGTGTTAAAAGCAGTTCAGGACGGAGACCTGGATGAGGCGATATTGGATAAGCTGGTGAAGGAAATAGTAATGGTGGTATTAAAAGCCAAATCACTGGATCGTGAAGGTGTAGACCAGAAGGTTGACGAACACCATCAATTTGCCCGTGAGGTGCATGGTCAGGCCATTACTCTGCTTAAGAATGATAATGCGGTATTACCAATCAGTGATGACAAGTATAAAAAGATAGCTGTTATTGGACAATTTGCCTCTGATCCGCGCTATCAGGGTAACGGTAGTTCTGAAGTAAAACCAACACAACTTGACAATGTATTGGATATTATCAAGGCTGAATATGGCAAAGGTGTCAAGGTGAAATATGCACAGGGATACAACCTTAAGGATGATGATGATTATACGATGATCGATGAAGCCGTTAAGTTGGCACAGGAATCAGATATCGCACTGGTTTTTGCCGGCCTGCCTTTACACTATGAATCAGAAGGTATTGACCGTAAGCACATTGATATGCCTGCTGCTCATAACAAACTGATGGCAGAAGTGGCAAAAGTCCAGGCTAATACAGTAGCTGTTTTAACCAACGGAAGTGCTGTGGCTATGCCATGGATTAATGAAGTACCTGCTGTTGTGGAAACATGGCTGGGTGGTCAGGCCGGAGCAGGTGCTGTAGCAGATGTATTGTTCGGAGCTGTCAACCCATCGGGAAAACTGGCTGAAACATTCCCAGTAAAACTGGCTGATACACCTGCGTCTTTTAATTTCCCCGGTGAACAGGGGAACGTCATTTATGGTGAACGTATCTTTGTTGGTTACCGCTATTACGATGAAAAACAAATTGAACCATTGTTCCCGTTCGGGCATGGCTTGTCATACACCAGCTTTGAATATTCTGATATCAGGGTATCGGCAAAGAAAGTGACGGACAAGGATGTTTTGGAAGTGCGTGTAAAAGTTGCCAATACAGGGGCAGTGGCCGGTAAAGAAATTGTTCAGTTATACATTAGTGATGCTGAAAGTACACTGCAGCGTCCTGAAAAGGAGTTGAAGCGTTTTGTAAAAGTGGAGCTTCAGCCGGGTGAGACCAAGGAGCTTAGTTTTGAACTATCTGGTCGTGATTATTCTTATTATGATGCTAAACGCGATATGTGGATTGCTGAAAGCGGAGATTTTACAGTTATGGTAGCGGCCTCATCACGCGATATTCGCCTGAAAGAAACCATTGAACTGGAGTCAACTCAACAAGTGCCGTTAATGGCCGATAAATATACTTTTGCCAAAGAGCTATGGGATAATCCTGATGCACGTGAGTTGTTAAAAGAATATATGCCTAACTGGATCAAAGGGTGGACACCTGAAGGCAAGTCGATGGACGAAGCCAATATACCGGGATTCTTTATGGAGCATCCAATGATCAAATTTCCGTATATTACTCACAATGAAATTACGCATGAAGAAGTTGATGAGTTAATTGAACGTTGCAAAAGCATTACCTACACTCCCGGCTATAAAACGTTTAAAGAAGTTGAAAATGTCTCTTTTTGATCAACATTGAAAATATAAGAGTAAGTCCGGTTATTACACTTTGTGGCGAGACGTCGTCAATTAAATTGAATAAGGAATAATCGCAGATTCTACATTCAGGCCGGACTTGTCTTCTACTTTTCCCGTTTTGTTAACAATTGCCCTTCCAATTGAAAACATTTCATACATAAGGCTGATTCGTCTTTCAGCTATTTTTGCTCTTCCAATAATAAACATAGAACCATGAAGTATCTCTTAATTTTGAGTGTATTGTTCTTTGGTGCAGTTGTGTCTGCCCAGGATCAGGATAAGATAGAAAAGCAGATCGATGACATTATCAGTCAGCTGACACTCGAGGAGAAAGTAAAGATGTGCCATGCACAATCCAAGTTTAGCTCGGCTGGTGTTGAACGCCTTGGCATACCCGAAATATGGATGTCAGACGGACCACATGGAGTGAGAGCAGAGATAGAATGGGATAGCTGGAGTTATGCAGGCTGGACCAATGATTCGTGTACCGCATTTCCGGCACTCACTTGTCTGGCGTCTACATTTAATCCTGAGTTGGCCTACAAATATGGTGTTGCCATTGGCGAAGAAGCGCGCTACCGCAGAAAAGATATTTTACTCGGGCCGGGAGTCAATATTTACCGGACACCCCTTAATGGTCGTAATTTTGAATACATGGGTGAAGACCCTTACCTGGCTTCTGTCATGTGTGTGCCTTATATCCATGGAGTTCAAAGCAATGGAGTGGCGGCCTGTGTCAAGCATTATGTACTCAATAACCAGGAAGTATGGCGTGATCATATCAATGTACAGGTGAGTGACCGTGCACTGCATGAGATATATCTGCCGGCATTTAAAGCAGCTGTTCAAAAAGGCGATGTATGGTCCATTATGGGAGCCTACAACAAATACAATGGTCAGCACACCAGTCATCATAAAGTACTGATCAATGATATACTGAAAGGTGATTGGGAATTTGATGGTGTGGTTGTAACCGACTGGGGCAGTGCCCATGATACGCGGGAGGCAGCACTCAATGGTTTGGATATTGAGATGGGAACGGGTACCGATGGTTTAAGCTCTTCCAAAGAAAATGCCTACGACTATTATTACCTGGCTAATCCTTTTCTCGACTTGCTTAAAAGTGGAGAAATCGACGAAAGTGTGGTAGATGATAAGGTACGTCGTATTCTTCGGTTGATGTACCGCACCAACATGGATCAGACACGTCCCTTTGGTCGCAAAGCTAACCAGCAACATTTTGACCTTGCCCGTGAAGTGGCACAGGAGGGAATTGTGCTGTTGAAAAACAACAAGGACTTCTTTCCTCTTAATCCGGAAACAACAAAGACCATTGCGGTGATTGGAGAAAACGCCACGCGTATGATGACTGTTGGCGGTGGTTCATCCGAGTTAAAAACCGTTCATGAGCTATCACCCCTGGATGGTATTATAAAGCGTTTTTCCAAGGCCAATATTGTTCATGCTATGGGATATTCATCAGGACCCTCTGTTTACAACAGGGTGATCGCACCGGATTTGGATCAGGATTCATTGAGGCAGGCAGCCATTGAAACTGCAGCAAATGCTGACATGGTATTGTTTGTCGGGGGCTTGAACAAAAATCATGAGCAGGACTGTGAGAATGGTGATCGTAAAAGTTTACACCTGCCATTTGGCCAGGATGAACTGTTGAATGAAATAATGACCGTTAATAAAAATGTGGCTGTTATTCTTGTCAGTGGTAATGCTGTTGCCATGCCATGGCAGTCAAAAGCCCAGGCTATTGTTCAGGCCTGGTACCTGGGCAGCGAAACAGGTCATGCCATTGCCGATGTGTTGTCAGGTGACATTAATCCATCGGGAAAATTACCCATGAGCTTCCCTGTGAAACTGGAAGACAATGGCGCTCATGCCTACGACGAATTATCCTATCCGGGTGATGGTGTTGACCAGGTTTATAAAGAAGATATACTGGTAGGTTACCGTTGGCACGATACCAAAAAGGTAAAACCACTCTATGCGTTTGGTTATGGCTTGTCATATACCACCTTCAAAATAAACACGGCTTCGGTTAATACGAATGAATATAGTGCCGGTGATGTGATCAGGCTCAATGTATCACTCAGCAACACAGGTGAGCTTGACGGGGCTGAAGTTGTTCAGGTGTATGTCACAGATGTGAAGGCTTCGGTTATGCGACCTGTAAAGGAATTAAAGGCCTTTAAAAAAGTGAAGTTGCAGGCAGGTGAAACCCAAATGGTGGAGCTGGAGCTGCCTGTTGATTCCTTTGCTTTTTACGATGAAAGCATTCATGACTGGAACCTGGAAAAAGGATCGTACAAGTTATTGATCGGAACGGCATCCAACCAGGTGAAGAAAACCGTCACAATAAACGTTCAATAGGAAAAGTATCAGATTATCAATACTAAACAGTGTAATGCGTAAGAAAGGGTGAAAAGTTGAAGTGTGTAGCTTGATGAGAAGTTGACAAATGTTCAAATAGTGTGTTTTAAATAGCTATTTGATTGAATAGTATTTGTTTGTATTGAATTTTCTGGTAATTTTTGATTTGTTAATCAGAATCTGACTTGAAAATGAACTATTCTCATCAACTTAATGCATTTCAACTATGTTCACTGGTAGTTGTTCGCATTCTGCTTGGTTGGTACCTCTTATATGAAGGGCTGGCCAAATTGTTTAACCCGCACTGGTCATCTTTTGGTTACCTCAAAAGCGCACAAGGTTTCCTGAGTGGTTTCTTCCATTCCCTGGCCGACAGTTCCCAGGCTATCGATGTTGTTAATTTTCTTAATATATGGGGCCTGATCGCTATTGGTTTAGGCCTTATTCTTGGTATATTGGGACGTATCGCTTCTCTGTCAGGTGCATTTCTTATCTTATTATACTATCTGGCACATCCTCCCTTAATTCATGCCAATGAGGTATTAATGACCAATGAAAATACGCTTTGGGTCGATAAGAATCTCATCTTCATTAGTGTACTTGTATTGTTGTATTTATTTCCGACCAGTAATATTATCGGGCTCGACCGTTTTATCTTCTTTAAAAGAAATTGATCATGGGTGATGACGTAAAGAAATTCTCCAGAAGAGCTATTGTTAAAACATTGGCAACGGTACCTGTACTGGGTGCAATGGGCTATGGCGTGCTCAGGAAACTGGAGTATGAAAAGCAGAAGGTGTATAACATAGCCGAAGAATTGGGAATAAACCTGTACGATGAACCTGAGATGCTTAGTTCAGGTAAGGGACAGACAATAAGACTGGGTATTATAGGAACCGGCGGGCGTGGAAAATACCTGCTTGAGGCGGCAGGTTTTGCACATCCTGATACTGTTAAGCACTGGTACGAACAAAATCAGCAAAATAAGGCAGATACCCGCTATGGTGACTATATGGGGCAGGATGATCTGAACATTGAAATTCGTGGTGTCTGTGATATTTTTGATGTACATGCCGGGCAGGCCATGTTGTCTGCCAGCAATGCTGAGAAATCAACATCACTAAATGAGGTATCCGCACATGTAAAGCGTTACCGCAACTATCGTGAGTTATTGGCTGCTGAAGATATTGATGCCGTCATAATTGCAACGCCTGATCACTGGCATGCACAAATGGGCATCGATGCTGCTAAGGCAGGTAAGCACATCTACATAGAAAAGGGATTGACCCGTACTGTTGAAGAGGCTTTTGCACTTCGAAAAGCTGTTAAGGAAACAGGGGTGGTGTTTCAACTGGGGCACCAGGGACGACAGACTGCCAGTTTTAACAAAGCCAGGCAGTTACTTGATAAAAATATTTTGGGTAAAATCTCTTTGATTGAAGTGTGCACCAATCGCAATGATCCCAATGGGGCCTGGGTTTATCCTATTCATCCCGAAGCCAATGAGAACACCATTGACTGGCAGCAATTTATTGAGCCCACCAACTCACATCCCTTCAGTGCTGAGCGTTTCTTTCGCTGGCGTTGCTGGTGGGACTATGGAACCGGATTGGGGGGCGACTTGCTGACCCATGAGTACGATGCCATTAACCAGGTCTTACAGCTGGGTATTCCTCATTCGGCTGTTGCATCGGGTGGTATCTACTATTTCAAGGATGGGCGAGAAGTGCCTGATGTTTTTCAGGCGGTATTTGAATATCCGGAGCGTGACCTGACATTGATGTACAGTGCCTCATTGGCCAATGAATTGTACCGGGGTAAGATCATAATGGGACACGACGCCACCATGAAAATGGAAAACAAGCTTGAGATCTATCCTGATAACCGGTCAACCCAATACCGCAAGCAGCTGGATGCTGGTTTGATATCCCCCGATCAACCCATGATCACCTATGAGCCTGGTCGGAATACCCTTGATGGAACCACATCGGCGACTGAGCAGTATTTCGCGAGCAGGGGATTATTGTATACTCATGTGCAGGGTAAGCGGGTCAATACAGCCCATCTGCATATGAAAGAATGGCTCGAATGTATCAGAAGGCAAAAGCAACCCAGTTGTGATATCAACCAGGCTTTTGAAGAGGCAATAACAGCTCATATGGCAACCATTGCTTATCGCGAAAGCCGCAAAGTATACTGGGATGCAGACAAAGAACAAGTAATATAATACCCTTTATAAACTCATTATTAATCACCTTACTAAACAGTTATGAATAACAACAAGAAAAGGCTTGAAATGGACCGGCGAAGATTTTTGACCAATGCAGGACTCGCCACAGCCGGGCTTACCCTGATGCCCTCAATTATGGCAATGGGAAATAGTCCACGTTCAAAAAATGGTAAACTAAACATTGCAGGAGTAGGAGTAGGCGGAAGAGGTTTTGGTGTTTTGAAAGCCATGGAAAGTGAAAATATTGTGGCCCTTTGTGATGTGGACTGGAAATATGCCAAAGGCTGTTTTGAGTATTTCCCAAAGGCCAAGCGTTATTGGGACTGGCGTAAAATGCTCGATGAGATGGGCAAAGATATTGACGCTGTAGTTGTGGCAACGGCCGATCATACGCATGCTATCATAGCTGCCACTGCCATAACAATGGGCAAGCATGTATATGTCGAAAAGCCATTAACCCATACGGTTTATGAATCACGCTTACTGACTAAACTGGCAGCCAAACACCAGGTAGCCACACAAATGGGTAACCAGGGAGCTTCGGGTGAAGGTGTTGCTTTAACCACCGAATGGATTCAGAATGGAGAGATAGGAGAAGTCAGAAAAGTGGAGGCTTTTACCGACCGGCCAATATGGCCACAGGGCTTAAATCGCCCAACGGAAGAACAAGCGATTCCTGATACGTTTAACTGGGACCTGTTTGTAGGTCCGGCCAGGATGCGTCCGTTTAATGAGATTTACACACCATGGAATTTCCGAGGCTGGTGGGATTTTGGTACAGGTGCATTAGGTGATATGGCTTGCCATATTCTTCACCCTGTATTTAAAGGACTGAAGCTGGGCTATCCAAGCAAAGCACAGGGAAGCTCTACTTTGTTACTGACAGATGCTGCTCCGGTTGCCCAAAAAGTTCGTCTGGTATTCCCCGAAAGACCAGGCTTGAAAAAAGTAGCCATGCCTGAAGTTGAAGTGCATTGGTACGATGGCGGCCTTCAACCGCTTAAGCCCGATGGCTGGCCGGCTGGTAAAGACATGAATAATCATGGTGGAGGCGTTCTGTTCCATGGTTCTAAAGATACACTGGTGTGTGGTTGTTATGGTCGCGATCCTTGGTTATTATCAGGGCGTGTACCCGATGTGCCAAAAACAGAGCCACGTATTACCATTAGTCACGAAATGGACTGGGTACGTGCCTGTAAAGAAAGCCCGAAAAAAAGGGTGGAAACACTATCGCCTTTTAGCGAGGCCGGCCCATTCAACGAAATGGTAGTAATGGGGGTGTTGGCCGTTCGCCTGCAATCACTCAATAAAGAATTGGAGTGGGATGGCGAAAATATGCGTTTTACCAATATTGGCGATGACGAAACCATCCGCACTGTTATCAGCGATGGCTTTAAGATCCATGACGGACATCCAACTTTCGACAAAGAATGGACAGAGCCTGTTAACGCCAATGCTTTTGCGCAGGAATTGATCAAACATACCTACCGGGATGGATGGACTTTACCGGAAATGCCCGTATGATTTAAATGCAGGTATGAAGTTGTGTTGAATTGAGTAATGAATTTAATTTTATTAATCAATTTCCACCACTCATATCTAATGCGCTAAAATATTGAAAGTAAAGAGTTAATAACCTTATTTAAATCTAAAATAAAATGAAGTATCTGGTAATATTAGTATTAGTGATGGCCATGTTTTCATCATGCAGCGAGAAGCCGCAGGAACATAATACATTAACTAAAGAAGAAAAGGCCGACGGGTGGCAACTGTTATTTGATGGAAAAACATCAGATGGCTGGCGTAACTATGGCAAAACAACGTTCCCTGATGGTTGGGAAATAACAGAAGATGGAACGATACATTGTCCTGGTTCAGGTCGTGGTGAAGCAGGCGGTAAAGATCGTGGTGATATATTGTATGGTGACAAGATGTTCAGCAATTTCCACTTGAAGCTGGAATGGAAAATATCAAAGGGTGGTAACTCGGGCATCTTCTACCTGGGACAGGAAAATGATTCTTTGGATTACATTTGGAAGACGGCACCCGAAATGCAGGTACTGGATAATGTAAATCATCCTGATGCCAAGGCAGGCATAGCAGGCAATCGTCAGGCCGGTTCATTGTATGATTTATACCCTGCTGTTCCCCAGAATGCCAAACCTTATGGAGAATGGAATGCTGTAGAAATAAAAGTTTATAAGGGATCTGTATGGCATATACAAAATGGTGAGACAGTGGTTGAATATCACCTGTGGACGCCGGAATGGAATGAGTTGGTAGCGGGTAGTAAGTTTCCTGCTTTGAATCCAACCTGGGCCGATGTGGCAACTGAAGGCTATATAGGGCTTCAGGATCACGGTGATGATGTTTGGTTCCGCAATATTAAAATCAAAGAATTATGATGCGTTTAACGCTGTTATTGGGTATCGCTTTTTATGTTGGTTCAATGGTCAGTTTAAACGCGCAAAAAGTGGAAAAGAGCATAGGTATACAATTGTGGTCTGTTCGCGATGATATGAAAAAAGATGCGCCAGGCACCATTAAACAGCTCGGAGAAATGGGCTATAGCTTTGTTGAAGCAGCAGGATACAAGGACGGGAAATTCTATGGAATGGAGCCCCTTGCCTTTAAAAAGCTGTTGAATAAGAATGGTCTGCAGTTTACCGCATCGCATTGTGGTATGGCCTTACCCGATAAGGAAAACCAGGATGAAATAATGCAATGGTGGGATGTGTGTATTGATGCGCATGCAAAGGCGGGAGTTAAGTACATTGTTCAGCCATTTATGGACGAAAAGGGTTATGGGTCCCTTGAAGATCTTAAACGCTATTGCGATTATTTTAATGCCATTGGTGAGAAGTGCAATGCCAAAGGCATTCGCTTTGGATACCACAACCACGATAAGGAATTTGAAGAAGTGGATGGCATTGTGCGCTATGATTATATGCTTCAAAATACCAGGCCTGAAAACGTCATGTTTCAGTTGGACCTATACTGGATCATGGTTGGTGAAAAAGATGCCCTTACTTATTTCAAAAATTATCCTAAACGCTTTGAGCTATGGCATGTTAAGGATGAAAAGGAATTGGGTGAAAGCGGTAAAATGGACTTCGAGCCCATTTTTAAAGAGTCGGCTCTGGCAGGGATGAAAGAGATAATTGTTGAGGTGGAGCGCTATAACTACACGCCTCTTGAGAGTGTGGAGAAGAGTCTTGAATATCTGTTAAATGCAAAGTACGTTAAGTAGTTAGTTTGATAATGAGTGAAGAGGCTGTTGATTTTTGACAGCCTCTTTTTTTTAGTTCAACTGTCAATAGCAGGCTTTGATTGCGTCAATTTTCAATTCGGCCTTAATATAATGTCATTGGATTCGCGACTCTTGTCGCATGGTACATCTATTTATCGAAAAACTCATCAAATGACTTTAAACGATATGCCATAGTCATAGGGTGAGTTTTTTAACAATTCAACTTTTAAAAACTATCTTTGCAAAAAAAACAACATATGACAACTCGTAAAGTACGTGTGCGCTTTGCGCCAAGTCCGACCGGACCATTACACATTGGTGGTGTTCGTACCGCTTTGTTTAACTACCTGTTTGCAAAAAAACATGGTGGTGATTTTATTCTTCGTATTGAAGATACTGATTCAACACGTTTTGTTGAAGGAGCAGAAGAGTACATCAACGAAAGTATGGAATGGTTGGGTATGACCATTGATGAAGGCGTGAAACAAGGTGGTGAGTTTGGTCCGTATAAGCAGAGTGAGCGTCGCGAGATATATAAGAAATACGCCGATCAGCTTGTTGAAACAGGCTGGGCTTATTATGCTTTTGATACGCCAGCAGAACTGGATGCTTTGCGTGCAGAAGCAGAAGCGGAAAAAACAACCTTTGCCTATGACATGCACTCACGCAATGGCTTAAAAAACTCGCTTGTTTTGAGCGAAGATGAGGTTAAGCAGCGCATGGAGGCAGGAGAGCCCTGGGTGATCCGTTTTAAAATGCCTGAAAATACAGAGGTGCAAACCAACGATATGGTGCGTGGTTCTGTAACATTCAATACCAATACCTTAGATGATAAAGTATTGTATAAAAGTGCTGATCAACTGCCAACCTATCACCTGGCTAATATCGTGGATGATCACTTAATGGAGATCTCACACGTTATCCGTGGTGAAGAATGGTTGCCATCGGTGCCCTTGCACATTATGTTGTATCGTGCATTAAACTGGGAAGAAACCATGCCGCAGTTTGCTCACCTGCCATTGATCCTGAAACCAACCGGTAAGGGTAAGTTATCGAAACGCGATGGTGATAAAGGTGGTTTCCCGGTATTCCCATTGAACTGGCAACTGGAAGATGGTATTGCGGCCGGTTATCGCGAGAGCGGTTATTTCCCTGAAGCTGTTGTTAACCTGCTGGCACTGTTGGGATGGAATCCTGGAACAGAGCAAGAGCTTTTCTCAATGGATGAGTTGGTTGAGTTATTCTCCATTGAACGTGTTAATAAATCTGGTGCCCGCTTCGACCCTGATAAAGCCAAATGGTTCAACCAGCAACACCTGGTGCGTAAGGATGATGAAGAGCTGGCTGCTCTATACCAGCGTGAGCTAAAAGAGAGAGGACACGAAGTTGGTAATGGATTTGTGCAGGAAGTAGTGGGCATGGTTAAAGAGCGTGTTAACTTTGTTAGTGAGTTGTGGGAGCAAAGCGCTTTCTTTTTTGAAGCACCGACTGAGTATGATCCTAAAGTGGTTAAAAAGCGCTGGAAAGGCGATGTACCTGCATTTATGGCTGATTTAACAGCAGAACTTGAAAAAGTTGAAAACTGGAAAGCTGATGATATAAAAGTAGCTATATCGGCTCAGATTGAAGCCAAAGGACTTGGTTTTGGTTTGGTGATGAATGCCTTCAGACTGGCGCTTGTTGGTGGAGGTTTTGGCCCTGACCTGATGACCATTGCCCAAATGATCGGAAAAGAAGAAACCG
Organism: Carboxylicivirga agarovorans; assembly: GCF_050589845.1. Classification (NCBI taxonomy): domain Bacteria; kingdom Pseudomonadati; phylum Bacteroidota; class Bacteroidia; order Marinilabiliales; family Marinilabiliaceae; genus Carboxylicivirga; species Carboxylicivirga agarovorans. Next base: position 497,704 of record NZ_JBNGPA010000001.1, on the reverse strand, counting down.
TTAAGCGTGTGAATGCCGCTGTTGAAAATATCGGATAACGAATTGATCGAATATAGATAATCGCGAATTACGCGAATAAAAAATCCCGTATCTTAACAGGTGCGGGATTTTTTTATTCTACCTGCTTTGACCACAAATTGCACCAATTGACACAAATTGAAAAGCACGAGTGAAATTTGAGTAATTGAGATTGAAATTTTTTATGGAGAATCGTTTCTGTTAAAACTTGAATGCTATGATATCATAGGTTGTTGTTTATAATAAGATATAAATATTCCCCACCTGATTTAAATACGGGATTTCTTTATTATAGCTGTTTTAACCACAAATTACACAGATTAACACAAATAGTTCCGCCATGCGGAACAAAAATTTGCGTAATTTGAGAAATTTGTGGTTGAAAGTTTAATTGGGAATCATTTCTATAAAAACGAGAATGTTATAATATCTAAGGTTGTTCAGAATAACAAAAAAAATGCCCTAACACAGGTACGGGATTTGTTATTTATATCTGCTTTGACCACAAATTGCACCAATTGGCACCAATTGAAATTCAAGAGTGAATTTTGCGTAATTTGAGAAATTTGTGGTTAAAAGTTTTAATTGGGAAGTATTTCTATAAAAACGAGAATGTTATAATATCAAAGGTTGTTCAGAATGACTAAAAAAATCCCGCATCTTAACAGGTACGGGATTTTTTTATCTTTTATCTAAGATTATTTCTTCTTCTTAGACCATGAATCTTTTAAGGTCACGGTACGATTGAAAACAACATTGTCTTCAGTCGAATCTTTATCAATACAGAAGTAACCTAAACGCTGGAACTGATAGCGCTCAACACCATCATCAAAATTAGCGCCGGCATCTCTATAGTTAGGCTCAATATAGCATGAGTTAATAACTGATAAAGAATCAGGGTTTAAAAACTCAAGGAATTCTTTGTCCTTGTGTCCGTCAGGTGCTTCGTCCATAAATAAGCGGTCATACTGCTTTACCTGAACGGTTTTAGCATGCTCAGTACTAACCCAGTGAAGTGTGCCCTTTACTTTTCTGTTACTGCCTTCCATACCACTTTTGGTGTCAGGATCGTAAGTACAGTAAATTTCAGAGATCTCACCGTTTTCATCCTTCTTAATGCTTTCGCACTTAACGATATAAGCATTTTTCAGGCGTACCTCACGTCCCACATCCATGCGGAAAAACTTGCGGGGAGCATTTTCCATAAAGTCGTCACGCTCAATATAGATTTCACGGCTAAACGGAAGCTTACGAGAACCCATGCTTTCGTCTTCAGGATTGTTAATGGCTTCCATCCATTCAACCTGCCCTTCCGGATAGTTGGTGATAATGACTTTAACAGGATTTAATACAGCATATACACGAGGTGCTTTTTTATTGAGGTCTTCGCGAATGCAGTGCTCCAATAAAGCCACATCAATTACATTTTCACGTTTGGCAACACCGATCTGGTCGGCAAATTTGCGAATCGATTCCGGAGTATAACCTCTGCGACGATAACCTGAGATAGTAGGCATACGCGGATCATCCCAACCGGCTACGTAGTTTTCGTTAACCAATTGAAGCAGCTTACGCTTACTCATAACCGTATAGTTAAGGTTCAGGCGCGCAAACTCGATCTGACGCGGACGTGCTTTTTCTTTTAACTCTGGTTGAAATTCCAGTATTTGCTCCAGGAACCAGTTGTAAAGAGGACGGTGCACTTCAAATTCAAGTGTACAAATTGAGTGGGTGATACCCTCAACAAAGTCGCCCTGACCATGTGCGAAATCATACATTGGATAAATACACCACTGGTCGCCTGTGCGGTGGTGATGCGCGTGAATGATTCGATACATTAGAGGATCGCGCATGTGCATATTAGGCGATGCCATATCAATTTTTGCACGTAACACACGTTCTCCATTCTGGAACTCACCTTTACGCATGCGTTCAAACAAGTCCAGGTTTTCTTCCACAGTTCTGTTGCGGAAAGGACTTTCCTGTCCAGGTGTTGTCGGAGTACCTTTCTGCGAAGCGATCTCCTCAGCACTTTGGTCATCAACATAAGCTTTCCCGTTCTTGATAAAAAGGACAGCCCACTGATACAATTGCTCAAAATAGTCAGATGTAAATTTAGGCTCATCATTCCATTGGAATCCTAGCCAGTTTACATCTTCCTTTATTGACTCAACATATTCGGTATCTTCCTTGGTAGGGTTGGTATCATCAAAACGAAGGTTGGTTCCGCCTTTGTAGTGCTTACCAAGTCCAAAGTTCAAACAAATGGATTTAGCGTGACCAATGTGCAGGTAGCCATTAGGCTCAGGTGGAAAACGGGTTAATACCGCTCCTCCATTCTTATTCTCACTTAAATCACTGTCAATTTCCTGGTGAATGAAATTTGTCTTTGGCGCTTCGTTCAATTCCATCTGCTCTATATTTTGTCTCTGTTATTATGTATTTGCTTTATCGGATGTGTGAACATCAGGCACAAAAGTAAGTGTTTTTCGACTTAAAAATCTGATGATTCGGCGATAAAAGATTATTTTCGCCAAAAAAATAGCACAACAATGGAACAGGAGCAATTGATAGGCGTGATTGAGCTTGAAGAAATGGAATTTTATGCTTACCACGGTTGTTTTAAAGAAGAGCAGGTCGTTGGTAATCGTTTTTTGGTAAAAGTAACACTGGAAACAGACTGCACAGTGCCTGCCGAAACAGATAATATTAATGATGCATTGAATTATGTATCGGTATATGAGATCGTCAGAGAGCAGATTATGCAGAACTCACATTTACTGGAGCATTTAAATAAACGCATTATTGATGGTATTTATGAGCGTTTTCCACAGCTGCTTAAAGCAACGGTAAAAGTATCAAAGATGAATCCGCCCATGGGGGGCCAGATGAAATGTGTTAGTGTCACTTTTTCGAGGTAATTATGAGTCAGACAGAAGGTACACCCAAAACATGTCCGAAGTGCGGAGCCAGCTATACATGCTATAGTAATACCAACAAAACGTGCTGGTGCAATAATTTTCAAATAAAAACTGAAAATCTTAAAGTGTTGGCTGATAAATACAACGGCTGCCTTTGTCCCGATTGTCTCAGTATTTATGCAGAAAAGAGGAAATAAAAATTTGCTCAGAAAATAATTTATTACTTATTTTGCAACCCGAAACACAACGGTTCCTTGGCCGAGTGGCTAGGCACTGGTCTGCAAAACCAGCTACGGCGGTTCGAGTCCGCCAGGAACCTCACAAAAAAAGGATTGAAGTTTTTACTTCAATCCTTTTGTTTTATATAGCTTTCTGGCCTACCACTTCATTTCCACCAATACTATTTCATCTCTTCAATAAAGCAGATCAACTATAGTTTTTCCTGATAGCTGTGAGCTTTTTGGGCTTCCGGAATGGTAAACCAAAATGTGGTACCATATTTCTGGCTCGACTCAACGCCAATATGCCCATTGTGCGATTCAATGGCCATTCGGCAATAGGTAAGTCCAAGGCCTGTTGAATGCATTTTTTTATTGGCTTTTACATTGGCCTGACCAAACTTCTCGAAGATATGTTCTTGTTGTTCAGAACTTATATATGAACCGTTGTTGTGAATAGAAACTTTTAACAGCTTATTATCCAATACATCAGCATTAATGGTAATGACATCATTCTTAGATGAAAATTTCACGGCATTGGATAATAGATTGGCAAAAACCCGGCGTAAAACCATGGCGTCAGCTTTCACTTCAATCTTATCTTCAAATACTATTTTAAAGCTGAGCAAGTTAAACTGGGCTATGAATGCAAGTTCATTAATAGCACCATTAATAATGGTGATCAAATCATTTTGTTCCTTGTTTAAAACAACTTCAACCGATTCACTCTTGTATACATCCAATGTGTTTTCTATCATATTCAGCATCTCATTGGCCAAATGTTTGATCAATTCATCCTTATTAGCCACTTCAGATAAAATGTCAACATTGATCATTGTTGAAAGTGGGTTTTTAAGGTCATGAATGATCATATTAGTCATGTCTTCTTTAAATTGTGATAGTCGTTTTAGTGATTGGTTAGTATGGATAAGCTCCATGGCTTGCTTTTTAATTTCAAGATTCTTGGCGTGAAGCTGCACGTTTGCTTTTCTTTTCTCGATAAAACCGCGCCAAATAATCAGTGCAAAAAAGATCATAAACAGAAATCCAAAAATAAATGCATTCCTGACTGTTTTCTCCTTTTTTAATTCTGCAGCCTGTAAACGATCTTTTTTCTGCTGCTCCTGCTTTAACAGCTCTTTTTCCTTGGCTGACTTATATTCATATTCGAGGTTGCTGATTCTTCTGATATTTTCTTCATTGTACAAGCTATCACTCATTGTTTTATAGGACACATGTGCCATATAAGCCTCTTTGTATAAACCCAATTTCTCACTGCTCTTAGCCAGTATGCCGGCGCTTTGGCCCATTAGGTTTATATCGTCAATGGCAGTGGCCATCAGGTAGGCTTTTTTACTATAGCGGTAAGCCAATTTATGCTTATTCTGCTTACTGTAAATAGTCGATATGCCTATGTAACTGCTTATTTCAGTTCGTTTATATAAAATTGATTTACTAATGCTGATGGCCGTATTATAACTCTCCATGGCTTCGGCAAACTTGCCTTTTAATACGAGTATATCGCCCAAATCCCTGTAAGCGATCACTTCGCCTTGTTTATTACCAATCTCCTTTTGCAAAGCCAGTGTTTCCTGCTGATACTCCCAGGCTTGGTCGTAATCGCCCATTTTAACATATATGTGGGCCATATATTCATAGTTATAGCAAAGGCCTGTTTTGAATCTGACTTTTTCGGCATAATGCAAGCCTTTCAGGCAGTGTTCAATGGCATCACTGTAGTTTCCCTTTATCTTTTGGATGTTGGCAATGTTGGAAGCAGCTATTGAGGCGTCTTTGTAGTTTTTCTGACGCTCATCAATTATAAAGCTTTTTTGATAGCACTCAAGCGCCTTGGGCCAGTTACCATAATGTTCGTATACAACTCCAAGGTTATTGAGTGCAAAGGAAATGACTTCATCTTTTTTTATTTTGTAAGCCATGTTAAGGGCAGCTTTTTCATATTGCAGGGCCAGGTCATAATTACCTATATCGGCATAATTAGTACCTAAACTGGCATAGTTGTAACAAATAGATACGCTGTCTTTTTGTGCAATATTGATATCGAGCGCCTTTTTTATAAAGTTGGTTGCCTGGTCAACCTTTCCCTGGAAATAATGTATTTTTCCAATGTAGTAATAGTTTTTCGCCGTCCCTTTGAGGTTACCGATTGACTGATTAATAACCAGGCTTTTATTGGCATACTCCAATACCAGATCAAACTCTGAAGCCACATAATTATACATTGCCAACTGATCGTAATAATCGGCCATACCCTTTTGATAATCTAATTCTTCTGCTATTTTACCTGCCTCTGTCAAATGTTTAAACGCTCTTTGCGGCTCAACGTTTTGAAGTGATGCAGCTGTCTTGTTTAACAGGTTTACACGTGCCGTATCTCGCTGTGTCATCCTGGAAAGTAAGTTTTCAAGACTGTCAATGTGTGAGGATTGAGAATAGGTGGATTGGGGATATATTATAAACAGAAACAATGATATAAAGAGGATGGCGATCTTCATGAATTATGTGTTTTGTGTTGTTGAAAATACCAATTTTTTCAGAAATTGCATGCACAGTAATGATATATGATGATAATAAACAACTAGATGACGCAATATAAAAAGGAGATATTACGAATTAAAGCTGATTGTTATTCTAAGCAATGGCAATTAGATACCGTTATAGGATTAAGGAACTACATCAACAACAACTTTAGGGAGAACTTGAATCTGGATCTTTTCTCTCGCATTCGGTTTGTCTCTAAATTTCATCTGCTACGATTGTTTAAACGCTATTACGGCCAGACCCCCAATCAGTATTTAATCGATAAGCGCGTTGAAAAAGCCAAAGAATGCATTAAAAACGGAAGATCTGTTTCAGAAGCATGTTATGAAGTAGGCTTTGAAAGCATTAGCTCGTTTAGTTCATTATTCAAGCGAAAAACCGGCTTTACACCAAGCGCCTATCAAAAGAGCAATTTTCGATAAATTAGTTTGATGGCGATTTTAAATCTTTGCATCATCAAATCACAATAAAAACTTCAGATTATGAAAATTAAACTTGTAAGTATCCCTGTTGATAATCAGGAAAAAGCGCTTGAATTTTACACGGAGAAATTAAACTTCGTAAAGAAAATTGATATTCCGGTCGGAGATGGCAATAGGTGGTTGACATTGGTTTCAGGGGAAGAACAAGACGGGCCTGAATTGTTGCTGGAACCTTCGCCTAAAGATTTTGCACCGGCCAAAATCTATCAAAAGGCTCTTTTTGATGCCGGCTTACCATATACGCAATTTGATGTTTCGGATGTTGAAAAAGAGTATGAAAGGTTGGCCGCTTTAGGTGTTGAGTTCAGTGTTAAGCCAACAGAAATGGGGACAGCAAAACTAGCTGTTTTTAACGATACCTGCGGTAATCATATTCAACTGGTAGAAATCTTGTAATTAATATTTAAACCTATGAGACAATTTATCACACTTATGTTTTTGGGGATTCTAATAACAGCCTGTTCTGACTCAAAGAAAGAAGACAGGTTACAAGGAGAAATCGATCAACTGAAACACGAAATGGATAGTATTAAAAATATACATGATCAGAACAAGTTAAATAGAAAGCATCAAGTGGCCAGCTTCTTAACTTTTCAGGAGGGGAATGCAGAAGAAGCGATGACATTTTATGTAAGCTTATTCGATGATTCAAAAATTATCGATATACAACGCTATCAGCAAAGCGAGGCAGGCAAAGAGGGAAGCATAAAAATGGCAAGGTTTATATTGAATGGGAGTCCATTTATTTGCAGTGATAGCTATATTAAACACGAATGGTCGTTTACACCTGCTGTTTCAATATATGTTGATATTGACACTGAAGAAGAAATTGATCAGCTATTTGAAAAACTCTCAGAAGGCGGACAAATCATGATGCCTTTGGATAATTATGGTTTCAGTGACAAGTTTGGCTTCGTTGCAGATCGGTTTGGTGTTTCCTGGCAGTTGAATTTAATTGAGTAAATCTCTCCAATTCCACATCTGCTTGCCCATTGTTCTCATCAAGAGTGGCTTTTTTTCAAATAGAACAAATCGTTGTGCAGAATTAAAGGAAGGGTCAATTGTTAAAAATATCAAAATTCGTCTCTGATATTACATGATTATATGGTGGTGCATGGCTTTAAAGTTCATTAAATGAGCTTGATAAATCAGTGCCCTGGAACCAGAGAGGGCATTGATATTTTTGAACTCATATTTCGATATACAATCACTGATTTCCTATATTTGCAAGCCATTTTTGGGGGAACTTTTATTAGTGAATGGCATTGACCAAACCTATAGTTATAGAATAGCCAGTACAACAATAATTTATATAATCTACTATAGATATGGATGGAAGGGATAGAAAAAACATTAAGAAAGGAACAAAGGTTGCAATTCTTCAAAAGCAGGATGAAAGGAGTGGACATCTGACACATGGTGTGGTTCAGGATATCCTGGATGAAGTTTCTTTTCACCTTAAAGGCATTGAGTGTCGTCTTAAAACAGGTCAGGTAGGAAGGGTGAAGATGATTAAACTGTAGTTTTGAGAAAGAAATTTGAAGAGGGTGTACAAAAACATTAACATTTCTCGCCAAATGCGCAAAGTAAAACAATCGCAAAGAACGCAAAGTTTTGAAAAGTAATATTTTACACTTTGCGGCCTCTGCGAGATTCTTAGCGTTCTTAGCGTGAAACTTTATTTTCGGACATCCTCTTTTTTTATATCTCATTTTAAATAGTGTTTGACATTAAATTTCAATCCCGGCTTATTAGCATTGTTACAATGTTGTTATATACCACCTAACTTATTGTATGAAAAAACTCCCGATCTCATAGTAAGAGATCGGGAGTTTATATTAGTAACATTTCCTGTTTTTGAATATAGAGGTGCTAAAAGAACAGCAGGTTTTCCTGCCTGAGTTGTTGCGTAACTTTTTCAATTTCCTCCTGTGTCAGTCCTATGTATGGATTAGTGTCAATCTCCTGTGGAATTTCAATGCCATGTGTCATTACAAAATACTTCATTCTTTCGCTCATATCGATAAATTTTAAAATTGTACATCACACATTTCAATAACAATGCCACTCATGCTTAATAAATTAGATTTAACTTTTTGGTGCTAAGCATAACGGTTTTTAACAAGGCGACTTTCTGTAAGTCATCAGATAACTTATCATATCGCGTATAGTTATCTGAATAGTTTTTCAATGAATAGATGTAGAATTTGACGTGTTCGATAGCTATCGTGAATGCGCGGTAGGGTGTGCAGTTATAAGAATCAATTTGACAGATAAACAAGTTACCGCTTCGACGAATCTACACATCATCAAATCAATTCCTTTATGACTCTGTTTGTGACTGTCCGGCAATCCACACAGTTCATATGCTCAATACCCTAAAAAGGAGCCGGGCAGTTAAATGATACCACCTTATTTGTAACAGGGTGTTTAAATGCGATTGTTTCGGCATGAAGCATTAAACGTGTTGCCTTTTGTCCATATAGCACATCACCAATGATTGGCGTGTTGAGCCCTTTGATATGAGCTGCATGTACCCGTAGCTGGTGAGTGCGACCTGTAAGCGGACAAAAGCAGATGCGTGTCTGGTTGTTGTGCCTTTTTATGACTTTGAATTCAGTTCTTGCGGGCTTGCCATACTGATCACACACCAGTTGACGGGGACGGTCTTCAAGGTCAACACGCAAAGGAAGATCTATAATGCCTGTGTCTCCCTTAATGGTTCCTTGCAGAATGGCAACGTATTGCTTTCTGACATCACGGTTCAGAAACTGCTTTTGAATATTGACATAGGCTTGTTTCGTTTTGCTTATTATCATTAAGCCCGAAGTGTCTCTGTCGAGGCGATGAACAATGAATGGCTCTTCAGCTTGCGGGCGCAGTTGCCTGATTTGTGAATAAACCGATTCGTCCTTCGATTTACCAGGCACCGATAACAAACCCGAGGGCTTGTTTATGATCATAAAAGATGGGTCTTCAAACAAAAGTTCAATCTGATATGTTTGTTTTTGCTTGTCTGAATCAACAGGAAGACCCTGAAGCATAAATCCAAGAAGAGGTTCACACTTGCTTTTGCAGGCCGGATAAAAGGAGCCATGCCGGCGAACTTCCTTTTGTGGTGACGGACCCCACCAAAACTCTGCAAGGGCAATTGGTTCATAACTATTCAGAAAGGCATATTGAAGCAACTTGGGAGCTGCACAATCGCCCGTACCTGCAGGAGGTAGTGTATTTAATTTCTGCCTGAAGATCTCTGTGGCACTGGCCTTTTCTCCATTGGCATTTACAAAGATGTAATTATTAAAAAGCTCTTGTTGTATCTCAGCAGATCTCGATTTTCGCAGTGCTTTTAAAGTACTGATTTTATCATGATGCGTTTTTATGGTCTCTTTGAGTGCATCCAGTTCTTCTTTAAGTTGCTTTTTAAGTTTGTTGAATTGACTTTTTTCTGTCTGACTCTCTTTAATAAGCTGCTGGTGGATGGCATTGTCGCTTGTGCTTTGGCGCACTATGTCACGCCTGGCCTTATTTATTTTGTTCTGTTCTTTAATTTCGTCAATAGTCTGCTTAACAGTCTTTTCCTTTGTTGATAGCTGCTGTTTCAGCAGCTCCAGCTCAGATGAGTTCTTTAAGCTTTTGATAGCCTCATTGATCTTATTCAGTTTCTGTTCCTCTGTTCTGAAATAGCCCGAAGGATTAGTGATATCATATACCTGGGGTACAAAATGAAGATCAGCGCTCTCTTCCTTTTCATTGCCGGAACAGGCAGTCAGATAGCCCAATTGACCCTCATCGTTTTTTACAATTAGTACACCATACATTTTGCCCTTATTCATTTCAGATGGTAAGGGGAGTTTTGTTTCTAATTGTTCTTTGGCATATATGCAAAGTGGATGAGGTGAATAATCAAACGGATCATTAAAGGCGTTTGGTAATTCATTGAGTTGTTGCTCTGTTATCGGATAAAAACACTGCATTAAAAAATCGAACTATAATTATCAGGCAATATGCCCGGCAATAAATTGAAATCGTGGTAAAATTACAAAAATACAGCATGTAGAACTGCTAATAGCTGTCCATATTGATAATTCAAGGACTCTAACAGAAGCTTATAAAAGAGACGGAGTAAAAGGAGTTGAAGGAGGCTTTGTCGTTAATGTGTCGCCAGAGCTTAATTATAGTTTAAGAAAGCGAAAGAGGTTTGTGAGGGTAAAGTTGAGGGAAGCATGGGTAAATGTAAATCACAATCGCAGTCAGCTAAAAATCAGTATTAAATTAAAGGTGGTGGATGTAGTTGATTAACAATCCAAAAAAAGATATTACTTTTGGTTACAGTTACAATAGGATTATGGTAAGCATTCGTTTTTTAATCATCCCTCTTCTGTTTCTACAGATACCTCTACATATTATTGGACAAAACACTGAGCCTGATTCCGGTGCTAAATGGGAGCAGCGGATGAAAGAGCTGACTGCTATAGTATACGAAAACATCGATAGCGTGCATGCTCTTGCATTAAATCACCTCGATGATTGTCCGTTTCGCGATTTAAAAAGAAAGGCATATTACCATAATTTTATGGGAGAGGTGTATTACTACAAGCAGGAGTTAAGCCACTCACTCCAATCATATCAATCGGCATTGGTTAAATTTCAGGAAGTTGGTGATTCAGCTCAACTGGCTGCGTTGTATAATAATATTGGACTGGTTCATTATTTGAAAGCTAATTTTGATAGTGCTTTGGTAGCCTATAACCGATCATTGGAGCTGGAGAAAAAAGCCAATAATAAGGAAGGAATAGCCATGTCATACCAAAATCTGGGTATTATATATGGTAAGTGGGAGCGGTATAACCTGGTTTATGAATATTACAACAATGCCCTGGCAATCTACGAGGAGCTTGAAGACTATTCTTCAGTGGCTGCTGTGACAAATAACCTGGCTGTTATTAGTGTTCGCATCAATGATCTGGATGCTGGTTTCAAGTATTACAAGAAAGCGTACGAAGCGTATCGAAATCTGGATAAAAAGGATGGCATGGCTTCTGTTTCAGCCAATCTTGGTAGGTTGTTTGGCTTACAGGGACAAAATGAAAGAGCTGAAGAATACTTTAATGAGGCACTGAAGATATTTACCGAACTGGGTGATCATATTGGACTGGTGCACACTTACAGCATGAAGGGTGAAATGCACCTAAACAAAGGTCAGGTTGATTTGGCCCTTAGTGCCTACGAAAAAGCAGCTGAGTACAATGAGAAGGTTGGTTTAAGAGAAGTTAAGAGCGATAATCTTGAGGAGATATACCGGGCCTATAAATCACTTGGGAAGTATAAACAGGCAAATGAAGTGCTGGAGCAGTCCTATGCTTTAAAAGATTCAATATTTGATCAGCAGCAGCTTGATAAACTTATTGAGTTAGAAAAGAAATACCACAATGAGAAGAGTGAGAAAGAGTTGCTTATTGCCTCAGCGAAAGTAGAACGGAACCATTTGTATATGTGGGGCTTGTCAATATTCTTTCTGCTACTGACAATTATCGCTCTGATATGGTTCAATGTCATGAAAATTAAAGAAAGACAGCGTCGCCTAAACATGGAGCAGAAGGTGCTGCGCACACAGATGAATCCTCATTTTATTTTTAACTCCTTATCGGCCCTGCAGTGCATTATTCTTGAAAACAACCAGGAAGACGCGGTTGATTTTGTAGCTGACTTTTCCACCTTAATGCGCTTAATACTGCAATATGCCAAACAAGAGCGTATTACTCTAAAAAAGGAAAAAGAGATTTTAGACAAGTATATGAGTCTGCAAAATCGCAGGTTTGACAATAAGATCAACTATAAGATAGAATTTGAAGATGCTATTGAGTTAAGCAGTGTGTTGGTGCCGCCTATGTTAACGCAGCCCTTTCTTGAGAATGCCATTGAACATGGTGAGTTGACAAAAGAGGATAGTTATATTCATGTGTGCCTGAAGCGCAATGATGATAAGCTGGAGTTTTCAATTGAAGATAATGGCATTGGCATTAAGAGCTCAATGGAGAAAAATAAGGTAAAAGGTAAAAAGCATGCATCGGTAGCTATGAGTTTAACCAAAGAGCGCCTTGAACTGATGAATGATAATGACAAGAAGCAAGCGGTCACCCTTATGGTAGAAGATCTGTCGAAATATGGTCGAAAGGGAACGCGGGTTGTTTTCAGAGTGCCTTTTATGACACTTAACTGATTTTAAAACCTATTTACGACCAAAGTCAGCCGGTATCTCACCCCAGTTTTTGGTATCCCACTTCAGTATTTTAACTTTAATGGTGTTGGTCTTTAGCCAGTTTTCAGCTCTTCTGACCAGTTCGAACAATTCTTTTGTTTTGGGTGTTTCAGCCAGTTTTGATTTGCACTGCTTTTTCATAACCCATCCAATGGCAATTTTCGAATCTGAATAAATTGGAATATTCAGGTTGTTTTTCTGCAGATAGGAGATTCCATGTATAAGGGCCAGAAATTCACCAATGTTATTGGTCCCCAGGTTAAATTTTTGATGAAACAACTGGCGGTTATCTTTGGTATATACCCCCTGGTATTCCATGACCCCCGGATTACCACTGCAGGCTGCATCAACGGCAATACTGTTACTGATGATATTGGCTTTTGAATTGATGGATGGTGTTTTGGTTTTGCTACCTCTTGTACCCTGTGATATGTAATTAGAAAAGCCATTGCTGTATGCCGATTGTGCTTCTTCTAGTGTGGCAAAACCTTTGTATTTAGCTGCAGGAAATCCCTTTATCTGTGCCTGACATTCTGGCCAGCTTTTGTAAATGCCTGGTTTTGCGCCTATCCAAACGACGTAGTATTTGTTTTTTGCCATCAGTGTTAATATAATGAGTATGTAAATATAAATCGAATTTGTTATTGATTAACTATTTCCATCTCATCAATTAAGTGCTGTGCATTGGCCATTTTGTCAAGAATGAATATAATATAGCGTATATCAACGCAAATACATTTTTGCAGGCGTTCCTCATATGCCAAATCACTGGTCATGGCTTCCCAGTTTCCATCAAAAGCCAAACCAATTAAATTGCCGTCGCCATTAAGAACCGGACTTCCACTGTTTCCTCCCGTTATATCATTGTTGGTTAGAAAACATACCGGCATTTTGCCATTGTCAAGCGCATAGGAGGCAAAATCTTTTTTGTAGTACAGGGTCTTTAATTGCTCGGGAACCCTAAAATCCAGTTGTTCCGGATCTTCTTTTTCAATAATGCCGCTTAAAGTGGTCAGATATTTGTATTTAACCCCATCTTTAGGCTCATAATCGCCAACTGTGCCATATGATAACCTTAAGGTGCTGTTGGCATCAGGGTAAAAATCTTTTTCAGGCTTTTGTTGCATGTAACCTTTTACCAACAGACGTTGTGCATCGTCGTATTGGCGGTTTAGTTTATCATGTAAGTCTAATATTTTATAAAAATAGGCTAATACCTGGTATGAGAAGGCAATGGCCGGATCTTCAAAGAAAGCATCAGGATTATCACTCTTTATTAACTCTATGGCTGTGTCTGAGTCGGACAGGGCTGATTTTGCGTAAAGGTCATCAGTGAATTCCGACCAGTTATCCAGGTATTTTTTACCAAGCAGAGACTCAATCTCAGGTCTTAGTTTCTCAGGTGTTTCTTCAAGGTAATAACTTAGCATGGCCATAAATATCTTTTGGTCCAGTGCAGCGTCAAAATCCTTATACAGTTGATCAATGCTTTTGGTATAATGCTCCAGATCCTGAACGTAGGCTTCAGAGTCTCCTCTTTTTTCCTGCAACTCCATATAAAGAGTGCTTATTTCCAAAGCAAAGTTTATTATTTCAGGCCCCTCAAGCATCGTCTCCTGGGTAATGGTTTCGGCCAGGGTTAATTTGTTACCAAGCAGGTAAGATGCTTCAATGACAGGAAGCGTCTTCCCATATTCTTTAAGATAGAGAGAGTCGTTTTTAAACCATTCAGTAAAGCTGCTTTCGATTTCCTTTTGTTTGGCAATAATATCAAGTTTTTCAAGCGCTTTATTCTGACCAATAGCATATTTCCAGTAGTTACTCGATTCAGAATATTTAGCAGCATACTTAATATTAATTTCTTCTGAGGCTTTCATGGCCTTTGACCAAATGTCTTGTTTTATACTTCTGGTTTCAGCAACTACAGGGTTGACAACTTCCTTTATTTCCTTGATTCCAAAGGATGTCAGATAGCGTTGTGTATGCCCCGGATAACCCAGTGTCATTGTAAAATCATCTCTTTTTATTCCGCTGAGGTCAATTTTGAGGTGCATTTTGGGTTCAAAAGGAATGTTGTTTTTTGAGTATTCGGCCGGTGTGCCATCTGGAGCACAATACACCCTGAAGAAACTAAAATCACCTGTATGACGGGGCCACATCCAGTTATCGGTGTCACCGCCAAATTTGCCGATAGATGATGGCGGTGTTCCTACCAATCGCACATCACGAAACGTTTGCGTTAGAAAAAGTATATAGGTGTTGCCGCTAAAAAATGATTTTACCCTGGCATCAAGTTGATGCTTTATTGAGGCCTCCGCTTCAATGATGTTGATCAGGCTGTCAATTGTTACTTGTCGCCCGGTTCCATTTAAAGCATGGGCATGTTGCAGTATCTGTTCGCTTACATCGTGAGCTTCGATCAGCAGAGTAGCTGTTTTGCCCGGATTTGGTAATTCTTCTTCTTTCGTGCGTGCCCAAAATCCGTTTTGAAGATAATTGTGTTCTACACTGCTGTGTTGCTGAATTTCATTGTAACCACAATGATGATTGGTAAGCAATAATCCCTGACTACTGATAAACTCACCTGTGCAACTTCCGTCATCCAGCGAAACAATGGCATCTTTCAGTGATGGCTCCGATTGGCTGTAAACCGATTCAAAAGGAATTTTCAGGCCTTTATCCTGCATCTGCTCAATTTGATTGTTACTGATCAGGTATGGGAGCCACATGCCCTCATCAGCTTTTAAAACAGAAGAGTATAGTACTATTAATATAACAGTTAAAAAGATGCGCATCAGTCTAGTTAGCTTATATTCCAAAAATAGCTATTAATCCATGGAATACTTTGGATTTTTAAAGTTCATTCAAGTGGCACGAAACTACAAGATTAAACGGGTGAATACTATGAATCTGCCTGAATTTAAGCAATTTTAACAAAAAAGAGCTGCCGGATGAATCCGGCAGCTCTTTTTGTTTATCTATTATTCTGAATTACTTTATCAAAGTCATTTCATCAATAAGGTTAGTTGCTCCTGCATACTTGTCAATGATGAACAGTACGTAACGGATATCAACATTAATACACTTCTGAAGCTCTGTTTCAAAAGCAATATCACCACTCATAGCTTCCCAGTTTCCGTCAAACGCAAGACCGAATAAATGACCTTCAGCATTGATTACAGGGCTACCACTGTTACCACCGGTAATGTCGTTGTTTGAAGTAAAACAAACAGGCATGTAACCAGCCGCATCAGCATACTGACCGTAATCTTTGTTCTTCCAAAGTTCTTTAAGTTTAGCTGGTACCTCGAATTCGAAGTTATCAGGATCTTCTTTTTCCATGATACCTTCAATGGTGGTGAAGTGCTTGTAAAGAACTCCGTCTTTTGGCTCGTAGTCACCAACTTTACCGTATGATAAACGCATTGTGAAGTTAGCATCCGGATAGAATACCTTGTCAGGCTGCATTTCAAATAGTCCGGCAATGAATAAACGGTTGTTTTTGCCAATAGCAATAGCGCTTTCAGCTTCCATACCTTTGATTTCACGGTATTTTTCAATTGAAGATACACCACCGATGTAAGCTAAATCCTTTTGTAATACTTTCAAAGAAGGCTTTTCAAGGAAAGCGTTAAAACGAGCTTCATCCATAAATACAGACTTGTTATATACATAGTCAGCAAATTTCTGGAAGTCGCCTTTGAATTTCTTGTTAATTGTTTCGTAGAACGAAGGGTGATATTTGGTGTCAATATCCTCGTTGTACATTTTCAACAATGCACCAATCACTTTACGATCTGTTTCCGGGTTGTAATCTTTAAAGAAGTTTTCACCAGCTTTTTTAAGATTAGCAACTGCTTTATCAATATCTTCCTGCTTACCTTCTTCCAAGGCTTTTTCAAGGCCTCCGGCTTTAAATGCGAAGTAGAATACTTCAGCACCACGAAGTTGACATTCAGCTATGAAAGAAGTGGCTTTTACAAATGAAGCACGATCAGCATACGATTTCTCCAATTCAGCTAATACATTGCCATATTTTGCTTTTCTGTCGCTATCGGCATTTACCCACTCAGTAAATTCTTTCTCTAACTCACGCTTTTGACCAAGAACATTTAATTTCTCTAAACCGCGGTTCATTCCAATAGAGTTCTTCCAGTAGTTTGAGCTACCGGCAAATTTTGAAGCATACTGAATATTTACTTTTTCATCAGCACGCATGTCTTTTAACCAGATGTCCTGCTTAACACCGCGAGGCTTGATGCGAGCCTGGTTAATGATGTCCATGCGTTCTTCAATACCCCATGAAGTTAAATAACGCTCAGTGCTACCAGGGAAACCGATAGTCATCGCATAATCATCCATTTGCACACCTTTTAAAGATACAGGTAGATGGTGAGCTGGCTTATAAGGCTTGTTGTCTTTTGAATATTCTGCAGGTTTGCCATCAGGACCACAGTATACACGGAACATGCTGAAATCACCTGTGTGGCGAGGCCACATCCAGTTGTCAGTATCGAAACCGAATTTACCAATTGATGATGGAGGAGCACCTACGAAACGTACATCGTTAAATTTTTCGTATGCAATCAGGAAGAACTGGTTGCCTTCGAAATAGCTCTGTACACGAATTTGATACTCGTTACCTTCCTGAGCAGCTTTAACCAGATTAGCAGAAACTTCCTTGATTTTAGCTGCTCGCTCTTCCTCGGTCATGTTTTCGTTCAACTCAGCGTTGATATCCTCTGTTACGTCTGTCATGTACTTTAAGAAAGTAACAGACAATCCAGGTGCTGGTAACTCTTCCTCAAAGCTTTTAGCCCAGAAACCATCTTTAAGGTAGTTGTGTTCAACGGAGCTTAATTCCTGAATGTTACCATATCCGCAGTGGTGGTTGGTAAGGATCAATCCCTGGTCGGAAATCAATTCACCTGTACAGCCACGACCAAAAATGACAATGGCGTCTTTTAAACTGCTATTATTGATGCTGTAAACTTCTTCAGCTGAAAGTTTAAAGCCCATTTCCTGCATTTTCTCAATGTTTAACTTGTTGATAAGTGGCAATAACCACATACCCTCATCAGCTTTCGCAAATTGTACAAAGCCAATGCATGCTACTAGCAAAATCGCTGCTATTTTTCTCATACTACTGTACTTTAATGATTTGAAGTTGCTTACAAATTTTAATTGTCATTAATGATTGTAAATGGGACAGTTATCAACAATCAAAGCTCGTTCAACATTCAAAGTCTATTGATTTATAATCTATTTTCAGATTGCCAAAGATATAATTTTTGACGAAAAGTGAGGCGTGTTTTGTAGCAGGCCTTTTAGTTCTTCCGGAATAAGGCGCTATTCAATGAATATTACTGGAGCTATCAAGGGGATGTGATAATAAGCAATGATATGTATTATGTTTATTTTGTATTGCTTGTTATTGTATTCTAATACTTAGTATTTAACTTTAAGCACTATGTTTTAATCAAATCTTATTTATTTATGAAAAAGTATTTATCACTTGTTATTCTTATTATGGTCACTGTTGTATCATTTGGTCAAACTGAAAAAGGAAAAGTCGCAGTTTCAGGCGCGTCTGATTTGAATTTTTCAGCATTAAACTATCAATTTGAGTATGATGGAGAAGATGTAGGAGAAGACTTTGGTGTCACCAATTTCAACATTAAACCGACTGTTAGTTACTTTGTGATTGATAATCTTGCAATTGGTTTAGCCTTTAATTATCAGTTTGAAAAAATTGATGATTACAAAGAAAACTCTTTTATGTTCGGACCAACGGTACGATACTATATTGGCGCCTCAAAAGTAAAACCATATGTTCAGGCCGATGTATTGGTTGGTAATTCGAAAGCTGATGATGGAGATGAAGAGTCGAAATCTAATATTTCAGGATGGGATTTAGGAGCTGGTGTTGCCATCTTTTTAAATGATTTTGTTTCAATTGATCTGGGGCTTGGTTACGCATCGCTTACCGAAACAGATGATGACGATGATAAGTTTAAGCTTAAAGCCGGAGGTGTAGCTTTCACAGGAGGTTTCTCTGTTTATTTCTGATTCTATATACCGACAGATAAGTTATTAAGAACCGGCTACAGGCCGGTTTTTTTACGTTCCACCATCAAAGAAAATGTTTGCTCAGTGTTTATACGCCATATGTAGTTAAGTAATAGCTGTACATGACTTTTTTTTATGAACAGGACAGGCAGTGATGGTCGTTTTCACCTCACTAAAAGTGATACCTTACCTGTGAGTTACTTCATAAGATGCCTCGTCAATGACCATCAACAAAAAGGTTGTTAGGCAATAATTTAGTCATATGACTTTCCCTGATCAAGGAATAGTAGCACTAAAACAGGCTCAATTGCTCATCGAGCAGACGAAAGGTTTTACGATGAATGGGGGAGATGCCATGTTCTTTAATACCTGCCCGGTGTACTTTGGTTGGGTATCCTTTGTTTTTATCCCAGGCATAAAAGGGATATTGTTCATGCATCTTCTCCATGTAATCATCGCGATGTGTTTTGGCTAATACACTGGCGGCAGCAATAGATAAGTATTTACCATCACCTTTTACTATACAAGTATGATCAATGCCTTTGTAAGGAATAAAGCGATTACCGTCAATTAACAAGTGTTGAGGTTTTGTTGTCAGCTGGTCCACACTGCGATGCATGGCTACATACGATGCTTTTAATATGTTTATTTCATCAATTTCCCGGTGGTCAACAAATGAAACAGCCCATGCTATGGCTTCCTGTTCAATAACCGGGCGTAGTTTTTGGCGTTGTTTTTCTGTTAGTTGCTTCGAGTCGTTCAATAACTCGTGCTTAAAATCTTTTGGCAGTATAACGGCAGCAGCTACAACAGGACCAGCCAGGCATCCGCGACCCGCTTCGTCGCAACCCGCTTCAATCAGCTGTTCATTTAAATATGGAAGTAAGTGAGGCATCTTTAGTTTTATTATTCCATCTAAAAGAAGAGAAGTCACACCTCAATTGAAGTGTTCTTCTCACTGTTTATATTTAACCCGGGGTTAATTTTCAGAGTAAATGACTTCCAGTACCGTTTGCCCTACCGCCTTTAAGGTGCGTTTGTCAATATTATCCATTGTGTCATCGTGGGTGTGCCAATAGCTGCCAAAACTTGTCGATGAAGAAGGATCGTGCTGGATAATATCAATACAAGGAATACCGGTTAACTGGTAAACATATACATGGTCATCTGTTATCATTCCGCCATCTTCAAAAGCAAAATATTGACCGAAGCCCAGGTCATAAGCGGTGTTCCATACTTTGTTCAGAAGCTCTGGAGCAAAACTTTTGGAATATAATTCTCTGTAAAAAAGAGCATTTTTGGCACCCACCATATCAAGCAAGATGCCATAGCGTGCTGTATATCCTTGTTTATGAGGATTTTTGCCCCAGTATTGTGAGCCCAGGCACCAGGTGTCCTCTTTGTTTGGCAGGTTCAGGTGGGCTGGCTGACCATAATCTTCAGCATCAAAAAATATAATATCAATGCCCAGTTGATGACCCTGTTTTCCAATTTGTCTTGCTATCTCTAATAAAACACCTACACCACTTGCGCCATCATTGGCCCCGTCAATAGGAGTGTTCCGTTTTGATTCATCAGGATCATAATCGGCAAAAGGGCGAGTATCCCAGTGAGCAAATAATAGTAATCGATTTTTCTTTTCAGGATTGAATTGTCCGATGATGTTTTTGGCTTTTAATATGGTGTTGTCATATGCTACCACATCGGCCTCCTGTACAATAACGTCGGCACCAAAGCGTTTAAGCTCCCCTGCCAGGTACTCAGCACAGGCCGCATGCTCTTTTGTATTGGGTACCCTTGGGCCAAAATCAACCTGCCTGGCAACATACTGGTAAGCCGAGTCGGCATTAAATACAGGGGTTGCTAATGTTTTAACATTGGAGCTTTTCTTAGAACTGCTGCCGGTTGATTTCTTTTCGTTACAGCCAAAAAAAAGCAGGCTGGCAACTATTGCCAAACCTGCTGTTGTATGTTTAGATAATATCTTCATTGTATTATTTTACGCTCCATTCGAAGCCGTCTTTTGTGTCTTTAATTGTAACGCCCAGTGCCTGAAGCTCATTTCTGATCTTGTCGGCGGTAGCCCAGTCTTTGTTGGCTTTGGCATCTACTCTTAAATTCAATAACAAGTTAATGGTTTCTGATAATAATTCATCATTGCCTCCTGAATTACTATCAGCATCAACTGATAATCCAAGGATATCAACCACCATATTGTTCATTAACTGCTTTAATGTTTCGAGGTCAGCTTCATTAAGACTTGCTTTACCAGCAAGCATACTGTTAATGTTTTTAACGCCATCGAAAAGGTGAGCAATTAATATCGGTGTGTTTAAGTCATCGTTCAATGCAGTATAGCATTTGTCGCTTAATTCCTTAACACTAAAGCTTGAAGATTGACCGGCAGATAATTTATCCATGTTACTGCAGGCATCAAGCAATCGTTCCATTCCTTTTTGCGAAGCCTGGAGGGCTTCGTTTGAAAAGTCAAGAGTACTGCGATAGTGTGCCTGCATGATAAAGAAACGCACAGTCATAGGGCTGTAGGCCTGCTCCAGCTTTTCATGATCACCTGAGAACATTTGTTCTAATGTGATAAAGTTGCCCAACGATTTGCCCATCTTTTGTCCGTCAATGGTAATCATGTTATTGTGCATCCAGTAACGTGCGGGTGTGTGTCCGTTACAAACTGTACTCTGCGCTATTTCACATTCGTGGTGCGGGAATAACAGGTCCATGCCTCCTCCATGAATGTCAAACTCAGTACCCAGGTACTTGGCGCTCATAGCCGAACATTCAAGGTGCCAGCCAGGAAAACCGTCACTGAATCGAGATGGCCAACGCATAATGTGCTCAGGGGCAGCTTTTTTCCATAATGCGAAATCAAAGCTGTTTCGCTTTTCAGTCTGACCGTCCAGTTCACGTGTTGTACTTAACAGGTCTTCGATGTTACGACCTGAAAGTGCACCGTAGTTATGGTCTTTATTATATTTTTCAACGTCGAAGTAAACCGAGCCGTTACTTTCATAAGCCAGGCCTTTTTTAAGTATATCTTCAACAATTTCCAACTGTTCAATGATGTGTCCTGATGCACGTGGTTCAATACTTGGCTTTTGTACATTCAGTTCATCCATGTATGAATGGTAGCGATCGGTGTAATATTGTACCACTTCCATTGGTTCCAGTTCCTCCAGGCGTGCTTTTTTAGCAATTTTATCTTCACCAACATCACCATCGTTTTCAAGGTGACCAACATCGGTAATATTACGCACATAACGCACTTTAAAGCCGCTGTGCTTAAGGTATCTGAAAAGTATATCAAATGTAATGGCCGGACGCGTATGGCCTAAATGAGGATCTCCGTAAACAGTTGGTCCACATACATATAAACCAACGTGCTTGGGGTTGATTG
This sequence comes from Carboxylicivirga agarovorans, assembly GCF_050589845.1. NCBI lineage: Bacteria > Pseudomonadati > Bacteroidota > Bacteroidia > Marinilabiliales > Marinilabiliaceae > Carboxylicivirga > Carboxylicivirga agarovorans. Next base: position 475,760 of record NZ_JBNGPA010000001.1, on the reverse strand, counting down.
GTTGAAACTCTTCTTTCTTCCGAGATAGGGTGTTGTATAGAAATAATTTATTTTCCATGCTTGCTCAAACCTAATTGTGGTGTTTTTAACAAGCCGCTAAATTACAAAAAACCTTGTTCCCACGAACACTATTTCAGTAGTTTAACCCGGATTATGTATTAGAATGTTGTCATGAACAGTGAAAGTACAATAAAACAAGGTTTTATAGAAATAAGGCATAGCCCCGTCCTGCTGAGTTAAGATTGCACGTTTAATACTTTTAAAATCTGGAAATTGTATCAATGAACCGCTAAATCTTACGCTTGTGAATTGATGGTTTAAAATACTTCAGTTTTAATGATGTTGCCGTTTTGATAGTGAATGACTTTAGATAGTTCATTCTGGCTGTCATAAAAGCAATGTTTGCCTGTGAAAATTTTACCGTTGACAAAAAAGCCTTGTTTTTCAACTAATCCGTGCAGATTGTATATGGTGTGATTACCTGTGCCTTTAAACGTACTTGCTGTTCTGGCTTCTGCCATTTCTTGTCGTGGTGCCACTTCTTTGGTTGTAATAACTTCAGTAATGGCTTTGTTTTCCTGGAACTCACCATCGTTGTATACACGCTCTGTAACCAGCTTTCCATCATCATCAAATATCTTTAAAGTACCGGTCGCTTTACCCTCGTTCCACTCACCTGTATACTTTAAGGTTCCATTATCATGGTAATATTTTTGTGTGCCTGTTCGTTTCCCTTTTTCATCATAATTCCAATCATAGGCAAGGCTTCCGTTCTTATTGTAGAACTTATAATTTCCTTTCCAGTGATCAATGTGCCAGATGCCCTGTTCCGATATTAAGCCACTTTCGTAATAAAATACTGCTGGCCCTATTGCTTTACCGTTCTTGTAGGTTATTTTATGCTTTATTTTCCCGTCGGGATAGTAGCTGATCCAGCTACCCTTTTTTTTGTTGCTTGTGTAAATACCCTGCTCCAGTATCTCATCACCCGAATTGTTGAATTTAATCCATAATCCTTGTTTCAGATTGTTAATATCGGTGTAGTTGATTGTATCTCCTTTGTATAACTCATATGATTGGGCTATACAATTGAAGCTAACTGTCAGTAGTATAATGATTAAGTAATTTCGCATTTTTTCAATATTGGGTGTTAAGAAGCCAAACAAAATGACTTGCTGGAACTTTTTATACTGATAATATGAAGAAAAGGTTAGCATAAATTGGAGGGAATTACGATTGGATTTATTTTATACCTTTGGGTAGTGCTCCCGAAACCAATAAAATCAATGCTTATGCATGGAGATTGACATAACCTTAAACCACAAATGAAATTAAAATGGTAAAGAAGAAAAAGAAAAAGCCATCCCGAACAGATGAGCTGAGACAATTAATACAAGGACTGTTTTTTAATAACCCCAAACGAACATTTAATTATAAACAAGTGGCGTCGTTGTTGGAAGTGAGGAAAAAAACAGGGCGTCAGAAGGTACAGATTATATTAAGTGATTTGTTTGAATCGGGTTACCTGACCGAAGTAGCAGCAGGTAAATATAAACTCTTAAGTCGAGGGTCTACAATAACCGGAGTTGTTGATATGACAGCTTCAGGCTCGGCATACGTTGTTCCTGATGAGGAAAATGAAGGTGGCGATATTTTTATTCCACGCAATAATATGAACCAGGCGCTTAACGGCGATCATGTAAAAGTATTTATGCATGCCCGCCGTCGTAACAGGCAGCCTGAAGGTGAAATTATCGAAATTTTAAAACGCAAACGTGACTCTTTTGTAGGAGTCATGCAAATATCACGTGGACTGGCCTTTTTAGTTGTAGATGACCGTGTAATGTCGCATGATATCTTTATTCCCGGGAAGAGTTTAAAAGATGCTAAAGACGGACAAAAGGCGATTGCCCGTATAGTAGAATGGCCTGAAAGAGCCAAGAATCCTATAGGTGAGATCGTTGATGTTTTAGGTGATGCAGGCGATCATCATGCAGAGATGCATGCTATTTTGGCTGAATTCAATTTACCTTATCGATACCCACAGGAAGTGATAGATGAAGCTGAAACAATAAATGCTGAGATCACTGAAGAAGAGATCAAGAAGCGTCGGGATTTTAGGAATGTTACCACCTTCACCATTGATCCTGTAGATGCCAAAGATTTTGATGACGCCCTTTCTGTTCAAAAGCTTGAAAACGGACGTTGGGAAGTGGGTGTGCATATTGCCGATGTAACCCATTATGTGCAACCAAAAACTCTACTGGAGAAAGAGGCGTATGAACGTGCTACTTCAGTTTACCTGGTCGACCGCGTCGTGCCGATGCTACCGGAGCGCCTAAGTAATTTTATTTGTTCGCTGCGACCGCATGAAGAGAAATTGTGTTTCTCCGCTGTTTTTGAAATGGATGATGATGCCAATATTCACAATAGCTGGTTCGGACGAACAGTGATTTATTCTGACCGCCGTTTCACTTACGAGGAGGCACAGGAAATTATAGAAACAGGAGAGGGTGACTTAAAGGATGAGATCTTATCATTGGATAAACTTGCTAAACAATTGCGGGATAAACGATTTGCACAAGGGTCAGTCGGTTTTGAACGTATTGAAGTGAGGTTTAAGATCGATGATAAAGGCAAACCATTAAGTGTCTATTTTAAGGAATCGAAAGATGCCAATAAGCTGATTGAAGAGTTTATGTTGCTGGCCAATAAAAAAGTAGCTCAGCTCATAGGTAATAAAGAGATGGATAAGGGACGACGAGGAAAGGCCAAAACATTTGTATACCGAATCCATGATGTGCCCAACCCTGATAAGTTTGAAAACTTCGCATCCTTTGTTCGTAAGTTTGGATATGAAGCCATGCCTAAAGGTGCCGAGTCAGTTAGTGCTTCATTGAACCGTTTGTTAACGCAAGTGCAGGGTAAAGGTGAGCAAAATATGATTGAAACACTCGCCATCCGTACCATGGCTAAAGCTGTTTATTCAACACACAATATTGGTCACTATGGTTTGGCGTTTAAGCACTATTCGCATTTTACTTCGCCAATCCGCCGATACCCGGACATGATGGTACATCGCCTGCTGCAACGCTACCTCGATGGCGGACGCTCGGTTAATGAAGAAACATACGAAGAGATGTGCGAGCACAGTTCGGATATGGAGCAACGTGCTGCAGATGCCGAACGTTCATCCATCAAGTACAAGCAGGTTGAGTTTATGAAAGATCACCTGGGAGAAGAGTTTGATGGAGTTATTTCCGGTGTTACAGAATGGGGCTTGTATGTTGAGATCATTGAAAATAAATGTGAGGGAATGATTCCAATACGAGACCTGGATGATGACTTCTATACATTTGATGAAGATAATTATTGTTTGGTTGGCCGTAAATTCAATAGAACATATCAGTTGGGTGATCAGCTAAAGATATCGATTGCAAGTGCTAACCTGGAGAAAAAGCAATTGGATTTTGCATTGGTTGAGGAGAAGAGGTAATTCGACCAAATGGTTCAGTGATTTTTAATGAGCAGCAAATCAGAGGTATAAGAGTTTTAATTTTAGAATCGTTTGGTCTGTGCTTTTGATTCGAGAAAAGTATTTTTATTTTTGTGCTTAAATACTTACTAAAAATACCGGGATGACTATAGGAGTTGCTTATCCGTCAGAAACGACAAGTGACGGAATGCGCATTGCAATTATTGAGGCGGCCAGAGAGCTGTTTGCAAAATTTGGCTACAAGAAAACAACCATGGAAGATATTGCCCATGCGTTGCGTAAAGGAAAGAGCTCGCTTTATTATTATTTTAAAAATAAAGAGGAGATCTTTCAGGCCGTAATTGAAATGGAAAAAGACATACTTTTTACCGAATTGAATAAAGTAGTTGACTCAGAGTTAAAGCCAAAAGATAAATTTAAAGAATACGTTATCACCCGCATGAAAACCATTCATATGCTGGAGAACTATATGAAGGTACTGAAAGACGACGCGCTAGGTGTATACGATTTCTTTGATAAACTAAGAGGTAAAGGAGAAGCAGAAGAAGCACAGCTTTTAACTAAAATGCTGGAAGAAGGACAGAAAGACGATAGTTTTCAGGTGAAGAATGTGAATATGGCTGCAGTCGCAATTGCCATCGCCTTAAAAGGTCTGGAAGGTCCTCTTTTTCAGGCATTAGATAACTTTGAAGATTTTAAAGTGCAGATCGATAATATTTTAAATATTCTGTTTTTTGGAATAGTTAAAAGATAATACTGGCAAAACATTAACCACCACACAACTAATACCACCATATGCCAATTAAAATTCCTGATGCGCTGCCGGCACGCCACGTGCTGGAAAATGAAAATGTTTTCGTTATAGGCGAAACGCGCGCTTTGCATCAAGATATAAGGCCCCTCAGAATTTTGATATTGAATCTGATGCCTTTAAAAATAGCTACTGAAACACACCTGTTAAGAGCATTATCAAATAGTCCGCTGCAGGTTGAAGTTGATTTTTTAATGACTTCAAGTCATGTTTCAAAAAATACTCCAAGAGAGCATTTGTTTGCCTTTTATAAGGTGTTTGACGAGGTGCGTGCCAACAAGTATGATGGTATGATCATAACCGGTGCACCTGTTGAACTGCTGGATTTTGAAGAGGTGAATTACTGGCCCGAATTACAGGAGATAATGGATTGGAGCAAAAACAATGTGACCAGCACCTTTCATATCTGCTGGGGTGCTCAGGCTGGTTTGTTCCATCATTTTGGTATCAAAAAATATCAACTCGACAGTAAAATGTTTGGCGTATTCAAGCATACTGTTGAAAAAAGGGAAGAGCCATTGATGCGCGGATTTAATGATCTGTACCATGCCCCCCATTCACGTTATACCGAGGTAAAAGAGAGTGAGGTACTATCTCATCCTGATTTGATCTTACTGTCGAAATCAGATATGGCCGGTGTTTACATGGTGATGTCGAAAGATCGTCGTCAAATATTTGTGACCGGTCACTCAGAATATGATGCATCGACCCTAAAAGAGGAATACGACCGTGATGTGGCAAAGGGTTTGGATATTGCCATACCAGAGAATTATTTTCCTGACGATAATCCTGATAATGAGCCGATGGTCTTGTGGCGAAGTCACGCCAGCTTGTTATATTCTAACTGGCTTAATTATTACGTTTATCAGGCCACTCCTTATCAATTGGATCAAATACAATAGTATACATCCTGGATAATAAGGCTATAGTGCAGGAGGAACAGACCAATATTGAAAATTAATTTGAAAGATGAAACAATTAGTTGCAAGCGACCTGGATGGAACAATATTGGCACGAGATCATGATTTTAATGCCAAGGATTTATCAGTGTTTAAAATGTTGGGAGAGAATGGTGTTGTAAGGGTTGTGGCAACAGGTCGTACCTTGCAGTCAGCCTTTAGGGTTTTACCTGATGATTTTCCGATTGATTACCTCGTGTTTTCATCCGGAGCCGGCATATATTGCTGGAAAACAAAGAAATTATTAAAAACGTGTCATCTTGGCTATAAAAAGACCAAAGATGTGGTTGAGGTTTTTAAACAGTTTCATGTTGAGTATACATTACATCATCCAATACCTGAGAATCATTTGTTTTTCCATCCTGAAGGAAATGATCCGCATCCCGATTTTGAACGCTACCTTGAATTTAATCATCCGCATGCGGAGGTGATCAATGGTTCCGTTCCGGAACTGGACTATACGCAGACACTTGCTTTTATTCCTGATATAGATACATATAAGGCAATTGAGAAGCAATTGTCTGGTGTGAAAGTGGTGAGGGCTACCTCACCAATTGATGGTGTTAGCATCTGGATGGAATGTTTTAATACTGAAGTTTCTAAAGCCAATGGGATATTGGAGGTTTGTCGACTGGAAGGTGTAGATGCCATTAATGTTTCAGCTATTGGTAATGACTACAATGACCTGGATATGCTAACAACATTCAAAAGAACCTTTGTTGTTGGTAATGCGCCTGATGACCTGAAGAGGCGGTTTACAATTTTAAAAGATGTTTATCAGGCGCCATTAATGGATTGGAAAGAGCGATTTACATCTTTTTAATCTCGGCAGACATTGGGTAACGTGTATTGAAGGCATCTACAAAAACAGCTTTTACTGAGCCGATAAGAATTTTTGCCTCAACTATTATGGGAATGCGGTTGGCATCATCGGTTACCCAAACTGTCATATCTTCCCCGCTTTTGAATATCGTTCCTTCAACTAAAAGTGGTGAAAATTTCAGACAATTGAACTTGCGTCCGTCCCGGTTCTTAATAGTTTCTTTTCCAAGGTAACGAATATAAATGTCATGTATTTCTCCATCAACTACCATGCTGATAGGGATTTTTTCATTTACCTGGTATTGTGTATAATCGATATTACGTGCTTTGTACACCATTGTCAGCAGATCAAAGGAACAGTCTTTCCATTGCAGAATGGTGTCGCGTCGAGCCTCCTTTTCCTTTTTTATGCTTGCATTAATTTGCCGTTTATCCCTGTCAAACTGATATAGATAGCTTGCATGATAGCTACCTTCATTGGTGATACGCTTAAATTCATAAGGCTCAAGGTGAAGTGTGTCTACAATGGTTTCAAAGGTATCACGTACCTTAAACAAGATATCGTATGAAGAATAAGTGGCACCATGAGCCTTTAAATGATAGGCAGGTACATCATTAACTTTAAAATCTTCAACGGTAAACGAAACCTGCCCCGCATTAAGCCATATAAATCCCCAGTTATAATATGCATGGTAATTAACAACTTCACCCGATTTAAAGGATGTGTTAATGTCATCGCACTGGGCATTAATGTGCAGGCTCAATGTCGTGAAAAGCACTGCTGAAAGTAATTTCTGCATAAAAATAATTTAACGGCAGTTTGCTATCAAAAACAGTGCCCCGAATTACTTATTGACTTCACCAATTTTAGCTTCAATTGATGCAATTTTACTGGCTATTCGCATTCCTTTGTTTTTCTGAGCATCAATGTTAATCGAGCAATAGATACGATTGGAAACCGGTTCAAGAATATCATAGCTTTCCTGTACTATTTGAAGAGCCTGCTCCATGGTATCGGTTTCAATGGTTGTGCCCATGGGATTTAACTTATAACTAACACCACTCTCTTTAATGTGGTTAATTATCTGACTCACATATTTACTTACGCTGTCTCCTTTGTCGGTCGGAAACATGGCAAAATTAAGCAGTACTGACATTATTCTTCTTTTTTCTTAGGTTTACGAAACTGTCTGGAGAAATTATCAACGTTGAACAAGATTGGATCCCAGGTGCCATGATTGTCTTCCCAGTTTTTGCGAACATTTAATTTCTTAGGGAAGTAATACATTTGTTCGGGTTGTATACGTTCGTAGTAATTACCACTATCCCATTCGCCATTCATATTTTCATCAACAACAATGCGTAACATGTATTCGCCAGGGTTAATATAGCGGAAACCAATTTTACCAGTTTCGTTGCGAATGTATTTTTGTTGTACAATAATGTCCTTTCGGTTGATAAGTTGAACCAGCCAGTTTTTTTGAGGATTTAATACCTGGATGCGTATCAGACCATAACTATCCACCGATTTGACAGAAAATTGTGCGTTGATCGAGTCATTGTATAAGCCATAGATATCAAATATTGCAGCTGAGTCAATAATCATTTCGTATTTAATGCCCGGTTCCCAGTCGCTCTTAATGGTGTAGTTAAGTATTTGATGCTCGTTGTGAATAAATTCAAAGGCTTGTTCCTCAGGTATTGTGTCTTTATGATTGTACAATTTTATCGCTTTCGTATCAAAGGTTGTTGCCGGAGCCGGCAATGAGAAGTGAAACTGACCAAATACATCCAGCTTGTTTTTAACATTTTTCAATTTAATGGTTGGAATAGGCTCCGGTTCTTCATCTTTCTTACGTCTTTTTTTCTTTTTGTCCTTCACTTCAAAAAAGTACATGGCTATTGTATCTGTTTTGGTGAATGGATTATCCAGCGTGTCACGCATTGGATAGCTGATCGAAATTGATAAAGAGTCCTGGTTGTAATAGGTGCTATCCCTTAACCAGAAGGTAACCGTATCGTTCATGGCAGATCGATCCATGAAAAAAACATCTCTTAAATCATCTTTGCCTGTCAATGATATTTTCGCGTCTTCTTCCAGTGGACGATTAAAGTAGTAGGTTAGTTTAGCACGCTCTTTGCGCTCTTCGCTGACCAGGTATTGCTCTTTATAATCGTGTTGAAACTTAAACAACTGCAGACTATCAGGTGTATAAACCAGTTTTTCATAATAGCTGATTGAATCTGTTTCTAAAGAATCGATACGTATGGTATCGGCAAAAGTACGGTACTCAAAACCTGGTTCAACAATAATGTCTGACCATGCCATAGCTTCACCTGGCTGATCAAATTTATTATTACGATTGGCATCATCAAGCGCGTAAATACGGTACTTACCCGGACTGACATTACGTATGTTAAAACGTCCCAGTGAATTTGTTTTTGCTATACGTATTGGAACCAGTGTTTGAATGGCCGTGTCGTTCAGGTTTTTGTGCAGGTAAATAAGAACACCTTCAGAAGGAGAAAGGTCATCGGCATCGTAAAGATTACCTGAAACCTGCAGTGAATCTATGTATTCGCCTGTTGAGAATGAAAATGAGTAGTTTTCTAATACATTTCCTTCATTATTGTCAACAATAGCATCGGCAAAGTCAAGTGTGTAGGTTGTATTTGGCTGTAATTCTTCATCTTCAAAATCAATTATCAAGCGATTGCCCCGGGCTTCAACAATAGGTTGCTCGTTAACCGGAGGTGAAACAATAAACTTGCTTCGGTAGTCTTTTAACTGAATCAGTTCATCAAACTCAATATAAACGGTGTTTTTTTGATAATTTAAAGCATTGGCCTCGGGTATTGACTTAACAACAACAGGAGGATTTTCATCTTTGATGCCTCCGCTAGGCATTCCTACGTTTGCACAATACCAAAATAATTGAGAGATAACAGCGATTATGGCCAGTTGAAATATTTTTTTCTTCAAAACAGCTACTTTTTAATTCTTCACAAATTTATATAATAGTTCGATAGTTTATAGTGTGTAATACTTATTTTCAGTAATTGGTAACAATTGAGGTTGGATTGTATCTATAATTCCTTTGTAAATAGTTTGTTGGTTTGATTGCAATAATTCCAATAAGCATGTCGATTGCAGGATATGTTATTGAGCTAACGGTGCAACTGTATTGACAGTCATTGCAGGCACGTTAAAAAATAATAACTTTGTGTTCAGACTCAAAAGTAGACTGTTAGTTATGGAAAATACAAACAAACCATCGTCGAATAAACTGGTATATATTATTGGCGGTGTTGCTGTAGTTGTTATTGCTGTTTTATTATTCTTTTTTATCAGTAACCGTCAGGAGTACCGTGCGGTTGTTGAAGAGATGACTGAAGAGAAAGTGTTGTTAACAGAAGAGTTTCAGGAACTGGCTTTGGATTATGATTCATTGCATAGTAATAATGATACATTAAACCTGATGCTGGAGCAGGAACGTGAAAAGATTACCCATTTAATTGAAGAGATTAAAACTATAAAAGCGACAAATGCCCGGAAAATAAGAGAGTACAAAAAGGAATTAACAACTCTGAGAGGCGTAATGCGCAATTTTGTTATTCAGATCGATTCGCTTAACCGGCGTAATGAGGAGCTGACAAAGGAAAATATTAAGTACCGAAAGCAGCACGATCAAATAGCACAGTCATATAAGGAGCTTGAAGAGGTTAAGAAAACCCTGGATAAAAAGGTGGAGATAGCATCGCAGTTGGAAACCAGCAATATTGAAACCCAGGGTTTAAATGCAAAAGGGAAAACTACTAAGAAAGCCAGAAGTGTTGCAAAGATACGCATGTGTTGTACCATTAATAAAAATGTAACAGCTCCTGTTGGTATTAAAACAATTTATGTGCGTATTCAAAGACCGGATGAAGTGTTGTTAATAAACTCAAAGGATAATGTATTTACCTATGAGGATCAGGAAATCAACTATTCAGCCAGTCGTGAATTTGAATATGGTGGTGAAGATGTTGATGTCTGTGTTTTTTATGCAGCTGCAGATGGTGAATTGTTAGGTGGCGTATACACAGTTGATGTTTTTGTTGATGGTTTTAATATTGGAACCAGTACCTTCGAATTGAAATAACACTACCTTATAAAATAATAAAAAACGGGAAGCCAGATGGCTTCCCGTTTTCTTTCCTGTCAAGTAGTAATTGTATCCCACTTGCGCCATTTGTTTTGCTGACTAGGCCAGCTGCTTCTTCTTGTAGAAGCCCCCATTTGATTCGGATGTGATATAATCGTTATCCTCAGTTTGCGTTGCCAATATCCTGGCCGAAGCTTCAGGATAGTTTAAAAAGCTTTCGTAAAATTTAACTTGTTCAAAGTAGTTAAGCTTTAACTTTGTTGGACTCATTAAAAATCGACGTGTCCAGAAATCTACAGGATCATACATGTTGATAACCTGCAATCCTTTTATCTTCAAAAAATAATCAAGTAATAACTCCTTGTTGTATTTTCCTTTGGTAATTTTAACTAACGATTCTAATATGGCTTCTTTTTCATTATCTCCTTTTGGAAATAATAACTTTTCAAGTTCTTTGGATGCATAACGTTCAGCCAGCAAGGCGATGCCTTTTTTCCAGAACCATAGGCCGAAAGCCAATAGTAATAATAATGTTATTAGTAACGTTGTCATTTTGTCTTTAATATATGTCCTACAATACCTGTAAGAGTTCGGTTTAGATAGAATTAACTTTAGATGAAAATTAAACTCACCTTTGATGTGCAATTCCGATTATAGATACTGACATAAGACGTAAAGGTTACATTTTTATTGACGAGATGACCTTAATTCAGGATGAATGCCTTTAAAACAAGTTTGAAACCGATTAACTACTTTTTTAGAGGCAGGGAGGGAAGCTTAAATCCGGGTGTTTGAATCGTTTTGTTTAAGTTGTTGTCATGCTTCAGTTTGGCGGGTAAATGTCCTTTCTTTAATTCGCTTTGACTGATTGATTGAAAGCCGAATAAGGTGCAGGCTCTTTGTGCCAGGTACTCCTGTTCATACTGACCTGGTGTAGGAATTAGCAATGCGGTTCTGTTACACAGCATTAAATCCATTAATGTGGAATAGCCTGAGCGGCAAATAATATATTTACTATTGTTAATGAGTTGATTTTGTTCTTCTGCCGTGCAATGTGGTAGCAGCGTAATGGTGCCGATCTGTGCCGTTTTTTTATCAGGACGTGCACAAAGAATGGTCGTTTTAAGCTGGCTTTGCCTAAGCTGATCGATGAGTATTTGTTCCAATTGTGTTCGTTGTGGTTCAGGACCCGATAAAATGATTAGTACATCTGTTGAAAATGCTCTGCTTGTATGAAGCATTGGGTTTAAGCGTGACAGATATCCAATGTACTTGTATTTTAATCGTTTTGCCGGAGTCGATAAAGAACCCGATAGCCTGGGTTCGTTCGTGTTATCAGGAATCCAGCATTCATCAAATTGCTTTATTAGTCTGGTTGAGATAGCCCGGGTGAAAGGGCGTATCCAGCTTAGGTATTTTCCGGGATATGGATTGGTTTGATGAGTAATAATTACTGAAGATACTTGTTTTGAATAAATTCCATATCGATTGTCGGATATGAGCAAATCAATCTTATGTGATTTAATCAATTTATTAACGGCGACATGTTCTTCATTTAGAGCTCTAATAAATGATGGTACCTGTTTTAATAGTTTGAACCATTGAAATTGGTGGTGTGAAAGCGATACATTGAAGCCAGGAAGCAAAATCCAGTCCAGTTCAGGAAAAGCATTTCGTAACACCGACAGAGAAGCACCTTCACCTGCGATTATCACATAATGGCCTTGCTTAATAAGCGCACTGATAACCGGTATTAAACGTGTGGCATGACCCAAGCCCCAGTTCAGAGGACTGACTAATATGCGTCGATGTGATTTAACTTCTGCCACATTACAAATATAATAATATGCATGAAGCAGGCTTTACTATGTTAGCCGGAAACCGAAACAGTAAAACCTGATTTTTCAGCTCGTTGTGCTATTTCCTTTAGTTTATCCAAGGGTACCTTTTTAAGAGAATTGTAGGGGGTATCGCGCTCAATGGTGTATATCATCACTTTCTCAGGTTGTATCTCTTTTAGCGCGTCGAGCCACGAACTGATGTCTGCTTCTGTTGTATTGTCGACGTCAACACCATTCATCTCTCCGGCTACAAACATGGTTTGAATAATTAAACGACCGTTAAAATCTTTTAATTGACTGATGGTTTTATTCAGGTCGAAAGGATAATTGGGCTGATCCAGTCGTAAAATGGTTTCTTTTAATCCGGAGTCCAGTTTTTGAATGTTGTCTTCTATTTTCAAAAGTGCTTTTACAACTTCCGGTTTGTGCAGTCGCGAAGCATTGGAAAGAACTGCTATACGGGCTTCCGGGCAAAACTGATCGCGTAGCTCTATCGTGTCGTCTATAACACCACTGAATTCAGGATGTAATGTTGGTTCGCCATTGCCGGCAAATGTTATGACGTCTGGCTTAAGATTATCTTTCAGCATGCCCTGTAGTTTGTTGAAAAGAGCTGTTTTGACTTCTTTCCGGGTTGGCATTTGTCCGCTTTTATCACCCAGTTCACCATTTAAACCACACTCGCAATAAATACAATCAAAAGAGCATATTTTGCGGTTAACAGGAAGTAAATTCATTCCCAGTGAAACACCAAGTCGACGACTATTGACGGGACCAAAAACAATTTCATCAAACAAAAATGTAGACATGCTATATAATTTTGTGCAAAGGTAATGGAATCTATGTAAGTATTGCCTTAACTGATGTAAGTCATTATTGAGGAGAAGACTGTTGTTTTAGTGGCCGCAATACTATGTCATTTTACCGGAAAGCAACCGTTGCATATGAATGGAAGATTTTCTGTTTCACCGCTTATTAAGCCCTATAGCTTTAAAAGATGATGCCTTTCTTTTATCTGCATAAGGCTGAAATATGCCAAAGGAATTAAGAGGCCTGACGTCATTTTCCACAACCAACTAAATTGCTATCTTTGATGACTTGAATTTTAGGCAGCTTCATGAAGTTTAACGAGGTAATAGGACACGAAAGAATAAAGAAACATTTGGTGAACATGGTGAATGAAAACCGTGTTAGCCATGCTCAGTTATTCGGCGGACCCGAAGGTGTTGGGAAAATAAACCTGGCTTTGGCTTTTGCGCAGTATTTAAACTGTCAGAACCGTCAGGCAAATGATTCATGTGGAGAATGTCCTTCGTGTTTGAAGTATGCAAAACTGATTCATCCTGATTTGCATTTTGTTTTCCCAGTTGTAAAAAGCACAAAACATAAAAATCCTGTTAGTGATTCATATCTTAATGAATGGCGTCAGTTTGTGCTGAATGAACCATATTTTAACATTCGACAGTGGTTTACCTTTCTTGAAGCAGATAAACAAGGCTTGATATACAGCCAGGAGAGTCAGGAGATTATCAAGAAGTTAAGCCTGAAAACATTTGAGGCCAAATACAAAGTGATGATTATCTGGCTGCCCGAAAAGATGCATGTGGCGGCTTCTAACAAATTGCTTAAGTTGCTTGAAGAACCCCCTGAAGGAACGGTTTTTCTGTTAGTGTCAGATAATCCAAATGATATTTTGGGAACCATTCAAAGTCGCGCCCAGCGATTAAATATTCCCGCTCTTGAAATTTCAGACATTGCCGCAGCCCTTAAAAAGGAATATGATATAAGCGATGAAGAGAGCCAGCGTTTTGCAAAACTGTCGGTTGGCAACTTTGTTGCAGCTAAAGAAATTGTAGGACAGGGTGCAGAGCGTGCATACTTTTTTGATAAGTTTGTAAGTATGATGCGTTTGGCATATCAGCGAAAGCTCTTTGATTTAATTGACTGGTGTGATGAAATGAACAGGCAGTCTAAAGAAAGGCAGAAGAATTTCTTTGATTTTGCCCTGCGTTTGATTCGTGAAAATTTTATGATGAACATTCAGGAACAGGATTTATTGTATCTTACACCTGAAGAAGAGAATTTCTCGGCACGATTTTCACCATTTATTAATGATGGTAACATCTTGCAATTGAGTGAAGAGTTTAGCCTGGCGCATTCGCATCTTGAACAAAATGGGAATGCTCGTATTATATTAATGGACTTATGCCTGAAAGTAATTATGCTTTTAAAGCAATAGTAGGTTCACAAGGTCTTAGAGCCTTTTATTTATTTTTTTTATGGAAGAAGTTATTCAAGATACTGAAAAGCAGAGTTGTAAAAGTTGTTCGAGCCGTTGCGGTAAACTTAATGTTTACGATTGGCTGGAGGATTTACCTGATACAATTAACACAACTGATATTGTTGAGATACAATTTAAAAACACACGTAAAGGATATTTTCGAAACAGCAATGCCCTTCGCATTCAAAAGGGTGATATTGTTGCTGTTGAGGCATCTCCGGGGCATGACATTGGAACCGTTACTTTGACGGGCGAATTGGTGTTGCTGCAGATGAAGAAGCACAACATTAACCTCGAGACCTTTGAGTTCAAACGTGTTTATAGAAAGGCCAAGCCTGCCGATGTTGAAAAGTGGGAGGAAGCACGTGCACTGGAGCACGAAACAATGCTTGAGTCGCGCCGCATTGCTGAGCGATTAAACCTGAATATGAAGATCGGTGATGTGGAATATCAAGGTGATAAAACCAAAGCCATATTCTACTATATTGCTGACGAACGTGTTGATTTTCGCCAGTTAATCAAGGTCCTGGCAGAAACTTTCAGGGTGCGGATTGAGATGCGCCAGATTGGTGCACGACAGGAGGCGGGCCGTATAGGGGGTATTGGTCCCTGCGGGCGTGAACTATGTTGCTCAACCTGGATGACTAATTTTGTTTCTGTGACAACCAATGCCGCGCGTTACCAGGAAATATCTCTTAATCCTCAAAAACTGGCAGGTCAGTGTGGAAAACTGAAATGTTGCCTTAATTACGAGCTGGATGCTTATATTGATGCTCAGCAGGATTTCCCTAAAACAAATATTGTTCTGGAAACAGTTGACGGCAGTTATTATCACTTTAAAACGGATATTTTCTCCCGTACCATGTGGTATAGTACAAGTAAGGATATTCCTGCGGGTATTGTTTCTGTTTCGGTTGACAGAGCCAAAGAGATTATTCGTTTAAACAGGAAAGGCAAAAAAGTTGATAAACTGGCCAATGAAGCGCCAAAAGTATTTGTGGCAGAACCAACCTACGACAATGTAATCAGCCAGGAAAGCCTGACTCGTTTTGATGAGCAGAAAAAGAAAAAACGTCGACCTGGCAGGAGGCGTAATGGAGGTCAGCAAACTGAGGGAAAATCGTCTGGCAGTAAGCAACAAGACAGAAAAACAAACGAAAGAAAACAGGGCGGTAATCAACAGCAAGGAGAGAAAAAGCCTTATAACAAATCAAAGAGAAGGTATCGACCAAATAATCAACGCAAACAACAAGGAGGCGATGGGCAAAATAAAAAGCAATAGTATTATTGGTGCATTGCTACTGATTATTATTGTTCTGAGTAGCTGCGATAAAAATGTTGTATTTGACCAGTATGTGACTATTCCTGACGGAGGATGGAATATGGATTCAATGGCTGTGTTCAAGGTTGATATACAAAGTAGCGAACAAGCCTATAATGTATTGCTGAATGTGCGTAATTATTCCAATTATCCAAATAGTAATCTTTGGTTGTTTGTTGATGTAATAAGCCCATCAGGTAAAGCCATGCAAGATAAAGTAGATTGTGTGCTGGCTGATGAAACAGGGCGCTGGCTTGGATCGGGCTGGGGGAGTTTGTACCATGTACAGGTACCTTATCAGATTGGTGTTAAATTTGCTGAAACAGGCCAATATACCTTCAGAGTTGTGCAGGGGATGCGTGATGAGGACATCAAGGGAATACATAATATTGGCTTGAGAATAGAAGAAGCAGAAGCTTTAAAATAAGAATAGAAGTGGGAAAGAATAAATTGAAAAAGTTTGCCGAGATGGCAACCTATGATCATGTGTTTGAAGCCGACTTTAGTGAGTTAGATGGTGAATCCTTTTCAAAGAAAGGAAAGTGGCACAAAGAGTTCTTTAAAAATGACAATCCCCTTGTGCTGGAGTTAGGTTGCGGAAAAGGAGAATATACCGTTGGATTGGCTGAATTATTTCCAAACAAGAATTTTATTGGAATTGATATAAAAGGAGCCCGCATGCACCGTGGTGCTACTGACTCCAAAAATAAAGGATTGAAAAATGTCGCATTTGTAAGGACGCGAATTGAATTTATCACCTCCTTTTTTGCCGAAAATGAAGTGGATGAGATATGGCTCACATTTCC
The DNA here is from genome assembly GCF_050589845.1 of Carboxylicivirga agarovorans. Lineage (NCBI taxonomy): Bacteria > Pseudomonadati > Bacteroidota > Bacteroidia > Marinilabiliales > Marinilabiliaceae > Carboxylicivirga > Carboxylicivirga agarovorans. The sequence goes on along the minus strand of NZ_JBNGPA010000001.1, from coordinate 459,278 downwards.
CGATCCACAGATGAAGAAAGTGAATAAAAGGCTTTCTTCAACCCGCTTTCTTCAATTGTACAAGCAGTTCCTAAAACCCGGAGGTTTGGTGCATCTTAAAACTGATTCAAAGTTTTTGTATACCTACACTTCTGAAATGGTGAAGGAAAATAAATTCACTGTTGAGGTCAATGAAAATGATTTATATGGTTCGGGATACGATGATGAAATATTATCTATTCAGACTCACTATGAATCAAAGTGGCTTGACCATGGACTATCCATTAAATATCTAAAGTTCCGTATGGAAGATCGGGAAGAATGGATTGAACCGGATATTGAAATTGATTTTGATGACTACCATAGCGCCGGTCGTGGAGTGGTAAAAGAAAAAGAATCGATAAAAAATAATCCGCTGTCACGGAAAAAAGGTAAGTAGCAATGGCCAAAAAAGAGTCTGATTTTTTTGACCGGGTATACCAGGTGGCTGAGTTGATTCCACATGGAAAGGTTACCAGTTATGGCGCTATTGCCAATTATATTGGTAGTTACCGTGGGGCGCGCATGGTAGGGTGGGCCATGAATAAATGCAGCACCTGGCATCGATTTATTCCAGCGCACAGGGTTGTGAACAGTAAAGGCATATTAACCGGCAAGCATCATTTTCCAGGAGGTGAAACAATGAAAGAGCTCTTGGAAAATGAAGGGGTGATCATTGAAGATAATCAGATTGTTAATTTTGACGCAGTTTTTTGGGATCCTTCCAAAGAGTTGCTGTAAAGCATTAATATAAGGTGAAAGAAGAGAAAGTGAGTTTCTCTTTTTTTTATACCTTTGAGTCTAATTTTTACAAGGTTTAAATAAAGATAAGCATGGAATATTATCCTAATCTCATAATGGATGCATTAAAACACGTTGTGCATCCGGGTAAAGGTAAAGATATTGTGACGCTAGGCATGGTAGAGGATGACTTGCGCATTGACGGTAAACGAATAAGCTTTAGCTTGTTGTTTGACAGAGCTAATGATCCGATGGTTGGTTCAATTAAAAAAGCTTGTGTGCAGGCTGTAAAAACCTATGTTGATGAAGCTGCTGAGATTGAAGGAAACATTTATGTGAAAGTAAAACCAAAAGAAAAACCAGCAGAAACAAAAGCTTTACCCGGTGTAAAGAATATTATAGCTGTTGCCTCAGGTAAAGGGGGCGTAGGGAAATCAACAGTTACATCGAACCTGGCAGTGGCCCTGGCAAAAGCTGGTTATTCTGTTGGTTTGCTTGATGCTGATATCTTTGGTCCTTCAGTACCTATTATGTTTCAAACCGAAGATGCTCGTCCGGTACTGGAGAAGATAAATGGAAAAGATAAAATTATACCGGTTGAGAAGTATGGCGTCAAAATGTTAAGCATTGGTTATTTTGTTAATCCCGATGACGCTCTTATCTGGCGTGGTGCAATGGCTACAAATGCCATTCGTCAACTGATCAACGATGGTAACTGGGGAGAACTTGATTATTTATTAATTGATTTGCCTCCGGGAACAAGTGATATTCACCTGACTATTGTTCAGACCATAAGTATTACAGGGGCGGTTATTGTTTCAACACCACAAAACGTTGCACTGGCCGATGCTGTTAAAGGTGTGAGCATGTTCCAAAGTAAAAATATTCAGGTGCCTGTGCTGGGCTTGGTTGAAAATATGGCCTGGTTTACGCCGGCTGAATTGCCTGATAACAAATATTACATCTTTGGTAAAGATGGTGGTAGTAAACTGGCCAATAAAATGGGCATTCCTCTGTTGGGACAAATCCCATTGGTGCAAAGTATCCGTGAAGGTGGTGACGCTGGTGAACCGGCAGCTTTGAATGATGCTTCAGTAACAGGTTTGGCCTTTGCTGATTTAGCTCAAAAAGTTGTAGAGTGTGTTGAAAAACGCAATGCAACTTTACCTGAAACCAAAATTGTAGAAATGAAGAAATAAGATAAGCCATGGGAGAGAATAAAGTAGAAATTGTTCAGCAGGTTGAAGCAGCACTGGAAGAGATTCGACCTTACCTTAAGGGTGATGGTGGTGATATTAGCCTGGTTGAAGTAACAGATGATTTTGTGGTTAAAGTGCGTTTAGAAGGCTCGTGCGATGGATGCCCTCTGAGCATGCAAACCTTAAAAGGGGGCGTTGAAATGGTTGTTAAAAAATCTGTTCCCCAAATTACAGAAGTTATAGCCGTTGAGAATTAGATAAACAAGAAGCCGGGAATCAAATTAAGATTTCCGGCTTTCTTTTAATTGATCATATTTTACTTCGATCCTTGTTTCTCCTTATGTTTTCTCACGAGTGCAATGGTATGGCTTAATAATGAAGCATCGCCAACCGAACCATGACCGGGGACAACCACTTCCAGGTCCGGGTAGGCATACTGAACTTTCTCAACAGTTACATCCCATTCGTCAACAACAGCGTCTGACAGGTTGCCTAAACTACGCGAATGAACTGATTTTACCAGACATCCTCCAAATAGAATTTTTTGCTCGGGCAACCAAACGGTGATATTGTCAAATGAATGTCCCGGGCCAAAAAAGCGGCACTCGATCGGTATTTCATTGAAGAGACAATCGTATTCTTTATCAAATCCAATCCCGGGGACAGGTAAGTTTTCTTCCTTGCACTTTTCAATGGTCAGATTTGATGCCAGGGATTTTGAACCGATGCTTTGCAGGTATTCCAGACCACCTATGCAATCATCATGAAAGTGACCTGCTATATGTGCTCTTATTTTCACATGTAAAACGACCTGCAAGTAGTCCGTAAGTTCTTTTGTTTGCTTATTATCCATTGGAGTATCCACCAATACAGCTTCTCCATTTTTTATAATGAGCAGACCATTATTTGAGAAGCGTCCCCATTTTTCAGAGTCAACCCATGAAATGTGTATAAAAACAGAATCGCTAAGATGTACCAGTTGCAGGTTGTGATTAATTGTGGTGGTGTCTGTTTGAGAAAAACATGGGAGAGCTGATAAAACGCCTATGATTATATATAAGAGGTATTTCATGATCGAAACATTTAGATGCATACCTGTAAAGATATTAACTTTCACCAATGTCCGCAATCAGGCAATCGGCAAAAGATTCTTCATTTAATGCTTAATTTGTCACTTAAAACAAACATGAGTGCCGTTGAGAACTCAGTTTATTCGATTATTTGCTGACTATTGGCGTTTACAAACAAGATATCACCCATATTTTCGAAGCCATTGAACACATCAGCCCCACTGTGTTTAATTTGCTCTTCTCTGAATCCTATTATTGTTAATCCTGCATTGGACGACCTTTCATTAATCAGTTTTTGATTGGCTGTTTGATCATCTCTTGCTATTATTTCAATGTTAGACAAGGTGATAGGTAAACGGCCCGATTGAACCAGCTCACTTAGTTGTTTTCTTGTCAACGCTATTTCGTCGGGTTCGCAAATGCTGAATATTTTCACATAACCTTTTCTCCAGTCGGGGTGTGAAAGAATGATAAAACCAAGTAATATCATCAGGTTGGCATTTAATATATCAATCGGTCGGATCCAAATATGAATACCGTTTTTAAAGTTTGTGTTTCTACTGGCGTCAGAAAATACACAAACGTCGTAATTTCCCGCTCTTGTTAAACTAATGTTGTCGAGTATGGAATTGATTGCTTCGGTTTCACTTCTGCGGTATTCAAAAATGACCATGTTGTTTTCCATTCCACTGATGCTTGGGCTTTGAATAGCCTGAGCAATTGCGGTTGTGTATGATGGCGATATCATACAATCAACATACAGGCTGCTTTCTTCATCATGATGCTCTGATATGAGCTGATCAACAATTTGCTTTGCTTCCATTGTTGTTGCTGATGAATAATACCCTTTTAAAAAGTGAAAATAGGTTCCAAAGCCATGTTTATAGGATATCCATTTCATCAGATCAAATACCTTGCTGTGTGAAAATGAGTTGGCAGAGATACAAATAGCTGAAGGCCTCCACTCTGTTTCATCAGGGTGGCGACTTCTGTTCTTTTGCATGTATAGTTGTATGCGTCTGCTAAGTTGAAATAATGCCCCCAGAAATATTTTCTGAAGTCCACCACGTTCTTTATGGATGTAGTTAAGGTAGAGGTATAGCAGAGTAATCAATGTATAGGCCAGTATTGTATAGAGGGCATCGATTTTAAACATTACCCATACCGATAACAGAAAGCCCATGAGAGAAATTGCCCAATGCGATTTAAACTGAGGACGATAAGATGGGGAGGCTCCAAAGTGATTTAAAAAGGAGATCAGGCACAATGAGCCATAGGTGATCATGAAAAACATGGAAATGATCTGCGCAACAAAATCGACTTCACCCATTAAGACAAATACCAATGCAATGCCTATTGTTATCAGTGTAGCATTAAAAGGTTCATTGTTTTTACCCTTTTCTTTAGACAACCACAAGTTGATTCGCCTTCCCGGAAAACTTCTGTCTATCGCTAAGGCCTGCAATGTGCGGGGGGCAACCAAAACAGAGCCAATGGCCGACGAAATTGTCGATGCCCCAAGTCCAAGAGGAATAACAATAGCTCCTAATACAGCAACATTGGCCATAGCCAGTTGCGATTCGGTCATTTCTTCTGGCGTAAGCGAAACCGAAAACTTATAAATGATGCCGGCGTAAATAATCATACCGATAATAGTTCCCCACATCGTTCCCCTGGGGATTGATTTCTTCGGATTCTTTAAGTCACCACTCAAGCCAACACCTGCTGTCATACCGGTGAATGCAGGGAAGCAAATGGCAAACCAGATAAAGAACTGATTCTTGTTGTTAAAAATGAAATTAGCCTGGTAATTACCGGCTTCAGAATAATCAGTCTGACCTATAAAGAAAAGAGTAATGGAAATAAACAGGATCACCACAACGGTATAGAGGGTTTTTATTCCCATATCCGAACCTTTTTGAAGAACTATATATGATAATGCCAGTAAAGCAGGGATACTGACAACCTGTTTTGGTAAGTCTATATTAAATGCGTTAAGAGCCATGGCAAACAGAGGTTGAAAAGCCTCGGTGAATGCTATAATGTAAAAAGCCACACTTATGGCTTGTGAAAAATACAGGGCAATACCGATTGTAGCTCCAATATTAAGACCAAAAGAACGGGAAATGATAAAGTACTCGCCACCGCCTTCTACGCGTGTATTGGTTGCTATTTCAGATATGGCCAAAGCAGTAGGAATCGTAATCATATGTCCTAAAACGATAATACCTAAGGCACCGTAAAAGCCCAGGTTACCAACAGCCATGCCAAAACGCAGAAATAATATCGCCCCTAAAATGGTTGATATAGCAGTAAAAAGAACAGGGGCGGTGCCAAAGCTTTTTTTGTTTTTTGGATTACTCATTGTGAATACTGACGTAGAATGATTGCTTTTTATGTTTATCAAATATATGAAATTATAATTCATGTAATCAGGTGCTGTTGTTCATTACTTGTTATTGAATAGGGAAAATTGGATATTGCAGCTTTGATTGGTGTCTTCATTTATTAAACCTTTGATCAAGGTAATGCATCGGTCCTGATTTATTTCTGTCGCATCCTGTTTGGGTGGGGCATGTGGTTTAACCTGGTAAAGTAGTGCTTATCGACCCAAGGTAATATGTTGATAAGCATTCAGGAGGGATTAAAGCAGAAGGTTGTATTGCTATTTCAATCACTTCAGCTATTTTTGCCTGAGTTACAATTTTTGGATAATGATAGATACATTTTACATTGACTCGCTGGATAATATTAATGCTGTAGCAGCCGATTTTTTATCAAAATATAAAGATGAGCGGGTGCTGGCTTTTTACGGACCAATGGGAGTTGGTAAAACCACATTTGTTAAAGCTCTGTGCGAGGAGCTGGATGTTGAGGATACGGTAAACAGTCCAAGTTTCGCTATTGTAAATGAGTATCACACGCATACAGATGAGGTTGTTTATCATTTTGATTTTTACCGTTTGAAAGAGGAGGAAGAAGCCTATGATATGGGCTATGAAGATTATATGTATTCCGGGCATTACACCATGATCGAGTGGCCTGAAAAGATTGCTTCATTGTTACCTCCCGGACGTCTTGAATTAACGCTTGTTGAAGAAGAGGACGGAAGACGCCGTATCATTGTAGAGAAGGTTTAAACTGTTCTTTTAATTGTGCTTTTTTTGCTATCTTGAAGCACTGATACTATGGAAAATGACTGGCTATGATGGGAGATAAAACTTCATACTTCCCTTTGGGACAAACGCAACTGCTTCCCCAGGAAGAGATGCTTGAAACAGGACGAAAGAAGAAGAAACTAACAATTGGTATTCCTAAAGAACGTTCACGTTTTGAAAATAGAGTGGCATTGACTCCGCAGGGTGTTGAGTTGTTAGTCGCTAATGGTCATACCGTTATTTTTGAATCAGGGGCGGGGGATAAGGCACACTATTTTGATAAAGATTTTGCCGATTGTGGCGCTCAGATTGTTGAAGGAAACACCCAGGTGCTTAAAGCCGACATTGTTCTGAAAGTATCAGCATTGACTGAAGATGAGGTGGAGGCTTTAGAAGCAAATCAATTGATTATTTCCTTACTAAACCTGTATAATCAATCCAGGGAATCAATACAAAGGATGCTGGATCGACGATTAAATGCCATTGCTTTTGAGTTGCTGAAAGATGATAATGGTTGTTATCCGGTTATTCGAAGCATGAGTGAAATTGAAGGTACTGCTTCTGTTATGATTGCCAGTGAGTATCTGAGTAAGGCACATAATGGTAAAGGTGTGTTACTTGGTGGAGTAACAGGAATATCTCCGTCCGAATTAGTTATTCTTGGAGCAGGCACAGCTGGCGAATATGCAGCCAGGGCAGCCATTGGTTTAGGAGCATCGGTTAAGGTATTTGATAATTCCTATCATCGCCTCAGGGAGATGGAACGAAACATTGGACAAAGGATATTTACTTCTGTTCTGCATCCACAGGCATTAACAAAAGCATTGCAAAGTGCCGATGCTGTGTTGGGTAGTCTAAGGTACCTGCAAACGGGTCGTTCATTTATGGTAACCGAGGAGCAGGTGTCACAGATGAAAAAGGGCTCTATAATTATTGATTTAAGTATGGATCAGGGGGGCTGCTTCGAAACCAGTAAGTGCACCGATACCGATCATCCGGTTTTTACCAGACATGGGGTCATTCATCATTGCATTCCTAATATTGCTTCTCGAGTTTCACGCACTTCATCCATTGCTCTTAGTAATATTTTTGCACCTATTATTTTGCGTCTGGGAGAAGCGGGTGGTGTACATCATCTTATTAAGGAAGATGTTGGCTTAAGCCATGGAATGTACTTGTATAAGGGTATTCTGACCAATAGTTACATTGGTCGTCAGTTTAATATTCCTTATAAAGATATTGGTTTGCTGATGGCTGCTTTTTAATTACATCAGGCTGGATTTAGGAACCCCGTTATTTATTTTTCTTGTTTTCTCAAAGGGTATAGTGAAGCAGAAATGTGCTCCCTCTTTATATGATTTATCCAGCCATATCTCACCGCCAAGGGTGTCGATGTATTTTTGTGATATGGCTAATCCAAGTCCGTTTCCTCCAAACTCTCGGGTGTGGTTGGTTGATACCTGTCTGAACATATCAAATATCACCTCTTCTTTACCGTCAGGAATACCAATGCCTGTATCTTTTACAAAGAAAAGCAGCCGGTCGTCGACAATGGTATAACCAAATTTAATCCAGCCTTCCATTGTAAACTTAACCGCATTATCCAGAAGGTGATTAAGTACCTTTAACAGTCCTTGTTGATCTGTGATTATCTGGTCGTCATTTTCTTCCAGTCCTTTCTCAAGGTATAATTTCAAAGGCTTTTGCATTAGCTTCACTTCTCGCATGTAATGCTTCAGCATATTTTCAAGTAAGTCATTTAAACTGAAGAGCTTTGGTCCTTCCTGTATTAGTCTTGTTTGAAGTTTGGAGATATCTATAAGATTATCCATTACCTTCAGGAGTTGGAGACCGTTAAGGTTGATAATACCAATGTATTCATCCTTTTCTTCAGGGCTTAATGATTCAGTTCTGAGTAGTTCCGAGAAGCCAAGAATAACGTTCATAGGCGTTCTGATCTCATGGCTTAAGTTAGCCAGGAACGTTGATTTTAGGTGGTTGTTTTCTTCCGACTTTTTTTGCGCTTCATGCAGTTTCTGTATCGAAATATCCAACTCAGCGTTCTTCTTTTTTAGTTCAAGGTGTGTAATCTCAAGTTCTTTGTTTCTGACATTGAGTTCCTCTTTTGCCTTTTTATGCTCAATTTCACTACTCATTCGAGGTGTAAACAAGTAAACAAGTGACTCTATAACTTCAGGCTGTTGTATTTCATTTTTATAAAGAGCAATCAATATCCCATTGGGTTGATAGCCCGAGTTGAATAATGGAATTCCTATATATCCTTCAATTTTTTGTTCTACCAAAAAGCTATCCTGTGGAAACTTTTCCCAGGCACCAGAGGTAATTTTGCATGTGTTTTTTCCAATTACATCATCACAAGGGGTGTTTTCAAGGCTGTATGTAACGCCGGGAAGAATCTTTTTACCATCAGTAAAGGCTATTGAGCAAACAGAGTTGTCCTCAACAGAGTATCGTCCGATAATGAGGTAATCAGCTTCAATTAGTTTGGATAAATGAAGTGCTTCAGTTTCAAAATAATTTTGACCAATGTGCCTGTTAACAGGTGTAACAATATCATAGATGGTCGATTCAACCTTTTTGAACCGATTGAGTATTGAGTTATTTCTTTTGAATAGGTTTTTCCAATTCATATTTTCCTGTTCATATTGAGAAATTTAAAATACTTAAAAAGTAATAGGTGCTGAACTTTTTTTGACAAATGGTCAACTTTTATAGTTTGAAGACCATTTCTGCCACACTAAAATTTTCTGAATATATTCAGTATTTTAAGAGCTAAAAGTATTAATAACCAGCAGCCATGCCGTCTTTTCTGCTCTCAGAAGCGCCGATGAAGATTTGCCTTTTTTTGTCGAACCAAATGGCCTGGTAACCACCGTATCCGCCAGGGCTATAGCCCAATTTATGCCCCATTGAATTGAGTTCCAGAACGGTTTCTTTATCAAAACCTGTCTCGATGTTAACCTGACCTTTACCTTGGGTTTTGAAGCCGGTAGGCTTTGACGATCCACTATGACTAAAGCGTGGTGCATCGCCCGCTTCCTGTATATTCATTCCAAAGTCAAGTATATTCATTATAATTTGTACGTGTCCCTGGGGCTGAAAGTCACCTCCCATTACTCCGAAGCTCATTACGGGTTCTTCATCTTTTGTAATGAATGCCGGAATAATGGTGTGGAAAGGTCGTTTACCAGGTTCTAAAGCATTGGCGTCAGCAGGATTTAGAGAGAATAATTCGCCTCTGTTCTGCAGCATAAAGCCTAGCTTTGGAGGTACCATTCCTGATCCCATACCACGATAATTACTCTGAATGAGCGACACCATGTTACCCCATTGATCTGCAACGGTTAGGTATATGGTTTCACCGTGACTGATTTCTCCCGCCTTATATTTTCCGGCTTTAGCCTCATTAATTAATTGTCGTCTTTCATCAGCATAGCTGTCTGATAATAGTTTCTTGACTGGTACGTGCTGCATATCCATATCAGCATAATACCTGGCCCTGTCTTCAAAGGCCAGCTTTTTAGCTTCAGTTACTAAATGAAGATGGCGTGCAGTCCCAAATTCATCCTTGTCGAATTCATAACCCTTAAGTATATTAAGCATTTGAAGTGCTGTAATGCCTTGTCCGTTAGGAGGAAGTTCCCAAATGTCATAGCCTCTGTAATTAACAGAAACAGGTTGTACCCATTGTGATGAATGCCTTGACATGTCTTCCATTTTTAGAAATCCACCTTGCTCTTGAATAAATTGAGTAATGATTTCGGCTATTTCTCCTTTGTAAAAATAATCACGGCCATGTTTGCCTATAAGCTTATAGGTTTCTGCTAAATATGGGTTTTTAAAGATATCACCTTTTTTTGGAGCATCGCCATCAGTGGTATAGGTGTCAAGTACATTAGGAAACTTGCTGTGCATTGCTACCGAACGCTGCCAGTAGTAGGCAATAAGTTCACTGAGAGGAAAGCCCTTCTCGGCATAGTCGATTGCAGGTCTTAATACTTCTTCCATGCCAAGTTGTCCGAAGCGCCCATGCAGCTCAAACCAACCATCAACACAACCTGGCACACTTACGGGTAAAGCTCCGTACGAGGGGATGGAATTAAGTTTATTTTTATCGAAATAATCAATGGTTAATGATCGGGGAGAACGTCCACTGGCATTAAGACCGTATAGCTGTTTACTTTTAGCATCCCACACAATGGCGAAAAGGTCACCTCCGATACCACAGCCTGTTGGTTCCATTAGTCCAAGAGTAGCATTGGCTGCTATGGCAGCATCAATAGCATTGCCCCCTTTTTTTAATATGTCAATCGCAACTTGTGTGGCTAAAGGCTGGCTGGTGCAGGCCATTCCGTTTTGAGCAATAACTTCACTGCGAGTGGCGTGTTGAAGTCCGGTAATGCGGTCTTGTGATAAAACGGTAAGATTTAGGATGACAAGAAAAAGAAATGTGCTTATTGTTTTCATCATGAGGTTGTTTGGTGATGAGTAAATATAAAAAAACTGCAGTAACTATTGCATAAAATAGTCACTGCAGTTATTATATTTTTTAATCTTTACTTACGCTATTGCAAGCCTGCTCTCTGGTTGATTAAGGTAGTCATAGAAAATACCTACAAGCAACTGATGATCCATTGACGGTGAAATTGGAATGACCAAATCAGCATAAGTATCTTTAAATACAACCTGTAATTCATTCTTACGAGGAAATTCGATCCCGGCTACTTTATTATGCATGCGAATTTCCCCAAATGCTGTAATTAATTTAATAATCATAACGCTTTCCTTTTAGTTTCTGTCATATACCGTCCGGGTGTGTTGTTTGATGTAAAAGTAGATGTGTGACAGCAGGTGACCAAAGGATTTGTCGTGTATTCCATAAATGGTATAAATTTCAGGTTTAAATGCATTTTCGGTCATATGAATAAAAACACCTTCCATGAATGTCCTGTTTTTATTGACGAATGATAGGGAAGAGGCTTGGTTTGTGTAAGTAAAGTTGATTTTAAAGACTGTTGTTCAGGTTGTTGTGTTGAGGTGGATAAGAAATTTAAATCGAACTCAGGTTATAAGGTATTCTGATGACTTTTTTTACCTTTGCTTCAATTGAATTTTAAGCTAATGGCGAAAGAAGAAAAAGGCAATAAACTAGTTAAAAAACTAAGGCATAAATACAGACTGGCTATTTTTAATGAGCAAACTTACGAGGAAGTATTTGGTATGCGTTTGTCACGCTTGAACGTATTTACCATTGCAGGTGTTAGTTTGGTTGTTTTGGTTGTCATGGTCATATTTTTAATTGCATTTACCGGATTACGTGAATATATTCCTGGTTATCCTGATGGTCAGCAGCGTCGTTCTATTATACAGAATTCACAACGTGTTGACAGCCTGATTATGGAAATTGAACGTCGCGATCGCTTTTTTAATGATATCAGGGCAATTGTTGCCGGAGAAGTGCCCGCCGGAGCCTTGCCTGAAGATGTTGAGGATGCAGAAGGTGAAAAAGCGAGTAACAAAGTGGTTTTTAAAAAATCAGAAGAAGACTCTATCTTCAGAGAGCAGGTTGAAAGAGAAGAAAAATTCAACCTGGCAGTGTTTGATGAAAAGAGCAAAAAGTTTGAATTGGAACATAGTTTCTTATTTACGCCACTCAAAGGTGTTGTGGTAAGTAAGTTTGGTGAAACACAGGGACACTATGGTGTTGATATTGTTGCAAAGCCGGGCAGTCGCGTCAGTGCTGTGTTGGATGGGACGGTAGTATTCACCGGGTGGACTGTTGAAACCGGGTATGTTATACAAATACAGCATTCAAATAATCTAATTTCATTGTATAAGCACAACGAAAGCTTGTTGAAAAGTATGGGCGATAAGGTTCAGGCTGGTGAAGCCATTGCCAATGTTGGAAATTCAGGAGAATTAACAACCGGTCCACATTTACACTTCGAGTTATGGTACAATGGTGTGCCTTTAGATGCAGAGCAATACATGTCGTTTGAGTAACGATATATCATACACAACAGATAAAATTTCATGTCGAAAAGAATAGCTATTCTGGGTTCAACCGGTTCAATTGGCACGCAGGCTTTGGAAGTGGTTGATGCCCATCCTGGGGATTTTGAGGTAGAAGTATTAACGGCCAATAATAATGTTGATCTGTTAATTGAACAGGCTAAAAAATATAATCCCAATACAATTGTAATTGGTAATAAAGATAAGTATCAGCAGTTAAGTGATGCTTTAATAGACACTGATGTTAAAGTTTATGCGGGAGATGAAGCCATAGCACAGGTTGTGCAGATCAGCACTGTTGATATTGTTCTGACAGCGATGGTTGGTTTTTCAGGGCTTGTACCAACAGTGAATGCCATTAAAGCAGGAAAACATATTGCACTAGCCAATAAAGAGACACTGGTTGTGGCCGGTGATATCATTACACAGCTGGCTCTTGAAAATAAAGTAAGCATACTGCCGGTTGACTCTGAGCATTCGGCAATATTTCAGTGCTTGGCAGGAGAATTCCATAATCCCATAGAGAAGATCCTTTTAACAGCCTCTGGAGGACCCTTTAGGGGTAAGAAAGTTGATTTCTTAAGAAAGGTAACACGATGCCAGGCGCTTAACCATCCTAATTGGACCATGGGCGATAAAATTACCATTGACAGTGCGTCGATGATGAATAAAGGATTGGAGGCTATTGAGGCAAGATGGTTGTTCAATGTTAAGCCCGATGATATTGAAGTAGTGGTTCATCCTCAATCCATAGTTCATTCTTTGGTTCAGTTTGAAGATGGCTCCATAAAAGCCCAGTTGGGATTGCCTGATATGCGATTGCCTATTCAGTATGCAATGACTTTTCCACAACGCTTGAAAGCTGATTTTCCACGGTTTAATTTCATGGATTATCCTGAGCTGACTTTTGAAAAAGCAGATGTAAAAGTATTTCGTAACCTGGATCTGGCATACCAGGCCATGAAAAAAGGTGGAAACATGCCATGTATATTAAATGCAGCAAATGAGATAGCTGTTGATGGTTTTCTCAAGCAAAAGATTGGTTTCGTAGAAATGTCTGATGTGATTGAAAAAACCATGATGACGGCAACAATAGTTGAGAAGCCTTCGTTGGATGATTACCTTCAAAGTAATGATGAAGCGCGCAGCATTGCCGAGGAAATAATAAAGAATAAATAAATGTTGCTAACAATTTTTAGGGGTAATGCGTTTATTGAGTGTTATTAGTTAACACTGTTAAAATGTCAATGCGATATTAACCCGAAAAGAATATATTTGTCGCACAAAATAAGAAAAACAATAGTTAATGGATATATTTATTAAAACAGTGCAGTTATTGCTAAGTTTATCAATACTGGTAATCTTGCACGAATTTGGTCATTTCTTTTTTGCCCGCTTATTCAAAACACGGGTGGAGAAGTTTTATCTGTTCTTTAATCCTTGGTTTACCCTGTTTAAATATAAAAAAGGAGAAACCGAATATGGTGTAGGCTGGCTGCCTTTGGGGGGATATGTCAAAATATCCGGTATGATTGATGAATCAATGGATAAGGAAGCAATGTCGCAACCTGCTCAGCCGTGGGAGTTTCGTTCAAAACCTGCGTGGCAACGACTCATGATCATGATTGGTGGTGTGTTGGTTAACTTTATCACAGCCTTCTTTATTTACTGGATGGTACTTTACACCTGGGGAGAAAGTTACATTCCTGTTCAATCAGCCAAGCACGGTTTATATTACCATGAAGTTGCGAAAGAAATAGGGTTACAAGACGGAGATATTGTACTTAAAGTAGATGAGCACAAGGTTGAAGAGAGTGGTGATATCGCACGTTTTATACTTTTGGAAAATGCACGTGAACTAACCGTTAAAAGAGGAGAGGAGACAATCTACCTTGCAATTCCTGCGGGATATGATCAACGTATGATCTCAGAGGAAGTACGTGGATTTGCCGATGTCAGATACCCGGTGGTTGTACAGGAAACAATGTCAGGATCTGATGCCGATAAAGCAGGTTTATTACCGGGAGATAGTATTGTGAGTATTAATGGTGAGAGTACAGCATTCTTTAATGAATTTACGGCATCATTAGCAGCCAATGTAGAAAAGGAAATTTCTTTAGGTATTTATCGCAACGGAGAACCAACAAGCCTAAGTTTAACTGTGCCCAAGTCAGGGAAGATTGGTTTTTATCTTGTGTCAGCTGATAACTATGTCGACATTCAACGCCATAAATATGGTTTCTGGGAAGCTTGTCCAAAAGGTATCACAAAAGGTTTGGATATATTGGTTGGCTATGTCAAACAACTTCGTTTAATCTTTACCAAGGAAGGAGCCAAGCAGGTTGGAGGCTTTGGAGCCATGGGTAAATTATTCCCGTCAACATGGAACTGGTATGTTTTCTGGTCCAATACCGCACTTATTTCAATGATTCTGGCTTTCATGAATATTTTACCAATACCGGCATTGGATGGTGGACATGTTCTGTTCTTATTATATGAGATGGTGACAGGACGTAAACCAGGCGACAAGTTTATGGAATATGCTCAAATAACAGGTATGATTTTATTACTCGGATTACTGTTGTTTGCCAATGGAAATGATATCTTTAAAGCTTTCTTTAAATAAGCGAGTTTATTAAATTTGTATATATAAAACTTTTACGATATGAACAGTTACGTATTATTATGGGCATTACCGGGCGGACCTGAATGGATTCTTATCATATTGGCCTTATTACTTTTGTTTGGAGGACGTAAAATTCCTGAATTAATGAAAGGTCTTGGTCAGGGTATGAAAGAATTTAAAAAGGCACGTAACGAAGAAGATAAAAAGTCGGATGGTGATAAAAACGAGGCCATCGACGACTCTTCAAAATAGACATACTTTTGTTAAAATATTATTGCGAAGGCCGACCCTCACAGAGGATTGGCCTTTGGTATATTCAAAATGTTCAAACTAAATTGGTTGTTAATCCCGGTTTGTATTTAAATATGATTCATTAATAACATTGTGCTTATTAATGTCCCATAAATATTCACCGGTATCATACCAATGACATGTATATTTAAAAAGGTATAAAATGCGATTAGTGCTTGTGTTATGTTTGGCGATGACGGCTAATTGGCTTCAGGCTGCTGCTGACGGTGGTGATGAGTATCCTCATTATCCTGACTGGATGTATGAAAACCGCCTGAAAGAACTTGATAAGTCCACCGTAGTTAAACTCGATTATAATCCCAAAGTACAGGCCTTTATCGATGTATACACCGTTAAGCGACGTGATCATTTATCGAATATTATTGGCCGCGCCGATTATTACTTTCCATTGTTCGAAGAGTATTTAGCCAAATACGATTTGCCCATGGAATTAAAATACCTTGCAATTGTTGAGTCGGCACTGGAACCGAGGGCTAAGTCAAGCTCAGGTGCCATGGGATTATGGCAGTTTTTATACCACGCTTCACGCATGTTTGAGCTGAAAGTCGATAACTATGTTGACGAACGGTGCGACCCTGTTAAAAGTACCGAGGCTGCTTGCAGGTATTTAAAATATCTGCACCATAACCTTAATGACTGGCAATTGGCTTTAGCAGCCTACAATGGAGGAATTGGTGTTGTACAAAAAGCGATTGAGCGTTCAGGGGGTAAAACAAATTTCTGGGAATTACAGCCCTATTTGCCCAAAGCGGTACAAAGCTATGTTCCTGCTTTTATCGCGGTTAATTATGTAATGAATAATTATCACCGTCATGATGTTGAGCCAGTACCAGCACCATTAAGCTTTAATGAAGTGGATACGGTTTACATCCACAAATCATTAAGTTTCGAGCAAATTCATAAGGCATCACAAACGCCAATCGAGATAGTTGAGTGGTTAAACCCATCCTATACCAAAAATTTCATCCCTGTTGAAAAGGAACCGGTTTGTTTATTCCTGCCTAAAAAAGGAGTGATTCATTTTGTAAGAGCAGTTAATGGTCTTGAGGAGGCAAACCCTCCGGTGAGTAAAGCCATGCCTTTGGGAGATAAGACTAATCGCGAAAGTATTGTACATCATGTGCAAAAAGGAGAATTTTTCCATAAAATAGCGATCGATAATGAGTGTCGGATAAGTGATATCGTTTATTGGAATAATTTGCCCAATCGAAACCTCTATATTGATCAGCGACTAACTGTATGGCGGCCCAAAAAAGTAGAGAAATTCTTTTTTGTCACCAACGAACCAACAACATATAAAGCTGTTTTATATTTAGATAACTACTATACCGACAACCGAATCAATAAACTTTATCAATAATTAAATCAATCTGATATGAGATATTCAAAATATGTACTTCTGATTATGGTGGTTTTAGCAGCTTATGCCTGCAAAGATAAGAACACCGGTCATAAGCCAAACGTAGGTGGTAAAGCCGGCGAAATGCTGGTGGTAATGGATGATAAGATCAAAACGTCTCCGGGGGGAGTTGAGTTACAAAACCTGTTAAGAGAAACGTATTTAGGTTTACCACAGGCGGAACCGCATTTTAAAATGAGTGTGGCACCACATCGTTCGTTCGCAAACTTTATGAAAACAATACGTAACGTGGTGATTGTAACCGTTAAATATGACGTTGAAGAAAATGCGGTTAAATATTATAAAGACAGGTGGGCGCGTCCGCAGGCTGTTGTTGGTATTACTGCAAAGGATACCGCTGCTTTAAAGAAACTTGTTGATGAGCATCAGCTGAAAATTCTTAGCTTTTTTAACAAAGCAGAAAGAGAGCGTTTTATTGCTTCGTATAAACGATATCCAAGTGATGAAATGGTGAAGCGTGTTGACTCAACATTCAGAGTAAGAATGAATGTGCCAATAAGTTTGAATAATAAAAAATCGCTTGATTCATTTGTGTGGATGCAGGAAGACGCTGATTGGGGTTTTCAGGGTATGTTCGTTTATGAGTTTCCATACGTTGGTGAAGGAACATTCTCAAAAGAATATCTGCTGAACAAGCGTGATTCAATATTGAATAAAAATGTTCCGGGACCATCAGCCGGTTCATTTATGACAACAGAGCACCGCTTTCCTGTTCTTTATAAGAAAGCAAATATCAATGGAAACGAGGTTGTTGAATTACGTGGTTTATGGAAAGTGCAAAACGATATGATGGGCGGCCCGTTTATTCTTCAGGCACATCTTGATAAAAAGAACAACAGGGTTGTGATCACAGATGGTTTTGTTTATTCACCCGAAAAACCGGATAAGCGAGATAAGATACGCCAGATGGAAGCATTAATGTATACATTTAGCTTTAACTGATTTATGCTTCCCGAACTAAACAGTCAGGCACTACGACAAGCCTGTGGCCGTGATGATTTGATCAGAAAGGCCGCTGCACAGATCACGAAAGACTTTGCCGAATTTGGCTTTGAGGTTACTTTTTCAGGTAACATCGAGGGCTTTTACGATGAGGTGTTCAAGCAAATGCGTGTTCATATTGTGCACATTATGGGTGAGCATTATTCTCAATTTCTTAATTTTTTGTACCGTATCGATGTTACTGAAAACCAGGTGGCCAGGTATCAAAAGGAAATGGGGGATGCCTCATATGAAGATGCATTGACTGAATTGATCATTCATCGTGAGATGAAGAAAGTAATGATTAGAGAATATTTCAAGGCTCAGGGACAAGGTCAGTCAACTGACTCACCCGAGCTGTCAGAATAAAACATACCTATGCAACTATCAATAAAACATACGGGAGAACGTCCGGAAGGCGTCAGAAATATATTCCTTGTTAAAGACACTGCTTTACTTAAGGACTTTGGTTTTAA
The DNA here is from genome assembly GCF_050589845.1 of Carboxylicivirga agarovorans. Classification (NCBI taxonomy): domain Bacteria; kingdom Pseudomonadati; phylum Bacteroidota; class Bacteroidia; order Marinilabiliales; family Marinilabiliaceae; genus Carboxylicivirga; species Carboxylicivirga agarovorans. The sequence goes on along the minus strand of NZ_JBNGPA010000001.1, from coordinate 441,244 downwards.
TAATGATGCTTTGGCATATGTTGAAGCTAAGGTGGAAGCCAAGGAGAAACTGATAACAATTCAAAATTATAACATTGTGTATTATGTACGCATTGTTGCCGATGACGAATTGAACAACAAGGGCTATGAGGCTTTGCGCAAAGATGGTTCGACAATTTATAAGGGACTGAAAAATGATAAACAAACTGGTGTTTGTATCTACGATCTGGTGGGGGATAAAGCCCTTACACTCGCTTTAAGCGAAGGATTAGCATTGTCGTCATACAGCTTTGGTAAATACAAATCTGAAAAGAAAGAAGTGGCTGATGAATTAACTATATATGTTGCCTCATCTGAATTGACCCAGTGCGCCCTTGAAGAATTGCGTTTACTGAGTAATGCTGTGTTTGTAACCCGTGATTTGGTTAATGAGCCAGTCTCGACATTAAATGTTGAGGAGCTTTCTGAGCGCATAACTGAGCTGGGTGCTGTTCATGGCTTCGATGTTGAGATATTTAACAAATCAAAATTGGAAACCCTTAAGTTTGGTGGTCTTTTAGGTGTTAACAAAGGAAGCGTTGACCCACCGGCTTTCCATATACTGGAGTGGAAACCAGAGAATGCCGGCAACGAAAAGCCTGTTGTACTGGTAGGTAAAGGCGTTGTGTTCGATACTGGTGGTATTAACCTGAAGACACCTCCGGGTAGCCTTGATGATATGAAAGCCGACATGGGTGGAGCTGCATCAGTTGTAGGAACCATGGTAGCGGTTGCGTCTAATAAACTACCTGTTCATGTAATTGGATTAGTACCTGCCACAGACAACCGTCCGGGAGGTAATGCCATTGTTCCGGGTGATATTTTAACGATGCATAACGGTAAAACCGTTGAAGTATTAAATACCGATGCTGAAGGTCGTTTGATCCTGGCAGATGCCTTATCCTATTCAAAAAAATACGAGCCTGAGTTGGTTATTGACCTGGCAACCCTCACCGGTAGTGCCGTCATGGCTCTTGGTCAATATGCCACTGTTGGTATGGGAACAGCATCAGATGATGTGTTCAAACAACTGCATGATGCTGGCGATTGTGTATATGAACGAGTTGTACAATTCCCCTTCTGGGACGAATATGGGGAGTTGATCAAATCAGATATTGCTGATATTAAAAACCTGGGAGGTAGAGAGGCTGGAGCAATTACAGCAGGTAAATTCCTGAGTCATTTTGTTGATAGTCCATGGATTCACCTTGATATTGCCGGACCTGCTTTTGTTAAGAAAGACGATAGCTATCGTGGTTCGGGAGCTTCTGGTGTTGGTGTTAGAATGTTGTATGAGTTTTTGAAAAGCAGGTGCTAGTTCAGTAATTTATATTAATTTTAATGCATAATAACTGATTTACAGTTTGTAATATCAGAAAAACAGAACATATGAGCGAAGGTAAAATAAAGGTGGGAATCACCCACGGCGACATAAACGGGATTGGTTACGAGGTTATATTCAAGGCTTTATCTGATGCCAGAATCTTTGATTCTTTCATTCCGGTAATATATGGTTCGTCAAAAGTGGCAGCCTATCACCGTAAGGCTTTAAATATTCCGAATTTCAGTCTGAACAGTATCAATAGTGTTGATGATGCTCACAATAAGCGCGTCAATATTATTAATTGTCTTGATGATAACATTCGTGTTGAGCTTGGTAAATCAACCAGCATTGGTGGTGATTCGGCATTTAAAGCACTGGAAAAGGCGGTAAATGACCTGAAAGAAGGTAAAATAGATGTATTGGTAACAGCTCCTATTAATAAGGAAAATATACAGTCTGAATCATTCAACTTCCCCGGCCATACCGAATATCTGCACCAGGCTGCAGGAGAGGGCGAAGCATTAATGCTCATGGTATCGGAACATATGAAAGTTGGTGTTGTGGCAGGCCATGTACCAATCAAAGATGTGGCTTCGAAAATTACAGAAGAAAACATCATTACTAAACTAAGAACATTGAATAAAACACTGCAGCAGGACTTCTCTGTGCGCAAACCGCGTATTGCCGTGTTAGGATTGAATCCGCATGCAGGCGATGGAGGTGTTTTGGGTAATGAGGAGCAGGAAATAATTATTCCAACTCTTGCTAAAGCCAAGGAAGAAGGAATTATGGCATTAGGGCCATATCCGGCCGACGGTTTATTTGGTAGTGACCAGTTCCGCAATTTCGATGCTATTTTAGCCATGTACCATGATCAGGGATTGGCACCTTTTAAAACGCTAACATTCTCCAAAGGCGTCAACTTCACAGCAGGTTTGCCTTTTATCAGAACATCACCTGACCACGGAACAGCATTTGAAATAGCCGGACAGGACAAGGCCAATGCCGATTCTTTTAAACAAGCTGTTTATTTGGCGGTCGACGTATGCCGTAATCGCCGAATGAATATTGAACTGTCAAAGAATCCGCTTAAGAGCTATGATGTGAACGAACTGGAACAGAAAGACCAATAACAATTAGTTATAAGACAATAGATCAGATCCCCTTGAGTAATCGAGGGGATTTTTTGTATTCTAACATATCGCTTGAGTATAAGCGCTTGTTGTTAATCATCCGGTAAGTGTACAATCGCAGGTAGTTGATCGTATTGATTCGAATATGTGTTAGTTTGTCGAAATGATTATTCCGATAGTCATCTGAAGTCGAACTGCTAAACTGCCTAAAGGGCTTATCGGGTTAGACAGTTCGACGATTCAACAATTATACAAACCTAAGAGATATTGATCGGGAGTCCCATTGAACATTAGCGATCATACCGTCATAAATTATCCCGGATTTTGATGTTAGAAATAACCTATAAGCACAAACCGTTAAAACCGTCCTCATAATAGCTTAAACCTTTTCACCTGCAGGGTTAAACCTTACACCGCGAACGCGACTGCCTTTTTCCTTAAAAGCTTAGACCTTTTCATATCTCTTCTTCTTTAACAAGGCTGCATTTTTGATTTCAGCTATGCGGTAATGTCTTGAAATTGTGACCAATGTCAGGCTGAAATGTTTTATTTTCCACTCCGGGAGACTAATGTGGCGCTTTGTAAGTGACAGTCATTTAAAAGGTTATAAAGGAGATATACATTTGTATACCTAGCTGAACATTTGTCCATTGTAGCAATATGCCATTAAAATTACTTTCGTCAACGGTTATACCAACTAAAGCTCAGTTCTGCAGCAATGGTATTGCCCCACAGCTAACAATTTGTCATAAAATCTAAATCGTATGAGCCAGAAAAAGGAAATGCTCCTAAAAATTAAAGCGGGAGATATGGATGCTTTTCAGGTTTTTTATAAAACGTATTTTAAACGTTTGTGCAACTACGCGGGTATGTTTGTTTGCCGGTCTGATGAGGCAGAAGATATTGTGCAGGACACCTTTTTTAAGTTATGGGATAATAGGACTTCTATAGATACGGATCAATCGGTTATTGGTTTAATGTATCGCTCAATCAGGAACCAGTGTTTAAACAAGCTTGATCATGATAAGGTGCATGAGAAGTTTGTTGCTTTTGCCAAAAATTATGAAGCCATTGACCGCGTTTACCGCCTGGATTTTGAACTGCAGGATGTGGATGCTGATCATTTTTATGTCTTTTCTGAAATAGTAAAAGCCATTGATGAACTACCCGATAAGCGCAAAGAAGTCTTCCGCTTATCCAAAATCGAAGGACAATCCCATAATGAAATAGCTCAGCAACTCAATATTAGCTCTAAAGGTGTTGAGCGTCATATTACCTTGGCAAACAAGAGTCTGCGTTCGAGATTGAAGCACCTGAAGACGGCTATATTTATTCTGACCATACTTCCATAGATCGTTTGTCGCTTTTTTTTATAAAAAGTTTGTGGGGATTTGAATGAGTGCATGTAGTTAAAGTGTAAGACACGAAAATGGGAGAGACTAATCAAACATACAGATTGCTGATCGAGAAGCATGTGGCAGGTGAAACTTCGGCTGAGGAAGTGGTGGTATTGGATGCATGGCTTCGTAAAAGTCAATCCAATAAGCAACTATTTAAAAAATATAAGCAAGAGGCGGAAGCCAGGCTTATTCTTACTGCAGAGGATGATTGGAACAGGTTTGCAGACAAATACAATATGAAAGTGAAGAAGCCTGACAATAAAAGGCTGATCATTGCCTTAAGCTCAATAGCAGCAGCCATTACAATAGTTGTAGGGCTTTCTTTTCAATCGCTTAACAGTACTTATGATGAGTATTCATCTTTAAAAACAGAAAACCCTGAAACAGTTAAAAGTACAACTCTGCATTTAGCCGATGGTCAAAGCCTGACCATTAATGAACGCCATGCCTTGCTGGCAAGCGACGAAGAAGGGATTCATTTTGTAGAGGATAATAAGGAGCATACTGAAAATATTGAAACAACTCAATCGAACTTAAATACCATACAGGTACCCTACGGGCGAACGGCTCAACTTACCCTGGATGATGGGACGCGGGTATGGCTCAACGCCGGAAGTCAGCTTATTTTCCCCATTCACTTCAATGATGTTGATAAACGAGAGGTGATGTTGGTCGGTGAGGGCTATTTCGATGTCAGTCATGATAAGGATAAGCCCTTTATGGTATTGACCGATGAAATGACGTACACTGTTTTAGGAACATCATTCAACATTCGCTCATACAACAACAGTAGAGTTGTATCAGCTGTCTTGACAGAAGGTTCGCTTAAGGTTGAAAGGAATACCACTTTTAACAAACAGCAAACAATTCTGAAACCAGGTCAAAAGTGCAGCTACCATGTTAATGAGGGCAGACTTCAGGTCAATCGTGTTAACGCTGCCATATACAGCAGTTGGAAAGACGGTTACCTCACATTGGATAAAAACAATATCAGAATGCTGGCAAGGCAGATGGAGCAGTTTTATAATTGTGATATTAATGTTTGCCGGGAATTGCAAGACATGCCAATGCAGTTAAGTGGCAAGCTCTTGCTCGATGAAAATGTGGAGCAGGTTTGTATGGCCTTGTGCGATTTAACAGGCGTGGATTACAAAATTGAAAACAATCAAATAGAATTTTATATACAGAAATAAAAAAAAAGGGTGCGCTCTCTCACAAACACACCCTTCAAAGCTTTTTTTAATCAATTAATTAAATTACTAATTTATGAATTTCACTGAGAAATGGAAATCCTTTGTCTCGGTAAGAACAAGAAATTTGACGAAAGCAGGCTTCCTGGCATGCTTGATCATGATTCTTGGTTCAAACGGTGCTTTTGCATCGAACCGATTGACAGAACAAAAGGTTAATCTGAAACTTAAAAAAGTAACGCTTCAGGAATGCCTTAACGCCATTGAGGCACAGAGTAATATGGTGTTTGTGTACAATGAGGCAACGCTTGATGTCAATCAGCTTGTTTCGGTAAATGCCAAAAACGAAAGTGTTGAAAATATTTTAGAAGAGGTGCTTGGTAATGCTGACTTTAAGGTGTATGAAAACCAAGTAGTAATTGTAGCTGAAGAAGCGAATGAAGCTGCTAATACGCAGCAGGATAAAGTAAAAGTATCGGGTACAGTAGTTGACCGCACAGGAATGGGAATCCCTGGTGTTAACGTTTCTGTAAAAGGAACAACCATAGGTACGATCACTAACCTTGACGGTCAGTTCTCACTTGATGCTCCTGCAAACGGTGTTATCGTTTATTCATTTATTGGTTTCGCCACACAGGAAGTGATGGTCGCAAACGGAGCATCATATGATGTGACCTTACTGGAAGACGTAATGAATATGGACGAAGTGGTGGTAACAGCACTTGGTATTAAGCGTGAAAAGAAGGCGCTGGGTTATTCAGTTGCTGAAGTCGGTGATGAGGCTTTTGAAACAGCTAAATCGGCCAATGCCATGTCGGCGCTTTCAGGACGCCTTTCGGGTGTTCAGGTAAGCTCGACAGCTCAGGGGCCTGGTAGTTCAACCTCTGTTATTATTCGTGGTACTGCAATTGCCGATGGTTCTAACGAACCTTTATATGTAGTTGATGGTGTGCCTATTTCTAACACGCAGTTTTCAAACGGGGACAGTAAAGATCATGGTGGTATCGACTCTGGTAACGGTATGTCGGGTATCGCAGCTGATGATATCGAAAACATTTCTGTGTTAAAAGGTGCAGCAGCAACCGCTCTTTATGGTTCACGTGCGATCAATGGTGTTGTAATGATCACAACCAAATCAGGTAAAGGCGCTGAAGGTACTACCATTGATTTTGTGTCAACCACAACGGTTGATCAGGCCCGCATTTACACTGACTGGCAAGATGTTTACGGACAGGGAACGTTTGGAAACATGCCAACTAACCAGCAGGAAGCAACTGATAACACAGCGATGTGGGGTGCCAAATACGATGGACAAACATATACCAACTACCGTGGTGATGAGCGTGAATACAAATTCTACGATAACGAAAATAATTTCTACGACCTGGGTGTGACCTTAAGCAATAGCATTGCAGTAAATCACAATACTGAGAACTCAACAATGCGTATGTCGTATAGTAACCTGAACAACTCAGGAATGGTGCCTAACACCAGTTACGATCGTAACATCTTTACTTTGAACGGAAGTACAAAGACCTGGGGTGGTAAGTTGGAATTGACTGCTAAGTTATCATACATTAATGAGGAGTCATCTAACCAGATGATCGGCGCCAGCCCATTTGCAGTAAGCCTTGTTGGTGTACCTAATAACGTTCCACTGTCTGACTTAAAAGACTATAAAGATCCTGAAACAGGTTTACCTGTTGGTTTTGGTAACCGTAACAGTAATATTTACTGGAACCTTAACGAGATCAAGCATAAATATGAAAAGGAACGTGTGTTAAGCATGGGACAGGCCAAGTACAATTTCAACAGCAACCTGAGTGCTATGGTTCGTTATGGTAATGACCTGACCATCTTTAAAAACAATTCATTGTGGCCTATCGGTACGCCTTATTACACAAGAGGACGTGTAATGATGGGTAACTCCCGTGACACAGAAACCAACATCGACGGTTTACTGTCATACAACAAAGATTTTAATGGATGGGGTATCACTGTTAATGGTGGTGCAGCAAGTATGATCAAGGAGTTTGACCAGATCAATACCTTTGAAGAGAACTTCACCGATCCGGCTATGCAACGCCCCGGTTTTGGTGCTGACCGTACCATCGAGCCAAATTATTTCAAAAAGCAGATCAACTCTGTGTTTGGTACGGCTCAATTCCGCTATGGCACTTATCTTTATTTAGATTTCTCAGCTCGTAACGACTGGTCATCTACTTTACCATCGCATAATAACTCCTACTTCTACCCATCGGTTAGTTCATCATTTATCTTTACCGAATTATTTGAGACGCCATCATGGTTTACCTTTGGTAAATTCAGAGCATCGTGGGCACAGGTAGGTTCTGATACCGATCCTTACATGCTGATGTTAAACTATAAGATCAATTCAAACAAGGTTCCGGGACACGGTGGTGATGCTGCCAATGGTCACATCGATGGAGGAACAATTCCAAATAAAGACCTTAAGCCTTCTATGAATGAGTCGGTTGAAGTTGGTATGGACCTTAAATTCTTAAACAACCGCTTAGGGATTGATGCTGCCTGGTATCGTTCCCGTGCCAATAACCAGATTGTGCGTGTGAATACATCGTCAACATCAGGTTACAGCAACGCCATTATTAATGCCGGTTCTATTCAAAACTCGGGTGTTGAGGTCAGTGTGTATGCCGATCCGATCCGCACCAATAACTTCAGCTGGAATACACGTATTAACTTTGCCTATAACAAAAACGAAGTTAAAAGCTTAACTGAAGGTGTGCCCCAGCTTAACCTGTTTGAAACGTCAAGTGTAAACATTGTGGCTCGTCCGGGTGAAGCTTATGGTCAGATTATGGGTTATGAGTACAAGCGCGATGAAGATGGCACAATTGCACTGGATGAAAACAGCCGTCCGATGCGAACCGATGAAAGACACGTATTAGGAAATGCATACCACAAAACCATGTTGGGATGGATCAACTCATTCTCATACAAAAACTGGAGAGCATCATTTGTGTTAGATGGTAAGTTTGGTGGTGAGTTGTATTCAAATACCGAAGCCGCAGCCTACTCTAATGGTAAGCATACAGCAACATTACAACGCGAGCAATATACTGAGGGTGAAGCATGGTATCCTGCAGAGTTAAAAGGTGTAGGAACAACATCAACACCACAGGAATTATTTGGTGCTATTGCAAGTATTGATGAGCAGTTTATTTATGATGCCTCATACCTGGCAGTGCAGGAGATCAATCTGAATTATTCATTCCCGGCAAAAATGTTTGAAAACATCACTTTTATGCGTGGTGCTTCAATGGGTGTGTTTGCCCGTAATCTTGGATATGTTTGGAAAGCAACTGATAATATTGATCCTCAGGCTACTTTCTCTATTGCCAACGGAGGAGCCGGTGTTGAGCGCGGTAGCATGTCTTTGCCACGCAACTTTGGTTTTAACTTGAATATTAAATTCTAATACAATGAAATATAATATATTTTGGATGTTTTTAGCGGTGCTGACCTTATTCGGCACAGCTTGTACAGACGATTTTGAAAAGACGAATACTGACCCCAATAAAGTGACCGACATTGAAGAAGGTTACCTGCTGACACGTGTTTGGATGCGCTACAATGGTTCGCCACACGAAGAGCACAGGGGAGCGTTGATCATGGCTGGACCTTTGTCAGGATTATTCCAGTGCGGATACCGCTCAGGTCAGGCATTTGCCGGTACTGTTGACTCATACAACGAAGCCAAAATGGTTGAGATGTATGCCGATGCCATCAAACATGGTGTTGAGTTAAGAGAATTATTAAGTGCTGATAACTCAGGTGAGAATGATGCCAAACTGGCTATTGCAAATATTGCTTTACAGTTTTCATTCCAACGTGTGACCGATTTATACGGTGATGTGCCTTTTAAAGAGGCGGGAATGGGTTTCCACAATAAAGTGTTTTACCCTGCATACGATACACAGGAAGATATCTATAAAGGTGGAGTTGATTTGTTAAAGCAGTCGCGGGATCTGTTAATGTCTACAGCTTCAGAGCCATTTAAAGTAAGCAACGATATCATTTATGGTGGTATTGAAGATGCAAAGGAGCGCAAAGAGGCATGGGCACGATTAGCTAACTCATTGATCTTACGAATGGGTATGCGTGCTGTTAATGCTGATGAAGCATGGGCTAAAGCAACAGTGGAAGAAGCTGCTGCCAATGCTGCCGGATATATTACCAGCAACGAAATTACCGATGCTGCCCTGATACCGACAGGTGATGTTGGCGGTGACTGGGGATTGATCGTTAATGGTGCGGGAAGCCTTATCAGTGGAAGCGGCGGTTACCTTTACGTTGGTGAAGAGTGGCTTCGTCAGGCACAGCAGAATCGTGACCCTCGAATTTTCTATGTGGCATCTCAGGCTGTTCACCAGGGTAGTAGTTTTGGTGCATGGACAGGTCAGGAAGAGTTTGACGCTTTTGCAGAAGCGGCACGCCCGGGCGAACCGTTCATCCCTGTAACCTTCAACCCAATCAGAGGCGGTGGAACAGAATCCTATTCTATTCGCGGTTTAATGGTCACTAAAAATGAAAATGGCGATGAAGAGCGTGTTTTTGGTAACTACTTTATCAATGAAGATATGTCGGCACGCTACAACCAGTTTCATACAATGGCTGTTGTAAACCCTGAAACACTGGGTAAACGCGATGCTCCAATATTCTTATTTGCCGGAGACGAGACCTACTATATTTTGGCCGAGGCGGCTTTACGTGGATGGTCCGTACCTAACACGGTTAATGCCAACCTTCAGCAGGCTATTGAGTTGTCATTAGAAAAGTATCCGACCTATTTTGAGGCACCATCAGTAAGTGAATACATGGCCAAGCAATCGGCTACCGAAGGCGAACAAATTTCATATGATGCTCTATCAGCCGATTATATTGCAACTATTTTGTCAGGAACAATCGATTACCAGACAATATGGAGAGAGCGCTGGAAGTCATGCATGACAGCTCAAGGTGGTTACGAGGCCTTTGCTATCTGGAACAGAACCAATGTTGAGCTTCAGCCAGGATATCCGTCAACCGGTCGTTCATATCCGGGAACAGAAAAAATGGATATGCCGGTTTATGATGCAGCTGATGTTGAGATTGACAAGCTGGTTCTTGGACAGGTAGTTCCTACAAGCACATACAGCGAACAACCATTCCACAATGGTGGTGATACCGAAGGCTGGAGACCCCGCCGCATTAATTACCCTGAGAAGGAACGTTCAAACAATACAGAGAACATTGAAGCTTCCATTCAGGACCAGATCACCAAGTTTGGTCAGGTAGGTAATGGTTCTCACTTTGTGACAACATACCAATGGTACTCTAAAAAAGTTAACTAAGCATAGTTGCCTGAACGTATAAAAGGTATCTGTAGCACGGTTTTTAACCTGTTACAGATACCTTTTTTATTTCATCTATCTCAATTGTAAAGCTTATATGATTGATAAATTATGATTGATGATTTATGAATGTTGAAGGTGGTTAAAGTGATGTGTAAGCAATGGCGGATGTTGTGCGGCATAAAAAGGGTTAAATTCCTTTAAATGCGCAAAAAATCTCAACTTACAAATTGTAATTAGATGTTCAGATTTGAATCATTGTTCAACAAAAATCGCAATGATTATTAAATGACTTTTCCCAAAGAGGGGCATACGTGCTGATAAACTGATTTCAGGCATGTACAGCCCCATTTTTTTAGATGACGAATGACATGTTTTTGAATTTTTAAAACATCAACATTTGCATTCACATAACTAAAAAACATGAATTATGGCAACACGTATTGAAAGCGATTTAATTGGAGAATTGCAAGTACCCGTTAATGCATATTATGGTGTACAAACACAACGTGCGGTTGAAAATTTTAATATATCTACTGCTCGTTTGAGCCAATATCGTCATTTTATATGGGCTCTGGGAGTCGTTAAAATGGCGGCTATTAAAGCCAACCACGATATGGGTTTGGTTGAGGATAAAGTAAAAAATGCTGTGGTCCAGGCCTGTAAAGAGGTCATGGATGGTAAGTTTGACAATGAATTTCCCATTGACATGATTCAGGGTGGTGCAGGTACAAGTACCAATATGAATGCCAATGAGGTGATTGCCAATCGCGCTCTGGAACTGATGGGCTACGAAAAAGGTCAGTATGAGTATTGTTCACCCAATGATATTGTTAATTTATCTCAATCAACCAATGATGCTTACCCAACAGCTATCAAGCTGTCGTTAATAAGGATGAACTACATCCTGATTGAGCACCTCCAGCAATTGGTAGAGGCCTTTAAGAAGAAAGGTAATGAGTTTGCCGACATTATAAAGATGGGACGCACACAGCTGCAGGATGCTGTGCCTATGACATTGGGACAGGAGTTCTGTGCTTTTGCCATTACATTAACAGAAGAGATTGAGCGCCTGACACAAAATGCTAACCTGTTTCGCGAAGTGAACATGGGTGCAACGGCCATTGGTACAGGTATTAACTCGGTAGAAGGTTATTCAGAAGCCTGTGTGAGACACCTGAACGATATTACCGGTTATCCTATTGTATTGGCAAGCGACCTGGTTGAAGCAACTCCCGATACAGGTTCATATGTCATCTATTCATCGGCCTTAAAGCGCATGGCTGTTAAGATCTCGAAGATATGTAACGACCTTCGTATCTTATCATCAGGACCGCGTGCAGGTTTCAATGAGATCAATCTGCCTGCTATGCAGCCAGGTTCATCCATTATGCCTGGTAAGGTCAATCCGGTAATCCCTGAAGTAATGAACCAGATTTGCTTTAAGGTAATTGGAAACGACTTAACAGTGACGTTTGCCGCTGAAGCAGGACAGTTACAGTTAAATGTAATGGAGCCGGTATTGTGCCACAGTATCCTTGAATCAATGCAGTTTTTAATGCGCGGTATGGATACCCTCCGCATCAAGTGTATTGATGGTATTACTGCCAACGAAGATATATGTGAAAACATGGTTTTAAAGAGCATTGGTATTGTTACGGCTCTTAACCCGCACATTGGGTACAAAAACAGCACTCGCATAGCCAAAGAGGCCTTAAAAACAGGAAAAGGTGTATACGAGATCGTGTTGGAAGAAGGTATCCTTTCTGAAGATCAGTTAAAAGAAATATTAAAGCCGGAAAACATGATCGGACCGGCCAAAAGAACATGCCAATAATACCAATGGTTCTGTCGAATGCCTGATACCAGGTGTTTGATATTATCTTTGGTGTAAGTACTTGATTAGTTAATTGTTTAAGCGGGTGTTAGAAATAACATCCGCTTTTTTTTCTATTCGGCCTTAACTTAATGATATTGATGCGGACCGGTGGAGGTGAGACAAAAATGAATAGGCAGAAAAAAAGCCCGACAAACAAAAGTCTGACGGGCCGGGTTATTTCCACATCCCAACAGGGATCAATTCTATATTAGTCGAGTTTAAGAACCGCTAAGAAGGCTTTTTGTGGCACTTCCACATTACCTACCTGCTTCATACGCTTCTTACCTTTTTTCTGTTTCTCCAATAACTTACGTTTACGTGATATATCACCACCGTAACACTTGGCTGTTACATCTTTACGAACAGCTTTTACTGTTTCGCGGGCAATGACTTTTGCTCCCACAGCCGCCTGAATCGCAATGTCGAACTGCTGACGTGGTATCAGCTCTTTCAGCTTTTCACACATGCGACGACCAAATGTTTGCGCATTATCAAAGTGGATGAGTGATGATAGGGCATCCACACTTTCACCATTCAGTAGAATATCAAGGCGTACCAGCTTGGCTGCTCTGAATTCAATCGGATGGTAGTCAAACGACGCGTATCCTTTAGAGATACTCTTTAGCTTATCGTAGAAGTCAAATACGATCTCGGCCAGGGGCAGTTCAAACTCCAGATCAACACGGTCGGCAGTCAGGTAGTGCTGCTTCATTAATGTACCGCGTTTACCCAGGCAAAGTGTCATGATCTGACCAATGTATTCGGACTTGGTAATGACCGACGCTCTGATGTATGGCTCTTCAACCACATCTAAAACAGTTGGTTCAGGTAATTCCGATGGTGTATGCACATCAATGGTCTCGCCTTTTTTGGTATGAGCCACATATGGCACGTTAGGAACGGTCGTAATAACCGCCATATCAAATTCACGATCCAAACGCTCCTGAATAATTTCCATGTGCAACAAACCCAGGAATCCGCATCGGAAACCAAATCCGAGTGCAGCAGATGATTCAGGTTCGTAGGTTAAAGAGGCATCGTTCAACTGCAGTTTTTCCATTGCTGCACGAAGATCTTCATAATCTTCAGCATCAATAGGGTATACACCGGCGAATACCATTGGTTTTACTTCCTCAAAACCACCAATCGCTTCTTTACAACCACCTTTTACATGGGTGATGGTATCACCGACTTTTACCTCTTTACTGGTTTTGATACCCGAAATAATGTATCCCACATCACCTGTTTTCAGCTCTTTGCGGGGCTCCATATCCAAGCGAAGAACACCTACTTCATCGGCATAGTATTCTTTTGCAGTATTGAAAAACTTAACATGATCGCCTTTCTTAATGCTGCCATTTACAACTTTAAAATAAGCAATGATGCCACGGAACGAATTAAAAACCGAGTCGAAGATCAGACACTGCAGTGGGGCGTCTTTATCACCTTCAGGAGCCGGAACTCTATCGATAAGCGCAGCAATTATATCATCAACGCCTTCACCTGTTTTACCACTGGCGCGGATGATTTCTTCTCTGTCACAACCAATCAGGTCAATAATCTGGTCTTCCACTTCTTCAGGCATGGCATTGGGCAAGTCCATTTTATTCAATACCGGAATAATGGTCAAGTCATTTTCTATGGCCTGGTATAGATTGGAGATTGTTTGAGCCTGAATACCCTGTGTGGCATCAACAATTAAAAGTGCACCTTCACAAGCTGCAATAGAACGAGATACTTCATATGAAAAGTCAACGTGTCCCGGTGTATCAATCAGGTTCAAAACATATTTTTCACCCTCAAACTCATAATCCATCTGGATGGCGTGACTCTTGATGGTAATTCCACGCTCGCGCTCCAGATCCATATCATCCAGTACCTGGGCTTGTAAGTCTTTGTCAGAAACTGTTTTGGTGTATTCTAACAAGCGGTCAGCCAGGGTGCTCTTTCCATGGTCGATATGAGCAATAATGCAAAAATTACGTATATTCTTCATCTACAATTACTTTCAATCAATTAACTTATCAATCGGTTGACAAGGACTGCAAAGATACTCAATTAATTAAAATCTGACCATAGGTGATTAAGATAAACGCAGTGATGTTGGCAGCTGAGCATATTATTAATGACACAATGCTAGTCTTTGTTTATACGACTTGCCATCAGGTGGTTTATGAAGTAATTTTGGGCTGTTGGTTCTGTTGATGCAGCTCATATATTCTTTTTTATTACTTTTTTAATTGCTGTACAAAGTCTCATTATTGCCCTGGTACTCTTTTCAACGGTTTTCTTATCATCAAAATTTAGTTATCATGAAAAAACTGCTTGTTTTGGTAGTGGCTTGTATTAGCATAGCAGTCATTGCCCAGGAAAAACCCAATTATCAATCGATTGCCAATAAGGTCGTTAATCAGTCACTGGATGTTAAGCCAGGTGAGATGGTTGTGGTATCAGGGACACCGGCCGAACTGGAACTACTCGAAGCCCTGGTGGTTGAAATATCAAAAGCAGGAGGTCATTATTCCATTCAGTTAAACCTGCCATCAGCAAACAAACGGGCCATAATGGAAACGCCAGTTGAATACCTGTCCATGGTAAACCCTTATCCTTTATTCCAGGCAAGAGTTGTTGATTGCTATATTTCAACAGGCTCAGTGCAGCAACCCGGTTTATTCAGTGATGTGCCTGAAGAAAAGTTAAAAGCATTAAGAATGAGTAACATGGCATTGCGGGATGCCCTCAATACAGCCAAGTACAGATCGGTATCAATTGGACAGACAGGTGGTATTCCAAGTGAATCATACGCTAAACTGGTAGGAATGGAATATTCTGTCATGCTCAATAATTTCTGGAGTGCCATTGATACAGACTATGAGATGATGCGTATCGACAGCGATGTGTTGAAAACATATTTAAAACCTGGTATTACAGTGGCCGTTTCAAGTAAAGAAGGAACGTCACTGAGTTTCAAGCTTGCCGGTACCGATGTGCGTACCAATTGCGGCAATTGCACAAAGCTAAACAACGATGGCGGACCAACTTCAGCATGGTTGCCGGCCGGTGAAGTCTATACATGTGTTGATCCGGAATCGGCCAATGGCATCTTAGTGATACCGCATTTCACATATAACGGCGAGATAATTACAGATTTAAAAATGACCTTTGAAAAAGGCGTTTTAACTGATCTGTCGGCCAATGGTAATGTTGAAAAACTAAAGGAGGCTTTAGATTCCAATCCCAAAGACAAAAACTGTTTATCGATTGTTGATATCGGTATTAACCGTGATCAGAAATACACCAGTGGCAGTCATTATGCATCTTGGGAAATGGCTGGTATGTTAACCTTTTTCATTGGTGATAATACATGGGCAGGTGGTAATGTCAGTACCCAGTTTTCAATGGGCGTTCATGCGCCTTTGCACAGTCTTAAAGTTGGGAATACCCAGTTGATCTCGGAAGGCGAAATTCTATTGCTTGATGATATGGCAACCAAATAAACGAGGCTGTCCGAATTTTAAGTTTCACGCTAAGGCCGCTAAGAATTACGCCAAGATAACAAAGTATATGATGTGATTTTTCAACACTTTTCGTGCTTTGCGTTTTTTTTCATTTGCGTTCTTTGCGAGCAATATCCTTCATTTTGGATATCCTCCTTAATACCTGTTTAATGATTCGTACTCAGCATACAAAAAAAGGGAAGTCATTTGACTTCCCTTCTTCCATATTTTGTTTGAGATGATTCTTACATCATACCTGGCATGCCGCCACCCATTCCCGGAGCGCCACCCATTGGAGGCATTGCAGCAGCCTCTTCTTTTTCTTCAACCAATACACACTCGGTAGTTAAGAACATACCTGCTATAGAAGCAGCATTCTCGAGAGCGATACGAGTTACTTTAGCAGGGTCGATAACACCGCTTTCCAATAAGTTTTCGTAACGGTCAAAACGAGCGTTGTAACCAAAGTCACCTTCACCTTCAGCAACTTTCTGTACTACTACTGCACCTTCTTTACCAGCATTGAATACAATCTGGCGTAATGGCTCTTCAATAGCACGTTTGATGATCTCGATACCAGTCTGCTCATCTTCAGTTTCTCCTGTAATATCAGCTAAAGCAGCAATAGAGCGGATGTAAGTAACACCACCACCTGCAACGATACCTTCTTCAACAGCAGCGCGGGTAGCACTAAGAGCATCATCAACACGGTCTTTTTTCTCTTTCATTTCCACTTCAGAAGCAGCACCAACATATAGTACAGCAACACCACCGGCGATCTTAGCTAAACGCTCCTGTAATTTCTCACGGTCATAGTCAGACGTTGTATTAGCGATCTGAGCTTTGATCTGGTTAGCACGAGCATCAATAGCCTCTTTTTCACCAGCACCGTTAACAACAGTTGTATTTTCTTTATCGATAGTTACTTTTTCAGCCTGACCTAACATGTCAATTGTTGCAGCTTCCAATTTTAAGCCGGTCTCTTCTGAGATAACAGTACCACCAGTTAGTACGGCAAGATCCTGCAACATTTCTTTACGACGATCACCAAAACCAGGAGCTTTAACCGCTGCTACTTTTAATGAACCACGTAAACGGTTAACAACCAAAGTCGCTAATGCTTCACCATCCACATCTTCAGCGATGATCATTAACGGACGACCACTCTGTGCTGTTTGCTCAAGAACAGGAAGAAGATCTTTCATTGTAGAAATCTTCTTGTCGTGGATCAGGATGAATGGATTCTCAAGGTCAGCTTCCATCTTGTCAGTGTTAGTAACAAAGTATGGAGAAATATAACCACGGTCAAACTGCATACCTTCAACCACTTCAACAGTAGTTTCAGTACCTTTTGCTTCTTCAACAGTGATAACACCTTCTTTGCTAACTTTTTCCATCGCCTCTGCGATCAACTTACCAATTTCGTTGTCGTTGTTAGCTGAGATAGTAGCAACCTGCTCAATTTTTTCGCTGTGTTCACCAACTACCTGGGCCTGTGACTTGATGTTGGCAACAATAGCAGCAACAGCTTTATCAATACCCCTTTTTAATTCCATTGGGTTAGCACCAGCTGTTACGTTTTTCAAACCAACATTGATAATTGACTGAGCTAAAACAGTAGCAGTAGTAGTACCATCACCAGCATCATCACCGGTTTTAGAAGCTACTTCTTTTACCATTTGAGCACCCATGTTAGCATAAGGATCAGATAACTCAACTTCTTTAGCTACCGATACACCATCTTTAGTGATAGATGGAGCACCAAATTTACGATCGATTACTACGTTGCGACCTTTTGGTCCCAATGTAACTTTCACTGCATCAGCCAACGCGTCAACACCTTCTTTCAGAAGGTCGCGAGCTTCAATATTGAATTTTATTTCTTTAGCCATTTTTGTTTTTATTAATAGTTTGTAAGTCGCGATAGCTATCGCGGATTGGTGGTAGTCAGATGTTGTATATCGCTACTCAACCAGGCTTATTTATTAAAGGATGTATAATACATCAGATTGTGAAATCAACAAGTAGTCTTCGCCTTCAATTGATATTTCAGTACCTCCGTATTTGCCATACAATACCTTATCACCAATTTTAACTTCCATAGCTTCGTCTTTCTTGGCATCACCAACCAATACAACTTCACCCTGAAGTGGTTTTTCTTTGGCTGAATCAGGAATGATAATTCCGCTTGCTGTTGTTGTTTCAGCTGCCTGAGGCTTAACCAAAATCTTACCGGCTAAGATTCTTCCTTTTAATTCTGACATATCTGTTAATTTTTAATGTTGTTTTTGATTTTTACGATTGCTTTTTTCTCACAAAGTATGCCAAAGCAATTTATGACATATTTTTATAAGATTCACTGACTTTTTTGCAGATAACTGACAAGCGTAGGGATGACACATGGTCAAAATTGCAGATTGATCAATCCGGGCTGTCATGTATCGCTGATTTATGAATAGGGTTATCGGGATACCAATACATTTATTCTAATGAGAAATCTCTGATTACAAGATTTCGTTTGATGCATGGGCACTAATATCATCGGTAAATACTTTTAGCTGATATATCGGCATCCAACTCTATTGCGTGGGTGTGATAAAAATCGTTTGATTTATGGAATACAGGAGATAACGGATAGTTGCTATTTATCAAAATAATATCAAATTCGCCTCCTGGCTAGTCCCATTCAAAAAGGAGCCTGTTTTGTACCAATCAGGGGCCTTCTTCGGGATCAACCTCGCTGGCAGCGAGGTTGATCCGAAGCGGTTCCGAAGAAATACCGAAGAAGCCCCAAGGAATTACCGAAGAAGCCTTTATTGTTTACCGAAGAAAGTTTTTAGGGTAAAAATGTAAATTTCAGAATTTTGAGACTAAGCCAGGTGGATTATTGTTAAATGTCATATAGACATTGTTTATGCAACTACAAATTGCTCAAATTACACAAATGAATAAGCAACTAAACTATTTGTGAATGGATCGTAATGATAAATTGTTTTGTCAAATTGTGGAATCGTCGAACTGCCTATTGACCACACAACCCCGTATTTACTATTCCGGTGCATGGTTCAGAAGTGCGCGAAGAACAATTGTTGTTACCCCGGGCTATGATATGGCAGACCTGCAGTCTGCTATTTACAGCTTGGAAGAAAACAATTCCGCAGGGATACAATCCGCCTGTAGTTTTTACTCATCGGATGCTTAACAATGATTGTTAAGAATCATCTGAAGAATTGGAATGTTATTAAACGAAAAAGAGGAAACCCGATTGGATTTCCTCTCTAATATTTTCAGAATCTTAATGATTACTCTGCGTCTTGTGCAGGAGCTTCTTCTGTAGTTTCTTCACCTTGTGCAGGAGTTGGGAATGCCGGTACTTCCTGCTGCTGTGATGGTAAAGTGTTTAATTTCTCATCAATTTCAGCACCAGTCATCTGACCTTTTGGTAGTACCATTACAGCTACAAATGATAATACTAATAAGGCAGCAGCCATAGTCCAGGTTGCTTTTTCAAGGAAATCAGTTGTTTTACGAACACCCATCACCTGGTTTTGTGATGAGAAGTTTGATGCTAAACCACCTCCCTTAGAGTTCTGAACCAAAACAATAAGGATTAAAAAGATACTTACTAAGATTACTAATATCGAAACAAAAGTATACATATCTCGCTCAATTATTTAATTTGTTAATTTTTCTAAGTCGCTAATTCGACGTGCAAAGTAAGCATTTTTTTCGGGATATTTCAAACCTAGCTTTTCATATATCCCAATTGCTTTATCATAGTGCTTTTGCTTAATGTAGATATCAGCTAAAGTTTCTGACATTAAATCATCAGAGTTGCTGTCTGAATCTTCGTCAAATGCGCTATTCGCCTTGGCTTTCGACTCCTGCTTGTTAGGTGTTGGCTTGATTTTGGGTGATTCGATCTGCAGGAAATTGTCAATAATTTGTTGTGATTTTTTCTTGACAGGTTTTTCTTCTGATTGCACCGGCGCATGTCGAAGCATGGTTAACCAGTCGGAGAATGAATGGCTTTCGTCCTTTTTCTCATCCGGATCAATGCTTTCTTTCAACTCATATCCAACAAATTCAGATGACTCATAACCCAAAAAGTCAACACTGGGCATCACCATTGATGATGCTTCTTCCTTTTCAGTTTTGTCATCAGACATGACAGAGAAATCAATCTGACCACCATCGACTGTCTCATAAACATCATCTGCCTGAAAATAGTCAGCGATAGAACTTACTTTCGTTGTAATACCAACAGATGAACTCTTGCTTTCTGCTCTTTTTTCTACCTGCTGTTCTTCAATGGTCTCCTGAACCGGCTCGACTTCATTTTTCTCTTCAACAGAAGGAACAGGGTGGTTGTGAATAAGCTCAAAAAGTCGTTTTCTGTCTGCAATAAATGCAGCCGAATGCTTAAGCTCTCCGTTAAAACGCAGATGTTCAATTGTATGAAGGTTCTTGATCAATAGCATGCGTCCTGTCTGAAACCAAGGGAATTCCTCAACGATTTCATTCAATGCAGGTAATGATTCCTCATTGAGTAATGCCGGTTCAGCTACTAGATCAAAAAACTCTGTTTTCTTCATAAAATCAAAGACAATACTATTCTACCAATCGGCAAATGCTTTGTTGAAAATATTCTCTGTGATCTCTTCGATCATCTCAGATGTTAATTCATTTTCAATGGCATTGATATTCTGTGATGATTCAAAATCGCGAAATGCCGAGAATGAACTTTCCCAGTTAAGTTTAGGATCTTTATAATTTTTATAACGCACCTTTATGGTCATGCTTAAACGTGTTTCAGCCGATACAGCGTCGGCCTGAATAGCCATTGGGCGAACACTATAACCGGTTATTTCCCCTGAGAAGTCAACATCTCCCGTTCCGTTAACCAGGTTTAGACGCGATTCATTTGATATACGGTCCTTTAATCCTTCTGTGAAGTTTTGACTTAAAACCGGGTTGATCAATGGAGCGCGGTTGTCGAAATATTGCACCGAAAAGGTGTTAATATTTTCCGGAATGGAAGCACCGCTCATCGTCATATTAATGGAGCATGCACTCACAATTAATGACAGACATACGCTTGCTATGATAATTAATTTATTCATCGTTCTATCTGATATTCTTTAATTTTACGATATAAGGTACGCTCAGAAATTCCTAATTCTACAGCAGCCTGTTTGCGGCGGCCATTGTATTTATCAAGCGCTTTTTTTATTAATTCAATTTCCTTATCAGCCAATGAAAGTGATTCTTCAACAAACTCTTCCGTATCCTGAATAGATTCATGGTGCTCTTCATGAACGGGTTGTTGATAGGTGACAGGCTGCCTGTTGTTATCAGGCACAAAGTCCCCATCTTCACTCTGATAAAGTTTTTGAATGATATGAGCATGCTCGCCCTGGGCATTAACACCATCATTCTCCATCAGGTCCAGTACCAGCTTCTTTAAATCATTCATGTCATTCTTCATATCGAACAACACCTTGTATAAAATTTCACGCTCGTTACTGAAGTCCGATTCTTCCTTTTTATGATCGGTAATGATGGCCGGTAAATTATCTCCTGAGTGGTATGGCAGATATTTCGTAATGGTTTCCCCGTTAATTTCACGTTGTTGTTCAATAACGGATATTTGTTCGGTGATATTTTTCAATTGGCGAATGTTTCCCGGCCAGCGATAGCGCAAAAGCAACTCCTTCGCATCGTTGGTTAAACGGATTGCAGGCATGCGATAACGTGTGGCAAAATCATTGGCAAATTTTCTGAATAACAAATAAATGTCATCTGCTCTTTCTCGTAATGGGGGAATTGAGATAGGTACGCTATTCAGGCGGTAATACAAATCTTCACGAAATTTGCCTTCTTTTATGGCTTGTTCCATTTTAACATTGGTGGCAGCCACCACACGAACATCTGTTTTAAGTACCTTTGATGAGCCCACCTTTATAAATTCACCGGCTTCCAATACGCGTAGCAGTCTCACCTGCGTGTTAAGAGGAAGTTCACCAATCTCATCCAGAAAAATAGTACCGCCATTGGCTTCTTCAAAATAGCCCTTGCGGTCGGATAGTGCACCGGTAAAAGCTCCTTTTTCATGGCCAAATAGTTCAGAGTCAATCGTTCCTTCAGGAATAGCCCCGCAGTTAACAGCAATATAAGAGCCGTGCTTACGGGCACTCGATTGATGGATGATTTGTGGCATCACCTCTTTACCTGTTCCACTTTCACCTGTTATTAAAACCGATAGATCAGTTGGAGCTACCTGTACCGCAACATCAATGGCGCGGTTAAGTCCAAAAGAATTACCAATTATTCCGAATCGTTGTTTGATCTGTTGTAAATCCATTCCCTTCTGCTATCATCAAATAAGCCTGCTAAAATTGCAGAAAACCTGACAAAGTTACAATTCTGTAGCTATTCATTTATATGTAAGCCAACAAATTTTGTTAAAAATGGGTTTAAGGAGTTGTATTTCTTCTTTATGATGACACATGATATTTGGTTCAGTGAGGTAAAAAATAAAGGGTCGTGATAAATGTATAGTTGGCATAACTTGATACATTTGTGTTAGCAAAAAATGAAGGTGATGACAAAACAGATACTAGGAATTATTCCGGCCAGGTATGCTTCCACGCGTTTTCCGGGAAAGCCATTGGCCGATATTGGCGGGAAGCTAATGGTACAGCGTGTATACGAACAAGCCTGCAAAGAATTGGATTGTGTATATGTAGCAACGGATGATGAACGAATTGAGAAAGCAGTTGCCGGGTTCGGTGGCAAAGTAGTGATGACTTCAGTGGATCACCAGAGCGGGACAGACCGCTGTGCTGAAGCCTTGAGCAAGATTAAAGAGCTTGAGCAGCGTGATTTTTATGCCGTGATCAATATACAGGGTGATGAACCTTTTATCAGCCCTAAACAGATTGCGTCAGTAGCTGGTTGTTTTGATGATGAAACAACTGAACTGGCCACTTTGGTGAAGCCGGTTGCTCAGTCGGCAGACTTATTTAATCCCAACAAACCCAAAGTTGTTTTAAGCAAGGATAAGCGAGCCTTGTATTTTAGTCGTTCGCCCATTCCTTATTTAAGAGGAGAGGATGAAAGTGTCTGGCATGAAAAGCATCAGTACTTCAACCATGTTGGTTTGTATGGTTACAGGGCCGATGTACTGTTTGAAATAACTAAACTGGCAATAGGGGAGCTGGAAGGAGCAGAGTCCTTAGAGCAGTTGCGCTGGCTTGAAAACGGGTACTCCATAAGGGTAGAGGAAACGATTGAGGAGTCGCATGGTATAGATACACCCGAGGATTTGGAAAACCTGCTTAAGTCTGGTTTAATATAGTTTTCAACTTAAGGATCATAAAACAAAAATGGTCATCCGATTGGATGACCATTTTTTGTATATGACTTATAACTGTTTTATAATTTACGGCTTACTTCAACTTCTTCGTAAGCTTCAACAATATCACCAACTTTAATGTCGTTGTATTTTTCAATGTTCAATCCACATTCGTAACCTGCAGCTACTTCTTTTACATCGTCTTTAAAGCGTTTCAGAGAACCCAGTTCACCTGTGTAAACCACAATTCCTTCGCGAATCAATCGGACTTTATTGGTACGCTTGATCTTTCCTTCTTTCACCATACATCCGGCAATTGTACCAACCTTCGTGATCTTGAAGGTCTCGCGAATTTCGATGGTAGCGGTAATTTCCTCTTTAATTTCAGGTGATAACATACCTTCCATTGCCGATTTCAATTCCTCAATAGCATCGTAGATGATAGAGTAAAGGCGGATGTCGATCTCTTCTTTCTCAGCAATGCGTCGGGCTGCCATAGACGGACGTACCTGGAAACCAATTACGATCGCGTTTGATGCAGTCGCTAACATGATATCTGATTCTGAGATCTGACCTACAGCTTTGTGAATGACGTTCACCTGAATTTCTTCAGTAGAAAGTTTGATCAACGAGTCTGAAAGAGCCTCGATAGAACCATCCACGTCACCTTTCACGATAACATTCAACTCCTGGAAGTTACCAATGGCGATACGACGACCAATTTCATCAAGTGTAATGTGCTTCTTGGTTCTCATTCCCTGCTCACGCTGTAATTGCTCACGCTTGGTTGCAATATCTTTTGCTTCGCGTTCGTCTTCCATGATATTAAAACGCTCACCGGCCTGAGGTGCACCGTTTAAACCAAGTACTAACGCCGGTTCTGACGGACCTACTTCATCAACCTTCTGGTTACGCTCGTTAAACATCGCTTTAACGTGACCAAAGTGTGAACCAGACAACATCATATCACCAACACGCATTGTTCCGCTCTGAACAAGCAATGTGGTTACATAACCACGTCCTTTATCTAATGATGATTCAATTACAGAACCAACTGCACGTTTATTTGGATTCGCTTTCAACTCAAGAAGGTCGGCTTCAAGAAGTACTTTTTCAAGCAGTTCATCGATGTTAACACCATTCTTGGCTGAAATCTCCTGGCACTGATATTTACCACCCCAGTCTTCAACAAGGTAGTTCATGTTAGCCAGCTCTTCTTTAATTCGATCTGGGTTGGCACCCGGTTTGTCAATTTTGTTAATGGCAAACACAATAGGTACACCTGCTGCAGCGGCATGGTTAATTGCTTCCACAGTCTGAGGCATGACATTGTCATCAGCCGCAACAATAATAATTGCGATATCGGTTACCTGGGCACCCCTTGCACGCATAGCTGTAAAGGCTTCGTGACCCGGTGTATCAAGGAATGTAATTTGACGACCATCTTCACGTGTTACACTGTATGCGCCAATGTGCTGTGTGATACCACCTGCCTCACCGGCAATAACGTTAGCCTGACGGATGTGGTCAAGTAAAGACGTTTTACCGTGGTCAACGTGACCCATTACAGTAACAATTGGAGGTCGATCTTGTAAATCTTCCTCTTTGTCCTCCTCTTCAATAATGGATTCTACAACTTCAGCACTTACGAATTCAATGGTATAACCAAATTCTTCTGCGACCAGTGCCAATGTTTCAGCATCCAAACGCTGGTTGATGGAAACGAACATACCTAAGCTCATACAGGTTGCAATAATTTGGTTCACCTGTACTTCCATCATGTTAGCCAATTCGTTTGCAGTTACAAACTCAGTAACTTTCAATATTGACTTTTCCTTGTCTGCTTGCTCCATCTCAGCTTGTTGACGCTGAGACTGCATTTCACGTTTTTCACGACGGTGTTTAGCACCTTTGCTTTTACCTTTAGAAGTTAAGCGTGCTAAAGTATCCTTAATTTGCTTTTGTACATCTTCCTCGTTAACCTCGGCTTTTACAGGACGCTTCTTAACGCGTGCGGGACGTTGTCTTTGTGGGCGATTGTCATTTCTTTGACCTCCACCACCTTGTTGTTTGTTTTCGCCACCTTGCTGCTGTTGCTTCTGGTTAATGTCAACCTTCTCTTTATCTTTTTTGATGCGCTTACGCTTGCGCTTCTTGTTGGCGTTTTTATCAGCCGCTGATTTATTATCTGATTTAGCAGGTGTTTTAGGTAATTCAATTTTACCGATCACTGTTGGACCAGATAATTTTTTTACCTGAGTTGCCCTGAAAGTATCTTCTTCAGCAGGCTTTTCTTCTTGCTTATCAGTAGCTTTTTCGGCTGGTTTAGCATCTGCAACAGGCTTTGGTTTAACTTCTGCTGCAGGTTTGGGAGCTGGTGTTTCTTTCTTCACTTCCGGTTTTGGCTGTGCTTTTTCTTTCTGAGGTTTTTCAGCTGGTTTACCTGATTTTGGGTTCAGGTCGATTTTACCAACCACCTTCATTTCTTCAGCTGGTTCTACTTTAGTAGGAATATGTTCCGGCTTTTTAACAGGTTTCTTCTCCACCTTTTTCTCCACAGGCTTTTCAACCTTTTTAGGTGCTTCCTGCTTGGGAGCTTCCTCCTTAGGCGCATCCTTTTTAGGTGCTTCTTCAGCTTTAGCTTCCGGCTTTGGAGCAGGGGCTGGAGTCTCTTTTTTCTTAGGCTTTAAAGCGTCTAAGTCAACTTTACCAACTACTTTAGGTCCGGATTCATCCTTGGCAGCCGGTTTTTCAGCCGGTTTTTCTTTTTCTTTAGCTGGCTCAATATCATCTCTGATATCAGAAAGTGAAATCGACTCTTTCTTCGATTTCTCCTTTAATTTAGCCAGTTTTTCCGACTCTTTTTTAACATGTGAATCGCCACGATATTCTTGTGACAGAAGAGAATACATCTCTTCCGAGATTTTTGTATTCGGATTGGTTTCTACCTTGAAACCTTTCTTCTGCAGGAACTCCACAATGGTGTGGTGTCCAACATTGAACTCTCGTGCTACTTTACTAAGTCTTTTTCCAACTGCCATATAACAGGACTCTTCTTATAATTTTTCTTTTTTTGGATTCAATTCTTGCGGGCAAATATAGCGAATTATTCAAATTCAGCGCTTAATATATCCCTAACTTCCTGAATTGTTTCCTCTTCTAAATCAGTTCTCTTAACCAGGTCTTCATTAGATAGGTCCAATACCGATTTGGCTGTGTCACAACCAATGGCTTTAAGCTCATCCAATACCCAGCTTTCAATTTCATCAGCAAATTCATCCAACTTCACATCTTCTTCATCTTCTTCAGCCTCACGGTATACATCCAGTTCATAACCTGTTAGCTGACCGGCTAGACGGATGTTAAGACCACCCTTACCAATGGCAAGCGACACCTCTTCAGGACGAAGGTAAACTTCAGCTCTTCCTTCTTCTTCAAGGATCTTGATGTTGGTGATTTTGGCCGGGTTTAATGCACGTTGAATAAATAGTTGTGTGTTGCTTGTGTAGTTAATTACGTCAATGTTTTCATTTCTTAACTCACGAACTATCCCATGGATACGCGAACCTTTCATACCCACACAAGCTCCAACAGGATCAATGCGCTCATCGTAAGACTCAACAGCTACTTTAGCTCTTTCACCTGGTACGCGAACGATCTTTTTAATAGTAATTAGTCCGTCGAAAATCTCAGGCACCTCAAGTTCGAACAAACGCTCAAGGAATACCGGAGAGGTACGTGACAGAATAATTAAAGGATTGTTGTTGCGGATTTCAACCTTAACAACAACCGCACGAACATTATCACCTTTACGGAAAAAGTCTGAAGGAATTTGCTCTGCTTTTGGCAAAATAAGTTCATTACCTTCATCATCAATAATCAGGATTTCGCGTTTCCATATCTGGTAAACTTCACCTGTTACAATATCACCCACGCGATCTTTGTATGCATGGTAAATATTGTCTTTTTCCAATTCAAGGATACGAGCTGATAAGTTTTGGCGAAGGCTTAAAATTGCTCTACGACCAAAGTCAAGGAACTTAACTTCATCGGTTACTTCTTCACCCAGTTCGTAATCATCGTCTATTTTTTTGGCTTCCGACAGAGAAATTTGAAGGTTGTCATCTTCTAAATCTTCATCTTTCACCACCTCGCGGTTACGCCATATTTCAAAGTCTCCTTTGTCGTCATTAATGATGACGTCAAAATTCTCATCCGTTCCAAATCGTTTGATCAGAACGCTACGAAATGAATCTTCCAATACACTGATCATGGTTGCACGATCAATATTCTTGAGTTCTTTAAACTCCGAAAACGTATCTATCAGATTAATATTTTCCATATCCTAAGGAATATTTAAAAAGATATAATGTCTTTTACCTGTTTTACTTCGTCAAATTTACAACTTACCGTTCTCACCTGCAATTCCTTGCGCTTCTTGCCTTCCACCTTCACTTTTTCCTCAATTTCAACACTAAATGTGTCGTCGGCAACAGCGGTGAGTTTGCCACTGAATTTTTTACCTTCAGATGTTAATACTTCCACATCACGGCCAATGTTTTTCTGGTATTGTCGCTTAACCTTAAATGGCTGACCTATACCAGCAGAGGCAACTTCCAATTCAAAATCTTCTTCATCACGATCAAGTCCTGCTTCAATGAATTTACTCAATTCAATACAATAGCTGATAGGTACTCCATTATCATGATCCACTATTACAAGTATCTTATTCCCAGGTTTTACTGCCAGCTCAACAAGAAACATTCCATCTTCCTGAAGCTTTTCGTCAATTATACCCTGTATTAAAGATTCTTTAATCATGTTTTTTGTTTAATAAAATAGGGGACTACGTTGTCCCCTAAGTCAATCCCTCGGTAAATCAAGCGCAAAAATAGTAATAATAGTAGATTAATCCAAATGGATAATTGTGAGAATAGCTCTTGAGATACTTTATTCGCAATTTTTGACATATCGGGCACTATTTTAATTTGTTGATACTTAATTTGAGATTACAATAAACGGAATTTTGTATATTGTTGACTTGACATTTAAATTGTTGAATGTGAATAAAAGAAAGATTGTTAATGACCCTGTGCATGGCTTTATTAAAGTGCCTTACGACTTACTATATGATCTGATCGAGCATCCTTATTTCCAGCGTTTGAGAAGGATTAAGCAATTGGGGCTGACCCATTTGGTTTACCCAGGTGCTATGCATACCCGTTTTCAGCATGCCATGGGGGCAATGCATTTGATGACCTCTGCGGTTGAAACGCTTCAGGCAAAGGGATTGGAGATTACAGAAGATGAGTCGCAGGCCGTTCATGCTGCCATTTTACTCCATGATATCGGGCATGGTCCATTTAGTCACGTATTGGAACATTCACTTGTTGAAGTGGCTCATGAAGACATCTCTCAAATGATGATGCATAAGTTAAACCATGAATTTAATGGGCAACTGGATATCGCCATAGAAATATTCAACAATACTTATCCAAAGAAATTCCTGCATCAGTTAGTGTCGAGTCAACTGGATATGGACAGACTTGATTATTTAAAACGTGATAGTTTCTTCTCAGGTGTATCAGAGGGTGTTATTGGTTCTGACCGAATCATCAAGATGCTTCATGTGGTCGATGATAAACTTGTGATAGAATCAAAAGGTATTTATTCCATTGAGAAATTTCTTGTTGCCAGACGTTTAATGTACTGGCAGGTCTATCTGCATAAAACAGCATTGGCTGCCGAACAGATGTTGGTTCACCTCTTAAAAAGAGCCCGCAAGCTGATATCAAAAGGAGAAGAGGTTTTTGCCCCGCCCCATTTATTGTATTTTATGGAAAACATGCCCAGGTTGGATGATTTTTATAAAAACGAAAGTGTTTTAACAAATTTCACCATGCTTGATGATGATGATATAATGTGCTCGATCAAAACATGGACGCAGCACCCTGATGTTATTTTATCAACGCTCGCCCAGGGCTTTGTTAACCGAAAGCTTTGGCGTATTAAAATCTCTGAACGACCAATTAAACCTGAAGTGGTGAAGGTGATCAGGGAAGCAACAATGGAAGTATTTGGTTTAAAGTCGACAAAGGTCGCGAGGTATTTTGTTTTCAGCGATACAATTACCAATAATGCCTACAGTGTAAAAGATGATAAAATTGAGATATTATTTAATAATAATGAACTAAAAGATATTGCTAAAGCATCGGATATGCTTAACCTTTCAGTTTTAGGGAAAACAGTTAGGAAACATTATATATGCTATCCGAAGAGTATTGAAGATAAGTTGCAAACAGTAAAGGCACTTTTCTAAAGTAAATATATTTACTAGATTTGCACCAAATTTTTGACGTTTAGCTCATTAATCATCTGCTTAAAATTCAATGTATTGTTGCTTTTTAAAATGATGTAATGAGTTGACTAACAAATTATTGTTTAGATGAAACTTGTCGTTTGTAGTTTTCTCTTGATGTTGAGAAGTATGAATGATGGGTTCCGTATGTCATTTTAGAAAACATAGTTTAGACATATGAAGTTTACAGCCGGTCAGATTGCCGAATTATTGAATGGCAAGGTAGAAGGAAACGAAGAAGCTATTGTTAGAAATGTATCTAAAATAGAAGAAGGTAAACCCGAAACGCTTACCTTTCTAGCTAATCCAAAATACAGCCAGTACATCTATACCACCAATGCAGAGGTGGTGATCGTTAATGACTCCTTTGAAGCAGAAAAGGAAATTAAAGCGACACTGATACGTGTTCCAAATGCATATGAAGCCCTTGCTCAGCTTTTGGAGATGTATGAACAGAGTCAGCCTCAGAAAACAGGCGTTGAACAACCCTCATTTGTTTCAGAGTCAGCTACAATCGGTGACTTTGCCTATGTGGGAGCCTTTGCCTATGTAGGTGATAATGTTGTTATTGGTAATAATGTAAAGATTTACCCACAGGCTTACATTGGTGATAATGTTAAGATTGGCGATGATACTGTTGTGTATGCAGGAGTTAAAGTGTACAAAAACTGTGTTATAGGTAAGTCATGTACCATTCATGCCGGTGCAGTAATTGGTAGTGATGGTTTTGGATTTGCCCCTAATTCTGAAAATGAATATAAGAAAGTAGCGCAAATTGGTAACGTCATATTAAATGACCATGTAGAAATAGGCGCAAACACTACAATAGACCGTGCGACAATGGGTTCAACGGTTATACAAAAAGGCGTTAAGCTTGATAATCTGATTCAGGTAGCCCATAACGTTGAAGTTGGTGAGAATACAGTTATTGCAGCTCAGACTGGTGTTGCCGGTTCTGCTAAAATTGGTAAAAACTGTATGTTTGGCGGTCAGGTTGGTATTGGTGGTCACATCAATATCGCCGACGAAACAAAGATCGGAGCTCAGGCAGGTGTTGGAGGTACTATCAAAAAAGAAGGTGAAACACTGATGGGTTCACCAGTTATGGATGTAAAACAGTTCTATAAAGCTTCTGCCGTTTTCAGACGTTTGCCTGAGTTGAAAAGCCAGGTTAATCAGTTACAACGTGATATAGATAATTTGAAATAAGAAGCAGGAAACAAAATCATATTGTTGAGTGACCAAAGTTATGACAGAAAAGCAAAAGACCATAAAAGCACCTGTGACATTAAAAGGAACGGGTTTACACACAGGAGTTAATGTTAATTTTACCTTGATGCCGGCTCCGGTTAATCATGGTTATAAGTTCAAACGAATTGATCTGGAAGGACAGCCGGTTATTGATGCATTGGCTGACAATGTAGCCTTTACTCAGCGTGGAACTGTTCTTCAAAAAGGAGAAGCAAAAGTTAGCACCATTGAACATTGTCTCGCTGCACTGACAGCTTTAAAAATAGATAACTGCCTGATTGAAGTAGATGGTCCTGAAGCACCAATATTAGATGGTAGTTCCAAGTTTTTTGTGGAAGCAATTAAAAATGCCGGAATAGAAGAGCAGGATGAAGAGCGCCAGTATTTTGTTGTAAAAGAAAAGATGGTGTTTGAGGATGAAGAGCGTGGCATTAAAATAATGGCTTTGCCTGATGATGAGTTTAGTGCCGATGTTAAGATCTCCTTCGATAAATCTCTTCTTTTATCTAATCAATATGCCACTCTTGATAGCCTGGATGATTTTGAAAAAGAAGTATCTGCCTGTCGTACTTTTGTCTTTTTGCATGAGCTGGAACCGCTTTTGAAAAACAATTTAATCAAAGGTGGCGACCTGGATAATGCCATTATTATTATCGATAAAGAAGTAAGTCAGGAAGAGTTAGATAAACTGGCTGACTTATTTAATCAGCCTCGCGTTGAAGTTCGTCCGACGGGTATATTAAATAATATCGAATTGGTTTACCCGAACGAACCGGCGCGTCATAAATTATTAGATGTAATAGGTGACCTTGCATTGTGTGGAATGCCGATCAAGGGTCGTATTATTGCAAGTCGACCAGGTCATATGGCAAATGTTGAGTTTGCCAAGCTTATCCGTAAGGAAATTAAAAAGCGTGCTCTTAAGCCTGAAGTGCCTGTTTATGATCCTAATAAGGAGCCTGTTTGTGACATAAACGATATTAAAAGACTATTGCCGCACCGACCGCCGTTTTTATTGATCGATAAGATCATTGAATTGGGAGAAAAGCACATTATCGGGATTAAAAATGTAACGAT
This sequence comes from Carboxylicivirga agarovorans, assembly GCF_050589845.1. Lineage (NCBI taxonomy): Bacteria > Pseudomonadati > Bacteroidota > Bacteroidia > Marinilabiliales > Marinilabiliaceae > Carboxylicivirga > Carboxylicivirga agarovorans. The sequence continues at coordinate 409,385 of NZ_JBNGPA010000001.1, read as the reverse complement.
GAATGAGCCTTTTTTCGTGGGTCACTTCCCTGATGAGCCGGTAATGCCTGCAGTTCTTCAGATCGAAGCAATGGCACAGGCCGGTGGGATTTTCATATTAAGTCAATTGGAAGACCCGGGGTCGTACAGCACCTATTTCCTTAAGATCGATAATGTGAAATTGCGTAAGAAAGTTGTGCCAGGTGATACGATCATCTTCAAGCTTGAGCTTTTAACAGAGTTCCGCAGGGGGATGGCCAATATGAAGGGAACAGCTTTTGTAGGCGATACCATCGTTTCGGAAGGTGAATTTATGGCATCAGTAGTAAAGAATAAATAATATACACCAAATAAGCTATTCCTTGAATACGAAGGAAAGGAAATAGAACTAAAACAATTAAGATGAAACAACCATTGGCATATATACATCCGGAAGCAAAGGTTGCTCCCAATGTTGTTATAGAACCATTTGTAACGATTGACAAAAATGTTGTTATCGAAGAAGGAACAACAATTGCATCAAATGTTACAATTCTTGAAGGATCAAGAATTGGTAAAAACTGTAAAATATTTCCGGGTGCCGTAATTGGTGCGGTTCCGCAGGATTTAAAATTTGCAGGTGAAGAAACCACAGCTGAAATTGGTGATAATACAACCATTCGTGAGTGTGTAACAGTAAACCGTGGTACTAAGGCAAAAGGTAAGACCGTTGTAGGTAGTAACTGCTTGTTAATGGCCTATACACACATAGCTCACGATGCTATTGTTGGAGATAATGTTATTTTGGCCAATGCGGTACAGGTTGCAGGTGAAGTTGTAATTGATGATTTTGCTATTATTGGTGGAACATCAGCGATTCATCAGTTTGTTCATATTGGTGCCCATGTTATGGTTGCCGGAGGTACGCTGATTGGTAAAGATGTTCCTCCTTATGTAAAGGCTGGTCGCGAGCGTATTTCTTATGCAGGTGTTAATTCAATAGGTTTACGCCGTCGTAACTACAGTAATGAGCAAATTCGTGATATCCAGAATATCTATCGTTATTTGTTCCAGATGGGTTTGAATAACTCAGAAGCTATTGAGCGCATAGAGGCAGAGATGCCGGCTTCAAAAGAGCGCGACGAAATTATTTTATTTGTTCGTAACTCGCAGCGAGGTATTATTAAAGGTTATTATCCTGATAAGGCATAATTAACTTCTATACGATATAAAAAGAGCTGGCTATATGCCGGCTTTTTTTATGTGTTTAATCAAGAAACCGGAGATTGCGTTTCAAGCCTGCATATTTGGTTCTCTTAACGGCTGATTTTCTAAAAAGCTCCTTAAAGTATGACTCATCCATATTGTGCCAATCTTCCTTTGTTAAGGATAATAGCTCAGGATGTGGAGTAAAAGATTCTTCTTTGGTAGGACGTGCTTTCCAGTTCCATGGGCAGGCTTCCTGGCAAATGTCACAGCCAAATGCCCAGTTGTTAAATTGCCCTTTCATGGCTTCCGGTAATTCATCCCGATGCTCGATGGTGAGGTAGGAAATGCATTTATTGGCATCCAGTTGATATGGAGCTACTAAGGCATTTGTAGGGCAGGCATCAATGCAGCGCTGACAGCCACCACAGGCCTCTTTGATGGCTTGGTCGGGCTCTAATTCCAGGTTGCTGATCAGTTCGCCAATAAGTGTGTAGCTTCCTAGTTTTTTGTGGATAAGGTTGGTGTTCTTGCCTATCCATCCTAAGCCGGCCCTGGCAGCCCAGGCACGGTCAAGTACGGGCGCTGAATCGGTAAAAACCCGTCCTTCCAAAGAAGGGTAGATTTCTTCTTTAATGAAATTGAATAGCTCCTGAAGCTTATCTTTTATGACAAAATGATAGTCTTTTCCATAGGCATATCGAGCCAGTTTTGGTGCTTCCTTATCCCGTTGTTCTTCCTGCGGTTTGTAGTTTAATAAAACGGAGATAATACTTTTGGCACCATCAACCAATAAGGACGGGTCTACCCGCTTGTCAAAATGGTTGTTCATGTAGCCCATGCCGGCCTGATAATTATTGTCCAGCCATTTTTTTAGTCTTGATTCATCCTCAGATAAACGCTCAATGGTGGCATAACCAACATCGGAAAAACCCAACTCAAGAGCTTTCTCTTTTATTTTTTGATGATATGCCTGACTAATGATGCTCATTATCCAATGATAATACCCTGTTCTTTAGCCTGGTGGATAATAGCTGTTTTTAGCTTATGAATCGTATCCTTGTGCAGGTGCTGGTATTCAAATTGATGGTCGGAGCCATCTTTAAGTTTGATGCGTATGGCTGTAATGTTGATCTGAATTTCAGACATATCGTTCCATTTTGATTCGGCCTTTGCCTGGAATATACCTGTCTTCATAACGATACTTTCAGAGTCAATAGTTATATATCGTTTAAAAATAAGGCTTGCAAGGTTGAGTCCTGCTCCCATGATGGTATAATATACACCAAATAAAAACAGTGCTATTAATTGATAAGGCTGAAAGCGGGTGATAGCAGAAAAGAAGTTAATATATATGGTTGCAGCCATCATTACTACACCAAGAATTAATCGCAGATAATTAACAGGTGTTTTTTTAATCAAATTAATATGGAGTGGTTTCATATGTTGTATGATTGATAAAAATAAAGCCCTCAAAAGAGAGCTTATACAATAATTTAATGCTGTTTTATAACAAGCCAAGTTCAAGCAAGGCTTCTTCAGAAAGCATGTCTTTGGTCCAGGGAGGATCAAAGGTTAAGTTTAAGTCCACGCTGGTAATGCCATCAATTGCAGCAATCTTCTCCTGTACCTCTTCTGGCAATGATTCTGCCACAGGGCAATTGGGAGATGTTAAGGTCATTACAATTCGAGCTTTCCCTTCTTCGTTTACATCAATCTCATAGATCAAGCCTAAGTCATAAATATTAACCGGAATTTCCGGGTCAAAAATAGTTTTAATGACTTTGATTATTTCCCCTTCTAATTGTAAAAACTCGTTGGCCATATTTCAAGTTTTAACCAATAATTATCAGCGGCAGGCTAATAGCTATTGGTATGATGTTATTTAATTATTCTTATCTGTTAGCAGGGTTTAATGATTACCCCATCTTTGCTTTAAATGCAACAGCGTATAATCGCATTTGTTTCATCATCGATAATAAACCGTTTGAGCGGGTAGGAGACAGGTGATCTTTGAGCCCTATCTCTTCAACAAATGATAGCTCGTTATTAAGTATTTCATCAGGAGTTCGACCTGATAAAACACGGATCAGGAGTGCTATAATTCCTTTAGTAATAATAGCGTCACTGTCCGCAGAGTAGATTATCTTGTCGCCATCTAATTCAGCGTGTACCCATACTTTGGACTGACAACCTTCAATAAGGTTTTGTTCTAATCTCCATTCGTCTTTAAATCCTTCAAGGTCATTGCCTATTTCAATCAGGTACGAATATTTATCCATCCATTCATCAAAGGCTGAAAACTCTTCAATGATTTCTTCTTGTATTTCGTTAATTGTCATCGTCTGTTAATTGTGAAATTGTATGCTGCAAAATTGATAATTAATCATGAATCAGCCAAACAGTTGTGCAATGCGTTCAATGCCCTCACAAAGCTTATCAATTTCCTCTTTTGTATTATATATGGCAAATGAAGCCCTGATCGTACCCGGAATGTTGTAGAACTGCATCAGTGGTTGTGCACAGTGATGACCGGTTCTTACTGCTATCCCCATTTTATCGAGCATGGTTCCAAGGTCAAACGGATGAATGTCTCCTATCAAAAAGGATATGACACTTGTTTTGCTTGCGGCAGTTCCAAAAAAGCGTATGTCTGGTATTTGTGCCAGTTTTTCAGTGGCATACTCCAATAGTTCGTGCTCGTATTGCGCAATATTATCCAGTCCGATCGACTGCACATAATCGATTGCAGCGCCCAGGCCCACAGACCCTGCAAAATCGGGTGTGCCTGCTTCAAACTTAAAAGGTAATTCATTGAAGGTGGTGCCTTCAAATGAAACGGTTTTAATCATCTCGCCACCGCCATGGTAGGGCTCAAGTTTGTTTAGCCACTCTTCCTTGCCATAAAGAACGCCAATGCCAGTGGGAGCATATAATTTGTGACCACTGAAAACGTAGAAATCACAATCAAGGGACTGTACATCAACATTGACGTGCTGAATAGCCTGCGCTCCATCAATTAAAACCGGAATATCTTTACTGTGGGCCAGGTCAATTAGCTGTTTAACAGGATTGATCGTGCCCAATGCATTTGAAATATGAGCTATCGATACTAATTTGGTTTTACTATTCAGGAGTTCATCAATAGCATCAAGTACCAATTCTCCATCCTGGTTGATGGGTATATAACGTAATTTAACCCCCTTACGCTTTTCAAGTAATTGCCACGGTACTATGTTGGAATGGTGTTCCAGCTGACTTACAAGTATTTCGTCACCTTCCTTTAAAAAAGTTTCACCAAATGATGAAGCAATAAGGTTTATTGACTCGGTTGTTCCCCGTGTGAAGATTACTTCGTGCAAATGTTTTGCATTGATAAACTTCTGAACCTTCAGCCGTGCATTCTCATGAGCCTCGGTACAAACATTGCTTAAATGGTGAACCCCGCGATGAATATTACTATTATACTTTTGGTAAACCTCTGATACGGCATCGATCACTATCTGTGGTTTGTGCGTTGTTGCTGCGTTGTCAAAATAGACCAATGGTTTGCCGTGAACTTTTTCCTGAAGAATAGGAAAGTCTTTTCGTATTTGTTCAATATTAATATTCATTGTCTGGCTGTGATTATTTAACGACAAAGACACGAAACATACAACAATTACCTGTTGTACCTTTAGTGCCTTTGTGGTTGGTATATGTTTTAGATCGTTTAAACCTAAAAGAGTACTCTGTTTATAAGCAACTTACGCTGGTTCCTTGCTGACCACAAACAACACAAGAGTCGCATTTGTCAAATTCTCCTCTGAAGCGTTTTTCAACGAGGCTTCTGATATTTTCTTTCAAAGGCTCCACTCTTATTTTTTCAATAACCTCGTAGGCGAAAGCAAACATCAGTAATATGCGTCCTTCGGCCTCATTAATACCGCGGGCTCTCAGATAGAACATGGCTTCGTCATCCAATTGACCAACAGTGGCACCATGGCTGCATTTTACATCGTCAGCATATATCTCAAGCTGAGGTTTGCTGTTTATTTTGGCGTTCTCTGTTAAAAGCAGGTTATTGTTGCTTTGGTATGCATTGGTTTGCTGAGCATCCTGTTGAACCAGTACGCGACCAGTAAAGGCCGCGGAAGCAGAATCATCCATAACTCCTTTGAATAACTCAAAGCTCTGGCAATGCGGTTTAGCATGATCGATAAAAGAATAGTTATCAACATGCTGGTTCTTATCACTCAGATACAGCCCGTAAACATGGCTTTCGCAATGCTCATCATCCATATTAACGCGTATGTTGTTACGCGTTACGCCAGAATGAAGGGTCAGGTTGTTGGTAAGTACATTCGAGTGCTTCTTTTGCTTAATGAACATGCCTGCCACCTGTGTTGTCAGGTTATGCTGATTTTGTATATTATATATGTCAAACACACTGTTTTCACCGGCAAAAACCTCCGTCAGGTTATTGATCACAAACTTTTGCGGAGAAATGGTGTGATCACACAGCATGACTTTAGCCTGTGCATTATCTTCAACTATCACCAGGTTGCGCTGAAATACCAGGCGGTCATTATCACCTGTCATAATGTTAACCAGCTGAATTGGTTTATCAACCACAATGCCTTTGGGTATATAGATGAAAGCACCATCCTGGGCAAATGCTGTATTCATGGCAGCCATTGCATCGCTGTCAACAGGAGCATTGCTGTTGTAATATTTTTCAAATAACTCAGGTTGCTCAGCAGCCTTTTGGCGAATGCTTCCAATGATTACACCTTTAGGTAAGTCGCTCGCTTCATCTTGCTGAGCAAACCAACCATTTATTAAAAAGACGTTATGCGTATCCAGGTTAGGAACGCCACAATTGAATTTACCGGCAGAGCCATTAATAGCTGCTTTTGAATCAAAAGCAATATCAAACGAGCCTTTGAAGAAAGGTTGCAGGTTGGTGTACTTGTATTCTTCAACCTTGTTTGATGGTATCCCTTTGTTAATGAATGATTCAAATGCCTCGGCCCTTGATTTATTCATTTTGTCAGGAGCGCCGTTTTCTATAAGAGAAAGGTTCTCTTTGTATAGTTGGCTATATTCATCTTGCAGATTGACTATTCGGCAAGTTTTATTCATAATTATTGATTTTTAGTAGTGAGCCCCATTGAATACGGGGTAAGTACAAAGTATCTGTTTTGCTTTTCAAACCTGCATTTGTTTATGCCGATCTGTACTCAGTACTAAATCTTAATCTTCAAACTCTTTCTTGATCCAGTCGTATCCTTTTTCCTCCAGCTCATGCGCCAACTCTTTGCCGGCAGACTTAACAATGCGGCCTTTGTATAAAACATGTACGTAGTCGGGTACGATATAATCCAGCAGGCGCTGGTAGTGAGTGATCACAATTGTTGATGTTTCAGGAGATTTAAGTTTGTTAACTCCATTAGCAACAACTCGCAATGCATCAATGTCTAATCCTGAGTCAGTCTCATCAAGGATGGCTAATTTCGGTTCTAGCATTGCCATCTGGAATATTTCATTTTTCTTTTTCTCACCACCTGAGAACCCTTCATTTACAGAGCGGTTTGTCAGGTTAGAATCAATCTCTACCAACTTTTTCTTTTCACGCATCAGTTTCAGGAATTCACTCGCAGAATATGGATCTTCTTCACGATATTTGCGATGCTCGTTAACAGCCGTTCGCATAAAATTGACCATGCTAACACCTGGTATTTCAACCGGGTATTGAAAACTTAAGAACAGCCCTTCCCGAGCTCTGTCTTCAGGGGCCAGATCTAAAAGGTCTTTTCCTTTAAAAGAAACCTGGCCTTCACTCACATCAAACTTTTCATTACCGGCCAATACTGATGATAAGGTACTTTTGCCTGAACCATTTGGTCCCATTATGGCGTGTACTTCACCTGGTTTAACTTCAAGGTTGATACCTCTTAATATTTCTTTATCATCTATTTTGGCGTGTAAATCTTTAATGACTAACATATGTTGCTACTGTAAATGTTTCTAATTATTGTTAATTAACTGTGGGTTATCCCACACTGCCCTCAAGGCTGATTTGTAAAAGCTTTTGCGCTTCGACAGCAAATTCCATCGGTAATTGGTTAATAACTTCTTTAACGTAGCCATTAACGATCAAACCCACTGCATCTTCAGTGCTCAAGCCGCGCTGATTGCAGTAAAATATTTGATCTTCACCAATTTTAGAGGTAGTTGCTTCATGCTCAACCTTGGCTGAGTTATTGGCAATTTCCAGGTATGGGAATGTGTGAGCGCCACATTTATCGCCTAATAGCAATGAGTCACACTGGCTGAAGTTTCTGGCGTTTTCTGCCTTCTTCGATACTTTAACCAATCCGCGATAACTGTTTTGACTTTTACCAGCTGAAACTCCTTTGGAGACGATCAGACTGCGAGTGTTTTTCCCAAGGTGGATCATTTTTGTTCCTGTGTCGGCCTGCTGGTAGTTATTTGTAACCGCCACGCTGTAGAATTCGCCAACAGAATGATCTCCTTGTAATACACAGCTTGGGTATTTCCAGGTGATCGCTGAACCGGTTTCAACCTGGGTCCATGATATCTTAGAATAGTCTCCCTTACAGATACCTCTCTTGGTTACAAAGTTATATATACCACCTTTACCTTCTTTATCGCCCGGATACCAGTTCTGAACCGTTGAATACTTCACCTCGGCTCTTTCCATGGCAACAATCTCAACAATGGCTGCGTGGAGCTGGTTTTCATCCCGCTGCGGAGCAGTACAGCCCTCAAGGTAACTTACGTAGCTGTCATCATCGGCAACAATTAATGTACGCTCAAACTGTCCGGTATTCATTGCATTGATGCGGAAGTATGTTGATAGCTCCATTGGACAGCGAACACCCTTAGGAATGTATACAAAGGAACCATCGCTGAATACAGCAGCATTCAAAGCACCGAAGTAATTGTCCTGGTGAGGAACAACAGAACCAAGGTATTTCTTTATTAAATCAGGGTATTCCTGAATAGCTTCACTTATTGAACAGAAAATAATGCCCTTTTCAGCAAGTGTTTCCTTGAAAGTAGTTTTGACAGATACACTGTCAATAACTGCATCAACAGCCACACCAGCCAGCACTTTCTGCTCATCAAGCGGTATACCTAATTTGTCGAATGTTGCTTTTAATTCCGGATCTACATCATCCATGCTTTCCAGTTCAGGTTTCTTCTTCGGAACCGCATAGTAAATGATATCATCAAAATCAATCGCCGGAATATTAAGATGAGCCCAGTCGGGTTGTTTCATCGTTTTCCAGTGGCGAAATGCTTTTAAACGAAATTCAAGCATGAATTCCGGCTCATTCTTTTTTGCCGAAATCAGGCGAACGATATCTTCGTTCAAACCTTTAGGGAACTCTTCCATCTCAATATCGGTATAAAACCCATATTTATATTCCCCACCGGTTACTTCTTCTAATATTTTATCTTGATCTTCAGCCATATTGTACTTTAACTCATGTTCGTCAACCTAACAACGAAGCATATTTTAAGTTCATTGTGAATTTTAATTCAATAATTATTGGATTGATTGGTTATTGGAAGCGCAAAAATACACAATTATTTAGATTAAATAAAAGCAAAAATTGCCGAAATATATGCTTTACGACATCTATCAATGCTTTAGTATTCATGCAGCTTTGGCTTGGTTTAATTAATTTGATGTGCAATGGTTTTGTGATATGTCATTGCAGCTTCAGGTGATATATTAAGTACTTTTATTACCTAAATAAGAAATTATCCGAATTTAAGATCTGAAGCATTACCTGGTAAGATATATCCACCTGGTCGTTGGTCCAATATTTTCTTATACATGCCCTTTGCCATACCTTGTGCTCGCTTTTTTGCTTTTTCTGCCATTTCACCTTCAAATAACTGATCAATTGTTTCAGACCATAGTTCAACCCATCGGTCGAAATGAGTAGTGGTTATTGATTGTTTAAAAGCTTTATCCACTCCATGGTGTGCTTTGGCTGGGTTGCCATCAAAGCCTCTTACTTCCATTAAGTTAAGTTCCCAAAAAGCTGTTAGTAATTGATAGTGTTTTTCCCATTCTTTTTCTGTTGGGATCATTTTGTTGAAAAAGGGTCCTAACAAATCATCTGTTTGTATTTTGCTATAAAACTTCCTTACTAAAAGCTCTATGTCATTTCTTGTTTGTAATTTTGATTTAGTCATGTGTGAATCATATTATGTATTTTCAAAACAGCGGATGCTGACTATTGTTTAATTAATTCATTCTAAGTTTTAATTATGCCTGATTTTGATGCAAGTCAATTAGTAGAGCTAAAAAGCAAAATAAAAGGGGAGGTGGACATTGATAATGTTACCTGTATGGTATATAGTACTGATGCGTCGGCCTATTTTGAAAAACCAATTGGTGCTGTTGTACCACGTGATAGTGTTGATGTATGTGAAATTGTTTTGTTCGCGAAAAAGCATCAGTTGAATTTAATTCCACGCGCTGCAGGTACTTCATTGGCAGGGCAGGTTGTTGGTGCAGGCCTTGTTGTGGATGTTGGTCGGTACATGAATAAAATACTTGAGGTTAACGAGAAAGAAAGATGGGTGCGCGTGCAACCTGGTGTTGTGCTTGATGAATTGAATCAATACCTGGCCGACTATGGCTTGTTCTTCGGGCCTGAGACATCGACATCCAATCGCTGTATGATCGGAGGTATGGTAGGAAATAATTCGTGTGGGGCTCACTCTTTAATATATGGCAGTACCCGCGACCATACCATCGAGCTTAAAGGGTATCTGAGTAATGGAGATGAGGCTGTGTTTAAGGCGATCCAGCATTGGGAATTTGAACAGAAGTGCCGTGAGGAATCGTTTGAGGGTGAAATTTATCGCTCCATACGAGATGTTTTAACGAATAAGGAAAATCGGAAAAGCATAAGAAAAGAATTTCCACACCCCGAAATACATAGGAGAAACACGGGTTATGCGCTGGATTACCTGATTGATGCTTACCCATACAAGGAAGAAGGTGGGCTGTTTAATATGTGTAAACTTCTGGCCGGTTCTGAAGGTACCTTATTCTTTACGACAGAAATAAAGCTTAACCTGATAGACCTGCCACCCAAAGAGAAAGGGCTGGTATGTGTGCATCTTAATTCCCTGGAGGAAGCCCTTGAAGCTAATTTAATAGGACTGAAGTTTAATCCGGGGGCTATCGAACTAATGGATAAGGCCATTATGGACCTGACTAAAAAGAATGTGCTTCAAAATAAGAATCGCTTCTTTGTTGAAGGTGACCCTGAGGCATTGTTGTTGGTGGAATTTGCCCGTCATAATAAAAATGAAATAGTGCAGTTGGCCAATGATTTGATCGCTGCCATGCGTGAAAAAGGTTTTGGTTATGCTTATCCTGTTGTGTATGGCAGTGATATAAATAAAGTATGGAACCTTCGAAAAGCCGGTCTTGGAGTGTTAGGTAATATGCCGGGAGATGAGCGTCCTGTTCCGGTGATCGAAGATACAGCTGTTCGCCCGGAAGATTTGCCTGCTTTTATTGCCGATGTAAAGGCTATGCTTAATAAATATGGTAAGGATTGTGTTTACTATGCGCATATTGGTACCGGTGAATTGCATCTGCGACCTGTCTTGAATATGAAAAAGGAACAGGATGTTGAATTGTTTTACCAGATAGCGAGAGATACAGCAGAAATAGTAAAACAATATAAAGGATCATTGAGTGGTGAACATGGTGATGGTCGCCTGCGTGGTCAGTTTATTCCTTTAATGGTTGGTGAAAGCAATTACCAGCTGTTTAAAGATGTTAAGGGAATCTTTGATCCGGGTAACATATTTAATGCGGGAAAGATCACAGACACACCGCAGATGAATACTTCATTGCGTTATAAAGCTGTTGAGAATGAACTGAACAACAATACCTTGTTTGACTGGTCTTCTACATTGGGTTTTGCCAGGGCAGCTGAAAAATGCACCGGGTCAGGTGATTGCCGTAAAAGTCATTTGATTGGAGGAACGATGTGTCCGAGCTATATGGGTTCACGCGATGAGCGTCAGACAACCCGCGCAAGAGCTAATATGTTGCGTGAATTCTTCGTAGGAACTATTCCAGCTAACAGGTTGGGCTTCGATGAAGTTAAAGAAGTACTTGACCTGTGTCTGTCGTGTAAGGCTTGTAAGACAGAGTGTCCGAGCAATGTGGATATGACCAAGCTGAAGGCGGAGTTTATAAATGCCTATCATGGACAGTTTGGTATTCCATTGCGCTCAAAACTAATCGCCAATTTACCTTCACTCAATAAATTTTTAATGCCATTTTCGTACCTATATAATATAGGTATGAAAAATAAATGGGTCAAATTGCTTAATGAGAAATATTTTGGTGTTTCTGCCAAGCGGCATTTGCCAGGTCTCTCCAGCCAATCATTGATGAGGTGGAATAAAAAGCGTTTGACGTCAGAGCATGGAAAGCAGATATACTTTTTTGCTGATGAGTTTACCAATTATAATGATACTAAAGAAGGTGTTGCTGCTGTTTTGCTTTTGGAAAAGTTAGGATACAAAGTGATCATACCTGATCATAAGGCCAGTGGACGGACCTATTTATCCAAAGGGTTATTGAAAGATGCCCGTAAGTTAGCTGTTCATAATGTTTCTGTTCTGGCTGATGTGATAAATGAGGAGGCGTCATTGATCGGCATTGAACCATCTGCTATTTTAACCATACGCGATGAATATCCCGAATTGGTGCCGGAGGACTTAAGAGATAAGGCTGCTAAACTGGCAAGCCATACCTTCACATTTGAAGAATTTATTGCGCGAGAGTTCAATGAGGGTAATATTTCGTCAAATCAGTTTATTGAAAATAAGCAAACCATCAGGTATCATGCGCATTGTTATCAAAAGGCACTATCTGATACTAAATTAACCCAGTCTGTTTTGGAAATACCTGAAAACTATAGGGCCGAAGAAATTCCTTCAGGCTGTTGTGGAATGGCTGGATCTTTTGGATATGAGCGTGAACATTACGATTTATCAATGAAAATAGGTGAGTTGGTGCTTTTCCCGGAAGTCAGGAAGTCAGAAAAGGAATCACTCATTGTTGCTGCGGGCACATCGTGTCGTCATCAAATAAAGGACGGGACCGGCGTCGAAGCATTGCATCCGGCCATTGTGCTCTATAATGCATTGAAGTAATGAATTGAAAAGTTTCATGACGTTTCTTACCTTTATTTGTTTTTTTAATATTACTTGATAGATAGTAAGCGAGCTTTTTTCTATAAAATTAAAGGAGTGGGGAGGGGCTTTAAAACATGACAAAACGCAACTGCTTACAATTTTTGACTATTTGAGGCCTTATGTTTTGGTGATAATTGTCATGAAGTGCTAAAAAACATGTTTGTATAATTTTTAAGTAACTAAAAATCAACTAAATGCACAAAATGCAAAAAACTCGAAATTTCCTTACAAATTATAATGTCGTTATTTAAAAATATCTATTTTTGATACCATAATTATTACAAATAACAAGATCCAACATTTAATACCTTTTCAATATGGACGCTAAGATGAAGGAATTCATGGACAGTGTTAGGGTTAAAAACCCTGGCGAAGACGAATTTTTGCAAGCAGTGCAAGAAGTAGTAGAAACAGTTTGGGATTTCTATCAGGAGAACCCTCACTATAAAAAAGCTAAGATACTGGAACGTATGTGTGAGCCTGAGAGGGTAATCATGTTCCGTGTACCTTGGGTTGACGATAGTGGCGAGGTGCAAGTAAACAGAGGTTTCCGTGTTGAGTTTAACTCGGCAATTGGTCCTTATAAAGGTGGTTTGCGTTTCCACCCTAGTGTAACTTTAAGTGGTCTTAAGTTCTTAGGATTCGAGCAGACTTTCAAAAATAGCTTAACTACTCTTCCAATGGGTGGTGGTAAAGGTGGTTCTGATTTCAACCCAAAAGGTAAGTCAGATAATGAAATCATGCGTTTCTGCCAGGCTTTTATGAGCGAACTATTCCGTCATATTGGTCCTAACACCGACGTGCCTGCTGGTGATATCGGAGTTGGTGGTCGTGAGATCGGTTACTTATTCGGTCAGTACAAAAAACTACGTAACGAATTTACCGGTGTGTTAACAGGTAAAGGAGCTGAGTTTGGAGGATCACTGATCCGTCCTGAAGCTACAGGTTTCGGTGCTATCTATTTTGTTCGTGAAATGCTAGCTACTAAAGGTGAAACAATGAAAGGTAAAACTGTATCTGTTTCAGGTTTTGGTAACGTTGCCTGGGGTGCTGCTTTAAAAGCTGTTGAATATGGAGCTAAAGTAGTTACTATTTCAGGTCCTGATGGATATGTATATGATCCGGAAGGAATCTCAGGAGATAAAATTGATTACATGTTAGAATTACGTGCTTCTAACCAGGATATCGTTTCTCCTTACGCAGAGCGTTACCCGGAAGCTACATTCTACGCAGGTAAGAAGCCTTGGGAACAGAAAGTTGATATCGCTATTCCTTGTGCAATTCAGAACGAGTTGAATGAAGAAGATGCTAAGACATTGATCGCTAACGGATGTCAGGTAATTGCTGAAGCATCTAACATGGGTTGTACTGCTGAAGCAGCTTTCTTAGCAACTGAAAAGATCGCATTTGCTCCTGGTAAAGCAGTTAACGCAGGTGGTGTGGCTGTATCAGGTTTGGAAATGACACAAAACAGCATGCGTTTGAACTGGACTGAGAAAGAAGTTGATGATCGTTTAGATCAGATCATGACCAGTATTCACAATGCATGTGTTCAATATGGAACTGAGCCAAACGGCAAAGTAAATTACATCAAAGGAGCTAACGTTGGCGGTTTCGTGAAAGTGGCCGATGCAATGATTGCTCAAGGTGTTGTTTAAATTTTTCTAGATGCAACAATATAGGCCGTCTCCTCCCCGGGACGGCCTTCTTGTAAGCAGAAATGTGGAATAAATCATTCGTTTATCGACCTTAAAATCGATAAACATTGGTATTTTTGAGCTCACAAAAACTGAAGAGGCGTGATTGATACACATTCGCACATTTACTTGTCTGAATTTGATGAAGATAGAGCAGAAGTTGTTGAGCGGGCAAAAAGTGCAGGGCTTAAAAAAATTTTGTTACCCAATGTTGACGGAGATACCATCGAGTCGATGCATCAGCTGGAGGAACAATTCAGTGGTTTTTGTCATGCCATGATGGGAGTACACCCGACATCTGTTGACAAGAATTATAAAAGAGCGCTTGATGAAGTGAAAAAGCACCTGGATGCAAGGGCGTATATCGCTGTCGGAGAAATTGGTATTGATCTGTATTGGGATAAAACTTATCGTGCTGAACAGATGGAAGCCTTTGAGCAACAGATTATCTGGGCAAAAGAGCTTAAGTTACCAATTGTCATTCATTGTCGAGATGCATTCGCTGAAGTATTTGAAGTTGTAGAGAAGCAATTAGACGATAAGTTATTTGGTGTTTTTCATAGTTTCTCAGGTGGTCATGAAGAAGCACAGCGAATTTTGAGCTACAATAACTTTATGATGGGTATCAATGGTGTAGTGACATTCAAAAATACGAACCTGAGAGAGGTGGTTAAAGAAATTCCATTGAATAAACTGGTGCTGGAAACAGATGCACCTTACCTGGCACCTGTACCAAAGCGCGGCAGACGAAATGAGCCGGCATACCTTGAAAAAGTTGCAGAAACAATTGCACTGGTTCATGGTGTAGAGATAGAAGAGGTTAAGAAGCAAACAACCATAAATGCAACGCAGCTTTTTGCTGTATAAAGTAAGAACAGAGATGGAAGAAAGAAAGATATTAATTATTTATACCGGAGGTACAATTGGTATGGTTATCGATCCTGAAACCAATTCATTGGTGCCTTTCGATTTTGAAAGTATATCAAAGCATGTACCTGAATTACGCCGTTTTGATTTTCAGGTCAAAAGTATTTCTTTCGAACCACTTATTGATTCTTCAGATATGCACCCCGATATATGGGTTGAATTGGTAGAACTAATTGAAGAGAACTATTCATTATATGATGGATTTGTTATTCTTCACGGTACCGATACGATGGCCTATACAGCCAGTGCACTGAGCTTTATGCTTCAAAACCTTAAAAAACCTGTTGTTCTAACAGGAAGTCAGTTGCCACTGGGAACCATTCGTACCGATGGGAAAGAAAATTTAATTACTGCACTTGAAATTGCCGCGGCACAAAAAAACCGCCAGGCACTGGTGCCTGAAGTATGTATATACTTTAAGGATAAATTATTCAGGGGTAACAGAACGACGAAATACAATGCTGAGCATTTTCACGCCTTTCGTTCCGATAATTATCCACCGTTGGCTGAAGCAGGGATTCATTTAAAGTACAATTATCCTTATATCAGGTATACAACTTTGAATGGTACATTCCGGGTGTCCAAAAAGATGGATACAAATGTGGCATTGTTAAGAATCTTCCCCGGTATTAACAAAGATGTGGTTAAGGCTGTACTTAACGCACCAAATATCAGAGCTGTTGTGTTAGAAACATACGGTTCGGGTAACGCACCTACTAAACAGTGGTTTTTGGATGCTATCAAAGAAGCACTCGATCGCGATCTTATTATATTAAATGTAACACAATGCCTGGCAGGTAGTGTTGAAATGTGGCGCTATGAGACAGGAGTTCACCTGCTGGAACTTGGCGTTATCGGTGGTTATGACATGACAACTGAGACCGCAGTAACCAAGCTAATGTATCTTTTGGCGAACTGTTCATCAATCGAGGAGGTGAAGGCAGGTTTAAATAAATCGCTACAGGGAGAGATTCATATATAAATTACGGGTCGTCGTATTTTAACGCCCCATCTTAATCTCTAATTCTTTCAGGTTAGCTTAGAGGTAGTTGCATCGCTGAAAAGATGTAGCTTATCTTTCTGTTTCCGAATATTTAACTCGAATAGTCATCAATATGTTGTGAATAACGAAAATTAACAGTTCAAAGTTTGTAATTGACTTTTTTTTTGTAATTTGCAACCCTGAAAAATTAAAGGGTTTGAACCTTTTTTGTAACTTTATATAAGAAAGGAAAAGGGGACAACATTAAACTATTTTGAGTATTAACAATACTAATACAAATCAAAATTTTTAGCAGACTATGAAAAAGCTATTTGCGTTTTTAGCAGTAATTGGAATGCTGAGTGCCGGTGCCAATGCCGTATATGCTCAGGAAGAAGAAAATGTAGCTGGCGAAGCTACGGAACAGGTGGCTGAAGAAACAGCTCCTAGTGAAACACCAGCGATGGCCGTTGAGGAAGAAATGGCAGAAGCACCAAAAGGTATTCACAAACAAATTAAAGTGAAATTCATCGAAGGTGGTGCCATCTTTATGAGTTTCGTATTGTTATGTCTAATCTTCGGTTTAGCATTAGCAATTGAAAGAATCATTTACTTGAATCTTGCTTCTACAAACACTAAGAAGTTGCTTCAAAACATCGAGAATGCGTTGAACGACGGTGGTGTTGAGGCTGCAAAAGAAGTTTGTCGTAACACAAGAGGACCTGTAGCTTCTATTTTCTACCAGGGTCTTGATCGTTTTGACGAAGGTATTGAAGTGGTTGAGAAGTCAGTAGTTTCTTACGGTTCAGTTCAAATGGGTCTTTTAGAAAAAGGTTTAACCTGGATTTCATTGTTTATCTCACTTGCTCCTATGCTTGGTTTCATGGGTACGGTAATCGGTATGATTGACGCATTTGATAGCATCCAGGCGATGGGTACTATTTCTGCAACAGCTGTAGCAGGTGGTATTAAGTTGGCCTTGATTACTACTGTATCTGGTTTGATCGTAGCAATTATCCTTCAGGTATTCTACAACTACCTTGTGTCAAAAATTGACGGTATTGTAAATACTATGGAAGATGCTTCTATCTCTCTACTAGATATCTTAGTAAAATATAACATGAAAAAATAATTGTCATTATGACGAAGCTTTCAAAAATTTTAAATATTGTATTATACCTGTTGTTAGCAATAACACTTGTGTTCGCCGGACTGTTCTTTTTCGGTGGTGATGAAGTAGGTGCAGCCCTTTATACACCATTGTATACAGGATCATTCTTGAACTGGGCTAAGTTGTTAGTATACATTGCAGCAGGTTTATCACTATTATTTGAAGTATTTCACCTTGTCGTCAACCCAAGGAATGCAATGCGTTCTATCATATCGATGGGTATTTTGACGGTGATTGTATTAGTGGCTTATTTAATGTCTGATGATACACCTCTTCAAATGGTAGGTTATAATGGATCTGATAATGTTCCTAGCATGTTAACCTTAGCTGGTACCATGTTATATGGAACTTACCTTTTGTTTGGAATAGTTGTAGTAGCTATTCTATATTCAGAAATATCGCGTCTGTTTAAATAATGGCCCGTCCTGATTCATTTCAGGACATAAATTTAATTATCTATGGGTAAAAGAGAAGTACAAGAAGTTAATGCAGGGTCAATGGCAGATATTGCTTTCTTGTTACTTATCTTCTTCTTAGTAACCACAACCATGGATACTGATACTGGTTTAGCAACACTTCTTCCACCACCGGTTGAAGAAGAGCCAGAAGATACACCGCCTGTAAAAGAGCGTAACGTATTTACGGTGCTAATTAACAGTCAGAATCAGTTGCTGGTTGAAGGTAAACCGATGGAGATAAGCAACCTAACAGAAGCAGTAAAAGAATTCATCGTCAATCCGTTGGATGACGAAAACTTACCTGAAAAAAATGTGAAGGAAGTTGAATTCTTTGGTACTGTGGAAATAGGAAAGGGTATAATATCGTTACAGAACGACCGTGATACAGAATATCAGACTTATTTGATGGTTCAAAACGAATTGTCGAGAGCAATCAATGAGTTAAGAGACGAAGCGTCAAAGAGAAAATTCGGTAAAGAATACAACGAGCTTGAGAAAGAAGAGCAAAAAGCAGTACGTACACTTTATCCACGTAAAATCTCTGAGGCAGAACCTAAAAACATAGGAAAATAGATTATGGCAAAGTTCAGAAAAAAGAAGAGCGGAGGCCAGCAAGCTATTAACACGGCCTCTTTACCTGATATCGTATTTATGTTGCTTTTCTTCTTCATGGTTTCAACAACCATGAAAGAGGTTGACTTAAATGTAATAGTTAAGCCAGCACAAGCAACAGAATTAGTAACGCTTGAGAAAAAAGAGTTGGTAACATTTATTTATGTAGGTGTACCGGCTAAAAAATATCAATCGTTATATGGTAGCGAACCTCGTATTCAGTTAAACGATCAATTTTCAACAGTTGCTGACATTCAAAGTTATATCGCCCAGTCGCGTGATAACATGAGTGAAGCAAACCAGTCGAAAATGATTGTTTCAATCAAAGCTGATAAAGAATGTCCAATGGGTATCATTACTGATATCAAACAGGCATTACGTAAGGCAGCAGCATTGAAACTAAATTATTCAGCTGCAGAAATGGTTGTTGACAGATAATCGATACTACTAGTATATAGAAAAAGGGAAGTCATTTTGACTTCCCTTTTTTTGTGCTTTTCACCCTGGTGTTTTATTAACATTTTGTTACAATTAAAAAATGTTTCTATTTTAGGCAACTTAAATTTATTCCGGCCACTAAATAGATAGATAATACCTTGAATACATCAGAGATCATAAATGCTTGTGAGAAATTCCTGTCTGATCATGATCTGGAATCATTTAAGTTATTATACCACCACTATTATAAAAGTCTGTGTTTTTTTGCCAGTGAATATACCAAAGAGGAAAGTTTGTCCGAAGACATTGTTCAGGACGTATTTACACAAGTATGGGAAAAGGGACTGGAGCTGGGAGGTGCTTCAAAACTGCAAGGCTACCTGTACGCCATGGTTCGCAATAAGTGTTTAAATCAAATTAGAAGCCTTGGCCACCTTCAAAAGTACCAGGCACACGAAACTCCTATAGAAGATTGGGAGAGTGATGAATCAATTCGAATAGTCAAAGCTGAAGTTTATCGTGAAATAATGGCATCCATTGAACAATTGCCTGCAAGAGCGCGTGAAGTCTTTGAATTGAGCTATCTGACTCAATTGCGGGAACAGGAAATAGCTGATCGACTTGGAATCTCCGTTAACTCGGTTAAAACCCACAAAAAAAGGGCGCGTTCCATATTAAAAGATGAACTGAAACACTTGTTTGACCTGCTCATTATTTTGCGTCTCTAAAAAAATATATATTTTTTTTAAAGTCTTTTCACCTGATTTTATTTTGTGATTGTCATACCTGAAAGAAGATGCAATGAGTCTGTTCAAACTGTCCCATATAATTGTAAAATATCTCAGAGGTGAAAATTCTACTGATGAAGAAGCTATGCTTAACAGCTGGCTTGAAGATGATATTCAACATCAGGAGCTGATAGGGCAATTACAGGATGAAGAACGTCTGGTCAATGACTTAAAAAGGTTTAATCAATTTGATGTTTCTAAAGCATGGGGGAAATTTGAGAGCAGGCAGAATATACATCTCAAGAAAAACAACATGTTAATTCCATTCCTAAGGGTTGCTGCCGTAGCTGCATTGATTGTTTCTGTAAGTGTTACAGTTTATTTTCTGACAATAATACCAAAGGAGCAGGTTGTTTTGGTCAACACTATCATTGAACCGGGTAGTACAAATGCCATTTTAAAGGTCAATGACGAAAAAGCTGTTTCCCTGACTGATTCAGCAAGTTCTGAAATTACTAAAGAAAAGGAACTGATAGCAAGTGTTAAAAAAGGACAAATTTCGTATGGAAAGAGTGTAGATACAGTAAAGATGACTGTTCAGGTGCCTTTACAATCAGAATACCAGTTTGTATTAGCTGATGGAACAAAAGTATGGATGAATGCAGCTAGTAAGGTCGAATTTAAGTATCCCTTTGCTACCGACAGGCGTGAAATATTTGCAGAAGGTGAAGTTTATCTGGAAGTTGCCAAAGATGCTGAAAGACCATTTATTGTGAATCTTCCAACGGCAGATGCTATTCAGGTTTTGGGCACACAGTTTAATGTAATGGCATATCCCGGAGATCAAGAACAGCAAACAGTACTTGTGGAAGGTAGTATCTTATGGAGGTCCGAAACGGGAAAAGAACGTATACTTGAACCCGGACAATTACTTGTGCAGGATAACTTTAGTAAGGATATAGAAGTAAAAGAAGTTGATGTATATCAATATATAGCGTGGAAAGATGGGCGCTTCGTCTATGAAGGTGAAACACTGGAAAACATTATGAAATCCTTATCGCGCTGGTATGGTGTGGAAGTTGCCTATGAGGAAGAAGTTATCAAAGACTTGCATTTTAGTGTTGATGTGAGGCGATATGAACAACTGAACGACATACTGTCAAAACTTCAATTAACTGAAAAAGTCTACTTTGAGATCAACGGATCAACTGTATTAGTATCAAAGCATAAATAAAAAAACAGGAAGTGGTGCAACACCTCCTGTTTGAGCCTAAAAGCTTAATGCTTATGGCTTAATGTTTAATCATTCAATTACAAATCTATGAAAAAAAATCGGGAATTACTGTACCCGGATGGGAGGGGTACACCCAAAATCATGAGGATTATGAAATTAACCCTTATCTTAATGTTCGTTGTGCTCTGGCAGGTATCAGCAACAACTTATAGTCAGGAAACTAAGTTGACGTTGGACGTTAGGAATGCATCTGTAAAGAAGGTATTTAAAGCCATTAAGAAACAGAGTGAATTTACCTTTATTTTTAATGAAGAAGATATTGCCAAGGTTGAATCTATCTCATTAAATGTTGACGGCGAAACCATTGAGTCTGTACTAAAAACCTGTTTGTCTGAATCAGGCTTAACCTGGCAGGTGATAGATGAAGTCATTATTATTAAACCTGATAGTAATAACTTTCAGCAAGAGGATATCATCGTTAAAGGTAGAGTTACAGACGAAAAAGGTTTACCTATCCCGGGGGTTAATATTATTGTGGTCGAGTATAACAACGGTACTATCACCGATGCAGATGGTAATTATGAGTTACGTGTGCCGGATGCAAATGTTAACCTGGCCTTTACTTTTATTGGTTTTGAAAAACAAACCATTGCTCTTGAAGGCCAAACGGAAGTTAATGTGCAGCTTCAAACCGAGATCAGTGAGATTGGTGATGTAGTGGTTACTGGTTACTTTAATCAAACAAAGGAAAGTTTTACCGGATCAGCTGTTACTATCTCTGCCGATAAATTAATCCAGGCAAGCAATCAAAATATTTTACAATCCATTCAATTGGTAGATCCTTCTTTTATGCAACTTGAAAATACACTGGAAGGATCTAATCCCAATGCAATGCCTGATTTTCAGATACGAGGTTCAGCCAGTGTAGATATGCGCGATGAGTATGAAGGCAAACCCAATATGCCGACCTTTATTCTTGATGGCTTTGAAGTGACCGTAGAAAAGGTGTATGACCTTGATCCATACAGAGTCCGTTCAGTAACAATTCTAAAGGATGCTGCCGCTACTGCAATCTATGGTTCGCGCGCTGCCAATGGAGTGGTCGTTATCGAGACACTGGCTCCTGAAGGAGGCAAGATGGCAGTAAGTTATAAAGGTGATTTCACTTTCTCAGGTGCAGATTTATCAGACTACGATCTGCTGGATGCTACAGAAAAATTAGACCTTGAAGTGGCAGCCGGCTTATACGAAGGAGCAGGCCTGGTGCAGAATTTTGAAGATGCCCAGGAACAATATAACGAAAAGTTAAAACTGGTAACTCAGGGCTATAATACCTATTGGTTGAATAAACCTGTTGAAACGACAGCTCTTAGCCATAAACATTCTCTTTTGCTAGAAGGTGGTAATGATGAAATTCGGTATGGTATCGACCTGAATTATAATGATCAGAACGGTATTATGAAAGAGTCGGGGCGTAAGCGGATGGGAATTGGCTTGAAGTTTCAGTATACTTATAAAAATCTGATTTTAAGGAATAAGCTGACCTACGACAATGTAAAGGCTGTTAATTCTCCCTATGGTACATTTAGTACTTATGCAAAATTGAACCCTTACTACAGGTACAAAAATGATTTGGGTGAGTATGAATACGTTCTCGAGAGAATAGGGTATAGTAATGTGTATAATCCTTTATATAATAGTACGCTAAATACTATTGACGAATCTAAATATGATGACCTGATCAATAATTTTGACATTGATTGGCGAATGACAGATGATTTAAGGTTGAAAGGCTCGCTTTCAATTAATAAGAGAATTAATTCGGTTGATAACTTTAAGCCCGGAATACATACCGATTATGCGACTCAATCAGATATTAATAAGAAAGGAGAATACTATACTGAAAGAGGTGAACTAACCAGGTGGGAGTCCAATATTGTTTTAAATTACTTCAAGCAGATTAATAAACATGTTTTCAATGCCAACGGTATATTCAATGCCAGTGAGGAGCATTTTAAAAACATGACTGTTTTAGCTGAGGGATTCCCAAATGAAGACATGGATCATATTGACTTCGCCATTCAGTATGAGGAAGATGGGACGCCTGGTGGTAGTGAATTTACATCGAGGTTAATAGGATTATCAGGTAATATTAACTATAGCTTTGATAACCGTTATTTAATGGATTTATCATACCGTATGGATGGTTCATCAGCTTTTGGTTCAGACAAACGCTGGGCTCCATTCTGGGCCATGGGAGCAGGTTGGAATTTGCATAATGAGAACCTCTTTAAAGATTCTAAAACAATTAATGAGTTTAAATTAAGAGGCTCCTATGGTTCAACAGGAAGCGTTGATTTTAATCCTTACCAGGCCATGATGATGTATAATTATCGCACCGATTTGATTCATCGATTTGAAGCAGGAGCGACACTGATGGCTATGGGAAATGAAAACTTATCATGGCAGCAAACACTGAAACGCAATATTGGACTTGATTTGGTAATTTTTAATAATCGCTTATCTGCTACCATAAACTATTATAATGATATATCTAAAAACCTATTGGTTGATATTGACCTGGCACCTTCATTAGGATTTTCTCAATACAAGGAAAACCTTGGGGAATCCAGGAATGAAGGTATTGAATTGTCATTACGTTATGACCTTATTCGCAATAAGGGTGGCCTAAACTGGTCAGTTTATGGCAATGCCGTTCACAATGAAAATACTTTATTAAAGCTATCAGATTCTCTGGAAGAGTTTAACGCCCGACAAGATGAAGAAATAACCAATCCGGAAAGTGGTAAAAGACATCTTGTTACCCGCCCACGCGTCAGGTATGTTGAAGGACAATCAATGAATGCCATCTGGGCCAATAAGTCCCTGGGTATTGATCCAACAACTGGGAAAGAGATATTTGTTACTAAAGATGGTGGAACGACACTGGTATGGGATGCAGATAATATGATGGTTTGCGGCGATAGTAGTCCGGATCTGTTCGGTAATTTCGGGACAAATGTCAGTTATAAAGGTTTCTTGTTAAACGTTGTTTTCAGATACCGTGTTGGCGGGCAGTACTACAACCAAACACTTGTTGACCGGGTTGAGAATGCTGATCCTGCTTATAATACAGACCGAAGAGTGTTAGAAGCCCGTTGGGAGAAGCCAGGGGATATGACTTTCTATAAGGATATAAAAGACGATAGCTACACCAAACCAACCTCACGATTTATTCAGGATTACAGCTTTCTGGAGTTTGCCACAATAAACGCATCCTATGAATTTAATCCAAAGGTAGCGGAAAAGGTAGGTATGAAGCGCTTAAAAATGCTGTTTTACATGAATGATATATTCAGAACTTCTACGGTTAAAGTAGAGCGTGGTATTAACTATCCATTTGCTCGAAGCTTTTCACTTGGTATACAGGCACGATTCTAAAAGAAAGAAAAATGAAGAAATATATAATTTACATAATTGTTTTGGTCTTCACTTCCGGACTTACATCTTGTGAAGACTGGTTTGACGTTCAGCCTAAGACACAGGTTAAAACGGATGACTTATTTGACAGTGAAGGTGGTTTTAAGCGAGCTTTAATAGGTGTTTATACCCAGATGGCGGGAAATAGTGCCTATGGTGCTGAAGGAACATTGGCATTTATTGAGGTTTTAAGTGGTGCTTATACCAGCGTTCGGGACAATAATCATAATTACTTCGAGGCATCATGGTACAACTATGAAAGCTCTGCGAATGTATCAAGAATTGATAATTTATGGGCGGTTAATTACTCAACCATTGCCAATATTAATAACCTGTTGGAACATATTGATGAGAAACAGTCTGTTTTTAATGAGGGTATCTATGAAATAATTAAAGGAGAAGCACTGGCATTACGGGCTTATATTCATTTTGATCTGCTGCGAAACTTTGCACCGGCTCCTATCAATGGTCTTGAAGTCCCTGCGATACCCTATGTGGATGCAGTTTCAACTTCTCCATTTCCACAACTAAGTGTTGGTGAGGTTTTGGAGCGTGTTATAGATGACTTATTGGAAGCAGAAATGTATCTGAAGGATCACGATCCAATTGGTCCCGCTTTTGATTCATATGAGGAATCAAGGTATGGGTATACTTCTGTTGATGAAAGTATAAGTGAATCCAGCTTTCTAATGTTTCGTAAGGAGCGAATGAATTATTATGCGGTGCTTGGTACATTAGCAAGAGTTTACCTTTACCGTGGAGGTGATGAGGATAAGACCGAGGCCTATAAATATGCCAATGACGTTATTAACTGCGAAAAATTTGCTCTTAACGATTCACAAACAATTTCTGAACAGTCAAGTAACCAGATAGCCATGACCTATTTGGCGCAGGAATACTTGTTTTCACTTTATAACAGAAATATGACCGAATCGGTTAATGAGAAGTATTTCAAATTCGTTGAAACATCCAGTAGTTATGATGAATTAGAGATAGATGAACCACGTAGGAACGAGTATTTTGAAACAGAGAAGTATGGTGGGGTTGCTGATGTACGTTTAAACAAGCTTTTTACGATCAATACCGATGGGTTAAGCTACTATCTGGCGAAGTATGATTATGGTAACTATAATGTTAAAAGAGTTCCTCTTATTAAAGTTTCAGAGATGTATCTGATTATTGCAGAATGCATGGATAGTTGGGAGCATTTAATGAGTTTGAGACGGATGAGAGGATTAAAGGTTATGGCACCAGGAGCATCCCTTAAAGAAGAGATTGAAGCCGAATATCGTAAGGAGTTACTGGGTGAAGGGCAAATGTTTTATTACTACAAACGCTTAAACCAATTGGTGAATGTCGATATGGAAGATCTGGGAAAATTTGTTCTTCCCATTCCTGATGTTGAAAAAGAACGTGGATTAATTAATTAGGTCTGAAATGAGAAATTACATATATCTTTTAATAGGAATGCTGATTTTCACCAGTTGTGAAGAATCAGAATTAACAAACTTTGATGAGCCGGATGCTGTATATTTTCAGCTACGTGAAACAGACTTCAGTCGTTCTTATACAACCTGGGACGATTGGCTGGATTACGAAGGGGATAGTCTGATTTATTCTTTTGGTGGTATTCCGGTCGGGCATCCCGATTATAAAGAAAAGGATACCATTTGGCTTCAGGTAAATGTGCTGGGAAGAATATCTTCAACGGAGCGTTTGTTTGATGTGGTTGTGAATCAGGGTGAAAGCGATACTGAGGAATCTGTTCATTACGAAGCAATTGAAGATCAATACCCTTTGGAGGCTGATACAGTTTCCTCCTCTTTTCCGGTCATACTATACAATCATGAGTCATTGGGTGCAGATCCGTTTACACTATATCTTGATTTGGCGGAAAATGCTGACTTTATACTGGGGCTTGAAGGTAGAACACATGTTCGCATTCAAATCTATAACGATGTAACAAAGCCTGAAATATGGGATAGGTATTTATACCGCCATTTAGGTCCATATTCAAAAGCTAAACATAGGGTGGTGCTTATGACTAACGGAGGTAAAACAGTGCCTAATACAGTGAGTGAATACTATGATATTGGAGGCTATTATGAGGTAAGAGCGTGGCGGGCACCTATGAACGAGTACCTCGAAGCTAATGAAGTTTATGATGAGAATGGTGATCGTGTTGAACCATGGTAAAATTTATCAAGATGAAAAAAATATTTCAATATATAGCAATATTAATTCTGGTGGCATCTGCCTGTACAGAGGATAAAGGAACATATGATTACAGCCCTTTAAATGAGGTTCTGATATCAGGAATAAATGATGAGTATATCGCATTAAGTGAAGCTCCTTTTACTATTTTACCTACGGTAGAACAAAAGCTGGTTGATGACGAAAGTGTACTGGAATATATGTGGTATGCTTACAATGCGGGTTCGCAATTGTATAGTGCCGATACACTTAGCTTTTCAAAAGATTTGGATCTGGACTCCTTAAAGCTTGACCCTAAAAATTACGAATTGGTGTTTAGAGCCACAGATACTTCAACAGGCATCTATTATGACTACCGTTCACAACTGTATGTTAAAGGTTTTCCTGATGGTTTACAGGTTTTAAGCAGCAGAGAAGGTAATGCGCAAGTATCCATATTACGAGGTACAGGCGAGGGCTTGAGTGACTTTGAAGCCTTTAAACTTCAGAATGATAACCAGGTAGCCGGAGCTAATCCGGTTAGTATTATTGGTATTAACGAGTTTATGCGAAGAGGCAAACCGTTTCGCATAGCTTTGTATTGTGATGATGATAAGCTTGGCAGTTATGCGACTGGTACAAAGTTGGAAAAGACCATTGATGTTACTGATGCCTTTCAGCAGATTGCAGCACCAACAAGCATTAAAGGTGCTTTGGGACATCCTGAGTCATTTGCAACAGGTGTTTTTGCTGATGATAACAAGCTCTATACGACTTATCAGCCTGGTTTGTTTGGCGACGAGTGCTCATTTATGTGGTCATTTGATAATGTTAGCCCGGCTTTTAATTCAGTTATACCATATGGTGGTTTCGTTCTTTTTAATCCTGTTACAACAGGCTTTTGTGAGGTAGATAGTTGGGGTAGCAGGGTGAGTCAGTATCCTCCGATCGATGATGAAGAGGCACCGTTTGATCGTACAAATACAGGACTGAGTGCTGTTTATGGAAAGCGTGTAAGTGATTATGCCATGGGTGTATTTAAAGACGAAGCCACCAATCAGAGGTATTTATTAGCCATTCTGAATAAGGAGGCTGCGTTTAAAAAAGAGATGAATGGTGCTGATTTGGAGAATGCTGACATCTTTGATTTTCTTAATAGTAAGCAGGTGTTATTTTATGCGTTTGCCAATAAGATTTATACTTATGATGTTGTGGCCAATAAGGTCTTATATACCTATGAAATGGGAAGTGAGATAAACATTAGTCATATTGAAGTTTCTGCCAATGACAAACAACTATTCGTTGGTCTGGGTGATGGTTCTGATGATGTTGATTCAGGTAGTGTTTATATTATGAACATTGACCTGGACGGAGAAATTCTCGGTATTCACGAAGCTTATGATCATAAGTTTGGTAAGGTGGTTGACTTCTTCGAAAACTACTAGGATAATTCAATAGCAACCAGAAGTATGCGCAGCTTCTGGTTGCTCCTTAATCTTTTAACAATTAATAAATTAACTGTATGAAACTCATCACAGCTGTGGCTTTGTTGGCTCTAATGCTAACGTCATGCGCCACTAAAAACACAGAATTTGCAATAATCAAAGGCCAGTTTATTGGCGAAAAAGAAGGACGTGAAATCCATTTGTGTAAAGTAGAGCACGGAGAAACCCAAAAAGTGGCTGTCACCAGCTTGGGCAGTGACGGTAGATTTGGCTTTGCTTATGCTGTTGACGAACCAGGATTATATGTGGTTAATGTTATGTGGGATAAATCACTGAGAGCTGTTAAGAAAGACCATAATTTGAAACGTGTTTATTTGGAAAAAGGAACTGAACTCGAAATCAGTATCAGTGATGGGACTTATCAGTTGCTGGCAAGTAACAGCCCGAAGAATAACTTAATGTCAGAATGGAATGCACAGGTAGATTCCGTTTTCTCATATTCACATGGCTTCAGTTATAATATCCTTGATTATACCAGTTTCTTTCCCGTTTTACCTGAATTTGTAGAACAGGGAAAGGCTTTTAAAAGCAAAATTAAATCGGGAGACCAAAGCTTTGATGAGTTAATGAATCTGATGGTGGAGACTGATTTAAACCTGGCTGCATTAAACTTTATATATACTCCTCGTAGCCAGCATCCCGAACGTAAGGATTATCCGGACTACTATGACTATGTATTAAATGAATGTGCACCCCGGTCAAATCGTTTGTTGGAGTTGCCTGCCGGATATGATTATACTCGCCTTTATACCATGTTTGCAATACTATCATCTCCCGATAAACCGTCGCGTTCAGAGTGGAATAGAGTGGCTATGGAGTTGATTCCCAATTCTCTGTTAAAAGGCTACTACGGACTGAATAATATTAATCGCTTCAAAGCCTACGACGATGCTTACCTGCAGTATAAGGAATTGATTACCCCATACTTGTCTACCGATTATCTGAAAAATAAGGTGAATGAGTTTGAAATGACCATTCGCAAATTTGAGAAAGGGGCCGAAGCATTTGATTTCGCCGGTAAAGATATAAACGGCAATGAACACAGGTTGTCTGACTATAAAGGGAAGTTGGTTTATGTTGATGTGTGGGCGACCTGGTGCGGACCATGTAAGGCACAGATTCCGGCATTAAAGGAATTGGAGAAGAAGTTTCACGGTCAGCCAGTTACTTTTCTTAGTATCTCTGTTGATAAAATGAAGGATCAGCAAAAATGGATTGATTTTGTTAAAACGGAACATCTGGAAGGTGTTCAACTGATGGCTGATAAAGCTTTTGATTCTGATGTGGCCAAAGCATACGGTATCAATGCTATTCCGCGTTTTATGCTGTTCGATAAGGAAGGTAAGATCGTTACCATTGATGCACCGCGTCCGTCAGATGAGAAAATTAGTGACTTACTAAAGCAATATTTATAGATTTTGAAACGAGAAGTTGCCCCGAAATGCTTGGCTCCTGTATTCTTCAGGTCTTGTTTCAGGGCAATTTCATTTAAGCGTCAAATTATGTGTTTTAATAAAGGAATACTAGTAATAGGACTACTGTTTCTGCAGCTCACTATTCATGCTCAGATCAGGATAGATGGCAAAGTGAGTTCGTTTAACGGCTCCAAAGGTATCAGCCTGTTTGTTGTGCAAGAGGGGACATTGACTTTACATGATTTTCAAATACTGGATGTTGATAGTACCTTTTCATTTGCCATTGACCATGCACCAACAGGCTTTTATTATCTCGGATCTTCAGAAAACCCTAAATCGGTATTTGGCGATTGTTATATGAAAGCTGGTCAACAAGCCAGGCTTATCATTGAAAATAAAAAGATTGTTCCGGCCTCATTGCCCAATCAACAAGCTTATGCATACCAACATCATTGGGAAGAACTAAATAATGGAGCTTTGGAAGGTACCTGGTTAAAAGCACGTGAAGCAAAGCATGTAGAAGATGTTATTACAAAGCATCATAAGGCACTCAATGATTTTAAGGCAAGCTTACGTTCTGATGACCCAACTTTAAATCAGCTTATGAAATTAAAAGCACAGGCTGAGTTTGATATGCATTGGTTACGTAATTTCTCCATGGTACCCCCCGATGCTAGAGCAATACTTAAGAAGAGCCCTATCATGCAGGAAATGTATAATCGGCCGCATACATCTGCTGATATTCTGAAAATAAAAGATGGGGCAATGGCTTCAGGGATGTTTACTTCTTTCAAAGCATACTGGCAATCCTATAAAGGCAAGAATTATTTGGAATTCAGTTTAAATGTATTTGATAATGACACACTGAGAGGTCGTTATTTAACCAATTATATAATTCAACGCAGTATTTCGGGGAAATACTTTAATCAGGTGATGGCAGCTTATGGTGACTTGATTGTAACTGATCTTCAACAAAAAGAATTAAAAGCATATGAGACACAAATAATGAAGTTTGCTGAAGGAGCCGATGCTTTTGATTTTGAGTATCCGGATGCACAGGGTAAAATGCATGCCTTGTCGGATTATAAAGGAAAGTTGGTGTTGGTCGATATATGGGCTACCTGGTGTGCACCTTGTAAAGCTGAAATACCCCACCTGGAGCAATTAATGAAAAATTATACAGATAATGATGAGATCGTTTTTATCAGTGTCTCAATAGACAAGAATAGAGAAAAAGAAAAATGGCTTGCATTTATCGATGAACATCATTTAGGAGGCATTCAATTGTTGGCGGATTACGCCTTCGAATCAGATATCATATATGATTATGAGATCAATGGCGTGCCGCGTTTTATGCTATTTAATAAAGATGGCAAGATCTTAACTGTCAATGCACCGCGCCCCTCCAATCCACAACTAAAGGAATTAATTGATGAATATTTATAAAAACTCAGTATGCTTATTGTTTGGCCTTTTCTTTCTATTGACCATCAATGCATGCCAGTCGGGTCGTCAGGAGAAATCTGACAATCCGGTAATTGAAAGTAATTACAAACCCGAGGCACCAATCAATGATGCCGAACGCTTAAAAAGCTTTGAACAACAAGCTTCGGCTTTTTACAAAGAGCATGGAGGTGTTGATGCAGATACCTATAAAAAACAGTTGAGTAGTAAGGAATGCGAAGCGGAAGTACTGCCATTACAGCATGTACCTTACTCGGCTTATGCTTTTTACAGGCGATTCAGAAAGAGTGTTTTAATGATGGGGAAGATGTATAAATGCGGCCATTGCCCCGAAGACCATATCAGCACCGCATCAGCTTTTATGATATCAGAAGATGGAGTATGTGCTACCAATTACCATGTTTTTAAATCTTATGATCCCTCAAAACCCAATGACTACATTACATTTTTCGTGATGGATTATGAGCAGAATATTTATCCGGTGGTCGAGGTGTTGGCAGCAAGTAAGCACGATGACCTGGCCATTTTCAGAATTGATACCAAAGGTCAAAAAGTACCGGCCCTGAGTTTGGGGCAGGAGCAGGGCCCGGGTGAAGCGATACACCTGATCAGTCACCCCGATCATCGCTTTTACACCTATACACAAGGACATATTGACCGTAAATACTTTAAGCCTGGTTCTAAAAAGATTCGTCAGTCTATCTCCGCCGAATTTGCCAAAGGTTCAAGTGGCGCTCCTGTTATGGATAAGTGTGGTAATGTAGTGGGTGTTGTGGCAGGAACACAAAATATCTACTACGATCAGGAAGGAAATGTATATCAAAGCACCATTAAGGAGATCATTCCGGTTAGTCGATTAAAAGAACTCATAGTGTTACATGATTAAAAACGAATAGTACTTATTAAAAAATTAGAATATGAAATATTTAGAGCTAGTGTTAGTGTTGATTTTCAGTATAGGAATATGCTCGGCACAAGAAAAAGAAGGTGTTAAATTCCAGGATATAAGTTTTGAACAAGCTTTTGAACTGGCAAGGCAAGAAGGAAAAAAAGTGTTTGTGAATTATTCCACCAATGGCTGTGCTCCTTGTAAAATGATGGATTTGACTGTATATACCGATAGTATAACAGCAGAGAAAATGAATAAGAATTTTGTTTGCATAAAGCTGGATCCAATAAAGGATAGAAGCCTTGAAAAAAGAGCCAGAGAGGTTCATCAAATTAAAGGTTTTCCTACAATGCTATTTTTCAAAGCAGACGGAGATATGCTATCTAAAGCTGTTGGAGGAAAAGATGTTAAAGAATTTAATCAAGTGCTGGATAAGGCTTTGTCTGGCAGTTAGAAGAAAGGCCTTTGTTATATGCGTAGTGTGTAGATATGGGTGATGTGTATGGCAGGACAGGGTATAACTCATCGGATGACTAAGAGTGGTTTTAATAGTCATCCGATGAGTTAATATCAATATGTTTATTGGGCCATGCCAGTCTTGTGTTTTTCTTCCCAATATGGTTTGAACTGCTCAATGATAAAGTGTTTCCAAACGTTTTCTATTATTTCAGGCCACTCATCTTCAAATTCGCCGGCACCATGTACCTCTATTTTCAATTGAGTTGAATCGTTTGCTTCGGATAAGTGGTAAGTCGTGACCAGGCTAAGAGCATGTCCGGCCAGGCCAAGAGGTCCTTCCATACGAAGCATCTGCCCCCGTTGAGCCCCTGTTACAACCGCATGACGGACGCCATCACCCGATTCGTCAAATATTTCGTAGAATCCGCCTCCCGGTTTAGCTTCAATATATAATTGATGCGGGTTACCAGAGAAAGTATGATCCCACCAGGGACTGATGTCACCAGTTAGTTTATCATACACCGCTTCAGGCTTTCCGGGTAGCTGTGTATCTATCACAAACGAAAAGTAATGCTGGTGTTCTGTGGTTTCCTGTTTCTGCTGGCAGGCAGCTAATACAATCAGGCAGGCAAGTGCAATGTATTTCATAGAATGTGTTTATTGATTGTTATACCAAAAAAAATCACCAAATCTTCAATAATACATTTGGTATTATCCGTTCCTAAAAGTAATCATTTATTAAACGAAAAGACCTTAAGGTTACTGCAACCTTAAGGCCTGAATAGTTTGGGGTGTTACGATCGTTTATACTGCTCCCTGAGCCATCATGGCATCGGCGACTTTAACAAAACCACCAATATTGGCTCCATCCACATAGTTGATAAAACCATTGTCTTTGGTTCCGTACTGGCAACATGTTGAATGGATACTCTGCATAATTGTCTGAAGACGATTGTCTACTTCTTCACGAGTCCAGTTTAGGCGCATGCTGTTTTGTGCCATTTCTAAACCGGAAACGGCCACTCCACCGGCATTGGCTGCTTTTCCGGGACCAAAAAGGATGCCTTTTTCAAGAAATACCTGAATGGCTTCGGGAGTTGATGGCATATTTGCCCCTTCCGATACACACATACAACCATTACCAACAAGGGTGATGGCTTCTGTTTCGTTAATTTCATTTTGTGTGGCGCTTGGGAGGGCAATTTCGCCTTTTTCACCCCAGGGGCGTTCTCCTTCAACATATTTAACGCCATACTTATCGGCATACTCCTTAATACGACCACGCTTATTATTCTTAAGGTACATGACGTATTTAAGTTTTTCAGCATCAATGCCTTCAGGGTCATAAATATAGCCGCTGGAATCGGAAAGAGTAACCACTTTACCACCCAGGTCATTCACTTTCTCTACAGTAAACTGAGCCACATTACCGGCGCCTGACACCAGTACGATCTTATCTTTAAAGCTTTCTCCTCTTGTCTTTAGCATCTCCTGGGCAAAGTAAACATTGCCATAACCGGTAGCTTCAGGACGTATAACACTGCCGCCCCAGTTGAGTCCTTTACCAGTCAGCACACCGGTAAACTCATTAACAATACGTTTGTATTGGCCGTACATGAAACCAATTTCACGGCCACCTACTCCAATATCACCGGCAGGTACATCGGTATTAGGGCCGATATGACGGTACAGTTCAGTCATAAAACTTTGACAGAAGCGCATCACTTCATTGTCCGATTTGCCTTTGGGATCAAAATCGCTACCACCTTTACCACCACCCATAGGCAGGGTTGTTAAGCTGTTTTTAAATACCTGCTCAAACGCAAGGAACTTTAAAATTCCCAGGTTAACAGTGGGGTGAAAACGTAATCCACCTTTGTAAGGGCCAATAGCGCTGTTCATTTCAATGCGGTAACCGCGGTTAACCTGCATTTCACCCTTGTCATTCACCCATGGAACACGAAACATGATAATGCGCTCCGGTTCAACTATGCGTTCAATGATTCGGGCATGTTTGTACTTTGGATTTTCTTCAAGAAAATGGTCCAGGGATTCAACCACCTCGTGTACGGCCTGGTGAAATTCGGGTTCGGCCGGATTCTTCGCCATCAACTCAGCCATAAAGGCCGAGGTGCCTAATGATGAAGTTTGTGACATAATAGCTGCTTTTAAAGGGTTATTAAATAAATTGGTATTAATAATGATATCTTTTTTAACGATTGCGCCCTCAATGCATGCTTTCGGTTATAAATCAGGATTGTGTTCTTAGGCTGCTTTCCGTAAAAAAAGTTAAGGAATAAATTATTCAATCGCGATTATTATACCAGATAAAAAAATGAATTAAATTGCTTCTATACAATGAAGTAAATGAGCACATATGTTTCTTTTTACGTAACTTATGCATTCATGACCTCATAGCAATGTCACTAAATCATCAGCAAATATCAGAGTCAAATTCTGCCTCACAGCGCGTGCTTGACACCTTAAGGCAGATAAGTGAGATTATTCAACTGGAGAATGATATTGACCATACCCTGGAAGATGTTAGCGGAGTTTTGACTAAAGGCTTTAAATTTGATGACGCTGTAGCGCGTATTCGTTATCGTAATCAGCAATTCGAGACCGAGGGTTTTACTGAGACTAAGCACGGATTGACAGAACGCTTTGCTACCATTGATGGAGAAAAAGGGGTGGTCGATGTTTTTTACCTTGATGAACACGAGAGCCGTGATGAAGGACCGTTTACCCGGGAAGAACGTGCCTTGCTGAATCAGCTGGTTCGTTTATTGTCGGGTTATATTAATCGAATCGTTGCCGAGCTAAACCATTCTGAATCGTTGGAACGTTTAAAAGAACTTTCGACCATCAACAGAACCACACAAATAATAAATGAGGGCAAAAGTGTCGATGATGTCTTGCAGCAAATTGCATTTATACTGCCGCTTGGGTGGCAATATCCGGAGTTTACAGTAGTACGTATTACCTTTCAGGATAAAGAATATAAAAGTGATCATTTTATAGAAAGCGAATGGGTTCAGACACAACGATTTCAAACTACAGACGGTTTGTCCGGTTCTATAGATGTTTTTTATGTGAAAGAATTCCCCTCTCTTCAAGGGGATCCGTTCTTATCGGAGGAAAGGGATTTGCTGATCAATCTTTCCCGCTTAATAAGTGATTTTATTAACAGGCATATTGCGGCCGAAGATAAGTTTGACAAACAGGAAAGGGTAAAAGAGTTAAATACGATCAATGAAACGTCGCGCATTATTGCCTTAAACATGCCGGTTGCATATACGCTGAGTCATATTGTTGATAAGATACCAACCGGAATGCAGCATCCTGATTATTCGGTGGCACGAATTACTTTTGATGCGCAGGAATACCTTAGCCCCGGTTTTATCGAAACACCCTGGCTTTTGCGTCATCAGTTCGAAACCATTAATGGTAAAAAAGGAGCGATCGAAATATACTATTTGAAGGAGTTGGCTAAAACACAGGAGGAACTGTTTTTAAATGAGGAAAACGATTTGATCAGAAACCTCTGTAATCTGATAGCGGGTTATTTAAATGGCATGGCAGCGCGCAACTTAATGGAAAAAGTAAAGCGTTCAGCAGGAATGTCGAACTATAAGCCTCAGGTGATCGATAAGCCGGAATCGACCAATAGCAAGCACCTGCTTCAGAACTTCATGCATAGAAACAACGCGGTACGCGATATATATCACGATTTAATGCCGTTTAAGGTTAAAGAAATAT
The DNA here is from genome assembly GCF_050589845.1 of Carboxylicivirga agarovorans. Lineage (NCBI taxonomy): Bacteria > Pseudomonadati > Bacteroidota > Bacteroidia > Marinilabiliales > Marinilabiliaceae > Carboxylicivirga > Carboxylicivirga agarovorans. The sequence continues at coordinate 373,554 of NZ_JBNGPA010000001.1, read as the reverse complement.
TACTTGTAGCCACGCTTTACGATGCCTATGCCATTGAAAATGAAGGGCGCTTTACCGAACAGGTGATGGGAGGATTCTATCAGTTACATTTATCATTGGTCCCACGTGTTACAGGAGTTACAACCTATGAGGAGGCAATGGCCAAACTGAGTGAGAAGCATTATGACCTGATCATTGTGATGGTGGGTGTTGAAAAACGTTCACCCATTGATTTGAGTAAGCTGGTAAAAAAAGAGTATCCTTACATACCCATTTTTATGTTGCTCAATAATGACGGCGATATACCGTATTTTCAAAAGAGGCAACGGGAACTTGGGGTTCTGGACGAGATATTTGTTTGGAATGGAGACCCGAAAGTATTCTCTTCGATGGTATTTCATTTGGAGGATAAGGTAAACGTGGAGAATGATACGGAAATAGGCCTGGCGCGTGTTATTTTATTGGTTGAAGATTCGGTGAGGTACTATTCCAAGTACCTGCCTTTGTTATATGCCAGTGTTCTGGAGCAGACCAAACGCTTAATTGAAGATGTAAAAGAAGATGAGCTATATGCTGTTTTGCGTTTAAAGGCAAGGCCAAAAGTATTACTGGCACGCACCTATGAAGAGGCACAGGATTTATTTGAGAAATACCGTGACTTTTTACTTTGCCTGATTTCAGACGTCGAGTTCTATAAAAATGGAAGGTTGGATGCCAATGCAGGTTTCGAGCTTGTTAATTATGTAAAAACGCAGATTAAAGATTTGCCGGTTATCTTACAGTCGTCAAAGATTGAATATTCGCAGGATGCCTATGAGTTGAAAACCGTCTTTATCAACAAATATTCCGAAAGCCTGATGCAGGATATTAAAACCTTTATCAGGCATTACCTTGGTTTTGGCAATTTTGCCTACAAGGATGCGCATGGCCGGACTATTGCCGTGGCGCGGAATCTCAAAGAGTTTGAACGCACCATGCGCAAGGTGCCGGTTGAATCCATCGTTTACCATGCCCGTAAAAATCATTTCTCACTCTGGCTTATGGCACGTGGTGAAATAAAGATGTCGCGCAAAATAGCTCCGTATCGTATAACTGATTTTGAAGAGGCTGAAGAAATTCGCTCTTACCTCCTGGAAGTGATAACACGTCATCGGGAAGAAAAAAACCAGGGTAAGGTCATTGACTTTGATGAGGTGGAAACAGTTGGTTCAACCAATATTGTTAGTTTATCGGGGGGCTCTTTAGGTGGTAAAGGTCGTGGTTTATCATTTATCAACACCTTACTTTTTAATTTTGATTTCTCAGCTCATGTGCCGGGAATTAATATTCGCACGCCCCGAACAACCGTTATAGGGACCGATGAATTTGAATTGTTTATGGAGCGTAATAACTTCCGTGAATTGATATTCAGGAATTTAAGTTATCATCAAATAAAGAAACTGTTCCTGGGTGGTGAATTATCCATGTCGCTGGTACAGCGATTAAGGCGTCTGCTTACGATGTTTACCGGCCCGATAGCGGTGCGTTCATCGGGCATGCTTGAAGATAGTCAGAAACAGCCCTTTGCCGGTGTTTTTGAAACCTACCTGCTGCCCAATAATGCAGATGCAGATGAAAAACGCCTGGATGAACTGTGTAATGCAGTCAAGCTGGTTTTTGCTTCTGTTTTTAGTGATAATGCCCGGGCTTTTACCGAAGCTGTTGATTTTAAAATAGAAGAGGAAAAAATGGCTGTTGTAATTCAGGAGGCGGTAGGTCAGTGTTATGACAAAGTGTTTTATCCACATATCAGCGGAGTAGCTCAATCCTATAACTATTATTCTTTTAGCCATATGAATCCTGAGGATGGCTTTGCGGTAATGGCTCTGGGTTTTGGCAAATACGTTGTTGATGGAGAAAAGGCTTTGCGATTTTGCCCTGTCTATCCCGACCTGGATAATAACTCTCCTAAAGATCAGATGAAAAATTCACAAACAGAGTTTTATGCCATCGATTTAGATAAAAAGAGTTTAAATCTGCTGGAAGGTGAGGCAGCCGGACTAAAACGCCTGGATATTTATGATGCCGAAATGCATGGTTCATTGCGTCACCTGGCATCGGTTTATCATCCGGATAATAATACGATTGAACCCGGATTAGAATCAGCAGGCCCCCGTATTTTAAATTTCGCCGATATACTAAAGTATAAATACATTCCATTGCCACGGGCCATTGAGGTTGTACTCGATGTGGTAAAGGAAGCCATGGGGGCACCTGTTGAAATTGAGTTCGCGGTTGATTTGAAGAAAGATGAACAGGGCCGTGCAACCTTTTATTTGTTGCAGATAAAACCATTGATGGGTGGAGCTCAAAACTACAGCATTAATATGAAGCGCATCAATGAGAAACAGATCATTCTTCAGTCGGCACAGAGCATGGGGAATGGAAAAGTTAAAACCGTATGCGATGTTATTTATGTTGACAGCGCCACTTTTGATAAGTCGCAAACCCGCGAAATAGCCAAAGAGATTGAACTGCTCAATCGTAAAATGAAAGTAGAGAAGCGACAGTATCTTCTTATTGGTCCGGGAAGGTGGGGAACACGCGATCCATGGATAGGCATTCCGGTTGGATGGACACAAATATCAGAGGCCAAGGTAATTGTGGAGACTGATCTTGACGAGTTCCCATTGGAGGCATCAGGCGGTTCGCATTTCTTTCATAACGTTACAAGCATGCAGGTTGGCTACTGTTCAGTCGTTAAAAGCGATAAGTCATCGTTCATTAAATGGGATGCTTTACTTGGCGCTCGCCTGGTTGAACAAACAATATTCTGTCGTCATGTCCGGTTTGAAAAGCCTTTAGTGGTGCGATTAGATGGAAAGAAACGAAAAGCAATTATTACTTTAGAGGAGTAAAAATACTATTACACCAGACTAAGTTTGAGAACAGCGAAACTAAAGCTGGATAAGGTTGTTGGAAGTTTTGTAGAGGTTAATGAATTTATTTCATAACAATACGTTTGGCTACCTGACGATTGAACGATTAATAAATAGTTAGACCTTAAGGTCTGAAGAAGATACATATACGAATGACTAAACCAATTAATATACAACAAGCAAGTTATTTTTCAGATACGCCTTTTGGCCACCTGATGCAGAAACGTATTCACAAGGTACTGCTTATCTGTAGTGGCTATGATGCCTTCATGCTGGATGAAGACGGGCGGATCGATGAGCAGATATTCAACGAATATGTTTCGCTTAACCTTAGGTATCCTCCGCAGTTTATTCATGTTGAAACATCAGAAGAGGCACTGGAAGTATTGAAATATGACCAGATTGATTTGGTAATTACCATGCTGAGTATCGGTGGTATGGATCCTTTTTCGATGGCTAAGAAGGTCAAGGAATCATACGAGTCTATTCCAATAGTTGTGCTGACACCTTTTTCAAGGGAAGTGTCGGTACGCATGAGCCGTGAGGATACCAGTGCGATCGACTATGTATTTTGCTGGCTTGGGAATGCCGATATTATGCTGGCCATTATCAAGCTGATAGAGGATGAAATGAATGTGGAGCATGATGTTGAGGAAGTTGGTGTACAAACCATTCTTTTGGTGGAAGATTCAGTACGTTTTTACTCGAGTTACCTGCCACTTATTTATCGTATTATCCTTAAGCAGGCTAAAAAGTTTATGGATGAAGGCTTGAATGAACACCAGAAGATGATGCGCATGAGAGGACGGCCAAAAATACTGTTGGCACGAACTTATGAAGAGGCGGTTGAACTGTATGAAAAATATGAAGACAACCTGCTGGGAATCATTTCAGATGTATCATATAACAAAGATGGAATAAAGGATACAGAGGCAGGTATTAAACTGGCCAGGCATGTTAAGGAGCGTAACAAATACATGCCTTTTCTTTTGCAATCATCAAACAGGAGCCTGGAACGTGTAGCCAAGGAACTTAGAGTCGGGTTCCTTTACAAACACTCATCATCATTGTTACGTCGACTGAAGCATTTTATCAATAAATACCTGGCCTTTGGTGATTTTGTTTTTGTTGATCCGAAAACAGGGCTTGAAGTAGGGCGTGTGAGTAACCTGAAAGAGTTGCAGGAAAAACTGTTTCAAATACCTGATGAATCGCTGTTCTATCACTTTCAACGAGATCATGTTTCAAAATGGCTCAATGCCCGTGCACTGTTTGCAGTAGCTGAGGTGATCAAGTATTTAAAGGTGGAGGACTTTGGGGACCTGGACGCCACAAAACGCTTTTTGTTTGATACAATTGCCAATTTCAGGTTTAGTAAAGCCCGTGGGGTTATTGCTAAGTTTTACCGCGATAAATTTGATGAATACCTGACTTTTACACGTATTGGTGATGGTACGATAGGAGGTAAGGCGCGTGGCCTGGCTTTTCTTAATCTGTTGATCAAAAAATACAACGAGTTTCACTCTTTGGATAATGTGATTGTTACCATTCCACGGACTGTGGTGCTGAGTACCGATGTATTTGAGGAGTTTATGGAGGTTAATGAACTTTATCCACTGGCATTGTCAGAGGCGAGCGATGAAGAAATATTACAAGCATTTGTCAAGTCGCGTTTACCTGAGCGAATACATGGTGATCTTTATAAACTGATATCCATATCCAAAGGCCCTATTGCTGTTCGTTCCTCAAGTGTGCTGGAGGATAGCCATTATCAGCCCTTTGCAGGCATTTATTCAACTTACATGGTTGCCAACAGTGATGTTGAAAACATAGTGCTTGATCAGTTGTGTGACGCCATTAAGTGTGTTTATGCATCTGCCTTTTATAACTCGAGTAAGCGATACATGGAGGCTACCATGAATGTTATTGATGAGGAACGCATGGGTATTGTTTTACAGGAAGTGGTCGGGCAGCGACATGGTGATGTCTTTTATCCTACCATTTCAGGAGTGGGGCGTTCGGTCAATTTCTACCCTATCGAACCGGAGAAAGCTGAGCATGGTACTGTTAATGTAGCCATGGGGCTGGGTAAGCATATTGTGGAAGGAAGTGCTTCATTAAGGTTCTCGCCTAAGTATCCGCAAAAGATATTGCAGTTGTCAAGTACCGATATGGCAGTGCGTGAAACACAAAAAAGCTTTTTTGCCTTAGACATGAAATCGTCTAGTTTTTCCCCTTCTGTTAATGACTCTGTAAATATTGTGAAGTTGGATCTGAAAGCAGCTGAAGCCCATGGTACACTGCGCTGGTTAGGCTCTGTATATGATTATAACAACCACATGATTCGTGATGGATTAACAGCTAAAGGATTGCGCCTGGTAACATTTGCCAATGTACTTAAATACGATGCCTTTCCACTGGCACCTATTATTGAAAAGGTACTGGAGATCGGTCAGAAAGAAATGAATCAGCCGGTTGAGGTGGAGTTTGCTGTTGACTTGCAGGTTCCGACAGGACAGCTGCCGGTTTTTTACCTGTTGCAGATAAGGCCCATTGTTGATTCAAAAGAATCAATAGCTGAGAAGCTTGAGGAAATAAAGCCTGATGAGACAATTATACATTCCAGATCAGCACTTGGTAATGGTGTTATAGATGATATTCAGGATATCATCTATATTAAATCAGATAATTTTAATCCGGCCAACAATACCAAGCTGGTCCCCATCATTGAAAAACTAAATGCTCCATTCCATGCCGATAACAAGCCCTATGTTCTGATTGGCCCTGGTCGTTGGGGTTCGCAGGATCCATGGTTAGGTGTTCCGGTAAAGTGGACGCAGATATCGGGTGCCCGTTTGATTGTTGAAACAGGGCTTGAAAATTACCGCGTTGATCCGAGTCAGGGAACTCATTTCTTTCAGAACCTGACCAGTTTACGCGTTGGCTATTTTACGGTTACGCCATCCATTGGCGACGGGTTTATTGATACGGAATATCTGGATGCTTTACCTGCCGTTTATGAAGATGAATATATTAGACATGTTAGATTAGATAAGGTTTGTTGCGTTAAGATCGACGGGCAGAAAGGAATTGGTGTGGTAATGCCGCCAACCGAAACGAAAGTTATTGAACCTGATGAATCATCTGACTTTAATTTACATTAACAAATAAGTGGTAGTATGAATTTGGATAAGTTTTTGATCAACCTTCAGAGAGTTAATTCCAATGAGCCTGAATTTATTCAGAGTGTAAGAATATTCCTGACATCTGTTCAGGAATGGATCAGTGATGATTACCGATTGAATAATGCCGCTATTCTTGAGCGTTTAACAGAACCAGACCGTGTGATCATGTTTAAGGTCCCATGGCTGAATGATGAAGGAAAGGTTGTTGTTAACAGGGGCTATAGGGTGCAGTATAACAATGCACTTGGACCTTACAAAGGAGGTTTGCGTTTTCATCCGGCTTTGACTTTGGGAACTGTTAAGATGCTGGCTTTTGAACAGGTTTTTAAGAATAGCCTTACATCACTGCCATTGGGAGGAGCAATGGGAGGAGCTAATTTTGACCCAAAGGGAAAATCTGAAAATGAGATCATGCGCTTTTGTCAAAGCTACCTTTTACAACTATGGGATGTATTAGGCGATGACATTGACATATTGGGAGGTGATATAGGTGTGGGAAGCCGTGAAATTGGCTTTATGTTTGGAATGTTTAAAAAACTATCGCACCGTCATAATGGAACTTTTACCGGTAAATCGCCTGATTGGGGAGGAACGAAGCTCAAAGCAGAATCTCATGGCTATGGAGTTATCTATTTCCTGAAATCACTGTTAAAAAGGTATGATGACTCACTGGATGGCAAAATCATTGCAATTTCGGGTTTTGGAAATATGGCCTATGGTGTCATTAAGAAAGCAATTGCATTGGGTGCCAAGGTGGTCACGGTTTCAGGACCTGATGGATATGTTTACGATCCGCAGGGTATTGACGAACGAAAGCTGGAGTATCTGCTGGAGTTGCGGGCGACATCACAGGATTTAATAAGGCCCTATTCTATTGAGTACCCCGGCACCATGTATTACGAGGGTAAAAAGCCCTGGGAGGTTAGCTGTGATATTGCTATTCCATGTGCCATTCAAAATGAAATAGGTATTAATGAGGCCGAGAGTTTATTGAAAAACAAGTGTGGCTACCTGATCGAAGGAGCCGATCAGTCATGCCTGCAAGAAGCCGTTGAGTTATTTACCAGCCAGGGATTGGTATATGTACCCAGTAAGGCCGCTAACGTAGGTGGAGTAGGCATCTCATCCCTTGAGTTGGCGCAAAATAACATGAAAGTAAACTGGTCAGAATCGGAAATAGATAGTCGCTTACAGGATATTATGGAACGTACTTATCAATTATGTTGTAAATACGGATCAAAGCCCGGCGGACAAACCGATTATTTAAAAGGTGCCAATACCGCCGCCTTCCAACGTGTTACTGAGGCTATGATGGACCAGGGGGTGATATGAAAAAAGACCAGCTTCCGCTGGTCTTATATGTTTTCTGTAACTATTCTTAGTTTACTTGTTAGGGACGATCAAAGGTATACTTTCGCTTAATGAAGCATTGATGTTTGTATGCAGATACGAGTCAATCTGATAGAATTGAGTGGCCACCTTAAGGCTTACTTTTTTCTTAAGTAGCTTGTAGTATTTGAACTTCAGGTCCTGACGCTGTTTGTTTAACTTATGCAGTCCGCTGATGTTTTTATCCAGGTTTTCGGCAGATACCTCTTCCGGATTTGTGAGAACAGCCTGGAGTAACTTAATTCTCTCATTACTAAGTGTTTTTAAGTCGACTTCGTATTGGTCATAGATAGACCAGAACAGTTCACTTTCCCCTGTAGTCAACTCAAGGTTTTGTGCGTAAAATACCTTGATCTCAGATTTTAAAATCGAAGTTATCAGACTGATCTCCTGATCAGTAGTTTGTGCCTTTGTGGTGGAAAGCGTCAAAAGGCAAATTCCCATCATGAACAATAATCTTTTCATAGTTTAATTTTGTTATCGGTTAATTGATATGCTAAAATAAACCAAAATGGTGATATATTTGTTTTAATATAACTCAATAATTTAACGGAATTTGGAGAAAGTCTTATTGAAATGAAACTTTATTGGTGAAGCAACTTGAATTGAGTTAATTCATCTAACCTTAAACAAATGAATAGATAATGAAAACAAAACTGAATTTTTTATTAGCTACTGCTCTGGCATTTACTGTCTATGCTTGTTACCCGGGCGGGGCTGAGTATGTTGATGAGCTGGATACATCCATTTCAAAATTTGATCCTGATTATGACTTCGATAATTTAAGTGGAGAAACATACGCTTTGCCCGAGGAGATTCTTCATATTAAAGATGGAGATGAAGTTGAAGATCCGGATCGGGTGCATGATGCAGATATATTGGCTCAGGTGACAAGAGAACTGCAGGCTTTAGGGATGACTGAAGCTGTTGGAGATACGACGCTTGCCGTAGCCATTGTAATTATTGAACAAAACAACTCTGGTGCTGCCTGGATTCCCGGCGGTGGCTGGTGGGGTGGTTGGTATCCATGGTATCCCGGTTGGGGATGGGGTGGTTACTACCCATGGTATCCGGTTTATTACAATTTTAAAACGGGTTCAGTGGTTATCGAAATGGCCGATTATCAAAACAAAAACCTTGAAGAAGAAACAGTTCCTTTGGTATATACCGGAGTTTTGGATGGGCTGATTCAGGGAAGTCAGGATTATGCTTCATTCCGTATTGAAAGGGGTATTGATGAATTGTTTAATCAGGCACCGTTTTAACTAACATTTACCTCAACATATTAATTAGAAAGAAATGAAATTAGTAAAGTCTTTATTAATAGTTGCACTTACGTTAGTAAGCATTGGGGTAAGTGCACAAAACAAAACAAACGCATATTATGGTATGGCCTTACCAATGGGTGATACCAAAGATTATATCAATCCCGCCAGTTTCCGTGGTGGTAATATTGAGTTTGAAAAGTTAGTTAATCCAAGTGTAGGTGTTGGATTCCTGGTTGGATGGAATACTTTTTACGAAGCGATGGACAGAGATACCTATCCAATCGAGAATGGTGCTATTACCAGTAAACAGTATCGCTATTTAAATGCTATTCCTATTCAGGCTACAGGAAAGTACTATTTTGCCAGCGATGATGCCGTTATAAGACCTTTTGTTGGATTGGCTGCAGGTACCTACTATATGGAACGCCGTGTGGATAATGGTTTGTTCTCAACAAGTGATAAGGGATGGACATGGTCGCTTGCTCCCAAAGCAGGGATATTAGTACCATTTAATTACCGAACCAGCTTAGCCATTAGCCTTGATTACAGCACATCCTTTAAATCATCTGATCTGCCTCAACAAAACTGGTTAGGGATCAATGTAGGATTTAGCTGGGATTACTAAGCTTAATTTTTAAAGCTATTAGAAGATAGAGAAGATAATACTTCTAAAAATTGATAGGCCGCCCCAATTTAAGGGGCGGTTTTTTTGTGCCTTCGCTTTTCTTATATCTGTGAGTTCTCAAAGGATATCGGATCTCTTTTGCAGTTAAAATGTATTGCTCTCACGATAATAAGGCTCATTTTAATATATAAGCGGGATAAATACTTTTGTAAATATCTTACATAAAAAAGAGGTTGCCTGGGGCAACCTCTATACACACAGGAATTGTTGGGAGGAAAATAACTCTCATAACGGTGACAAATGTCTTCTTTTAGCTTCACCTGCCGGTTACCTCTTTGTTATTTATAGTTTAAATAAAGATTACCAAGTGTTACTTAATTGTTAATGTCAAAATGGCGTTATTTTTTAATATTATCAGACAAAATGACATCAGCTAAAGGTAAAACTCTGACAGTCTGACCTGTATGTCCAATTGGCATCATCATTGAAATAGGATAGACACAACAGAAAACAATTAAAAATTTAAATAATAGGAGATTTTATCATGAGATTAGTAAGATTTAACAACAGGTATCCACAATCAGGAAGTTTATTAAACCATTTTTTTGGTAATGAATTAGTGAATGATTCAGATGTGTTTAAAGGTGGTCAGTATTACAACACACCAAAAGTCAACATTAAAGAAACAGACGATGCTTTTAGTATTGAGGTAGCGGCTCCCGGGTTTGATAAAAAAGACTTTAACGTTGAGATTGACAATAACATTCTGACGATTGAGGCTAAGAAAGAGGCTAAGAAAGACGAAAAAGGCTATTCGCACTTTGAGTTTAACTATGGTTCCTTCAAACGTTCATTTACCTTACCAAAAGACAAGGTAAAAGAGTCGAACATTGAAGCAAAGTACGAAAACGGCATCCTTAATATTGCCTTGCCTAAGAAAGAAGAGGCGAAGCCTCAACCAAAACGATTAATTGATATCGTATAATCAATAGAATGCCCCGGGGTTTGGCTCGGGTGCTGTTCTCTGTCAACTAATAATTAGAGTAGAGACGCAAATAGAGTGACTTTTTCATATGGATGTGATTTGGGCTGCCGAAAGGCAGCCTTTTTTTGTGCAATACGCCCCGCTTTTCAGAAAGGTATGTATGCTTTCTTTAGCATATACTGATGTGGTGGGTTAAGTGTTTTTATGGTATCGATTGTCTTTATTACAAACCAAGCTTAACAACAATGAAATACTTTAACCTTATACCCTTTCTTTTTCTTGTCATGCTGTTAACATCATGCGAAAGTCTGTTAGACGAAGCCCTTTATGGTCACCATGAGGCTAATTGTAAAGTCGTTGAGCAATCATCTGTCAGAAAAATTACCGAAGGTAAAGCAGTTATGGATGTTAAGGTGAAAAACAAAGGGCAACTGGATGCTTGTAACCTTACCGTCACAGCAAGCCTTAAAATGGGCGATATGGTGATAGAGAAACAAAGCGTTGATGTTGGTTATTGTCTTCCAAAGCATCCAAAACAGTGACCATAACCTTTTACAAAATCATTTATGGCTCAGAGTATGACTCTGTTGATATCAGCCTGTGGTACGATGAGGTTGAGCGAGACGAATACAACGATGACAACTGGTCGTATTAATCCCTGCTCTTAACTTTATTATCTTGAGTTTTTGTGTCTAAACATTAATATAATTTACGCTTTTTGCGCGTATATTTTCCACCAACACTATTTAGAGGATTGGCGCTTTCGCTACAAGGTACTGCAGGACGACGGCCGCCGGAACGTAACCTGGTACGTTGATTAAACTCAAATATCAGTGATAATTCATGAGCACCTGCCGTTGACCATCCAAGGCTTCCGATGGTTATATCATAACTGTATCCCACTCTTATGGGTCCGAGGTCATAAGCCAACAAGGCTATGATCGCATCCTGGTTGACAGCGGCACTTCCTTCTGCCTTATTTATGATGGGTAAGCCCCGGTACCATACGCCAATTTCAAGAGGAGAATTGTGCCAGTAAACACCCAGGTCCACTTGCTCAAATTCAGCCTGTCGCTGATATCTGAAACTGGCTGAAAAGGCATGTTGTGCTCTGTTTCGGCGATTTTCACTCCAGATGTTCATCCCGCCAAATACTGTGTATTTTAACTCAGCTTTTGATTCCTCATTGAGGAAGGTATAGTTGGGTTTAGCAAGATGATCGACAGTTACTCCGATCCAGTACTTTGGCGAATACAGAAATACTGAACTGGCCAGATCGATATAATGAATTTGATCATTTGAAAGGCGATTGTATGCACCTGTTGAACCTCCTGATAATGGAGGCTGATCAGGGAAGATCGCTTTTGTAAAATCAACGCTTTTATTGCCATAGGCAAACTGAACGGCCGGTATTACCTGCCAGTAATCCGATAGAATCAGATTATAGGAGTATTGAAAAGCAGCATTTGTTGTGGTAAGTCCTGCACTACCAGCTTTGTCCTGCATGAGATAGAAGCCAATGCCGCTATTGAATGACGGAAAAAAGTTGTCAAATGAAATGGCATATGTTGAAAAGGCTTTTGATACCTCAGGCCACTGGTTGCGATAATTCACAATCAGACGTCCACCATCGGTCGACCCGGCCAATGATGGGCTGAGGTACAGTGGATTGGCGTAGAACTGCGAAAAATGCGGGTCCTGTGCCTTGCTCACCACCGATATGAGGAATAAGAGTATATATATCGTTTTTTTCATTACCTGAATAGTGTTACATCACCTGTTTTTACTTCCATATTACCATTTGAGAAGCGACACCTGACTTTCCAGATGTAAACGCCGCCAGGACATATTTTATCCCTGTGATAACCGTCCCAGCCAATGTTAATATCCTGACTCTCAAATATCAATTCACCCCAACGGGTGTAGATGCGCAATTCATACTCAACAACACCTTCGACCACAAACGGGTAAAAGACAAAATTGTCAGATGAACCTGGTTTGTAATGTCCGCCCGACGACCCGGCCGGGTTAGGGGTAAAGGCATTTGGAAAACTAATGCTGCCGGCTTCCTCTGCAATAACGGCTTCTCTCATGACGTATTCATCAATACATCCTTGTTCGCTTATTGCCTGAAGGGTTACATCGTAAACACCTGCATTTTCATACTGGTATTGTATCGAGTGGTCGGTAGATGTTGTTCCGTCACCAAAGTCCCACAGATAGCTTGTCGCTCTTTCTGACAGGTTGATGAACGAAACAGTTTCGGGTAGCTTAACCAGTGTTGGCCTTACCTCAAAATTCGCAAAGGGTTTTTCGTAAACCCATACTTCAACATTGTCAGCCTCAACCATTCCTCCAGGACCTTCAGCCATTAATTTCACCTTGTACCTGCCTGCAGTGTGATACGTGTGCTCGGGTTCTTTCTCTGATGAAACATTACCATCGCCAAAGTCCCAAAAATAGGTGTGTGCATCAACTGTGTTATTGTAAAACTGCACAGCAAGCGGAGGGCAGCCTTCGGCATCAGGACCATAATCCAGAGCCGGTAATGTTGGGTAAATAGTAAGCATTTGCATCAATGAATCAGCACAATGTTCACCATTAACTCTTAACCAAACTTCATATTCACCCGATACTCCATAGGTATGGGTTCCGGGATCTTTCACATCACTGGTTTGTGAGTCGCCAAATTGCCAGTGGTAATTCCATCCGTTGCCCTGTGTCTGGTTGTTGATAGTAATTGTTGATTCAGGCATTTGTAATTCCTTTGGCGTAAGGGTATAAGCCGGAACCGGTTTTCTGTAAACTGTCACAGACGTATAGGTAGTGTCACTGCATCCATAAGGTGATTCAGCAATCATCTCAACCTGGTAATTCTGATCTTCAAGCGTGTTATTTAGGTATTCATTATGTCCGTTGAATGCATTTGATGTGTTGCCATCACCAAAATTCCAGGTAAACTGATTGGCACCGACGGAGTTGTTGAGTAAACTCTCGAAATAAGGCGTACATCCGGCACCACCGTCAGAAATGGAAGCCACGACCTTTGGATAAACATTCAAATAATGCAGACTTGAATCTTTACAGCCATATTCGTTTTGCACTATAAGTTTAGGCTGGAACGAAATAGCTGCTAATTCAGGATTTACATAAGAATGACTGGTATTTGAAGTGCCGTTTCCATCTGATATCGCCCCATCGCCAAATATCCAGGTGCTAGAGCTTGCACCTGTAGATTGATTGGTAAACTGAACTTCAAAAGGAGAACATCCTTCGTTGTCAGATAGCTCAAACTGACTTTGAGGAGACGGTAATACCCTCACATTTGCTTCAGATGAATCACGACATCCGAATGCTGAACTTGTGTGCAACTTAATGGTAAACTCTTTGGGGTTGCTTTCAGTATTTTCAAATATATGGCTTGCAATGTTGGCTCCATCCAGTGATTGACCATCTCCAAACTCCCATTTGTAAGAATAGGCCCCGGGTTCAGCCACCATATCAACCTTTAAAGGATGACAGCCTTCAACTGGTGAAACATCAAATCCGTATTCAACCAATGGATAAACCGTCACATATTTATCTAAGGTATCACGGCATCCGTATGCATTGCTTGCAATAAGCTCGACATTATATGACTGCACATAAAGTTCGGAGTTAACATAGGTGTGAGTGGCATTTTCTACAGTACTGCTTTCCCCATCGCCAAATACCCACTCATAAGTACTTGCGCCTTCAGATAAGTTTGTGAACTCTAATTCCAAAGGACTGCAGGCAGGCTCTTCATCGTTTTCAAATTCCGCTATAGGGGTGGGAAGCACCTTGATATTGTACTGGCTCGTGTCGACACAGCCATAGTTGTTTGACGCCCTTAACTCGATTGTATAATCGACCGGGGAAAACGTGTTGTTGACAAATGTATGACCCGGATTGCTTTGGTTTGATATGAAGCCATCGCCAAAGTCCCATAAATATGTATCTGCGTCAGTTGAGGTATTGCTGAAAAGAACCTCGGTCGGACTACATGATTCATCATCAAAAGGAGCCACACTGGCAACAGGTACCGGATAAAATTCCACACTGACAGTATCTCCCGCCATACAGCCGTTATTATCTTCTACCCAGGCAAATTCATACATGTCGGGCGAAGATACTGTGACATTGCTTGATGCCAAACCGGCATCTGAAAACAAGGCTGTACCACTGCCTGAAATTTGTTTCCACATACCAATCCCTATGTCGGCATTTGCCACTAGAAGATAGTTAAGCCCACATGTATCCGCATCATTCATAACAGATGGCGTAGGAAGCTCAATAAAGGTGATCGTTACTTCGTCGATGTCGGCACAGCCCTTATTATCCTCACTCCAGGCAAAAATGTAGTCGCCGTATTGATCAACATTAACAAGAGCATTCGGATCATTAACATCAGAAAAACTGGCAGCTCCCGGACCGGATGTCAGGCTCCATTGTCCTGAACCGACAGATGGAATGGCTTGTAAAGTATAGCTTAATCCACAGGCATTATCATTGGCTCCGGCCTCACTGACAGGTTGCTCGTATACGTTGACATAAACGCTGTCCACATCTTCGCACCCGTATGAATCACGTACCGTATACTGGTATTTGTAAAGTCCTGGTGTTGCTGAATTAAACACTGGGTTTTCAATGTCTGTAGCCGAAAGAAGATCGACGCGGTCACCACTCCATTCATGAAAAACAAAGGTGCCTGAGCCGCCAACAGGGTTAGGCTCCAGTGTTTGGTTGAAACCTGAGCAAAGTATTAAATCTTTATTGAGAAATTGTATGCTTACCGAATCTACACCAATGGTAATGGTTTGCTCATCATAGCATCCGTTGCTGTCTGTGACACGGTAGCTTAATATATATGTACCTTCAACGGTTGTTTCAAATAAGGGATTGTCAATGTTGACATCATTTAAGGGACTTGTGTCCCCTGTCCATAGGTGGGTGTATGGCACCAGACCCTGTGTTGGATTACCATTGATCTGAAGCTGGGTGCCAGGACATAAGTAGGCTTCCGGTCCTGTTGATACGTTTGCTAATGGAGAATCCAATACGGTAATTATTGTTGTTCCGGTAGCACTGCAGCTATTGCCATCTTCAACATAATATTGTATGGTATGAGTGCCCGGTCCCGCCAGGGAAGGATCAAATTCACCCGTCCACTCATCGGTAATACCAGGGCCCGACCATTGTCCTCCCGGGGTAACAGGGGTGAGAATAACCGGGTTATCATTTTCACAAAATGGCCCAACAGGAGTTATGCTACCATCTGGGTCATCAACTATCAGTACAATGGCCGTGGTGGTAACCGGTGGGTAACCCTGGTCGTAAGGGTTACAATAATTCCAGTTGTTTAATGTCACTTCAAACTCATCGCCTACCGCCCTTCCCGCAGGAACAAATATGGGTAAAGCCTCATTCCAGGGAGCTGTCGGAGCCAGAATAGGTTCTGAAGTTACATCAATAGATCCTGTATAAGGGTATGATCTGACTACTCCGTTAACCTGTGCATTATCAATGAAGTTAGGAGCGCCATTGTTGGTTCCGTAAATCCATTGAATCCAGCGTTTGTAATTATTGGGTGTATCATCTTCGTCAGGCGGAACACAGTTCCATTGGCTATTGTCCATAAAGGTTACGCCTCCACTGTTGCCAACACAAATAGGGAAGACCCGCGGGTCAATGGAAATCTCACCACCGTTCTTGTCGTCTGTATCCCATACGATGACCGTTTCAGAGCGTAATGAATTCTCGCATATAACGCCATCAACAACAATGTATAACTCGGGATTATAGTGGCACTGGTCACTATCGTAATCGTGTGTCATTAAAGGTACTGCCCATTTTTTTGCGGCAGCATCAACCAGGCTGGCTGCTATAAATTCCACATTACCATCGTCCCAATCAAATAAAAACTCGACTTGTCTGCCACTGATGTCTTCAGCCAGAGTGTAGAAAGGTTCCCACTCAACAGTAACAGGCGCACAAAGGTTATAGGGTGTGAAAGGTCCGCCCCTGGTTAATACATTTACATTGCATTCCTGAGACTGTCCATTCAAAAAAGGATATAGTATGCCTAATACTATTAAAATTGCTTTTATTTTACCGTCCATAAGCATTTTTAATACGATTGGCCTGTTATCTTTTTAATTAACAGGAGTATTATATTATATCGTTGTTATACGATTATTATCACTATTTATTACACTGATTTATGTCATGTTTGACTCGGTTTAGGTTAAAAGGTGAGTTTAGTCATTTTTTAATTTCAAAAGTGTGGCAAAATTTACCTATCTGAATTCAAGAATTACTCCCTGGGAAATCCAAATATTGTTATTGACTACAGTCGGTACTACGCAGCTATATGCTTTTTGGTTCCGATAAATAGCAACTTTTTCAGAAACTAACTAAAAGGAAATCTACAATGATGAATAAATTAATTGCAAGAACTTTACCTTATTTCCCGAAGAAATTCGTTTGGATTTTTTCGAAAAAGTACATTGCAGGCGAGACGATTGATGAAGCGATTAGAGCTTCAAGGCAGTTGAACGATAATGGTATGTTGATAACTGTCGACTTGTTGGGGGAATTTATAACAAACCTTGATCAGGCTAAACAGAACAAGGATGAATACCTTCAGATCATTGAACGCTTTGAAAAGGATAAAATTGATGGTAATTATTCTTTAAAACCAACCAGCTTTGGTTTATTGCTCGATAAGGAAATTTGCTATCAATACATTCGTGAGATCGTTGAAAAAGCAGCATCATACGGTAATTTTGTGCGTGTAGATATGGAAGACTCCAAATGTGTGGACCTGGAGATTGAATTATTCCGTAAGTTAAAGGCCGAGTTTCCTAAGAATGTTGGATTGGTATTCCAAGCCTACCTTAAACGTACAATGCCTGATCTGGAAAACTTAATGGATATTCATTCGGATGAAACGCCGATTAATTACCGCTTGTGTAAAGGAATATATGTTGAACCTAAGGAAATTGCATATAAGGATTACCATGAGGTAAATGAGCATTACCTGAAAGATCTGGAGTACCTGTTAAAGAATAAAGTATATGTGGGTATAGCTACGCACGACCGTCCGCTGGTTGAGGGTGCTATCAGGATCATTGAAGAAAATAATATTCCAAACGAGCAGTTTGAATTCCAGATGTTATATGGTGTAACTCCTGAGTTACGTAAAGAAATAATGAATAAAGGTTATAAGATGCGTGTTTATGTACCTTATGGTAAAGATTGGTTTGGTTATAGTACACGCCGCTTAAAAGAAAATCCTAAAATGGCTAATCACATTATTAAGTCATTGTTTATTAAAGGCTAAATAAGAATTGTTATTGAATAGTTAAATGGCATCCCGGAATGATGGGGTGTCATTTTTTTTTTTTGGGATTTTCTATCATATATTTTACCATATGGAACAACCGTTGTGCTTATGCATTTATTTAAATCATAAATGAAGTTTTTACTGATATAATACCTCAAGGTCGATAGCTATCCTGCACATTCCAACGTATTATTTCCTTGTATATATTTTTAGGAATCAATATGAATTTCGTTCGATGTTCGTTCAATGTTCGTTCAATGTTCGTTCAATGTTCGTTCAATGAATATTGAATAAAGAATGACTATACAATGAGTAATGAATCATGTAATTCCAAAATAATATATGAGTAGGGCCAATCAATGCTTCCACCCTTATGTCTGATGAAGCTTTCCTGTCTTTCAAGCCACTTTTCTCCCGTTAAAAAAAGAATGTCATTATAATTTACATCGTCTAGGTATAGATGATATCCTTAAATCAGCTCTGGAGTAATCCTTTTAATCCTTTCCTCTGATGATCATTGGGGCGTAGTTTTATAATAGATAATGGAGATCATCTTCGATTTAAATCCCGCACATGTAAAGATATGAGCCTGCCATCTGTAACTGATTAATAAAATCAGAAAGAATTAATGATTAAAAATCAGAATGTTAATAAATAAAAGAAGTTTGTTTACAGTCTGAAGATATTCAATTTGTTATAAAAAAAGGTTTGAAACAATCCCCGCCCCAGCATAAAACAGTTCATGGCCAGCCACAGGGCATGATTGCCAATGTCTGCTTTAAGCGCATAAAACAAGCTAAAGAATACGACTGTGGCCAGTAGCATTGTGTTTCGCATCAGGCGCGACGCTGTTGCTCCAATGTATATACCATCCCAAATAAATGACGAAAAACCTGTAATTGGCAATATAATGAGCCATGGTAAATAGGTTCCGGCAACTTCAATAACGTCTGCCTGGTTAGTGAATAAGAGTAGAATTTGCTTCCCAAGACCACCGTATATGCCAACAAACAGCAGTGCAAAGCCTGCTCCCCAGCCAAATAAGTAGCGAACCGTCCGCCTGACTTCTGTAATGTTTTTGCTTCCGGTAAATTTTCCGACCAATGCCTCGGCTGCATAGGCAAAGCCATCCAGAAAATACGAGAACAAGAAAAGGAATTGCAAAAGAGCGCTGTTGGCTGCCAGAATCAAATCGCCGGTGCCTGCTGATTTAGATGTGAAAAAGGTGAACACCACAATGATGCATAGTGTGCGTAGAAAAATATCTCCACTTACATCTAAAAAGCGCAACAGGCCGTTTTTATTCAATATCACCTTAATATTAAACTCCTTTAATATATAGCTGTATCGTTTAAGAAATAAGAT
Organism: Carboxylicivirga agarovorans; assembly: GCF_050589845.1. NCBI lineage: Bacteria > Pseudomonadati > Bacteroidota > Bacteroidia > Marinilabiliales > Marinilabiliaceae > Carboxylicivirga > Carboxylicivirga agarovorans. The sequence goes on along the minus strand of NZ_JBNGPA010000001.1, from coordinate 354,474 downwards.
AAGAGACAAAATAAATCCGACACCGTTAGCTACAACCGACCCAAGAGCAACACCCTCCACTTTCATGTTCAATAGCTTAACGAAAAAGAAAGAAGACAGGATGTTGACAATATTTATAGTGACAGAGATGACCATGGGGTAAATGGCATTTTGCATGCCCAGGAACCAACCGTTGATAACCATCAGAGAAATGGCCAGTGGGGCAGCCCATATGCGAATGTAAAAATAATCGGCTGCCAGTTGTTTAACCTCAGGGCTCCCTTCCAGGATTTTTAAACTTAAGCCAGCCACTCCTTTTTGCAATAGTAGTAACAGCACTCCGGCACTAAGGGCTAAAAATAAACCTCTAAAGAGCATCATGGCCATTTCATTGGTGTTCTTGCGTCCAAAGGCCTGGGCTGCCAGGCCACTAATGCTCATGCGTAAAAAGGCAAAACCCCAGTAAACAAAATTGAAAATAACGCCCCCAAGTGCTACTGCTCCCATAAATACTGATGAATCCTGATAACCCATCAGATGCATGTCCACCATGCCAAGAAGTGGCACCGTAAGATTGGTTAGAATATTAGGAATTGCCAGTTTAAGGATGTCTTTATTCATGTGTGCGAAATCTGATGACGAAGATAAGCTTATTTGATTAAAATTAAAGCTTTAAATAAATCCCTAATTATTAAGTGTTTTAGGAGGCGTGTAAAATAAAATCACTATAAAAGACAAAAATGTCTTTATTTTATTTGGACTAATTCCAAATAGTTTTTAGTTTTGAATCGTTAATCTGATTTTAATCTAAATAATAGAAGACGAATATGGCTTTTGAATTACCAAAATTACAATATGCTTACGATGCATTAGAACCACATATTGATGCACGTACAATGGAGATACATCACTCAAAACATCATGCAGGTTATACAAATAACTTAAATGCAGCAGTTGAAGGTACCGAATTGGCGGGGAAAAGTATCGAAGATATTTTAGCCAATGTATCACAACAGTCTGTAGCTGTTCGTAATAATGGTGGTGGTTTTTATAACCACAATTTATTTTGGACAGTAATGTCGCCTAATGGAGGCGGACAGCCTGACGGTGAGTTGGCAGCTGCAATTGATAAGGCCTTTGGTTCTTTTGATGCTTTTAAAGAAACATTTAACAAAGCTGCCGCAACGCGATTCGGTTCAGGCTGGGCGTGGCTGGTAAAAAAGGCAGATGGTTCACTTGAAGTTACATCGACTGCTAACCAGGATAATCCATTAATGGATATTGCTGATGTTAAAGGAACACCAATTTTAGGATTGGATGTTTGGGAGCATGCTTATTACTTACACTATCAAAATAGACGTCCTGATTATATTGGTGCGTTCTGGAACGTTATCAATTGGGACGAAGTAACGAGACGTTTTAAAGTTTAGTTTGTTCATTTTGTCTGGGAAAAAAGGGAGCTCAAACGTGAGTTCCCTTTTTATTTTTTATAAAACTGTGTTTTTACACTTTCTGAAAATATTGGATCACAAACAATTTCTGGGTCCAGGCATAAATTTTACACAAACGATAGAGAAGAACTTCACATCTGTCACGCCTCTAAACAGCCATCTGTTTTTATTATATTAGGTTTGGGGTGATTAACTGAAATTTCAGTTTCTCCGTTGATGAAAAATTTAATAATATTATAGCTGTATGTCAGGCTGAAAGCCTGATACATCAAAACTTGGGGCAACGCCCCAAGCACATATATACAATGACAATCCAGGCTGTAGGTCTGGAACATTTATAATACGCTTATCCATAAACTATGGGACAATCATTATCATAATCAACCCAAAAGAACATCATAAGCATTTATCCTATCAAGAGGAGGTTGAGATGTTTTTTAAGGAGTATAACCTGGAATACAAGCCTAAATATTATTGGCGATAGTTTCAGACTTACAGTCTGATAGTTAATTGATTAATCCTGCAAGGGGCGTTGCCCCTTGTTGTGATGTTTTAGGCTTTCAGCCTAAGAAATATCTTAGATACAAGCTGGTGTATTATGCTTATAGAAAAAAGCTGATAACTTCCTTAGTAAGCTCTTTAGTTTAATTCTAATTCGCCAGAAAATTAAACATTTCCAGATTAGACCCAACTTTTGTACGTGATCCAAAAAATTATTGAAATGTTGAAAACATAAAATTGCTATGTTTGTTTAATCCCAAGACAAATATCTAAAACGAACAAATATGAACTTTGAATTACCAAAATTACCGTATGCGCTGGATGCGCTTGAGCCTGTTATTTCCAAAACAACTATGGAATTTCATTATGGGAAACACCATCAGGCCTATGTGAATAACTTGAATAAGCTGGTTAAAGGAACTGAATTTGAAAATGCTGATTTAGAGACGATCGTTAAGAAATCGGAGGGAGGCATTTTTAATAACGGAGCACAGGTGTGGAACCATACTTTCTATTTTATGTCATTTAAACCCAACGGAGGAGGAGAGCCAACAGGTGCTTTAGCCGATGCGATAAAAGCTTCGTTTGGTTCATTTGATAAATTCAAGGAAGAATTTTCTGCTGCCGCTGCCACTTTATTTGGTTCGGGTTGGGCATGGTTAGTGAAAAAAGAAGATGGCTCATTGGAAATAGTTAAAGAAAGCAATGCCGGTAATCCGCTTCGAAATGGATTAACGCCAATATTGACCTGTGACGTATGGGAGCATGCTTATTATTTAGATAAGCAAAATCTTCGTCCTAAGTACATTGAGGAATTCTTCAGTATTTTAGATTGGGATGTGATTTCGTCACGATACTAAAACATTGAAATTATAAGGATTTTAAGCGAGACTTGATGACATTTTTTGTATATTAAGTCTCGCTTTTTTTTACCCTATAAACAATAACTAAAAATCGTTTTTATGCTTAAAGATTTAATTCTTAAAAATCGCAGCTACAGACGTTTCCATCAGGATGAACTGGTGGAGCTGGAGACTTTACATGAGTTGGTTGATTTAGCACGTTTGTCGCCGTCTGCACGTAATGCCCAACCTCTAAAATATTTCTTATCTAATTCACCTGAACTTAATGATAAGATTTTTCCACATCTGTCATGGGCTGGTTATCTGAAAGACTGGCCAGGACCAGAAAAAGGAGAACAGCCGGCAGCTTATATCATCTTACTGAATGACACCGAAATATCGGCCAATTATTTTTGTGATGATGGTATTGCTTCGCAAAGCATTCTGCTTGGTGCTGTTGAAAAAGGTCTGGGAGGTTGTATTATCGGGTCGTTAAATCGTCTGCAGCTTCAGCGCGAATTACGCCTGTCTGACAACTTAAAAATTGTTCACATCATCGCTTTGGGGAAACCAAAGGAGGAAGTGCAGGTAGAAGAAATGAAAGAAGATAATATTAAGTACTGGCGTGATGTGCAGCAAGTACACCATGTTCCTAAAAGGGACTTAAAAGATATTATTGTTTAAACCCTTTAGTATATGTTGAAGCCCGGCTTATTTTGAGCCGGGCTTTTTAATGGATATTCACACATGATTATTCATTCAACTAAAAGCCATCTTGGTTTGTTGTATAGTTATTGTATTAGTCCATCCTAATTTTCAATGCTATGAATAGAAGCCAGTTATTTATCTCCATTTTTCTCTGCTGCCTGCCTCAGTTGATTTTTTCGCAAGTAAATAATCAGGATTCAATACGGGTAACCGGCGTCGTCTTTGAGCAAGATAGCCTTAATGTTTTACCTTATTCGAGGTTTAACCTCGATGCTACCAATTTTTCTTCAGATGAAAAAGGGCAGTTTTCATTTTGGGCAGAGCAGGGTGAAATTGTTCGCTTCTCGCACGTTGGTTACAAAGACACCTACATTCAGGTAAATGATTCACTCAAGCATAAAAATTACATGTTGGGTGTATTTCTTACCCGTGATACTGTGCTGATAAGCGAGGTAATTGTGATGCCACGTTATGAGAACCTGTCATTAAAGGCAAAGACAATGCCTTTGATCATTACCCCCGAACAGGCCTATGCAACCAATAATGTACGTGCCTCGACCTACCAGGCACTGACGCAGACGCCGATAAAAATGGATGCTGAAATGAATCATCGTATGGTGTTGCAGGAACGAACATGGAGTACTGTATACAAGACGCAGATTCCACCTGGAAAATCAATTGGAATCACATCAGATAACATGGCTTTGATGCGCTTGTTTGTACCTCCTACAGAACAAAAGGTTAAGGAAATTACTGTTCAGCCTCTCAACAGGAATGAGCTGGATTTATTACTCAGGATATATGAACAACAGCATGACATGTCAAAGGAGCAACCTTAAAACATGATAAGTAAGGCATAAAATCAGATAAATATCAGTAATATATTAAAAGAAAATAAGCACTTTTGTGGCTTGCAAAAGATTGTACTATCAAACGCACAACAATGGAATTTACTTTAAATGGAAATAAAGGATACGCCAAGGTGGAATCGTATGATGATGAAACAACAGAGCAATTATCCGAACACTATCATAAAATATTAGGTGCACTGGGAGAGGACCCTTCGCGCGAAGGACTTGAGAAAACGCCTCTTCGTGTTGCAAAAGCCATGCAATTTTTGACGCAAGGTTATCATATGGATCCTGAAGAGATTATTAAATCGGCCATGTTTCGGGAGGATTACCAGCAGATGGTGGTTGTTAAGGATATTGAATTATACTCAATGTGTGAGCACCATATGTTACCGTTTTTTGGGAAGGCACATGTGGCATATATTCCTCGTCATCACATTACCGGCTTAAGTAAACTGGCGCGCGTTGTTGAAGCTTTTGCACGTCGATTACAGGTTCAGGAACGCTTAACGACACAAATCAAAGAGTGTATCCAAAATACCCTTAATCCCCTTGGTGTAGCAGTGGTTATTGAAGCGCAACATATGTGTATGCAGATGCGTGGGGTGCAGAAACAACACTCTGTTACAACGACTTCTGATTTTACGGGTGCCTTCCAGAAGAACCTGGCAACACGTGAGGAATTCATGAAAATTATTAGTTCAAGATTACATTAGTAAGCTTGCTGAGAATATACAGAAGCTGTCTCAAAAGTGCTGTTGAGACAGCTTTTTTTGTGCTTATAGTTGCGGTTTAAAAAGATATTAAGATTGTTGAGTGGTGAAGTCTTGATAAACTGATCCGATTTATTTTTAATGCGAACGGCTTCAAATGAGCGTGTCTGTTTGTCATCAATGTTGTGGGAAATGACAGGAAATAAAAGGGGCCTGCTTCATAATGAAACAAGCCCACTTTCAATTTTATAATCAATATTAGAAAAATAAGACTGCACCCAATTGCAGATATTCAGTTTTAGAATCATAATCATCCACCATGTCCACCAATCCCCAGGTGTATTTGGCTTCAACGCCGAGCATTAAAAACTTAACGCCAACACCAAGGTGAGCTCCGGCATCAAAGGTCGAGATATCACTCACACCCACGTCCTCTCCAAGAAAGGTGTAATCACCACCCAGCTTAACAGCCCCATTCAAGCCTGCTAATCCGTACACAGGACCAACTTTTACCCTTAGGGATACAGGAATACTTAGATAGTGAAGTTTTAATTCAGTGTTTAAATTCAGGTCTGAATTGGCCTCACCATTGATTTGATAATACTCAATACCAGAGTCTAGCTTTAAAAGGCTGACACCGATGTTATTACTCTTAAAAACTCCCACATAGAAACCGTTTGATGACTCATCCAATTCCTGGTTTCCGATTGAAATAAAACTACTTTGCCAGCCTGCTCTGATACCTCTGCCGTCAGTTCCATCTCCACTGGCGTGTACATTCGAAACCAGGCCAAGCATAGCTATTGCCATGCAAATTCCTAATACGCTTTTCATAGTTACTAAATTAAGTTGATATAAAATTCTATGTAATTTAAGTAATGTAAAGTAGAAAGTAAAGCCATTATTCATGTTTGCAGGAACTTAATTACTAGCCTGATACGTATTGAAGGGGTAAATAAAAAGCCGGCTTCCTAAAATGGGAGCCGGCTTGCATAGATTTGAATATTTGATTGAATTAGAATTCCATGTTTTACATTCCAAACAGCTTAAATCCAACTGAAAATGTTAATACGTCAGTTTTTTGTCCCAGGTTAAAATCGGCCAGGTCAGAGATGTCAGATAATCCCCACTCATAGCGTACATCGGCAGTTAAACGCCAGAATTCAATTCCTCCACCAGCTTGAAACGTCCAGTTGGTATTTTTGAATTCATCAAGCTCAGGAATATCAGTCTCTGTTTTAGCTATGAAAGAAGCCACAGGTCCGGCGATTCCATATACTTTGAAGGCTTTTAAATCCAGAACTTGAAGATTGGCTAATAATGGGATATCCCATGTGTGAAAAACACTCTCATTGTTAATGACAGGTGAAAATTCATCAGAAATAGATATCTCAGATGATTTCTTTGTATAATAGATCTCAGGCTGAAAAGAAAGAGAACCCAATAGTCTTAGTTTACCATATGCTCCAATCAGATAACCGTTATTAGCTTCATTCTTAATTGTTGTTCCATCCGGAATATCGCTAAGGTTTATTTTCGTTGAGTTAAATCCCGCTTTTAAGCCAAGGGCAAAACGATCTTGTGCAAAAGTAGAAATGCTTAACAATGCAATTGCAGTAAGTAATACAACCTTTTTCATGTTATAGGTGTTTCGTTAATAATCTGTTTTTACAAAAGTATGACAGATATGGCAAGCAATGCACTTACTAAATTGCCTGGTGAAGTTTGCCTTTGCAAAATGGCAAAGGCAATAAAAGCTAAACTATCAAATACTTATAATATGAGAAAGATTATTGTTTTTTGTGTAGTATTATTTTCAGGACTTGTGAGTTTGAGTGCACAGGAGGGTATTCAGGTTAATGAGAAAGCGCCCGGTTTTGTTGCAAATGATCAGCATGGTAACAGGGTTGACCTGGCCAAAGAACTGGAAGCCCATTCTGTTGTACTGGTGTTCTATCGCGGGCAATGGTGCCCCTACTGTAACCGTCATATGTCTGCCTTGCAGGATTCACTGCAAATGATTACAGATAAAGGAGCAAGGGTAATAGCTATAACACCGGAGAAGAATGAAGAGATTGAAAAAACCATTGATAAATCCAATGCGTCATTTTCTGTTATATATGATGAAGGGCATCAAATAATGGATGCTTACGATGTAACATTTACCATGAGTAAAACCAAGTTTACAGCTTATAAAACATATGGAATTGATATTAACAAGGCAAGCGGAAATACAGACAGGGCACTGCCTGTGCCTGCAACATACATAATCGGTAAAGACGGCTACGTTTCAAACAGACATTTCGATAAAAATTATAAAACACGAATGAGTGTGAAAGATATCCTGCGAAGTTTGTAGTTTATGGCGTGCTGATAATTGGCTTGTTGTAAGTCTCCAATACCAGGTAGTTACTGTCATCAATATAGAGTGTTAACTTACTGTCGTCCCCTCCATCATAGCTCTCTACTTTTCGCAGAAGTGTCAGGATGTACTCATCCCATTCTGTTTCGCAGCAGGCGGAAGAGCAATTGGTACGTGTAAATTTAATAGCTCCTTCAGTTGTTGCCTCGTAATTGCCACCACATGATGTATTGGAAAATTCCAGCTTAAATTCGTCCTGTTTTGGGAATGAGATATTGATGGTGCTTATGTTTTCATCATCAGGGAAGGGAAAATCCGGGGCCTCCACTGTTGCCAGGGTATACTCGTTTTTGAAATATTGCTTTTTAGTGATGTAACTGTTGGGATCACAGCTTATAAATAAAAGTACAAGCAATAATGCAGATAGTTTGGTTAGGTGTTTTCGCATGTCAGGTTTTTACTTTTAGTAGACAAGTGCAAATATAAAAGGTTGCTTAGACAAAGTAAATATTTATTTGCCTTGTGGTATAAAGCTCAGTTTTATTTTTACCGTATCCTCAACCGGGAATCCCTTTTTGGTGGCCGGCTGCCATTTTGCGCCATTACGAATAGCGCGGATTGTTTCAATAGCAAAGGCATCACCCGGGCTTCGTTTGAGCTCAATATTCTTTATTTCGCCACGCTGATTGATGGTTATAATGGCTGTTATTTGTTCTTTTTTACCGCTTCCTTTGGCTGGATAGCGTAACGAAGCTTCAATATCACTGATGTATTTTTCAAGTCCGCCCTCCGGTTCGGCATGTATAAACTCTTTGATACGACGTTTTTCTTCTTCGCTGGATTGTACAGTAACGACTTCGCTGAGTGCCATAAAGTCTTCCTGTAGCATGAAATTGACCGAATCAGCTTTCGGTGAGTTTGATTCTTGTGAAACATAGCCTATATAAAATGCATCAATAGGCCTGGATGTATCATTAACCGGAACTTTCATCTGGTAGTTTCCGTCCATGTCGGCTACGGCAGCAACCTGGGTACCTCTGATATTGATGGTTGCACCTGGTAATGGTTCTCTGTTTTTGTCCATCACCTTGCCTTTTACAATTTTAAGTTCATCGGTATCTATTCCGGTTTGCCCCTTAAAAGGTTCGCCTTCAAGAGTACCATAGTTGACAGCCATAACTTCTTCCTCAACTCTACTGGTATTGGTTTCGTATTGAGGTGCTTTGATTGTGAAAGCTTTTGAATCGCGCAGCTGAAAGTTACTTTTGGATTGTAGTTTCGTTGCTTTGGTGCCCGATCTTTTTGCAAGTGCCGGTGCAGGTTCAGTTTCTGAGATTTCGGCTTCCTGATCGATTACTTCGTCTGTGCTAGGAACTGTTTCTTTCTTTTCTGCCAGGACAGGCTCTTCCGCAGTATGTATTTCCTTTATTTCGGGTTCCGATTCTATTTGAGGTTCATGTGTTAACTGGCTGTCAGATACTAATGTTCTTTCATCAGGAACGAATAGCCATAGTGAAATGCTAATGCCGAATAATAGAATAACGGATGCCGCGGCATAAAAAGCAGGGCGTCGCCAGAAAAGAGTAGTTTGCTTACTGAGATTTCTTTTTAGCTTATTCAGGTCGGTATCAAGCCTTGATTTATCAAGCATAGACAGGCCTTCCAGTGCGTCAGCCTCAAAAGGATCATTGAGTAGCTGACGTTCAAAGGCATTGGCTTCTGATCCCGACATTTCATTGTTTAAATACTTTTGAAATTCGGAAGCATCAGTGGTTTTATGTTGTTTCTTTTTACTCACTGTATGACTCGATACAAATTTTCAAATTTCGTTTCCCATTCTGAATATAGCTCTTTACTTTTTTTAGGTCAATATTCAGGTTATCACTAATTTCCTGGTAGCAAAGTTCTTTAAAATAAAACAATTCAATACAAGAGCGCTGATGATCCCTTAGTTTGCTTAAGCATTCCTGGAGGCGCTTGTCCATTTCTTCAGGTTCCCACCCGTCAGTATTAAGATGTATGTTTTGGGTTGATTCCATAAACGACAACTCATTTTTTTCAAATTCTTTTGCTTTTTTGAGTTGCGACTGCTGTTTGCGCAGCTCCATCAGGCAATAATTTTTTGTAACAACATACAGCCAGGGCTTAAATGTTTCAACCTGTTTTTCCAATAGTTCTTTGCCCAGCTTTTCATAAATTTCAATGACGGCGTCCTGGGCGTCATCTTTATTTTTTAAATATTTCAGGCAAACACCATAAATTAAATGCATATAACGTTCAAACAACATCCCCAACAGTTCGATGTTGCCCGATTTTTGAAAAGCATCTAATAATTCTTCATCGCTTTTCTCTTTGTTTTTAAACCACTTAAGTGTCATATGCATTTCTGTAGATTCTAAAAGTAGAAAAAATCTTAAAAAGATTTATGGAATTAGAATATAAGCTGCATCCCATAGGCAAAGTGTTTAACTCAAAAACTTATGAATATGAAAAAGAAAGCTTTATTAGTTATAGCAGTGTTAATGCTGACGGGTTTTGGTATACAAGCACAGGGGTGGACTGTAAGTGGTGTGGTAACAGATGAGCAGGGAGCAGCATTACCAGGGGTGTCTGTTGTAAGTAAAGTTACAAACAATGGTGTCGTAACTGATGTTAAGGGAAATTACACCATTAAGGTTATCGGTGAAAATGATATTTTACGTTTCAACTTTATTGGAATGGTTCCGCGGGATATAGAGGTGAAGAAACAGCGGGTAATAAATGTGACGCTTAAGAATGATGCTTGTGAGATACAGGAAGTCGTTGTAACAGGTTATGGGACTTCGAAGAAAATATCCTTTACAGGTGCAATACGGGGCATCCAAAGTATTAGTCGATCTTCCTCTAAACGAAAAGCGCAAAAGCATCCGGCAGGATACTTTGCGGCCAATCATTATGAGGCGGAGTTTAATACCGAGAACTATGCGTCAGTTAGTGAAAATGGTTATAAACAAGTTACCAAAAGTCCATTATCCACCTTCTCGGTTGATGTTGACAGGGCCTCATATACCAATATTCGCAGGTTTTTAAACAATGGTCAATTACCTCCCAAAGATGCAGTAAGGGTTGAAGAGATGATCAATTATTTTAATTATGACTATACTCAGCCGGAGGGGAAACATCCGTTTTCAGTAAAACCGGAGCTGGCCGAATGTCCCTGGAATGATGAACACTATCTGCTCAAGGTTGGCCTGAAAGGACAAAATATTGAAAAAGATAAGCTTCCCCCATCTAATCTGGTCTTCTTAATCGACGTTTCCGGCTCAATGAGCAGTGCCAATAAACTGCCTTTGTTGAAATCATCATTCCGCTTATTGGTTAACGAATTGCGCCCCGAAGACTATGTGTCTATTGTAGTGTATGCAGGAGCAGCAGGGGTTGTTTTGGAGCCAACATCGGGTAAAAATAAGAAAGATATATTACAAGCTCTTGATCAACTAAATGCAGGTGGTTCAACAGCTGGAGGAGCCGGCTTAAAGCTTGCTTATAAGCTTGCTAAAGAAAATTACCAGGAGCATGCCAATAACCGCATAATTTTGGCTACCGATGGTGATTTCAACGTGGGCGTAAGTTCCAATGGTGCAATGGAAGACCTGGTGGCAAAGGAGCGGGAAAGTGGAATTTTTATGACTGTACTTGGTTTTGGAATGGGTAATTATAAAGATGATCGCATGGAAATCATAGCTGATAAAGGCAATGGTAATTATGCTTACATTGACAATTTACAGGAGGCGCAAAAGACTTTGGTCAGCGAGTTTGGTGGTACTTTATTTACGATTGCCAAGGATGTGAAATTCCAGATAGAGTTTAACCCATCCAAAATATTGGCTTATCGATTAATTGGATATGAAAATCGTTTGTTAAACGATGAGGATTTCAACGACGATAAAAAAGATGCGGGTGAAATTGGTGCCGGGCATACCGTTACTGCGCTATACGAACTTATACCGCTTGGTGCAAAGGATGCTAAGGATTGGGTCAAAACTGTTGATAAGCTAAAATACCAGAAGTCAAAAGAGTTGGATGATGCGGATGCCTCGAATGAATGGCTAACGATAAAGCTGCGGTATAAACAGCCCGATTCATCCAAAAGTATTTTGCTTGAAAAAGCAGTAAGCGGTAAAGTGCAGAAGTTTAACAGTGCAAATGATGATTTTAAATTTGCTGCTTCTGTGGCAGCTTTTGGTATGTTATTGCGTGATTCAGAATATAAAGGTACAGTAGATTATGACTTTGTTAAGGAGCTGGCTTCAGGTGCCCGCGGTAAAGATAAAGATGGCTTTAAAGCTGAAATGGTGCGTTTGATTGAAATAGCGGAATCTTTAAATACCAGGTTTGTAAGTAATAAAGGGCGGTATTAAGCTGAGGTCGTGATTTTATGTCGAAGGCAGGTTGTTAGTAAATGCTTTCCCTGGTTTTACCATTCGGATGGTAGATAAAGTATAGGCACACAGCAGGCACCGAAATAGCTTTGGGAGGTGAGGAATCATTTCTCATCTGCAGCTATTTCAGTGCCTGCTGGTTTTTGTTTTTATCTAAGCTGTAATTGCGTCTGCTGTTTTTTTCAATATTACTTCTCAAGCCCTTGAATACCCGCCATGGCTATATCCTGCCAGTAATTAGGGTACGACTTGGTGATGACCATCGGATCATCAATAACAAGGTTTGAAAATTGAAAGGCTGCCGGCGCGAAAGCCATGGCCATTCGATGATCCTTATAGGTGTCGATAACTATTGGTTCGGTAGTTGAATGATCACATTTGTCACCTTCCCAGCTAAGGTCGTCAACATGGTTGCTGTTTAATACAAAACCCAGTTTTTTAAGTTCGTTAATTAAGGCTGATATGCGATCTGTTTCCTTAATTTTAAGAGTCTGAAGACCGGTGAAGTGAAAAGGTATGTTTAGCAAACAACATGTTACGGCCAGTGTTTGTGCCAGGTCAGGCTCATTAATGAAGTTGTATTTAAACTTCCTTGTTTTGCTTCCCGTATTACTTAAAACTGTTCCTTTTTGCGAAAATTTTGTTTTTACCCCAAGGTGCTCAAACATTTTTTGGACATTGGAGTCGCCCTGTAAACTTATCTTTTTCAGGCCTTGAAGGTTGATGTTTAACTCAGGGTTTAATGCTGCTATTTCGTACCAGTAACTGGCAGCACTCCAGTCTGACTCAGCTGTAACAACTTTAGGTTGATAGTTACCTTCCGGAACAGTGATGGTATTGCCTTTCCAATGGCTTTCAACGCCAAAATCCTTCATTAACGCCAAGGTCATTTCCAGGTAGGGTTTCGATATTATCTCGCCGGTTAACGTTAAGCGTAAACCGTTTTCAATGGTTGGTGCAATCATCAATAAAGCTGAGATATACTGGCTGCTTACATTCCCCGGAAGTTCCAGGTCACCACCTTCAAGGTTACTGCCAAAAATACGTAATGGCGGGTAGCCCTCTTTTTCAATGTATTCTATTTTACCACCCAGCTGGTTCAAGGCATCAACCAGTGTTTTTATTGGTCGCTCTTTCATGCGTGATGAACCTGTAATAACCCATTCGCCAACTATCTTAGATAAAAAAGCCGTTAGGAAACGCATGGATGTTCCGGCAGCCCCTACATCAAATGTGGTGCTGTTCGAATTGAGTACACCCAGCATTGCCTTGGTGTCATCGCTATCGGAAAGGTTCTTGATTTCATATGGACTGTAACTCAACGCATTTAAAAGAAGCAGACGGTTACTGATACTTTTTGACGATGGTAACTGTACTTTGATATTACCACTTGTGATAGTGTGGGCTAATGTATATTGCATGGTGTTGTTTTATTGTTTTAAGCTGATGTGATTCTCTATGGTTGTCAGCGTAATATTGGCTATTTAATGTTGCAGTAGAAGTGCAGGGCATCAAATACTTCTTTTTTTGAAGCCCGGCAGTTAATTTGAATTTTACCAATTTCCTCCAGTAATGTAAAGTTAATTTGGTTCGATTCATTCTTTTTATCGTGCGTCATTAATTGATACAGCTCGTCAAAGTGCTCTTTTGTAAAATCAAAGTGTCCGAAAATAGCTTCTAATTGATTGGCGATTTCCATCACCAAAGGCATTGGGAAGCCTAGGCGGATGTGTGATAAATACAGTTCGCACACCATGCCAAATGCCACAGCATAGCCGTGTAACATAGGTCGCTTTTCATGCATGGCAAGACTTTCAAAGGCATGTCCGAAGGTATGTCCAAAGTTCAGTGCCTTTCGAATATGATTTTCCAAAGGATCGTTTTGTACAAAATGATCCTTGATACGAATAGAGTCGGCAACAAGCTCTTTAAGCTGAGTGTAGTCAGGATTATTAATATCAAAAGCCTTCAGCTGTTCCCAGCGTTCATTGGAGTAGATAAAAGCATGTTTAATCATTTCAGCAAAGCCCGATATGATGTTTTCCAGATCCAGCGTATCCAGAAAGCTGGTTTCAATCAATACAGCTGTGGCCTGGTTAAAAACACCCACTTCATTTTTAAAGCCTTCGAAATTAATGCCGGTCTTTCCGCCAATCGAAGCATCAACCTGCGCCAGTAAAGTGGTTGGAATATTTATAAACTGGATGCCGCGTTTAAATGTCGACGCAGCAAATCCGCCCAGGTCACAAGGCATACCACCACCAAGGGTGATAAGTAATGATTTGCGATCGGCCCCGCCATGACTGAGCATGTGCCATACTTTGGCAAGAGAATCGATCCCTTTGTTATTATCTCCCGAAGGAATAATTACCGTACGCTCCGGAGAAAGACCAACAACTTCCTTTATTTTCGGATAACACATTTCAAAAGCTGTTTCATCAGACAATAGAAATACTTTATCGTGCGAAAAATTATTAATGAAATACTCAACGTCTTTCTTTAAATCTTCTGCAATAAAAACATTCGACTCTTTTGATAGTAAAGGAAACATTCTTAAAATTTATTGATAAAACAAGCTGTTTGTGTTTAATGTGAGTTGGATATCAAAACAATGGATATGCTTTGTTTTGATGCTTGCAAAAATAGTTATTTTTAGCAATTGAAACGATGTTTTTACCTGAGTTTGCTAAAAAGTAATGATTTGTGAGTAAAATTGGGTGATAAATGTCATATTGAAAGATGATGTGCCATCAAGCAATTTAATTTTAGTAAAATGACAGTCAAATTTGATAATAAAGAAAAAGCCCGCAAAGTAAGTACCTTCCTGCGCATTCTTGTAATGCTTACTATTGTGCCGATCGCCGTTAATTATTTGTGGATTGAAACCAATGATAAGATGGTTGAGATGATACTATGGCTGTTTTTGATTGTAGTTGTTGTGCTCTATTATATTGGTGGGTTTTGTTATGTCGAGGTCGAATGCAATGCATCAAAACTTGATGTTAAATATTATAACCTGTTTCCTTTTTGGCGTGAATATAAGCGAATTATAATACCAGTTGAACGAATCAAATACGTAAAAGTAAAAAATGGTCTTGGTATTCTTGGGTCAGGGTTGTTAATTTGTGGCAGAATTAAAGGAAGGATTGCGGTATTTCCCAGAGTTGGACTAAGTGCTGTTGGAAAAGCTCATATTGAAGAATTAAGGAAATATGCAACTGCCATTACAAAAGCCTAATATCAGAATCGCTATGGTGCGGAAGAGCCTTTTTATTACTTTGTTATGTGTGTGTTGCTTCGGTGTTGAAGCACAATTTCGTAATAAGGATTTATACATTAGTCCTAAGATTTCATTTGCTGATTATAGTGATCGCAACGACTGGGATGGCTATAGTATTCACAAAGTACCGCCAATCTCCTTAACGGTTGAAAAAGGACTGACCGACTTTCTGAGCGCAGGTGCCTTGATTGGATATAGCCGTGATAAATACGTGAATGATACGCTGTCGAGCAATAAGCACATCTATTCTGATTTCGTATTGGGTAGTGTGGCCAATGTGCATTTTGCCGGCTGGATTGAAGAATGGACCAATTACAAAGTGTTTTTAGGGGATTGGGATATATATGCCGGTTTGGGTCTTCTTTTCAAGTGGCAGAATGGGGAAGAGAATGATGTGTGGAATGAAGAGTCAGAACAATTCAAAAGCAGTGAGAGTAGTTCATTTGATATGAAATTGCGCCCATTGGTGGGGGTAAGGTATTTTGTCAATGATAATTTCTGTATGTTGGTTGAAGTTGGTCATGGCAATCTTGGACTGGTTACAACAGGTATTACTTTTCGTATTCCCCACGACAGATATTGAGGTTGATTTACAGGTGCTTAATTAGTAATGGTATTTGTTGGCTGAACAAAATTATTTACTAATTTAGTAGTAGCTAATCAAACCTTAATTTGTCAGACCGCTTAAAATATCAAATTGCAATTAGCCTTATTAAAGGTATCGGACCAAAGCTGGCTCGCAACCTTGTTGCCTATGTTGGTGATGAGCAGGCTGTTTTCTCACAAAGTACACGATCTCTATCGGTTATTCCCGGAATTGGGGGTGCCTTGGCCTCCACCATCAAATCAGCCGATGTATTAGACAGGGCTGAAAGAGAGTTGGAGTTTATTCAAAAACATAATATTAAGGCTGTTTACTTTACCGACGATCAATACCCCAGACGCCTGTCGCATTGTGAAGATGCCCCAATAGTCTTGTATACTAAAGGTCAATTTAATCTTGATGTTACAAAGGTGTTGGCTGTTGTTGGTACACGCAAAGCTTCGGATGACGCCTGCATCAATTGTGAAAAATTAATAGAGGACATTGCTCAGCGACATCCGGGAACTGTTATTATCAGTGGACTGGCATACGGAATTGATGTTTGTGCCCATAGTGCTGCTTTAAAGTATGGCTTACCAACATATGGCGTGCTGGCACATGGGCTGGATCGTATTTACCCGTCGTTGCACCCGAATGTTGCGAAAGAAATGACGGTGAATGGCGGTGTGATATCAGAATTTCCATCTGGAACAAAGCCCGATAAACCATATTTTGTAAAACGAAACCGCATCGTGGCCGGCTTGGCGGATGCCCTGGTTATGGTCGAGTCGGGTATTAAGGGGGGAGCTATTATTACCTCCCGCATCGCCGAGTCGTACAATCGCGATGTCATGGCATTTCCCGGTCGGGTAGGAGAAGAATTGTCACAGGGAGGAAATTACCTGATAAAAAAGAATATTGCTGCTTTAATTGAAAATATAGAAGACCTGGAATATGCATTGGGTTGGGAGAGTAATGCAGGAGAAGTTGTTGTTCAGTCATCCTTGTTTCAGTCGTTTAACAGCGCTGAAGAAGAGGTATTGTATAATATTCTTGTTGAAAACAGGGAATTAACGGCCAATGAGCTTTGTGTAAAAAGTGCATTGCCTGTGAGTAAGGTGAGTGCAACCATGTTGTCGCTGGAGTTTGCAGGCCTGGTAAAATGTTTACCTGGTAACGCGTTTAAATTAATCAGGTAAATTCAGTAGGTTTTTTGCTGAATTTAGAACGATTTAATGCATAAAGTCAACAAATGGCATAACAAAAATGACTATTTTGCGTAGAATTTTCTTTGAGAGCACAAGGAGAGTATAATTTTAACATAAGTTAGGGGACATGGGCGTGAATACCCGAACGTTAGTTTTTTTCAAGGTTTTTGGAAGGATTGCATCTATGATGTTAATCCTTAGTTTGTTATTGGGAGTTGGAAATGCTTATGCACAAACCAATGTGCCGGTTTGCCAGGATGGTGTGGTACGTTTGGCTGCTTTTTTAACCGATCCGGCATACATGGGAGCAGGTAATGACGCTCCTCCCGGACACCTTCAAAAAGGATATTGGTCCAATACTGCAGGTTTAACTTTTTCAAATATAAATGATCCGAATGCGATCATCAGCGGATTCCCTTCAACACCAGGTGCCACATTTACATTGACCTGGTACCACGGTCTTGATCAGGAATATGATATTACTGTTGTTGTTACCAGCAATGTATCACCTGAATTTGAATTACGGAATGAAAGTAATACCACCGACAATGTCTTGTTTTGTCCTGGTACAACACCCAATAATTATACCTTTAGTGTTGTAGCTGTTAATCCAGTAGGCGCACCCATTAATGGTATTGACTATATTATCTATCATACAGATGGATCAACTGATGAAAATGGAGGTGCTACAAACCCTGAAACAATCAACCTGAATGCCAGTATCAACTATACTGATGGCGATGTGTTTCATGCGCTTGTTGAAAGCGGGGCCTGTCTTGATATCACAACCAATAAAATTCAACTGGCAGAATTAAGCAGTGTCAATGTGCAGGTGCAGGGTGGAGGTTCAGCCTGTGATCCTTCTATATTTGATGGAACAAATGTGCTGGAAGTCACACCTTACGACCCGATAAACTTTGAATATACCTGGTTTTATGATGGAGGAGCGGGAGCTACTCAAATAGCAACCGGAACAGATACTTATACAATTAAAACAACTGATAATCCGGGTGATTACTACGTAAGGGTTCGTAGTTTGACATCAGCCTGTGCAGATGTTTTTACACCTGCTGTGACATTAAACAGCTCTAATTTACCTTTAATATCAATCGATGACAATCCCGTTGGTTCAGGTTTATACGAGCTTTGCGATGGCGATTTGGCCGGAGTACTTTCTACTACTCTTGGAGCAGGTACTGTGCCGGCAGTCATTGATTACGATTGGTATCACAACGGTGTTATTGTAACCGGAGACAATAATTTTTACAACCTTGATAATAACTCTGATCCTTTAAATGTAAACTACAACGCTTACGGAGAGTATTACGTAGTACTTAAAGACGCTGGTAATACAGAGTGTAAAAGTACATCATTACCTGTCACTGTTATTACAACCCGACTTGATGATGTTGTCATCTTTAAAGCGAATAACGCAACTCCATTTTGTGCATCCGGTACACCTGAAATGACGGTCAACGTTACAGGAGGAACAGCACCTTATACTTTAACATTTGCCAGTGGTTATTCAACTGTTCTGGCAGTTAATGGATCAAGCATCAGCCTGCCGATCATAACAGCCGACACCTCTTATGATTTAGTAAGTGTAACAGATGGTGCCGGTTGTACATGGGCTGGTAGTAAAGTGCTCGATTATACAGTAAGCCCATTGGCATCGATACTGGAACTGGCAGGTAATCCCTCTCCAGCCTGTGCGGCAGGTGCCGGACTGACCATATCATTACCTGCTACAGCTGTTAATAATACTGGAGAAAATGGTATTAGTTATCAGTTGCAAAGAGATAAAGACGGCGATGGCGTATATGAAGATAATATAGGAGTATTAACCGGTGATGGTGTTTCTGCCATTCAGTGGCCCACACAAGTGGTGCCCGGAACTTACCGGGTTATCGCCAATGGGTGTACTGGTGATGTAGAAATGACCAATACATACGTGCTCGAAGATGAACCGATTGATAAGCCATTCCTGACAACAGGAAATGTATGTTTAAGCGGACAAGTTGAAATACCTAATTCAGAAACCGGTATTCGCTATAGCCTTTACCGGCAGGATAGAACTTCAGGTATAGTAAGTTACACCGGTATATCCAGAATTGGAGATGGAAATACTGTTAGCTTCCCCCTTCAGGTTACAGATGGTGTTTATACTGTTGAAGCAACCTCACTGCTGGGTGGATGTAGCTTTTTTATGTCCGCATCTTTAACAATTATCAATCCGGTCAACTATAATTTAACTGCACTTGGAGGCGTTACATCCTATTGTCAGGGACTAGCTAACTCAGGTATAATATTAGAACTGGGAGGATCTCAGCCTGGTAATTCCTATCAGCTAAGACGTGATACCGGAACCGGTTTTGCTAATTATGGTACAGCCCAGGGTAGTGGAGTTGGTTCTGCTCTGCAATGGACTGATGTGCCATTTGGTACCTATGAAGTACTGGTAACTACGCCGGAGGGTTGCTCTGAAACCATGGGTTTGGTGGTTATTACAGAAACTCCTTTACCAACAGCTACCATTTCAATAGATCCGACGGATAATTCAAAGTGTGATGGTACCAACCAAAACTTTAATCCTGTTATCGACTTTACAGGAGTAGCACCATTTACCTTTACCATATCGGATGATAAAACACCTGCCAATACCTGGACACTGGTTTCCAACAGTGATAAATACACAGGTTTCTTTATTGACCCTAGCAGTACAACAACTTATACGGTTACACAGGTTATTGGTGGTAATGGCTGTGTTGGAACCGGAGCTGGTGCTGCAACTATTACAGTAAAAGAATCTCCAACAGTAACTATTACCGGTAATTCAGATGTGTGTTCGGGTCAAAGTGTTGTTCTGACAGCCAACCCGAATATTACCGGGGCCGGCCTGGCAATAACTGGTGTGCTTTGGGGTAACGGAGCAACAAGCAACGCCATTACAGTTAGTCCGAGTTCTGATCAGCTATACAGTGTGACAACAACTGCCAACAATGGCTGTCAAACGACTGCAACGCACAATGTAACGGTTAATCCGTTGCCTGTAATTACTTTTTCTGCACTGGCACCTTTCTACTGCGAGGATAATGCGCCTGTTCCAATGGATGCAAGCCCTACAGGAGGTACATACTATGTAAATGGTAATCCGCTTGCAGCAGGTATTACATCTTTCGATCCCGGTAATCCAGCCTTTTTACAGGATGACAATACGATATACTATGAGGTAACCGACGTAAACGGATGTTCAAGTACAGCTACCATCCCAGATGTGGATGTTAAGCCTATGCCCACACCTCAAATAAATAATTTACCACTTACTATATGTTCCGATGCCGGAGCACAAGTGATCTATGGACTGCCAGCCGGAGGTACCTTTAATGTGTTGGGAGCAGGCCTTGATTATACAGTAACGGGTAATCAAATGACAATTAATCCGGGGACGAGTTCCTCAGGTTTCCCTTATACCATTGAATATGAGTATTCTGATGGTTTTGGTTGTACCGTTACAGCTTCACAAACCACAGAGATACTTAACTTTAACGTTGGGGTTCTAACACTGAATTCGAACCCGGTAATGGCATTGCCGCTTTGTCAGGATGATAATACCGATTACGATCTAACTGGATTAGTGGCTGGTATTACTGTTACGGCAGCGGGAGGAAATGCCACCATTACAGGTAACGGTGTTACTGATAATGGAGATGGCACTGCTGTATTTAATGCAACAGCAGCAGGTCCTGGTCAGCACCCGGTTAATTTTACCTATAGCAATAATGGTTGTTCAAGCTCTATAACAATGATTATTGATGTGGGTGTTACCATGACACTTGACCTGGCTTCTTCATATTGTGAAGGTGTTGCAGTTCAAACGATCACAGCCACACCTGATGGTGGTACATTCAGTATCAAAGAACCAGGTGGTAACATTACCAGTCCTCCAAATTTGGGTGGCGCTCCTGCCGGAACTGAACAATTTAGTTTTGATCCAACAGGATTGGCAAGTGTTGGTAAAACAGGTACTTACGAAATTAGTTACTCCATAGATGATGGAGCAGGATGTGTCACGACACAAACATGGACTACTTCAGTTGGTGCTGCTGTGGATGCATCATTTACCGGTCTGCCATTAAATGCCTGTGTCAATGACGCAGCATATACATTGACACCAAATTATGCGGGAGGCGGAACGCCAACCATATTATTCACTGGTAATGGTATTGTTTCAAACATTGGAGTATTCTCACCTTCAGCTGCAGGCGTTGGTACACATACAATTACATGTACAGTGAACCTGGCAGGTAGTTGTCAGTCAGTTTACACCCAGGATGTGACAGTAGTGGGAACACCAAACATAGATATTATTAATCTTGCTGATGCCTATTGCTCAGATGATGCAGCAGTATTGATCTCTGCATCCAATGCTGGTGATGCCGGAACTTATACGTTCAGTTCGACAACCAGTCCGTCAGCGGGTAATCCAAATCCATTGACTTATACTGCTGGTGATCAGTCGGGTACATTTAACCCTGCGGTTGATCCTGCTTTGTTATCATGGACTTACTACGTTACCTATACATTTACACCATCAGGACTTGGTGCCGGTTGTGTGAGTGAAATTACCAAGCCGGTAACGATTTATCGTAACGAAGCAGTTGACTACAGTGGATTGACCGAGGCAGTTTATTGTCAGGGAGATGCAATATTTGAAATTGAAGGTTCAGAGGCTGGCGGTGAATTCTATATTGATGGAGTATTGGGTAATGGTCTGAATGGATTGACGAATACCGGAGGTGGAAAAGCAGAAGTGAATCCATCACTATTATCGGTTGGAAATCATACGATTACTTATTCATACGAACGTGTTAATCCATTAAAGAGTTGTACTAATACAAGAGATCGTTCATTTGATATTATTGATGGACCGGTTGGAACTTACAATGTTACAGGTGGCGGCCCATATTGTTTAGGTGGTGCAGGTGTAACAGTTAGTTTGGATGGTTCAACTGCAGGTGTAGATTATGAACTATACCTGGATGGTAACCCAATGGCACCGGTTCAGATTATTACGGGACCTGCCGCTGGTGGTCAAATTGACTTTACAAACCTTACTGCCACAGGTACTTATACCATTATTGCTCGTCAGAATACATGTGAGCGAATGATGACGGGTTCTGCATATGTTAATACCTATGACCTGAATCTGGGACTTAACTATGTAAGTAATGTGACATGTAATGGTGGTACTGATGGAGTTGTAAACTTACAAGGTACCGGAGGTAGTGGTGCGTACGCCTACTATATATCAGATGATGGTGGAGTTAGTTGGACATTGAACACCAATACAGTACCAAATGAATTTGTTAATCTGGGTGCAGGTACATATAATTTCCGCATCATTGATATGGATGTTGATGCACCTTGTGTTCTGGATGCAGCCAGAAATGTACAAGTTACTATTAATGAGCCTGGTAATGCACTTGTTGTTAATCCGACCGAAATTCAGAAAGTTGGTTGCAACTGTGCGGTTGATCCTTTACAATGTGATGGTATAGGAAGTATAAGTATTTCAGGTGGAACTCAGTTTACTGATCTGACGACATACCCAAGTGGTTACGATATTATCTGGCCGGCATCGGTTACCAACCTTAGTGCTGATAAACTGGTGGCAACCAACTTATCAGCTGGTACTTATAGTATTACGGTTATTGATGCACTGGGGTGTTCAAGTACTGTGAACCTGGTCATTGCCAATGAACCGGCTCTTAGCCTGATATATGATTCTCAGGTTGATAACCTGTGTTACGGCACTGACATAGCGAGTGCAACTGTCACTGCGGCAGGTGGTTCAGGGCTTTATGAGTACTCATTGAATGCCGATGAAAACTGGTTGGCAGGTGCAGCTAATTATACGACACCTACTTTATCAACTGGTTGGCATACCATCTGGGTACGCGATGCCAATCATCCGAATTGCCAATTGTCAGTTAATGCAAATATCACTGGGCCAGCTAGTCCATTGGATTTAACACTGCTTATTACTGACGAAACATGTGCTACCAATAATGATGGAACGGCAGAATTGCAAATTACTGGTGGAGTTGGACCATATGAATATGAGTTGGATCTTAATCCTCGAACAACGGTACCGGCACCTATTCCTGTGTTAAGCGGTTTATCAGTTGGTCCTCATACAGTTACGATTTATGATGATAATAATTGTTCGATTACCAAGTCATTTACAATCAGCCCGGCAACTGCTATTTCTTTATCAGGTGTAGCAACGCCAGTGTCTTGTTATTCGGGCAATGATGGTAAGGTTGTACTTACAGCAAATCCTGCGAATGTTAATTATGTTTACTCGGTAGTCGCTATTAACGGAGTAGGTCAAACTCCGGTTTGGCAGGCTTCCAATGAATTTACAGGTTTGGATTCAGAAGCTGACTTAGCGAAAAACTATTCATTCCAGGTTAAGGATAATGTAAATAATTGTACATCAGCTATTATAAATATTGATGTTCTTCAACCACAGAACTTTGTAACCACACATACAAAAACTGATGTGGTTTGTGCCGCTGATGAAAACGGAACAATTACCCTGGCAACTGAATATGCAGATGGTTCACCAGGGGCCTTCGAATATTCAATCGATGGAGGAGCCAATTGGCAAGTTTCACCACTTACTAATTTAAAATCAGGATTTTACAATATACGTGTTCGTGATTTATCAACAGCTTGTGAAGTTGACTACGGAACAACGGTAGAAATACAAGAACCACTTGGAGGACAGTTGGTAATAAATCCGGATGGAGGAAGTAAACTGGCCTTGCTTTGTCATGATGACGGAGATGGAGTTATCAATGTTGACATGGCCAACTCAGGTTGGAACACCAACTACTCTTACCAATGGAGAGACAAAGCCACCAATGAAAATTTTGGAACAAGTGAAGATCTTAATAGTGTAAACGCAGGTAAAGCTGTTCCGGGCGGGACTTATGTTTTAACTGTTACCGACGATAATGGTTGTTCTGTAACTTATGAACAAATTATCACGGAACCACTGCCATGGAGTATTACTATTATAACCACTCCGAATACTATTACCAACGCAGCAAGTGATGTTGCAATTATTGGTGATGGTTCGGCTAATCTTGCTTCAGTGAGTGGCGGAAGTAATTCTGAAAATTATGGATACAAGTGGTACGACTCAACAGGTACTGAAATTCCAGGTACTGAAGATGCGACCACTATCAACAATTTGGATCCGGGTAACTATTACATTGAAATCACAGATAAAACAGATGGATGTTCTGAACGTCGTGATTTTACCATTGGTGATGTAACGGTTCCGTTAAACGCAACTGTTAATTTCTTCGATCCGGAATGTGCAGATGATAACGGGCGTATTGAAGTTTCAGTTTTAGGAGGTGTACCTGATTATACTATTAAGTACAAGCGAAATGCAGATCCGCAACAGACACTTACAACCGCAAACACATTTACTGAAATTATAGGAACGCCTGGTTCATACACCGTTATTATTGAAGATAGTAATGGAGGTAGTATTGAAGAAACAGGAACAATAAATGCAATTGTACCAATTACAATAACAGGGAATGCAATATTCACAAGTAATTGTGAATCAACAATTAGTGTGACACCTGTTGTGCCTGCCGGTGTCGGTGAAAATTATACAGCAAGCTGGATTGTGCCAGCTGGCGCACCGACTTTGCCTGATGTGTCTCGCACATCGGCTGACAATGCCATAGCCATTAGTCAAGCTGTCTCAATACCAGGTGATTATACCTTGGTGGTTAAGCACGATACCAAAAGTTGCTTTGAATCTTTCACCGTAACAGTTGAAGACCCAACTATTTCAGTTACAGAAGACTTAGTACGTCATAAAAATGTAAGTTGTAATGGTGGTCTTGATGCTTACCTTGCAGTCAATGTTTCTGGTAGAGAGCCAGGTCATGTATTTAATTATGTTTGGCAGAATACAACTACCGGTGCCGCTGCTATAAATACAGGGAACCGAAATACCCTGGGTGATTCAGAAGATGTAGATGCTGGATTGTGGACTGTTACCGTGCAGACCTTTGACGGTACCTGTGAAGAAACTGTCACTCTGGTGGAAGTTACTCAACCTGCTGTGTTCTCAATTTCCAATGTTACTCCAAATCATGTTACATCTTGTGACAGTGATAACTCAGGTTCTTTATTGGTCGAAGTTGCAGGCGGAACTTTGCCATATACAGTAAGCATTACTGATGGTGTAACATCATCGACTCAATCATCAAGTAGTTCAAGTTTTACATTTAATAATTTAATACCAGGTACTTATACCATTACTGCACAGGATGCCAACAATTGTGGTTTACCTTCAGTTACAGAAATCGTTAATGCACCTGATCCTATTGTTGTCACAAACTTTGACGGAACTATAGATTGTAATCCTGCGAATGTGAACGGAACCATAAGTTTTAGCGTAAGCGGCGGTGTTCAAGCTCCAGGAAATATCAGTAGCTATGCCATTATCATAGAGGGAGATAACGGATTCTCCTATAGTACTGTTCTAGATGTAGATTGGGATGTGGCTGTTAATCCTTATCCATATTCATTTGATAATGGTATAGGACTTACACCGGGCACTTATACTGTTAAGTTATGGGATGCCAATGCATCTGCGGGAACCAATGTTTCTTGTCCGATTCCTGTTTTTGAACAGAGTACAACACTTGAACATATTTACATTACAGAAGATGTAACTCATGTAACTTGTAGTGGAGGTACAAGTGATGGCTCCATTAGCAATTTTGTTATTACTGGTATATCCTCCAATGTAAGCTATACCTGGGATGATATTGGTGTAGTAACTTTATTGTCAGATAGAACCGGTTTAGCTCCGGGCACATACAAGTTAACCTTATCTGATCTTACACGAGGATGTAATGTAGAAAAGACATACGTGATCAATGACGGTCACACCTTGCAGGTTTCATCATTCACCGCAACTGATGTAAGTTGTTTCGGAGGAACCGATGGACGCATAGAATTACTGGCATCTCCAGCTGGAGGAAACTATGTGTTTTCAATTGATGGAGGTCTCAACTGGCAGTCTTCCAATGTGTTTGAGAATTTATCAGCTGCTGCGTACCCTGCCAGGGTTCGTGATCTGGATTATGGTTGTGAATCGGCTGATGTTAATATTACAGTTGCCGAATCACCTGAAATCACTATTCAGGGGCCTGTAAAAGTTAGTGATATTATTTGTCTGGGTGGATCAGATGCTGCATTTACCGCTGGTGCGACCGACGGTATGGCAGGTACCCTTTTCGAATATGCCATTGAAACCAATGGAGCAGGAGTACCTGTTTATCAGGATAGTCCAACGTTTAGTGGCTTATCATCAGGTGTTTATCATCTTTGGGTTCGTCGCAAGTCTACTAACTGCGAAGTATACCAGTCCGATTACTACACCGTAAGTGAACCTACTAACGGAGATTTATCTGTTGTGATTGATGCAGGAAGTAAACTGGCATTGGATTGCTTCGGAGATAACGATGGAATTATTAACGTTGCTGTGACAGGTGGTTGGGGTAACGTAGAAGCTGATTACACTTACGAATGGCGCAATGTGGAAACTAATGCGCTGATTGCCAATACTCAGGATATTAGCAATCTCATTGCTGGTACATATGTATTAACAGTGAGTGATAATAATGGAGGATGTTCGACAACATTTGAACAGATTATTACCTCACCTTTGGAATGGGATGTAAGTATTTCAACCACTGATAATACGATACCAAATACAGATACAGGAGCCAGCGGAAATGGAACGGCTACCTTAAGTCCCGTTTCTGGAGGTAGCATTCCTGCTACATATGAGTTCGACTGGTATCTGAGCGATGGAACATTAATTAGTACTGATAAAGTCACGACTACTTTAAGTGAATTACAACCAGGTGATTATTATGTGATTATTACCGGAGCTGCTACTTGTACTAAACGTATTGATTTCACCATCGGTGATGCTTCTAAGCCTTTGGCTATTAGTACTTCACATACGGATGCAAGCTGTAATGGAGATCTGGGTACCATTCGTGTAACAATGACTTCGGGTACTGCTCCTTATGACATTACTATTCAGCGTTCGGGTTATCCGGCGATCACTGTTAACACAAATTCAAGTAGCTACCTGTTTGAAAATCTGATTCCCGGGGAATATGATATTACTGTTGAAGATGCATTAACAGGAGTTGTTAGCGGAACCGAAGAGATTCTTGAACCTGCTGCATTTACAGTAAGTGCTTCAGTAGACTATGATAATTGTTTAGCCGAATTAACAGTTGATATTGTACCGGCTGATGATTACCTCGTAAGCTGGGTTGTGCCAAGTGGTGCGACAGCTATTGCAACAACAGATTTTAATGGTACGCAGGTTGTTGAACCAAATATTTCAATAGCAGGCGATTACCTCGTGAGCGTCACAAACAAAAATACAGGTTGTATTAAGACTACTTCCATAGTCGTTGAAGAACCGTCATTTACAGTGGTTGAAAATGTCAGTCAACGGAAAGACGTAAGTTGCTATGGTGGTAACGACGGATACATTTCCGTCAGTACTATTGGTCGTGAGCCGGGACATTTATTTACATATGAATGGACCAATGGAACAGACACATATAACACGGGTATCGTTCCTTCCATTGGATCATCTGATCCGGTAATTGCAGGTACATGGTCCGTAACAGTCACCACTGCTGATGGAAAATGTTCACAGACTTTAGGTGGTATTGTTATTAATGAACCTGGTGAATTAGTTGTTAATACCATTGATCTGACGCATATAACTACCTGTGCAGGTGATAATTCAGGACAAATAGAAATCGTCGTGTCAGGAGGAAGTGGTATCTATAACCTAGATTACACAGGTGATAATGTAACAGATCTTACATCAGCTGATGGAACATTCAGCATAAGTAATTTATTTGCAGGTGATTATCAGTTGCGCGTAAGTGATAGTAATGCATGTGTTACTACTCCTGTTGAGCAAACGGTTACAATTCTGGAGCCAAATGCTTTGACTATCGCTGTTGACAATGTAAATACCATTATTGATTGTATTACCGACGGTACAGGACAGATACAGTTCGATGTGAGCGGTGGTAATATGGTGGCAGGTAAACCATTATACGATATTCTTTTGACAGGGCAACCTCCTCGTGAAGATATTGATTCAGAGGGTACTGTCACATATAATAATTTAACGGCTGGTATTTATACCATCACTGTTATTGATAAGCAAACCAGTTCACCGTCGACCTGCACTGTTGCTGAGGAAACGGTTGTACTTGAGTTAATAACAATTAGTGGAACTGAAGTGCCAAATGCCTGTTCGTCAACAACTAATAATATTGGTGCTATACGAAACATTTCGATTACAGGTGCTTCTCCGGGAGCAAGCTGGAGTTGGGATGAAGTAGCCGGTGATCCTGTAACTGACAATACACAACTTAACCAGGAGAATCTACCTGAAGGTACTTATGTATTGAGAGTCGATGATACAGCTAACAGAGGATGTGTGGTAACGAAAACATTCACTATTGGAACTCTTAATACGCTCGATATACTTGGTAATGCCGTTGATGTAACGTGTAACGGAGCCAATGATGGTAAAATATCAGGTGTCACAATTATTGGATCAGCTAATTACGATTACTTGTGGACTGGTTCAGGTACTGTTGATAATACACGTATCGATGCACAGGAAAACTTAGAGCCGGGAACATATACTTTAACAATTACTGATAGAGATAACGGTTGTACCTATACAAAAGACTGGACTATAGCAGAGCCACAGGCCATCACTTATACTTTGGAGTATGTTGTTGAGAACTGTTCTCCATACAACCGTGGTATTAATGTTATAAATCCACTGGGAGGAAATGCAGCTGCAGCAGGCGATTATACCTATACATGGATTGGACCGGATGCGAGCCTCGTTCAGGGTCAGCAGAATCAAACAGGTCTTGTCGTTGGTGGTACTTACACTGTAACAGTTGCTGATAATGCTTGTGGTGTTAGCAAGTCAATTGTTGTGCCGGAGGAAGTACTTATCGTTGGTAATGTTAGTGAACTAACATGTAACGGAAGCAATAGTGGTGCTTTCGATATGACTGTTACAGGCGGTACAGGTAACTTTACCTATGTCTGGGAGAGGGAATACCCTGCTGGTACGACCAATGTGATTGAAGGACCAGATACCGATATTACTAATATTGATCTAAGTGGTCAGGGACCAGGTGTTTATACATTAACACTGACTGATAACAGTGAATCTGATGGTTCTGCATGTGTTTATACATGGAGTTATGAATTAGTTGAACCATCGCCAATTGTGATCAATGGTTCGGTTACTGATCTTATTTGTAATGGCGACAAGAGCGGACAAATTGCCATTAATGTAAGTGGTGGAGCAGGTGATTACAGCTATAACTGGACCACTGCTGATGGTAGTGGTTTAATTGCCACCAATCAAAATCAGACAGGATTAACCGGTGGAACATACTCTGTTCAGGTCAGGGATGCCAATGGATGCGTGTCTTCAATAGTTGATTTTACAGTGACTGAACCAGCTGCTGTTGACTTTACTATTAATGAAACACCGACAGATTGTGATGGAACGAATGGAGCAATAGACATTACACCAGGTGGCGGTTCAGGTAATTATGCCTATTATTGGAGTGCATCAGACGGTGGTGTGATAAATCCTGCAAATGCGAATGATCAGGATCAGACAGGCTTACCTGGCGGGACTTACCTGGTAAGAGTATGGGATGCTGATCCGGTAGAAAATCGCAGTGCTTGTTTCGTTGAGAAAGAAATAATACTGACTAAAGCCATTACCTTAGATATTAATGTAAGCAATCAGGCATGTGCCGGAACTGAGAATGGTCAGATTGATATTAACATATCCGGAGGTGTTGGACCTTATACCTTTGACTGGACAACAGTTTCTGGTAATGCTGCTAAAATAATAGCAGGTGCCCAAAACCAGTCGGGCTTATCCGCCGGTGAATACAGACTTAGGGTAACAGATTCACGTACACCAGCTGCATGTTGGGTTGAGCAAACCATATTTGTTAACACGGAAGTTGATATTCAGGTAAATGCCAATTTATCAGAGGTGACATGTTATAGTGGTAACGATGGTGCCATTACCTTGTCACAGGTAACAGGAGGTTCAGGATCATACGGCTATGTTTGGTCGGGACCGTCAGGTAGTGCAATTATACAGGGACAACGTAATCAGTCCGGTTTGATTGCTGGTGAATACCGTGTTATTGTAAATGATATGGTAAGCGGATGTGCTAAAGAGGAGGTATTTACCTTAGCTCAGGCACCTGAATTGCTTATTACACTTGATAACCTTGTTGATGTTGAATGTAAAGGTCAGCGAACAGGTGAAATTACTGTGAGTGTAACAGGTGGAACATTATTCGCAGGAAGTAATTACCAGTACCTGTGGACAGGACCTGATCCGGACCTGGTTCAGAATGTAGCGACACAGACTAATTTATTAGCTGGCGATTATACCCTGGTAGTGCGTGATGACAACAACTGTAGCAGCACCACATTAAATGTAAGTATTGCAGAACCGGCTGAAGAATTAACAGCCAGCCTGCTAAATATTACCGATGTATCTGTTCCCGGTGGAAATGATGGAGCCATTGAAATAACAGTTAGTGGCGGAACAGGTAATAAATCTATAGCCTGGACAGGCGTTGATAATGCAAGTGCCCCGATTGCCGGTATTACACAAAATACGGTTAATCCAGGCAGTTTAATTGCTGGTATATATGCCGCAGTTATTACTGATGATAACGGATGTTCGGTCACTATTGATAATATTAAAGTTTCAGAACCTGATGAAGCCTTGTCAATGACTGTATCTAAAAAGGATATTCAGCCATGTAACGGAGCAGCTAACGGGGAGATATCGGTGACTGCCAATGGAGGTGAGGCACCTTACAATATCATGATTTCCAACTCAGGAGGTTCTGTTGTGGGACTTGTAAATGCTGATGCTCTTAGAGTAGTTGATCTGGAGCAGGGTATTTATACGATTCGCATTACCGATAACAAGGGAACAGTTATTAACGAAGCAGTAACCATAACTGAACCTGCCGCATTATCAATATCAGCTAGTGTAACAACGCCAGTTGATTGTACAGGTGATGCAACGGGTGTAATAAGATATCAGATTAATGGAGGTATAGCTGATGCATCTAATCATTATAAGGTCATAGTAAGGGGTGCTGGTTCTTACAACCAGAGCTTCACCACTGTAGAAGCTAATACCAATTATGATATCACTGGCCTGGAGGCAGGTGAATATACCTTACAGGTAATTGATGATGTAAGTGGAACAGGTGCTTTCATACCAGGTGATAATTGTGATGCCATAACATCGGTAACAATTGCACAACCTGAAGCAATTGTTTCCATCGCCAATGATGCAAATATCTGTATTGGTGAATCAGCTAACGTTTTGTTGTCCGTTGGAAACTATCCAATAGGAACAGGTGCCAACTCTCTTGATGTAACATTGAGTGACGGTACTACTCATACCCTTACTTCAGCAACGACTAATATTACTGTAACACCGGCAACGACAGGAGTTACTGTTTACAGTGTATCAGCTGTTGAGAATGGCGGATGTATCAAAGGAAACAGTGATGGTAGTGAAGCCACGATAGTGGTTAATGAACTGCCTGTCGCCAATATTTCATTGGTCGGTATTGATAATGCCATTTGCTCAGGAGAAAGTGTTCAGTTACAGATTAATGTGACAGTGGGGCAGTTGCCTTGTGATGTGGTTTACACCGACGGAACAAGTAATACAACAGTAACAGTCAATCAGCGATTAACAACTATTAGTGTATCGCCAACAACAGATACAAGCTATGAATTAGTTTCGGTCAGCGATGCTAATTGTACAGGAACAGTGAGCGGAATAGTTGACGTAATTGTTAATGAATTGCCAAGTGTAACCATGGCGATTGATGCAGCCAACACAACCATTTGTTTTGGAGATGCCTCTGAATTGATCTTTACATTCCCTACGGGTTCTCCTGATTACCAGGTGACATACTCAGAAGATGGAGTGAATAAAACTGTTAATGCTATTCCTTTAGGAGCCGGAAATGAATTCAGGTTAGCTGTTAATCCAATTGAAACAACCGTATACCAGTTAATTAGTGTTTCTGATAACAATGGTTGTGATGTGCCTATAGCAGATGGAACAGCAGTAACGGTTAACGTGCAGCAAAATCCACAGGACGCAGGTACAATAACAGGTGACATGATTGTTTGCCAGGGAAGTACTCAGACATATACGATCGATCCGATTACAGGAGCCACTTCATATGACTGGACAGTACCAGCTTCTTTAGGTACTATTGTCTCAGGTAATGGTACAACCACTATAACGGTGGTCATATCAACAGCTTTCACAGGAAATACCGATATATCAGTTAGGGGTATTAATGCATGTAACGATGGCCTTGCTTCAAGTCTGGGCATTACGGCCAGTCTTCTGCCGGCCAAGCCTGATGCACCGACATCAAGTGGTTCTCTTACTATTTGTGAGGGACAAACAGGTATGCGTTTCAGTACCAATCCGGTTGCCAATGCCGGCTCTTATAGCTGGACCATTCCAGATGGCCTTGAGTTTGAGGGCGTTTCAGATGGTACAGAAGTAGTATTGAATGTAAAAGATGGTTATAACAACTTTAGCGGAGAAATAAGAGTAACAGCCATTAATGATTGTGGTAACAGTGAGGGATCAGATCCTGTTGTTGTTACCGTTAATCCATTACCAGTTGCCAATGCAGGAACCGATATTTATGGCGTATGTAGTGATACGCATCAGTTAAATGCTACTAATCCTGGAGCAGGTTATACAGGAAGGTGGACAGTTATAAGTGGAACAGCACAAATAGTAGCGACCGATATCAATAATCCGAATGCCAATGTTACCGGTATTTCAATTGGTGAAAGTGTATTCAGATGGACGGTTACCAACAATACGACATTGTGTGTCAATTCTGATGAAGTAAGCTTGTTTAACGATCAGTTATCAATAAGCGTTGGAGCCAATGTGACCTCAACATGTGACGGTACAATTGTGGTTAACGGAACGCCTGTTGATGTTGCAGACGGTCAAAGCGGCTACTGGACAATAACAAGCGGTGGTGGTAATGTTACGACACCAACGATACCAAATGAAGCTGTTATCACTGATTTAGCCGTTGGTCTTAATACCATTGAATGGACACTGGTTAAAAATGGTTGTGAGAGTAAAGCCTCGGTGGATGTCATGAATAACTTACCGACAGAACCTGAAATATTCAATAGCAGTGGCATTGCTACAACTCTTATTGATCTGAATTGTCAGGATGATTTCACTACTGTTTCAGGTACTGCACCTGGGGCAGGTGAGACAGGTACATGGAATGTGGTGGCGGGTTCGGCTGCTATAGCGCCGAATATTAATGCAAGTACCATTAACCTGTCTGATATTCCTCATGGTGAAACACAATTAACATGGACCATTCAGAACGGATCGTGTATACGTGTTGCAACAGTTACCATCCGTAACAATGCACTTAACGTGGATGCCAGTGATGATGTCTCTGTTTGTGGTGATGTCATAACACTTGGCGGAACTGTTCCGGGACCTGGAGTTACCGGACAATGGTCAATTCCTGCCGGAATGGGAACAGGTGTATTTGACAGTGGAACCAGTCCGACTGCGACCATCAGTAACCTGGGACGAGGTGCGAATACCTTGCGCTGGACATTGACCAAGAATGGTTGTAGTAGTTATGATGATGTAATCGTTACCAATAACAGTGCTACCGAAGCAAGTGTTGGTACACGCCAGGAGATTTGTGCCTATGAAACTGTATTGACGGGTAATGTTCCTTCAGCAGCATTGGGAGAAACAGGTTTCTGGTCCGTTTTAGAGGGTTCTGGTGTGTTCGATGATGAAACAGCCCATGATACACGTGTTAGTGGTTTAGCGAACGGTTTAAACGTCTTTAGATGGACAATAAAGCATAGTGGTTGTACATCATCTGCCGATATAGAGATTTACAATAAGCATGTCGATGTTTTTGCAGGTAAAGACACAGTTATTTGTAGTAAGTCAGTCACCTTAACTGCCAATGTACCAAATCCTGGTGATGTTGGACAATGGACCCTGATCTCAGGCATTGGTGGTGGTACTTTTAAGCCAGGTGATGAAACTAGTCCTGTTGCCCTGGTTGGTGCTCTTGACTATGGTGACAACGGCTTTGTATGGACCATCGATCATGATGGCTGTACATCATCTGATGAAATTATTGTAACGAATAATAATCCGTATTACTTACAGGAAGATCCTATCGGCTCAGGCATCTTTATTAAGAAAGAGATCAGTGCCGGTGACGATCGTACGGTTTCCGGATCAAACATTTACCTGGCAGCCGATGAGCCTGCGCCGGGTGCCGGATCAGGTTACTGGACCATTATCTCTGGAGGTGGTACGATTGTTGATCCTGACAATGCCGGTTCACAGGTTACAGACCTGCGTATGGGTGAAAGTATTTTCCGCTGGACTGTGACCAATGGTATCTGTTCTTATTATTCAGATGTAACCGTTACCAATGGTGCAATTGAAGATGCCAATGCAGGACGCGACGGAAGTACCTGTACTTCGGAATATAAACTGAATGCCAACGAACCGATCAATGCGCTTGGAGAATGGAGTGTGATTGAAGGATCTGGTGTTTTTGCTGATAAAACAGACTTTAATACCATGGTAACTGGTTTAGACGAAGGTGAAAACCATTTTAAATGGACCTTGTACAATGGAAGTACTGAATCATCCGATATCGTAATCATTACCAATAATGTGGTTGCTGAAGCTTATGCCGGACTTGATAAGTCTATTTGTAATACCGATGAATTCGAACTAAGTGCCATTGCTCCTGTCGCAGGACGTGGTGCAGCGCAATGGACTGTGATAAGTGGTAGCGGAAGCTTCGATGATGATACATCTCCATCAACATACATTCGTGGTTTAAGTCAGGGAGTAAATACACTGAAATATAAGATCACTTTAGATGAATGTTCCAGTGAAGCCTTTGTGACCATTACCAATAATACACCTACTACCCCTGATGCAGGCGAGGATAGGGTGATGTGTATTGATTCAGTCCAGTTATTGCCAAATACGCCGGCTTATGGTGTTGGAGAATGGAGTGTAGCGAGTGGCTATGCCGAGCCTGATGCATTGGAGAATGACTGGGCAAAACGCCTGGCTCCTGGTGAAAACAGACTGGTATGGACCATTAATAATAACAACTGTATCTTATCAGACGAAGTTATTATCACCAATAATGAGCCTGATCAGCCAAATGCTGGAGAAGACGTAATTGAAGGCTTATGTGTCGATCATACTTTCCTTGATGCCTCTACGGTGATGTCGGGTCGTGGTGTAGGCCGCTGGGAATTGGTTGCAGGTTCTGGTTCAGTGACCGACCCTGCCGATCCAAAATCAGAAGTGACAGGACTGGGACTTGGTGTTAACCGTTTCAGGTGGATAATTGATAATAATGGCTGTATCTCTAGTGATGAAGTCAATATTTCAAATAATCACATTGAAGCCATTGCAGGTAATGACCAGGTATTGTGTGCCGATACAGCTACCCTAAAAGCGAATTCAGCTCATCCCGGAACAGGAACCTGGGGAGTAAGAGCCGGTGCCGGTTCAGCAAGTTTCGATGATCCGTCAAGTCCGTTTACTAAGGTGCGTGGTCTGCAGCAGGGTGACAATGTACTGTTATGGACAATCAATTATGGTGGATGTTCACACAGCAGTGAAGTAACCATTACCAACGACAGTCCGTCTGCTGCATTTGCAGGAGATAATCAGTCATTGTGTGCAAGTAACTCAACAACATTAACTGCCAATCATCCATCAAGGGGTACGGGCGAATGGTCTATTATCAATGGATCAGCTACATTTGGTACCAGCGCGCTGGATAACAATCCGACGGTTAATGACCTGGCCTTTGGCGACAATGTTTTCAGATGGACTATTACAAACAATAGCTGTAGTTCCATATCTGATGTCATGATCAGTTATAACCGCATTGATGCCGCGGCAGGCAGCGATAAGGATCTGTGTACTGATGAAGTTCAGCTGGAAGGTAATACTGCCAAACCTGGTACAGGAACCTGGAGTGTTGTTGGCGGAACCAGCCAGGCCATGTTTGAGGATGTTAATAATCCTAAATCAAAGGTGTCTAAGCTGGCCAAAGGTGTGAATGTTCTTCGCTGGACAATTAATTACAGAGGTTGTGAGACAGAATCTGAAGTACGAATGACCAATAATTCACCAAGTGAAGCCTATGCTGGTAACTACCAGGAAATATGTGTTGATTACACAGATCTTGACGCGACCCTTCCGGCACCTGGTGTTGGTACTTGGGAGGTGCTGATGGGTTCTGGTAATATAACTGACCCGACCGATGCGAAATCAGCTGTTACAAGTCTTTCTAAAGGAGATAACGTATTCCGATGGACAGTCACCAATGGCATTTGTACATCAACCGACGAAGTACGCATTGTCAATAATCAGCCATCTGTGCCTTATGCAGGCAGTGATGAAGAGATATGTTACAATAGCTATACATTGAAAGCAGAAGAACCATTGTTTGGTGCAGGATTATGGTCTATTGAGAATGGAGCGGGTAACTTTGATGATCCAACAAATCCAACGGCAACCATTTCAAACCTGAATCCGGGTGACAACATGCTGAAGTGGACAATTACACAGGGACAATGTGAATTGAGTCATTATATTACCATTACCAATAATGCAGCTGACGAAGCACATGCAGGTCCTGATATTATTGATTGCAAAGACTGGTCTGAACTTGATGCCAATATTCCAATAAGTGGATTAGGCATAGGGGAGTGGACGCTTGTTTCAGGTAAGGGTGACTTTGATGATGTTACAGAGGCCAAAACAACGATACGTAATCTTGGTTTTGGTGAAAATATTCTCATGTGGACCATTACCAACGGCGATTGTTTCACCTCCGATCAGGTGACCATATTCAATAAGATTCCTGATCAGGCAGCTGCCGGTGATGACCGCACTACTTGTGAGAATTACATTGTTCTGAATGCCAATAACCCTGTCGATGGTTCGGGAACCTGGACTGTTGTGAGTGGTAAAGGTATGTTTGAGAATAAGCATCAGCACAATACCATGGTAACTGATGTGGGATATGGTGAGAACATTTACAAGTGGACCATTTCATATGGCGACTGTACCACTGAAGATGTTGTAAGCATTGTAAGTAATAAAGCTGATCCTTACGCCGGAGAAGACGATGTGACATATGAGCCCGTATACACATTACAAGCTCAGAATCCAGGCGCTCTTAACGGAGTTTGGACGATTGTAGCAGGCGGTGGTACATTTGATGATCCTGGCTTCTTCAATACGAGTGTGCGTGATCTTCCTGTTGGTAAGAGTACCTTCCGTTGGACCATCACAACAGACGGTTGCGAGGCCTATGATGAAGTTACCATTGAATACAAGGAGGTGCCTGATGCAGGTTTCACGGTTAGTGACGAAGAAGGTTGTTTCCCTCTTGAAATTAAGTTTACCAATTACTCAGTAGGCGGTAATGGCCATTCATGGGACTTTGGTGATGGAGGTACCAGCACTGAACGCAACCCTGTTTATACTTATCAGACGCCAGGTACCTATACTGCTGTTTTAACAGTGGCAGGTCCTGATGGTAACGATGCCGTCTTCACACAGCGCATTGTCGTACATAACCATCCGGTAGCCGACTTCAATGTTGGTCCTGAAATAGTGTATCTGCCTCAGGAGGAGATCAGGTGTTACGATATGTCTGTTGATGCAGTTAGCTGGTTGTGGGAATTTGGTGATGGTCAAACATCACAGGAACAAAACCCTACGTACACCTACAGCAAAGAGGGAGTATACTCCATAACATTGACTGTTCAAAACGCTTGGGGATGTGAGAATTCCTTTACTAAAGATGATGCGGTTGAAGCTATAAACAGTGGATATATTGAGTTCCCTAACGCCTTTATGCCACGTCCGGGTGGAGCGGGTAACTCAGGAACCATAGGTGAGCGAAAAGATGCTATCTTCAAAGCGAAAAGTAAAGATGTTGAAGTATTCAATATACAGATATTTAATCGTTGGGGACAATTGATTTATGAATCGAATGATGTTGATGAAGGATGGGATGGGACATTCCAGGGTCAATTGGTACCACAGGCAGTATATGTATATAAAGCATTTGTACGCTATACAAACGGAAGAGAAGAAAACAAAGCCGGAAGTGTTTTATTAGTTAGATAATGACAATTACAGAAAATATAACCCCTAAACTACGAGAGAAAGGACACCTGCTGATAGTTAGCATGGTCATAGCTTATTTTGCATTGTCAATAAATGCTAATGCACAGGATGTTTCTTTTTCTCAGATGTATGCTACTCCAATGTACCTGAGCCCTTCCTTTACCGGATTGACACAGGGAACACGGCTTGGATTAACCTACCGCGACCAATGGCCCGGAATTGCCAATACTTATCGTTCTTATGCACTGTCTGTCGACCATTTTTTCGATGAATACAGCAGTGGGCTCGGACTGATGGTATTGCGCGATGATAATGGTGGTGGCTTATTGGTACGTCAGGATATCAGTGCTTTGTATGCCTATGAAATTGAAGTGGCACGAGATATTTTCGTACGTCCCGGTATCGAATTTTCTTATAAAGAGCGAAACCTTAACCTGATAGACGCGGTGTTTCCATCTGACCAGGGGGCTAATGGAGGCAATGTGTCAAGCGGATCGAATCCCAATGAAGAGTATAATCATAAGTACTTTGATGCGGCAGCATCTGCCATGATTTACAGCGATGCTTTCTGGTTTGGCCTAGGTTTTCACAACCTGGTTAAAAATGATATTGCTGCCACAGATATTGAAACATTCAATGATTTCAGAACAGCCGTGTACGGAGGTTATAAATACCGCTATAAAGATAAGATGCGACGCAATGATGAACAAAGTGTAACACTGGCGTTTAATTACCGCATGCAAGCCAAGTTCAGCCAGCTTGACATTGGTACCTACTGGTATATTAATCCTATGGAACTGGGGATATGGTACAGGGGAATTCCTTTTGCATCATCAGGAGGGCTCCAAAACAATGACGGGCTTATTTTTATTTTAGGGTTAAACATCGGAAACGCACGTTTAGGTTACAGTTACGACTGGACACTGTCTGAATTGTCAGGATATAGTAACGGAGCCAATGAGTTAACCTTAACATGGCGCTTCAATCAATCAAGCAAGCGTGTTAAAAGCAGGGGGGCTATTCCTTGTAGTGCACCAGGAATTAATGGTTCTGGTTCCAAGTATCGTCGTCGTTCACGTTCTTTCTTCTAAAAAATGTTAATGGTAAGAGCACATATTTTTAGTTGAACACAGGTTATTAAGACCTTAAGTTGATTGTGGCTAATTGAGTATGTATTTACTCGAATTGAAAGGCTTACAGATTGGTAAAAAAAAGGGGCAAATATTTTTATATGAGAGGTAATAACTTATATTTGTTCTCCGTAAAATTAAAAGTTTAAATTTCACTAGGGAGAGTATGAAACAATTATCAACAGTGTTGAATGGCGTATTATTAGTAGCTGTTAATATATTATTTTTATCAAGTTGTACTAACACAGGTAATCAACAGGCGAATGTAGCAGGTAGCGCTCAGGATGATGCCGTATTTCCTGTAGCATATATTAATACAGATTCATTACTTTTAAATTACACTTTTGCAATAGAGGTAAATGAGCAGTTGATGAGCCAGGAAGAAGCTTCAAGAGCTGATTTCAACGAGAAGGCAAAGGTATTTCAGCAAGATGCTGTTGAGTTTCAACGTAAGGTTCAGAATAATGGTTTCTTAAGTATGGAACGCGCTCAGAAAGAACAGCAGCGTTTAGCTAAAGCAGAGCAGGATCTGACACAGTTGAACCAGCAGTTGACAAATGCGTTAATGCAGGAGCAGGATAAATTAAACCGTCAGTTGCGCGATACTTTGAAAACATTCCTGGATGAGTATGCTAAAAAGCATCCATACAAAATGATCTTAAGCAATACATTAGGTGATAATGTATTGTATGCTGCAGAAGGAGTTGATATCACAAAAGAAGTTACTGAGGCGCTTAACGCCCGTCACGCAGCTTCTAAATAATTAGAATAAACGCATTAATAAGGGGCAGAGGTCGGTTGACTTCTGCCTTTTTTAGTTTTTATGGATAAGTTATTCACTAAATACTTTGCAAAGCATCCTCAGGCAAATTCATCTGGCAGCATGAGTGATATTAAAGTGGTTGTACCTGTTTACCTTGAGGAAGATGATCTGTTTATAATGCTCAAAAGCCTCAAAAAAGCAGCTCTTAACTGTACTGCTGGTATCGAGGTCGTATTGGTATTCAATTATGCCGAAACAGCTTCAAAAGAGATTATCGGGCGTCAGCTGGGTCTGATGCGACAATGTGAACAGGAGCTTGAATCATACCAATTGCCATCGGTGAGGCTGACCATCCTTCAGGACTTTTCAGTCCCTAAAAAACACGCGGGGGTTGGTCATGCGCGTAAAACAGGAATGGATTATGCAGCCTTTGCTTTCGCACAAGCAGGCAGACCAGCAGGTATCATTGCTTCACTGGATGCAGACTGTGTAGTTGAGTCCAATTACTTTTCAGCCTTAACAAGTTGTTTTGATGACAAGGCTGTAGCGGCCTGCAATATCTACTTTGAGCATCCCCTTGAAGGAGATTTGTCGGATGATATTTATAATGCCATTGCCGAATACGAGTTGCATCTAAGATATTATGTGCAAGCTTTGAAATTTGCCGGTTTCCCCTATGCCTTCCATACTGTAGGTTCATGCTTTGCCGTAACAGCAGAGGCGTATGTAAAAGCTGGAGGAATGCCTCGCAAGCAGGCCGGAGAAGATTTTTACTTTTTACAAAAAGTTATACCCACAGGCAGCTTTGTTGAGTTGGATTCAACAAAAGTCAGCCCTTCTTCACGTCCGTCGGACCGGGTACCCTTTGGTACAGGCCCTTCCAT
This sequence comes from Carboxylicivirga agarovorans, assembly GCF_050589845.1. NCBI lineage: Bacteria > Pseudomonadati > Bacteroidota > Bacteroidia > Marinilabiliales > Marinilabiliaceae > Carboxylicivirga > Carboxylicivirga agarovorans. The sequence continues at coordinate 313,329 of NZ_JBNGPA010000001.1, read as the reverse complement.
AAATACGCTGCTTAAGGATGGAGGTGAGTATATGACCTATAACTTGCAGGCGTTTGTAGACCTAAAGGCCCTGTTTGAAATTAAGGACCAGCTATACACCCTTGCCGATGATGATAAAGAAGATTTTACACATAAACTGAGTGGTCGCTTACGAAGTTACCTGGTTAACTCTGATTTTTTCACAGCTTTAAAACCAATTAAAGAAAACTGCAGTTCGCCTGAGGTGTTTAAACGGCGTTTTTTTGAAGTTTTTAATGCTTTCAGAGTAGTTAAGTATCTTAACTATGTTCATGCCCATTTTCTTGAAAAAACACCTGTTTTTGATGCATCTGTCAACTTGTATGAACTTAAGTACGGCGAACAGGTCGATGTGTTTGATACGGGCGAATTACTAAATATATTCCGCAGGCTGGAAAAATAAGGTGTTAATTTATTGAATTGACAATCAAGTGCCACTGGCCGACTGTTCAATATGTTGATATGTTTTAACTCACCGCGTGACGATTAACAATAATTGATAGTCATGCGATGGATTAAAGCTACAATTATTATCCTTTCACAATTATCTGATGGGTGAAAGTAAGCAGCTTATGGTTGTGATATATTCCTACTTCTTAATGCGACGAAAACTCGCGTATGTATCAAGAATGGCTGTCAGTATAATGAAAATAACCCAATAGCGTCGATAGGTGATCATTGCCCATGCTGCCGGAAGCAACATTAAGGAACTGTATACTAAGATGGTATGAACACGTTTATTGATTGCTTTTCCAAACAGCATATTGTATAAGCGAATACCGATCATTATCAACGAACCTCCTCCGAATACATAGGCGCCGTAACTTAAATCACTCATGTGCATTAATACACCAATAAAAACAAGTGCCATTCCAATGTAATAGCTTACACTTAGTACTTTATATATATTCATTATTCCTTAATATTTTTAAGTTGATAAGTTTACTGTTGAGCAGTTTAATAGTTTAAATGTTGATGAGTTGAATTGATGAACTGTTGATTTGATGAATTGTGAATCCCGGGAGCTATCGACATTCACAGGTCAACTCCTCACATCCTAACATCACACATCCCAACATCCCCTTATTCTTCTTCAACCACAAAAATAACTTCATCTTTCTTCTTCATCAGGTATTCTTCCCTTGCAAATTTTTCCAGATTATCGAGGTTACTTTGCAGCTCTTCCATCTTTCGGTTGTTCTGTTCTATCTCATCAATGTAGTGTTGCTTTTGCTTTTCAAGTTGTGAAATTCGCTTGGATAGTCGATACCGATCGATCAAACTGTTTTGATCAAACACAGTAATCCAAACTATAAAAGCAAGGGTTGCCAAAAAGAACTTGTTGCTAATTAGGGGTTTAATGTATTTTTTGAAGTTTGACCAGTTCATTGATTTTGGTTTTTACAAATGTAAGCTTTTATCATGTATTTTTTGAAGAGCACCCATGAAAAATCAGTGTGCGGGTATTAAAGCTTTATGGGCTGCTCCTCATGCTCTTTTATAAGTGGAGGAGACTAATTAACAGCTGGCAGTTTTCTGTTTTTAAGTACTTCCTGTAAGTATAAGTAAGTGATCGTTTTACGTTGAATTGTGTTTTGTGCTTTTTTATTCATCTGACAATGATGTTCGCTTAATCGGGTATTTTGTTACTTGATGTCAAAAAAATGATAGCTCATGCACAATTCATTTACAATTGATTAAAAAGTGCGTAAGTTTGATATGTATTTACAACTTGACCGATGAAGAAAATAATAATTGATGAAGCACATGCTGAAGTAAGACCTTTTATTGAATCAATTCATGAAAGCTTTCAAACCAGTGGTGAATGGATCCGCGATGCGCGCAATCAGATCAAGCGTTATCAGCACGAGGGCTATGATTTATGCATCAAGTCCTTTCGTAAGGCAACTCTTCTAAACCGTGTTATATATTCCTTTGTGAGAAAGTCAAAGGCACAGCGTTCCTTCGAGATCGCTCAGCATTTATTAAAGGAAAACATCAGTACACCCGAACCAATTGCTTATGTCGAGGTTTATAACCGTTGGCATTACATGACGCATTCCTATTATATCTGCAAGTATGAAGATGTGGATTTCAGGTTGTCAGAAGTATTGGCCAATGATGTGCCTGATAAGCAGTTAATACTTAACGGTTTTGTCAATTTTACGGTCAATGGGCTTTATCCTAAAGGTGTCAAGCACAAAGATTTTAACAGTACCAACGTACTCATCAGAAAACTGGGACGACTGCATTACGAGTATATGTTGGTTGACCTGAACCGTATCAAGATTGGAAAACCCATCATGTTTCACAAGGGATTACGCGTTCTTCAAAAGATAAGTGGTAGTCCTATATACCTGACAGAACTGGCGCGCCACTATGCCAACTATAAAAACAAAGACGAGAATGAAACCATTTATGAGCTCTTATTTGTGAAATATCTGACCAGTTTGCGCCGTCGTTATAGCAAGCGGTTTTTACATGCTCTCAAACTTTAATCTGTGACCAGGAGTTTATGTTGATCACAGGTTAACACCTAAATACAACTTGTAAAGTGCTTTATTACAATGTTACATGAATCAAAAGTGATTCAAAAAAAACGAAAGGCCCCTTTTTTAAGGAGCCTTTCTTGTTATATAAATCTCTCGACTTAATTGTCTATTCAGCTAAGAACGGATATTTAAAATCGTGTGGAGGAACAAAGTTTTCCTTAATAGTACGTGGGCTTACCCAGCGCATAAGGTTAATAGCCGAACCGGCTTTATCGTTAGTCCCTGATCCACGAGATCCGCCAAATGGCTGCTGACCTACAACAGCACCTGTTGGTTTGTCGTTGATGTAGAAGTTACCGGCAGTGTCAACCAAACGCTTGGTAGCTTGCTCGATAACATAACGATCCTGTGCAAAGATACATCCTGTTAATGCATAGATAGAAGTTGAGTCAAGGATATCCATTGTTTCCTCAAACTTGTTGTCATCGTATACATAAATAGTTAATACAGGTCCAAACAACTCTTCTTCCATTGTGCGATACATTGGGTTAGTTGTTAAGATGATAGTAGGCTCAATAAAGTAACCAACTGACTTATCGTGGCCACCACCAAGAATAACTTCAGCCTCGTTGCTTTCTTTAGCTTCATCAATAGCACCTGCTAATAAGTCAAATGAAGTCTCATCAATAACAGCATTAACAAAATTACTGAAATCTTCCGGTGGACCCATTTTCACTTCTTTCATCTGCTCTTTTACATAGCCAAAGATTTCTTCCCAGCGACTTGCAGGCATGTAAGCGCGTGAAGCAGCTGAACACTTCTGACCCTGGTATTCGAAAGCACCACGAACAATACCAGTGGCAACACCTTTTGCATCACATGATTTGTGTGCCAAAATGTAGTCTTTACCACCTGTTTCACCAACGATGCGTGGATAAGTTTTATATTTTTCAATGTTATCACCAATAGCTTTCCATGTGCTCTGGAATACACCTGTAGAACCAGTAAAGTGGAAACCCGCGAAATCAGGGTGAGAGAAAATCTCTTTAGCGGCAACAGGACCTGATGCATAGACAAGGTTAATTACACCGTCAGGTACTCCAGCCTCTTTAAATAACTTCATTAAGAAGTATGCAGAGTAAACAGCTGTTTTTGATGGTTTCCAAACTGTAACGTTACCCATCATTGCAGGTGCTGTCTGCAGGTTACCGGCAATAGATGTAAAGTTAAATGGCGTTAATGCAAATACGAATCCTTCTAACGGACGGTACTCAACACGATCCCAAATACCAGGAGCCGACTCGGGCTGACCGGCATAGATCTCAGTCATGTACTGCACATTGAAACGGAAGAAATCGGCCAACTCACATGCTGAATCGATCTCAGCCTGGAAAGCATTTTTAGACTGTCCCAACATGGTAGCGGCATTGATCAGCTGACGGTAAGGACCAGCCAATAGATCAGCCGCCTTTAAAAAGATAGATGCACGGTGTTCCCAGCTAAGGTTGACCCACTGCTTACGTGCTTTTAATGCTGCATCAATGGCCATGTGGACATGTGTTTCATCACCCTGGTGGTAATGACCCAATGTGTGCGCTATTTCGTGAGGAGGATGGATACGTTTCTTATTACCTGTTCTGATTTCTTCACCACCAATAAACATGGGGATGTCAAGCTCTTCAGAACGAAGCTTGTTCAACATATCCTTTAACTCGGCGCGCTCAGGAGATCCCGGAGCGTAGCTTTTAATCGGCTCATTTACAGCCGGCGGCACATTAAAAATTCCTTTTGGCATAGATTTTATTTTTTTTGGTTTAATTATTTAGTCAAACTTGACTTTAGTTATCGGATATTCATCCAAATCATCTGATAGAAACAAATCTATGAAATAAAAAAGCCGATGTACATGAAATATGTCAGGGTTTGAAATGAATTTGAATAATATTTGTCAGGTTTAGTTTTTTAAAGCTTATGATTTGTTACATATGGCCGGGACAACAGCTATTTTAAGAACTACAGGGGAGCTATAAATAAGCATAAAAAAATGCCTTATCAGGTGCTATTTATTGCAGTAGATGCAGGCTGTAAAACCAATTCCATCTGCAGGAACATAAATATGTTAAGAATTGAGATGTGGCGGGAAAAAAATAAAACGATTTAATTCAAAGGTATCCGATAGGCTTGTTATTACAACCTTTAAAAGGTCTGTGTTTGGGTTTAGAGTTGGATAGGCGCTTACTTCTTCTCCATAAAACAATATACAGCCCAATGCTCACCCATTTTACCAGCAACACTTATTGTTTTTAGTTCCTTAATATTAAAGTAAGGGGCAAAGAGTGTTTCAATTTCATTTTCAGTCGAGAAATACAAACTGGTACCCAGCCTTGTCTTCCTGTATTTCCCATGACCTCCAAACTGTTTATCCTTTATACTGAAGCACACAGAAAGGTATTTACCCTTTGGATTGAGCAGTCGACACACATTCTCAACGTATGTTCGACGTTGTTCGGGGAAAATATGATGCAATACTTCCCAATCATATGCAAAATCAAATGTGTCATTGATATCAGCCATGTCACCCAGCATATCTGCCTTTTCGAACCGTACTTGGACACCTTTCTTTGCAGCACCTGTGCGGGCAAGTTTTATGGCTTCTCCCGACAGGTCAATACCGGTCACCTCAAAGCCGCAACCGGCTATGTAACTCGCATAATTACCGGTGCCACAACCCAGATCGATGGTTGTGCAGGGCGTTACTGTCTTATTATCAATTAACCCGATCAATGCATCAGGGGGTGTTTCCATATTCCAGGGAATATCATTCAATGGCAGGTTCTTATATATGTCATCCATTTGATTCATTATATAAAGTTACTATGAATAGTGGCAGGAAGCTTTTTTTAGGAGACAAAAAATAGCACATGCTTTGCTTTGATCAACTGGCATAGAAGCCTATCCATCTGACAGAACTGAAATATGCGATAAAAACGTTGGTCAATCTTTTTATTTTCCCTGCACGCTATACTTAAGGGAATTAGAAATGTTAACCCCGATCAGGCGCTGGTAATTATCACTGACATTTTGGTAATACACATAAATGATGTAGTCATTTTCAGTTTGACCATAGTTGCCTTCAAAACGCGCCACTTCGGCCTGTTGATGATTGTTTTCTAAAAAGTGGTACTGGTAATTGTAAAAACCTTGTTTTAGCAGCATGGTTAGCTGATAGCTATGTGTATTAAAATTGTATTCCATGCGGTTAGCCTCGTTCTGCTGCCAGTCATTTAAACCTCCTGTAACATATATATGACCATCTACAAAAGGAGCCTTAACAGGCAGGTTGAAATGGACATAAACATAATCGGCTTCAATATAGGGGTCGCGGTTTTCCTTTACTTCAATGTAATACCTGCCATTGAAGTCCTCACGATAGAAATAAGGTTTCTGACTTAAATATTTATCCGGAAAGAGGGTGAAATGATAATGGGGGTCAAAAAATGAAATCTCTGCCACATGTTCCGGAGCAAAGCGCGTGCTTCTTACATCCAGCCACCGGTATTCATTGCCACCGTCAAACAGATTTTCGCGGTTATAGGAATAATCCAACTCCTCGTTGCGTATAAAGAGAGGCTTCAGGTCATCGATCTGGTTATCCCATCGTCCGTTTTGCTGCAAAACCACTTTTACTTCATCGCGCGGGTTATTAATTCTGAAATTGGGGTGTTGAATGGTAAAGTTTACCTGTTGCATCGATTCCCTTAAATTGGCATTGGAGGTATATCTGATGCGGGGTAAGATGCTTACTACCTGCTCGGTTACGTAGAAAGGACGAATTAAAACCGGTTTGTCTTCATGGCCCAGTTCAAACACTTTTATGATGTAGTTGCCCGACAGCTTCAGTTTGATATCGCGGTTGGGAAAGTCAAGCGTGTAATGAATATAGTCGAAGGTAGTATTGAACGAATATTGGTAATCCTGAATGGCATTGGGCATAAAACCATCAACATATTCGGTTTGCATCAGGTTCGACTCCTCCCAGTTCGAATCGCAGTGAATAATACTATACTGATAGTTTCTCGAATCATAGGCAAAGTCGTCAAACTCAAGAGTCAGCATTTCCTGTGGATACAAATTGATAATGGGGTACGACATATTCCAGCCTTTTTTGTAGAGCTGAACTGTTTTGATATGCGATGCTGTTTGTACCGGATTATTTCCAAAAGCTGAAAATATAAAGGCATTTACAAGGCAAAAAGAGAAAAAAAGTCGCAAGGAAAAACGGCTTAAAAAAGAGCTAAATGTCTCTTTCAAAGTATCTAGATAGTTAAATTTATTAAAATAAAGCATATCTTTTAGAGTTTTGCAAACGCAATATATATGGAATAGCGATAAATTTATGTACTTTTGCGCGTAAAAATAAAAAAACCGTTTTTCAAACATGTCAGAGGTAATAAAAATTAAAAAAGGTCTTGATATCCAACTTGCCGGCAAAGCCGACAAGGTTTTTGGACAAGCCGAATTACCCGATTTATTTGCAGTAAAGCCTACCGATTTTCACGGTGTGGTGCCTAAGATGGTTGCAAAAGTTGGGGACAAGGTGAAAGCGGGTACAGTTTTATTTTTCGACAAGAATCGTCCTGAAGTAAAATTTGTGTCTCCTGTAAGTGGAGAGTTGGCTGCGGTTAACCGTGGCGAGCGCCGTAAAATCCTTGAAGTGGTCGTTAAGGCCGATGGTTCGGATGAAAAAGAGCAGTTTGAAACTGCTGCACCTGCCGACCTTTCAAAAGAACAAATTGTAGAAAAATTACAAGCAGCTGGTCTTTGGCCATTTATCCGCAAGCGTCCTTACGATGTTATTGCAAATGCCAGTGAGACTCCAAAAGCCTTCTTCATCTCAGGTTTTGATACAGCTCCTTTAGCACCGGATATGGATTTCATTCTGTCGGGTCAGGAAGAAGCTTTGCAAGCAGGAGTTGATGTGATCAGACAATTGTGTGACAATGTACACGTCGGAGTTCAGCACGATGCTGCTTCAAAAGTGTTCAACAGCTTACAAGGTGTAACTGTACATGCATTTAACGGCCCACACCCGGCTGGTAATGTAGGTGTTCAGATCCACCACACACTGCCGATCAATAAAGGTGAAGTTGTATGGGTTGCCCAACCGCAGGAAATTGTTGCTATAGGTAAATTATTTACTGAAGGTATTTACGATGCCAACCGCATTGTGGTATTAGCAGGAAGTGAAGTTGAAAAGAAAGGGTATTACCGTACAAAAGTTGGCGCCAGCATCTCTACATTGGTGAAAAATAATGTTAAAACAGACGATAACCTACGTTATATAAGTGGTAATGTACTAACCGGAACTCAGGTTGAGGATGACGGTTACCTTGGTTCATATCACTCACAGGTAACAGTTATTCCTGAAGGTGATTACTACGAATTTATGGGATGGGCAATGCCTGGTTTTGGTAAATTCAGTATGTCACGTTCATTCTTTAGCTGGATGTGTAAAAAGAAAGAATACCGCCTGGATGCTAACATGCATGGAGGCTTGCGTTCTTTTGTTGTATCAGGTCAGTACGATCAGGTATTACCAATGGATATCCTTCCTGAATTCTTGTTCAGAGCCATTCTGGTTGAAGACATCGATAAGATGGAGCAATTGGGTATTTATGAATTGGCCGAAGAAGATATTGCTCTTTGTGAGTTTGTATGTACTTCAAAGCAGCCACTTCAGGCAACATTGCGTAAGGGTATTGATTTAATGATTAAAGAGTTGAGTTAACTTTTAAGACATAAGACTTAAGTATCAAGACGCAAGACTTTGGATGCTGTAATTCATCTTGATACTTGATACTTTAATCTTGATACTAAAAATAATAACATTGAAAGCGTTAAGAAATTTATTTGATAACATCAAACCTCACGTTCAGAAGGGCGCGAAGTTTGAGAAACTTCATTCGACCTACGATGCGCTGGAAACCTTATTCTTTGTTCCTAATACAACGAACAAAAACGGGGTTCACGTTCGCGACGCGGTTGATTTGAAGCGTACCATGGCAATTGTTGTGAAGGCATTAATTCCAGCATTGCTATTTGGTATTTGGAATACAGGTTACCAGCATTTCCTTGCATTGGGGCAGGATGCATCGTTCTGGGAAATGATTGGTCATGGAGCATTAAAGGTATTACCAATCGTTATTATATCATATGGTGTAGGTTTAGGTATTGAGTTTATGTTTGCTCAGATCCGCGGCCACGAGGTACAGGAAGGTTTTCTTGTGTCGGGTATGTTAATTCCTTTGGTATTACCTGTAGACATTCCTTTGTGGATGGTTGCTGTTGCTACAGCTTTTGCTGTGGTAATTGGTAAAGAGGTATTTGGTGGTACAGGTATGAATATCTGGAACCCTGCTTTAGTGGCACGTGCCTTCCTTTTCTTTGCTTATCCATCAAAAATGTCAGGTGACCAGGTGTGGATATCAGGCTTAACTAAAGGTGAAGGTGTGGTTGATGGTTTCTCAGGAGCAACTGCTCTTGGTGATGCTGCCAGCGGTAACATGGCCAAATTCGCTGAAGGTGGTGCCTTTGATATCTGGAACAGTTTTGTGGGTATGATTCCCGGTTCAATTGGTGAAACATCAACATTGGCCATCCTGATTGGTGCCATTATTTTGATCTATACTGGTATTGGAAGCTGGAAAATTATGGCTTCAGTATTTGCAGGTGGTTACGTTATGGGATTATTATTTAACCTGTGGGGTGCCAACGAATTAATGCAGGTTGACGCCGTTCATCACCTGTTATTAGGTGGTTTTGCATTTGGTGCTGTATTTATGGCAACTGATCCTGTATCAGCTACGCGTACTGAAAAAGGTAAGTGGATATATGGATTTCTGATCGGCTTCCTGGCCATCATGGTTCGTGTGTTTAACCCGGCTTACCCTGAAGGTGTAATGTTAGCCATCTTATTGATGAACACATTTGCACCATTGATTGACCACTACGTGGTTCAAGGAAATATCAAACGTCGTTTAAAAAGAGCTAAAGTAGCTGCCTAAATAATTAGTAAAATGGATAGACAAGGAAATACATATACCTTTCTGTACGCATCTGTTATGGTGATTGTGGTAGCGGCAATTCTGGCCTTCTTAGCACAATCGTTAAAACCAATGCAGGATCAAAATGCGGCTGTAGCCAAAAAAATGGACATCCTGAAGTCGGTACAGATTGAGAGTACAGCAGCTGATGCTGTTGAGAAATATAAAAAGTATATCGGTGATAATGCATTTGTAATTAATGTCAATGGCGAAAAAGTAGAAGGCGATGCCTTTACTGTTGATATGGCCAAAGAGGTTAAGAAAACCGGTATGGATCGTGCTTACCCTATTTATATGTGTAAGCTTGACAATGGTCAAACCAAGTACATTATTCCTGTACGCGGTAAAGGTCTTTGGGGCCCTATCTGGGGTTACGTTTCACTTGATGAGGACAAGAACACTGTTTACGGTGCTACTTTTGGTCACAAAGGTGAAACACCAGGTTTAGGTGCTGAGATTACAACTGACATGTTCCAGAAGCCTTTTACCGGTAAAAAGTTATTTGACCAGAACGGAGCTTTCGCCTCCATTGAAGTGGTGAAAAAAGGACAGTCGCAGGGAGACCTTCATAAAGTTGATGGTATCTCAGGTGGTACTATTACCAGTGTTGGTGTTGGTACTATGTTGAAAGACTGCCTGAGTGGTTATGAAAAGTTTTTAAAGAACTAAAATATTGTGACGATGAGTAGTGAAAAAGAACCATTGTTCTCAGCTAAGAATCTGAAGCTGATTACAACTCCTCTGGGAGCACAAAACCCCATTACCATTCAGGTACTGGGTATCTGTTCTGCTTTGGCGGTGACAGTTAAGTTGGAGCCGGCAATTGTATTGTCCATCTCTGTAATGTTTGTAACAGTTTTCTCAAACCTGATCATATCGTTGTTGCGTAATACCATTCCTTCACGTATTCGTATTATCGTGCAGTTAGTGGTGGTAGCTTCATTGGTAATTATTGTTGACCAGGTGCTTAAGGCCTTTGCTTACGAAGTGAGTCTGCAGCTCTCGGTATTTGTTGGGCTGATTATTACCAACTGTATTATTATGGGGCGTTTAGAAGCTTTTGCTTTGGGTAACAAACCATGGCCTGCTGTATTAGATGGTATTGGTAATGGTGCCGGTTACGGTTTCATCCTGATCGTTGTGGCTTTCTTCCGCGAGTTGTTAGGAACAGGATTCCTTACTTTACCAGGATTAGGCGCTATACAAATTATACCAGATATCTTCTATCAGTGGGGATATGCCAACAACGGTTTTATGATTCTACCTCCAATGGCTTTGGTTGTGGTAGGTATCATCATATGGGTACAGCGTTCACGTGATAAAGATTTGATAGAATCGTAATTGTAAAAAAGAAGAAAAATGGATTATATAAATATATTTATCCGGTCAATCTTTATTGATAACATGGTATTTGCATACTTCTTCGGAATGTGTTCTTACCTGGCAGTATCAAAAACCGTGAATACCTCTTTTGGTCTGGGATTGGCTGTGACTTTTGTACTAAGTATTACTGTACCGGTTAACTACCTGCTTAACGACTACGTGTTAAGCGAAGGTGCATTGGTATGGTTAGATAATTTGTTAGGTGTTCAGGAACCGCTTTTTGCGAACTTTGATCTGAGTTTCTTAAGCTTTATCATGTTTATTGCCGTTATTGCATCTATGGTGCAGTTGGTTGAGATGGTAGTTGAGAAATTTGCACCTGCACTTTATACTCAACTGGGTATCTTCTTACCGCTGATTGCTGTAAACTGTGCCATCTTAGGTGGTTCATTATTTATGCAGGAACGCGAATATGCCAACCTTGGTGAAGCAACTGTATTTGGTGTTGGTTCAGGTATTGGTTGGTTACTGGCTATTGTGGGTATTGCCGCTATCCGTGAAAAGATTCAATATTCTGATATACCGGCTCCTTTACGTGGTCTGGGTATTACTTTTATTGTAACCGGATTGATGGGTGTGGCATTTATGAGTTTCATGGGAATTCAGTTGTAAAAAGTAAAACGTATTAGAAATGACATTATTAGCAATAAATAGTACAATGGTCATTCTTACCAGTATTGTGATATTCCTTGTGGTTATCCTTGCTTTGGTATCTATTCTGTTGTACGCTAAGAAAAAACTGATGCCATCAGGTGAAGTTACCATCAACATTAACGATGGTGAGAAAGAATTGGTGGTAGACCCGGGCCAGACTTTACTTTCGGCATTGGGAGACAATAAAATTTTCCTTCCTTCAGCTTGTGGTGGAGGTGGTACATGTGCCATGTGTCGCTGTCAGGTTGATAGTGGTGCTGGTTCAATTCTGCCAACTGAAACAGGATACTTTACACGTAAGGAGCAGGCGAACAACTGGCGTTTGGCATGTCAGGTGAAAGTGAAAGAAGATATGACCATGCAGATACCTCAGGAAATTATGGGTATCAAAAAGTGGGAGTGTGAAGTGGTATCTAACGATGGTCAGGCTACCTTTATCAAGGAGTTTGTGGTGAAGTTACCGGAAGGTGAAATCTTAGACTTTAAATCGGGTGGTTACATCCAGATTGATGTACCTAAGATCGATGTAGACTTCAAAGACATGGATATCGAAGATGAATACCGTGGCGAATGGGAGAAGTTTGGTATGTTTGATTTGAAGATGAAGAATCCGGAGCCTACTTACCGCGCCTACTCAATGGCTAACCACCCCGCCGAAGGTAACATTGTGATGTTGAACATCCGTATTGCTACTCCTCCATGGGATCGCGTAGCAGGAGGTTTCCAGAATGTTAATCCTGGTGTTTGTTCTTCATTTATCTTCTCTCGTAAGCCAGGAGATAAAGTAACTGTTTCAGGACCTTATGGTGAATTCTTTATCAAGGAAACTGAACGTGAGATGATGTTTATTGGTGGTGGTGCAGGTATGGCACCAATGCGTTCGCACATCTTCCACCTGTTCCACACATTGAAAACAGGTCGTAAGGCTACTTTCTGGTATGGAGCACGCTCACGCAAAGAGATTTTCTACGAAGATCACTTCCGTGCGATTGAGAAAGAGTTCCCGAACTTTAAGTTTACAATAGCCTTGTCTGAGCCATTACCTGAAGATAACTGGGAAGGTGCGACAGGCTTTATCCACCAGGTTATTCATGACGAGTACTTAAGCAAGCATGAGGAGCCGGAAGATGTGGAATACTACTTATGTGGACCTCCGATGATGAACGATGCAGTAACGAAAATGCTGTACGATCTTGGAGTACCGGATGAGATGGTTGACTTTGATGATTTCGGATCATAGATATAATAAATGGCGTGGTTGTTCCACGCCATTTTTTTATCCCTTCATTTCCTGTTTTGAGGTATTAAATGATTAAATTGCCAACCTTAATCTTACTACCATATGAAGTTCCTGATTTCATTTATATACCTCATATTTTTCATTCAATTAGTCAATGGGCAGTCAGTGCTGGATGAACTGAAAAGAGCTAAAAATATGCAGGAAAACAAGCCTGATAGCTGTATATTTATTTCCCAAAGGATATTAACGCAACTTAAAGACGAACAAAAGGAAGAACGGGCCTATGTGTTCTGGAATCTGGCTCAGGCATATTTGTACAAGCATAAATACCACACGGCTTTGCTGTATGCCCATAAAGCCAAGGAACAGTACATCGAAAGCGATACAAGCATTCTTTATCAGAACATACTGGCAACCACAGGTTGGATCTTTTACGACATTGGCAATTATAAGCATGCAGAGCCTTTTCATCAGAAGGCCCTGGAGGTTGCTCAGAGGCGAAACGACCTGCCCAGTGAGGTTGTTTATACCAACGCCTTAGGTTTAAATGCACTAAGTGTTAAGCAATTTCAAAAAGCCTTGGGCCAATTTCAAAAAGCCTTATTTCTGCTAAGCAGGCCTGATGCAGATTACCCATACCTCTTATCGACCATACAAAACAATATGGGTATCATATACATCGAATATGAAGACTGGAATAAAGCAGAGACTTTCCTGCTTGATGCTGTGAAAAACAGTTCGGGCGATCCCTCAAGTATGCTCGAAACCTATTCATTACTGGCAAGGGTTTACCTGAATACCCGACAATTTCAGAAGTGCAGGCAATACCTTGATGATGCTGAGGAGCTAAGCTACCTGACCACCTACAGCTTCAGCCTCTCTGAATATTATAAAGTCCGCTATGAATATGAATACCTGAGGGGAAATGTTAATGCTGCTTACCGTTACCAGAGCAAATACGTTCAGCTTTTCCAGAAAATCAATAACGACGATATTCAGGAAGTGATGAACTATATGATGAACATGCAGGAGGAGAAGATCAGGCAGGATGAACAATTGATCAAACAGGCACGTCAGTTGGCTTTTAACCGGCAAATACTGATATATATTGGTATTGTATTAACGCTGATCATCAGTGGCGTGTTTTTCTATGTTTTAAAGTCGAGGGCAGAGCGCTCGCGACTACGTCAAAAACTTCTTAGTCAGGAACTGGAGAAAAATGCAGAAGAGAAAGCTGAGTTAAGCAGTGAGCTGGCACATAAAAAGGAAGCCATTGAAACACTCGCCCTAACCATGAGTAAACGGAATGAACTGGTTCAGCAACTGGCCGACAGCATTGGTAAAGCGACCTCCAAAGAGGTGAAGGATTCGTGGCGTAAGTTCGAATCAGCCTTTAATGAATATTCCTTCTCAAATATACTGTCCGATGAGTATATATCTGATTTGAAGCTTCGCCTTCAGCAGAAATACCCGTCACTGACTCAAAAAGAAATACTGCTTATCATTGATATCAGGAATAATTTATCTTCTAAAGAACTGGCCGATAAATACCATGTGGAAGTAAAATCCATTGAGATGAGCCGCTATCGATTACGCAAAAAACTCAACGTCGAAAAAGGCGTTCAGCTAAGGGATTTTATAATGAAGCTGTAGCTTAAGTAAAAGACCGATGACCACCGACGGAAGAGGCGGAGAAGGGGTGAGCGATGAGAGGTGAGAAGATAGTGAAGAATTATTAATGATAAAATGGCTAACTCAATCCCGAAAATGTCGCCAGACCTGTTGACGTTTTAACTTTTGGGATAAGGATCCGGAATTCTAAAGCCTGAACTTCGGAATAACTAGTATTCTTAATTATTTCAGCAAAGCCAGAAAATATAATAGAACTCTGCATCATTTAAATGATCTAATACCTTCCTGTTTATGTCTTCCGTCTTGGTGTTTAAATCTCGCTACTTTATTAAATCATGTAAATATTCATAAATATATGTAGAGTTTTGCCTCTACAATACCACTGCATCGTCAGCTTTTTTGAGAGTCTGCGGTATTTGTAAGGTGTTGTTGCACAGTGATTAATGAGGTTTTGTTAATTTGTATAGATGGCATATAGGTGTCTTACTTTATTTTTTCGCAATTACTCCGCTATTTAGCAGTGTGAAAAATCTATCAACGTCAATACTCTCTATAATGAAAAAGTTAATCACTGGCCTGGTGATAGCACTTGTTTTGCTGTCGTGCCAAAATGAGCCTAAAACCGCTACCGCAACAAATCGCTACACTTATCCTGATGTATTAAATGTAAAGGGCACTGTTACCGTGCCTCAGCAATATGGGGTTTCTTCTTTCTCTGATCTGGGTACCTGGCATTCATTTAGTTTAATAAAGGATGACAACAAACAGCAAATAGGAAGCTTTGTAGGTCCATACCTGATGAGGCAGCAACAAAGTTTGTGGCTTAGTCCGTCATTCATCGGATTACAAATTAAAGATGCACAAGATGGAAGCATCTGGGATTTATCAAAGGCTAAAAATGTTAGCAATACATTTTACCCTGGCTTGCTGAAGCAGTCTTTTGAAGTAAACCAGGTAGAGGTTAACCTTTACCTGTACAGCATTAACGAAAGAAGCACCATTATAACAGCCGAACTGGTCAATACAGCTACGGAACGGGAATTGCAATTGGGATGGAAAGGAAGCATATTCGCTCAAGCTTTCCAATCGTTTGATGCAGGTAATCAGTCCGTGCAGGTAAATGTGAATGAGACTGAAACAGCACAACTGGTGTTTGATAGTAATGAAATATCCATTGACGACAGTACATACCTGGTAAACCTGGCGCCTGTTACTTTGGCAAAAGATACAAAACATACGATATCTGCTGTGTTTTCGTATACATTCAACAGTGAGGAGTTGGAAAAATATACAGCACTTAATACATATGCCCTTAAAAATTCAGATGCATTACTGTCCAAAAATGAAAAACGCTGGAACGGCTACATTGAAAACCTAATGGCCGGTTCAGATGATGCTTTACTGGATATTGATACCTACGATAAGCTGGGAGTTAAAGCCCTGTTAACATTGATACATAACTGGCGAAGTGCCGCCGGTGATATTTATCACCAGGGTATCGTACCATCGTATTCGGCGACCTACTTCCAGGGATTATGGGCATGGGATTCGTGGAAACACGCAGTGGCAATAGCACCTTTCGAAGGCGAACTGGCCAAAGATCAGATACGTGCAATGTACGATTACCAGAATGAAGAAGGCATGATTGCCGATTGCTTCTTCCGGGACTTAAGCATCGAAGGTGTCAACTGGCGTAACACCAAAGCGCCATTGTCGGGCTGGTGCATCTACGAAGTGTACGAGCAAACACAGGATATTGAATTTTTGAAAGAGTTATATCCTAAGTTATTGAAGTATCATGAGTGGTGGTACATCAATCGCGATCATGATAAAAACGGTTTATGCGAATATGGTTCAACCGACGGTACACGCATCGCCGCTGCATGGGAGAGTGGAATGGATAATGCCGTTCGTTTTGACGATGCTGTAATTATTGAAAATGGCAACGGTGCCTATTCAATAAATCAGGAATCGGTTGACTTAAATGCTTACCTGGCTCAGGAAAAGCGATATATTCAAAAAATAGCACGGGTCCTTGGTGATGTTGATAACGAAGAAAAGTACGGACAGGAAGCTGTTGCACTGACTAAGATGATCCAGGATGTTATGTATTGCCCTGAAGATGGCTATTACTACGACGTGGAGCTGAAGAGCCAGAAGAAGATACAGATACAGGGACCGGAAGGATGGGCGCCCTTGTATAACCAGGTTGCAACAGCTGAGCAGGCCACTGAAGTGGTAAAAGTGATTATGGATACCAAACGTTTTAATACGCCTATGCCTTTCCCGACCTTAAGTGCTGCTCACAACAAGTTTAACCCAGAGAAAGGGTACTGGCGAGGACCTGTATGGCTTGACCAGGCTTACTTTGGAATAGTTGGTATGAACAACTATGGCTTTGAGGCAGAAGCCCGACAAATGGCTGTAAAGATGGTGGAGAGTGCAAAGGGGTTGGCGCATACCCAGGAGCCAATACGTGAAAATTATCATCCACTGACTAAAGAAGGGCTTAATGCCAGCCACTTTAGCTGGAGTGCTGCTCACATTTTAATGCTGTTTTAATATTAACGATCACAATTCTTAAACCGATGATTCGATATTTATCACTTATATTTTTAATCGTACTGACTCAATTGAGTGGAGCACAAAAGATGGAAGACTGGGAAGACCCTAATGTCTTTGCCATTAATATGCTTGAGCCACATGCTATCTTTTATGTGTATGATGATCCGGAAGAGGCACAGGCGCATACCTGGGAGCAATCCAATCGTTACCAGTCATTAAACGGCAGCTGGAAGTTTAACTGGTCCGTTGCCCCGACAAAGCGCCCAAAGAACTTTTATAAGCCGGATTATGATGTAAGTGACTGGGATAACATTAAGGTGCCTGGAAATATCGAGTTACAAGGCTATTCTGCACCAATATACACCGATGTTCCATATCCTTTTGAGCCAAATCCACCATTTGTACCGGTCGATCATAACCCGGTAGGATCATACAAGCGTAAGTTCACCGTGCCGCAAAACTGGGATGGCAAGCAGGTAATCATTCACTTTGGCGCTGTTAACTCTGCCATGTACCTGTGGGTAAACGGACAAAAGGTAGGTTATGGCGAAGGCTCAAAAACACCAATGGAATTTGATATTACCCAATACCTTCAGAAAGGGGAGAATGATTTGGCTGTTGAGTTGTACCGTTTTTGCAGTGGTTCATACCTCGAGGATCAGGATATGTGGAAGATGAGTGGTATTGAGCGTGATGTATACCTGGTGGCCCGAACACCTGATCATATACGCGACTTCTTTGTGCATGCAGGTTTAAACAATAACTATACTGATGGAACGCTTAATGTGGATATCGAATTACAGCGTTCAGGTAAGGAAAAGCTGCAGGTAGGTATGGAATTGTTTGATGGCGAAACATTGATCGCCTCGACCAGGCAAACGCTTAAAGGTTCACAAAACCAATTGAACCTGTCCTTAGAAAAACCAATTACCAACGTAAAGGCATGGACTGCCGAAACACCCGAGTTGTATGGCCTCCGCATTACTTTATATGATAGTAAGAAGAATGTATTGGAATCAACAGTTCGTCGTATCGGTTTTAGAACATCGGAGATCAAAGACCGACAGTTACTGGTCAACGGAAAGGCTGTTACCATGCGTGGTGTTAACCGTCATGAGCATCATGCAGTCAACGGCAATGTGCTGACTGAAGCGGATATGATCAAAGATATCCGCCTGATGCAGGAGCACAATATTAATGCTGTTCGTGCGTCACACTATCCAAACATGGCTCGTTGGTACGAGTTGTGCGACGAATATGGAATGTACGTGGTAGATGAGGCCAATATCGAATCGCATGGCATGGGTTACGGTAAAGAGTCGCTGGCCAAGGATACAGCCTGGCTGGCAACGCATATGAACCGCACACAACGTATGTTGGAGCGTACTAAAAATCACCCGAGTATCATCATCTGGTCATTGGGTAATGAAGCAGGCGATGGTATTAATTTTGAGAAGACTTCTGCATGGATCAAGTCACGCGATACATCGCGTCCGGTACAGTATGAGCAGGCCCGCTCAAAAGATCACACTGATATTACGGCACCAATGTATGCTACCATTGACTGGATGCGCGAATACATTGAAGGAGATTATACTAAACCATATATCCTGTGCGAGTACGCACATGCCATGGGTAACTCAGTAGGTAACCTGCAGGGCTACTGGGACCTGATCGATAGCGAGCCAAGTTTACAGGGTGGATTTATCTGGGACTGGGCTGATCAGACCTTTACGGTTAAAGACCATGAAGGCAAACCATATTACGCCTATGGAGGTGACCTGGGTTATGTTGGTATCAGCAATGATTCGTCCTTTTGTGCCAATGGTTTGGTCACAAGTGATCGTAAGCCTAATCCACATATCTACGAAGTGAAAAAGGTATACCAGCCTTTAAAAGTATTGGAAGTAGATGCAGCCAAAGGGGAGTTTGAGCTGTGGAATCGCTTTAACTTTATAGGTACTGAGGCATGGGAGTTAAATTATACCATTAGTTATTATGGTGATGTGGTAAGTACGGGATCTGTTGCAATGCCTGAAGTGGCGCCACAGGAAAAGGTGGCTTTCACAGTTGATTACGGAGCTCTTGATAAGCAGGTAGGCGGAGAATATTTAGTGACCTTCCGCTTGCACCAGAAGGACAAGACGGCTCTGCTTGGCCGTGGTCATGAAATGGGATGGGATCAGTTTGTCATCAAAGCTTTTGACAAAGAAATAGCGCGAACAAACACGAGCAGCTATAAGGTCAAAGAAACCAAAACGGATATCATTATTTCCAATGCACAAAACAAGCTTGTGTTTAATAAGCAAACAGGTGAATTAACACAATGGGAGGCCAGGGGTAAAGCCTTGTTAAACGCTCCGCTTCAACCAAACTTTTGGCGTGCGCCAACTGAAAATGATCTGGCCTGGGGCATGAACATTAAATGTGCATCATGGCAAAGCACAAGCTGGAAAGCTGCAGAAACAAAGGTCAATAAATTGCATGACCGTGTTGAAGTACAGATTAAACTGGCATTGAGCCAGGCCAATTCTTTTGTAACGACAAGCTACGAAGTATTTGAAAATGGCGATATTAGTGTAAGGGCTGATTATGCCATTAACGACACATTGCCTGAACTGCCACGTGTAGGATTGGCATTTAAGCTATCAGCAGACTATGATAACCTGCAATGGTACGGACGCGGTCCGCTTGAAAGCTATGCCGATCGTAAAACAGGCATGAAGAAAGATGTGTATGCCGGTAAAGTCTGGGACCAGTACTACCCATACGTACGTCCGCAGGAAACGGGCCTCAAGGAAGATGTGAACTGGTTTACTCTTACCAATAATGAAGGTGAAGGTATACTTGTTGTGGCTGATCAGGCACTGGCCTTTAATGTGCAGCAGTTTGATTTCAAACAGCTGGAACATCGCGGGCAACGTGATATGGCACATGGCACGGATCTGGAGCCGGGTGATGAAATATCAGTCTGTCTTGATCACAAGCACATGGGTGTAGGAGGTGACACAACATGGGGCTGGCGTGCGCAGGCACATCCGCAGTACCGTGTCCCGGCAGGTAACTATTCATTCAGCTTCCGCCTGAGTCCGGTAAAAGCTGATGAGACAATGAACAAAGTACAATACACATACAATAACTAAGTCAAGGGATTTAAATGGAAAGCATTCTGTTTTTGGGGGGAGGAATAGTAATAGGTTTTCTGATTCGATTCAGAAAGCAACTGCGTGATTATGTGGAGAAAGGCATCACCATTATGATATGGGCTTTACTTCTTTTGCTGGGTATCGCTATAGGAGCCAATGAGCAAATTATAGAGAACATGCATGTTATCGGAGGTAAAGCAGTGGTTGTGACAATAGGTGGGATTGCAGGCAGTATAGCCTGCTCATATATGGTTTATCGTAGATTTTTTAAACAATGAAGGGAACAATAATCACCGTTTTATTTTTTGTGTTGGGATGTGTATTGTCCATATACGACCTGACACCTGCAGTTCTGCTGGAAAACGACTATAGCACTTATGCGTTATATGCGTTAATGGGATTAGTTGGTGTTAGTTTAGGGATGGACGAGGCATCCATTAATATTTTGAAGAAAGTAAATGTAGGATTACTGCTTGTGCCTGTTTCAATTGGGCTGGGAAGTATCCTGGGTTCGGGATTGGCCTACTGGCTGATAGCAGAACCTTTTGTTGAGGGCATGGCTGTTGGTGCCGGTTTTGGTTACTACAGCCTGTCAAGTATAATTATATCAAATACCTATGATTCGATATTGGGTGTTATTGCACTTATATCGAATATATCACGCGAACTTATATCCTTACTAATGGCCCCGGTATTGGTGAAGGCATTCGGCAAAATGTCTCCGATAGCCAGCGCCGGAGCAACTTCAATGGATACAACCTTACCAGTAATTACAAGATTTTCCGGTAAAGAATATGCTTTGATAGCACTATTCAGCGGTATTGTGTTGACGATTCTGGTACCCTTGTTGATACCATTGATTCTTTAGTAAAGCTAAATAAAGTTTAGAAGTAAATTTTACACAACGATCTGGTGTACCAAATGGGTGAGTTACTCACCCATTGGTGCAGTCGGGTTGCTAAATCCTTTTTTATACACTTTAAAAATTCGAAATGAGGGAATTAATGAAGTTTCAGTTACGGGGCTTTAAAAGTCTCGTGCTAGCAACACTTTTATTGTGTTCTACGTCAGTTATGTTTGCGCAGCAGATGCGCATGGTATCAGGTACTGTTACCGATGAAACCGGTTTTGGAACACCGGGTGTCAACGTATTTATACAGGGCACAACAACAGGTACAGTAACAGATTTAGATGGTCGGTATAGCTTAGAGGTAGCCGACGGCAACGTGCTGGAGTTACGTTATATTGGCTATAATACTTACACAGTAACAGTTAGTGCCGGTACTGATGTTTACAATGTTCAGCTTGAACCGGATAACGAACAGCTGGATGAGGTGGTAGTTGTCGGTTACGGTATTCAGAAGAAGAGTGACCTGTCAAGTGCTGTATCAACCATTAAGGCCGATGAAGCCAATAAAATTGCAGCGTCATCGCCAGGTCAGATGATGCAGGGACGCTCTGCTGGTGTTTCTGTGGTGTCAGGCGGTTCACCTGGTTCTGCACCATATATTAAAATCCGTGGTATGTCTTCCTTTGGTGATGTACAGCCCTTGTATGTGATCGACGGTATTCCCGGAGGTGACCTGGCAATGATCAACCCTGATGACATCACTTCTTTTGAGGTGTTGAAAGACGGTGCGGCAGCTGCTATTTACGGTTCATTGGCTGCCAATGGTGTTATTTTGGTAACAACCAAGTCAGGTAAGAAGAATCAGAAGGCTAAAATTGACTTTAGCATGTATACCGGCGTTCAGTCGGCAACCAATGATTTGCCAATGGCTAACTCGGCCCAGTGGCATTCGATCATGGGCGATGCTTACGGTAACTCTGTTAATGACGGTTCCATAGCGCCAGATAAAATACCGGCTTATCTGAAACCAGATTCCGGTTTCGACCTGAATAACTATGCTGATACCGATTGGCAGGATGAAACACTGCAAACAGGTACCATTCAAAATTACTCTGTTGGTATCAGCGGTGGTGGTGAAACATCTAACTACAACCTTTCCACCAACTATTTTAAGCAGGAGGGTGTGGTTATCAATACCGGAACAGAGCGTTATAACTTCCTTTACAAGTCAAGCTTCGAAAAAGGAAACCTGACTGTTAAACCTCAGGTAATGTATATGCACTCTGTTACCGATAAAAATACCATGAGCATGTCGAACATGCAGAAGGCTTTTCCAATGGTATCGGTATATGACGATAGCAAAGAGTCGGGTTATGGTTACCTTAACGAATATGGTATTCGCAGTGGTGCCAACCCTGTTGGTCAGTCCGAATTAATTGACCGTCAAATCACCAAGGATCAATTGCAGGCCAACTTAGGCTTAAACTACCAGATTACCGGTAACTTATTCGCTGCTGCCAACTTTGGTTATAGCAAGAATTTCTATAAAGAGCGCAAACACTCACCGGCTTATGTGCTGGCTTCTGATACACGTCGTGAAGACCCGTATTTGTTAGAATATCGTGCTGAATGGATGGATATCAATTACGATTTTACCTTAAACTACATGAAGACCATCGATAAGCACAACTTTACTGCCATGGCGGGTATTGTAGGTTACAAATACGATTACTCCAATGTTCAAATGGAAGTGACCGGTGGTGCTATGTTCCCTGACTTTGGAGGACTGGAGCCTTCACTGGATGGTATGGCATCAGGTGATTTCATTGGTGAAGGTGGTTTTACTACGGTAACACGCTTTAGCTACATGGGACGATTAAACTATAACTATGATAACCGCTACTTAATTCAGGCAACCGTCCGTACCGATGGTTCTTCTAAATTTGGTAAGGACAATCGTTGGGGTACTTTCCCATCAGTTTCAGCAGCGTGGAAAATTAACAATGAAGCGTTTTTTGCCGACTACACACATATCTTCTCTGAGTTGAAGCTACGTGGTTCGTATGGTATTCTTGGTCGTGAAACCTCATTGGGAGCCTATTCCCGTCAGGCATTGGTGCAGTCGGGTTGGTGGTATGTATTGAACAACAGACCTGTTGGTGGTATCGGTTCATTCGAACTGGCTAATAACGAGCTGATGTGGGAAGAGTCAAAAACAATGAACATCGGTTTGGACTTCGGTTTATTCAAGCATAAACTTTATGGTACCGTTAACTACTACCAAAACGATTCAGAGTCATTATTGCTTGAGGAACCCAATACACCGCCATCAAGTGGTGTGTCTGCACCTATTGTTAACCTGGGAACAATCTCTAACCGCGGTTTCGAATTTGAGCTGGGTTACCGTGGATCGGTAGGTGAATTAAAGTATGACCTGAAAGGTAACTTCACAACCATTACAAACGAGGTTAAATCCTTAGGTGGAAAAGAGGGCATGTTGCCGGGTGATGACATTGCCTGGTCGGGTTCTTATACTTTCTCAGGTGTAGGAAGTGCTGCATCTCAGTTTTATATGTATAAATCAGATGGTTTATTCCAGTCGCAGGAAGAAGTGAATAACTATGTTGACGGCGAGGGTAATATGATACAGCCTAATGCTAAACCCGGTGATGTGAAGTATGTGGATGCTGATGGTAACGGAACAATTGATTCCAATGATATCACTGAAGTAGGTTCGCCTCTTCCATCTATCGAGTATGGTTTCAATATTGGTTTAACATACAAGGCATTTGACATGTCAATGTTCTTCCAGGGAGTGGCCGGTAACGAAATATTAAATGTGAACCGTTATGAAATGGAGGCGGCTAACTCGGGTTACAACGTGTCAGGTAAGCTAACAAATGCATGGACACCAACTAACACCAATACCGATATTCCACGTAACGTTATTGAAGATAACAATAACAACTACATGATGTCTGATCGTTACCTTGAGAATGGATCTTATTTCCGTTTAAAGAATATCCAGATCGGTTATACTCTGCCGCAAAGTGTATTGAATAAGATTAAAGTAGAAAGATTGAGAATTTACCTGAACGCTGACAATGTGTTTACCATTACTGATTACAATGGTTATGATCCTGAAGTGGTTCCTGTAAATGCACTGACGCAGGGTGTTGATCATGGAAACTATCCAATGTACAAAACATTTACTGCAGGTGTTCAGCTAACATTCTAAAACAATCTTAGAAATTTTAAAAACTATCATGATCCAGTATGAAACACCCGGAGTGATGACTAAATACAAAGCTTGTTTTACCACGTTTATTGTCATCAGTCTTAATACTTGATACTTGTATCCTGATACTAAATTTTAAGCAGATGAAAAATATTTCAATCATTATAGTTATTCTGTTTTCTTCATTGTTATTCACATCATGTGAAGATTACTTGACACAGAATTCACCGGATAAACCAACCACCGACCAGATTTGGGTTAGCTATGACGCAGCCGAGAGTTATATGATGTCGGCTTATACCTATATCTCCAATACAGGGTGGAGTTACCACGAGTACTTTTATTTACCACAAAACTTCAGGGGCGATGATATCTTCCCTGAATTTGGAACCACAGCCTGGGGCTACCTGGGGCGTATCGTTAGTTTTAATAATACTGCTGCCGATGTGTCAGATTATATCTGGGGACGCTGGTACAAAGGTATTAAACTAGCCAATGACGTGATTGAGAATGTGCCTCAAATGGACATGATCTCGCAGGAAGAAAAAGACCAGTTGGTGGCCGAAGCTAAATTCTTACGTTCGTTCTACCTGTTTAATCTGCAAAAGAACTTCCACGCCATTGTGATGCCTTTAAATGTTGCCGGATCAACGGGCGAATTACAATTGCCTGCATCAACAAGAGAGGAAGTATACAAGCAACTGGAAGAGGATTTCACCTTTGCATCAAAGCACCTGCCAGCCTCATGGGATGACGAGAACGAGGGACGTGCAACCCGTAATGCCGCATTCGCATTTCTGGGCAAAACCTGCCTGTTCAATAAGGAGAACCAGAAAGCCCTGGATGCCTTTGCTGAAATTAAAGGACAGTCATTGGTGTCGGGTGCCGAATACCGCAGTTTGTTCGATGGTACAAATGAAGTAAATGACGAGATCATTTTTTCACGTGGTTACACTGCCGATCAAATGGATATCCTCTACTTGTACCACCAGCTTGGTGTTGCTTTATCACCTGAAGAATTGAGAGGTGGATGGCACATGGCAAGTATCTCTGATTACTTTATGAGCCAGCTTGAGCCAAACGATATTCGTCGTGAAGCATCCGTTTTATTAAGTGGTGAGGAGTTTGACGGCGAGGTGATTACCTTCAACGATTATCCTGATTTTAAAATGAGCATCAAGTATGTTGAATCATTAAACGCTATCGAAACCAACCGTAGTGTTGTTGATTTGATTATGATGCGCTATGCCGATGTTGTATTGATGGAGGCTGAGGCCTATTACGAAGTTGGTAATACTGAAAAAGCTCTTGAAAAAGTGAATGATATTCGCGAAAGAGCCGGTCTTGATGATGTGAACCTGTCGGGTACTCAATTGCGCGACGAAATCAGAAAGCAACGTATGATCGAATTGGTAGGTGAAGGATCGAGGTTTTATGACTTAGTACGTTGGGATATTGCCAAAGAGCAGTTAACAACAGCAGGTCAGCCTTATGCCGATAATTTTGAAACGAAGCACAATTACTTCCCTGTTCCGTTGGAAGAAGTGCAGCGTAACCCAATGGTTGATCCAACACCAGGATTCTAAAAGATATAAAGACAGATGTTTTGAAATCAATATCGTTCCAGATATTGTCGTTTTAGCATGTATAAAGGCGCAGACTCGTTTCTGCGCCTTTTTTATTGAATTTATTTGAAATGGAATATTCTATCAGGCCCATAGTCAATGATTCTATCAGGGGGGATAACTTCAAAAACGGCTCAATTTTATTAACGAAGGATTAACGGATTATCCATTTTTCTGTGGCTACGCCATTTACTTTCTCCTTGACAATCGCAAAGCGATTAATGGTCCATTTGCTCTATACGATTGGTGGTTGATTATTCATGGTTAAGGTTTTCAATGTTTGTTGTGGTACCCCATTATAGTTTAATACCAAAGCCGAATATAACACTGTGATCCTTCCAGTAATCAGGTATAAGCATGCTTAGCTCATCTTCCTCTAACACACTTGTTAAACCATAATTAAAGCGGGTCAGAAATACGCCATTTAACTTATCCGATAATTTAAAGGTGTAATCAATTTGTGCTGACAGTCCTGTAGCAATTGACTTGTAACTTCCTGTCATATCTCGGTCATAGTCCTGTACGGGATCTATTGAAAGCGATGATGACTCATTTTCAGGCAGCGTTATCAGACCTGTGGTATCAATATAAATTGTTCCCTTTTCTTTGGCACGTATTACAAAACCAAGATAGGGGCCTGCTGCCAATGACATGTTCCTCGATCTTAATCCAAACAGCAATGGTACATTGATATAAGATGTGGTTTTTTCGCCCTTGTTCTCAATGGCTCCTGCTTTCTCGTATATGCTCGTCGTATTAGTGTTATAGTTGAATCCTGTCATAAGATATGACTTTTCAGTTAGATCATATGATGCCATTATTTCTAAGAAATACCCAAAGGCTGCGCTATATTCAATATAAAGCTGATCTTCAGTCATAGTTAATGTGTTAATCTTTTTTTTATGAGGTACTGATAGGCTTGTGCCTGCGTTAATCTGATAATTTAGTCTTTTGTTTTCCTGAGAACAGATATCTGTTGTTATTATGAAGACAAAAAAAAGGAATAGTGAGTATTTCATTAGTGGTTTGTTAAACTGATTTTAATATAGAATAATATCAAAGATAGTGGGCATTTGCACATTAAATATTTAGTTGAAATTAAAAGTCAATAAGAGTCCTAAAGAAGATGAACCATATTCCATTATTGCAGGAGTAATAGACAAGGCTAAATCATCTGAGATATTAAAATTGAAGAATTATATGATGCATTTGGATCTGCTGTTTTTAGGATACTGCATAGGTCGTGTAGCTCATCAATACTATTAACTTTAAATATGGCACTGTCCGTTTCACTTGCCTTTTTATATTTCAAACCATATTCAGATAATACCTTCTTTACGTTTTCTTCTGTAATTTGTGATTCACCGATATCTCCTTCAAAGTTTGCTTGGTCTTCAATGGGTTGGTAATTTGCTCTATTGGATTTATCACATCCTGAAAACATCATTCCGCCAAATAATATGGCGATAATGAAACATTTTAGTTGTTTCATGGTAAGTTTGTATTGTGGACCAGATGCATAATGCACCTGGTCCGTGTTAAACATTTGACAGGGACTTCATTGGTTTCTCAGGCCGGAGTCCCTTTTTTCATTAAACTATCTGTAGCTTTTAATTAATGCCGTCATTCAGTATTATCTGACCGAAGCACTACTAAATACACTACTCTTTTTTGTACTCTACACTTTTAAGCACTTTTTTAACCTTAACACCAGCCTGATATGATACTTTGCAATCTTTGATCATGTCAGTTGTGAAGTCTTCCTCGGTTTCAGCGCCTTTGCTCGACAGGTTTACCTGCAGGCGGCCTATTTCACCAAGTTCAACGGTTGCGCCTTTGGCCAGGTATTCAGGTACAACCCGTGCCAGGGTCATCAATGCAGTTTTTGTATCCAGCTCATTGACTGGCGATATTTCAGCAATACGATTAGCCAGTGTGTCCAGTGAAATCTTTTCAGGCCTTACAACACTTGCATAATAAAGCGGATCGGCTTCCGGTTTACCGGGATGTTTGCGTGGAATCAACTTAAATTTAATTTCCAGAACAGTTACAATTAGGAATTAACAAAAATATTAACATGTATATCAAATGAGATGCTATTTGCTGCCTGTTTAAAGTGCTCGTGATAATATTTAAAAGTGCTCGCGGGGATTTCAACTGTGCTTGTGATGTTTTTTTAAGGGGGTTTAAGATGTGATTTTTCATAGCGTGTATTTTCTTTACTTGTAATTAAGAGTAAAATTATGTTGGTAAATATATATGAACCAAATGAGTCCTATATGGGAAAAATTAGTATTTTTCATTTTTTTTCACCCGCTGATTTGAAAGCCGAAATTGATTCCGTTAACAGCAAAAAAACACTGTTTTATTTTCTGTTTAGATTGTGTATCTGTCAGTATGTGAGTGAAATAGTCACTACTGTTTCAAAGAGTGTGACGGTCAACATTAAGCACTACTTTAATTTTTGCCTCCTTAGCCTTGTTTTTCTTTTTGATAATCCGCTGCACTTTCTCACCTTTGCCTCAAAACATATTTAAATGAAAAAGTATACCCACCTCCTTATAGCGGCACTCATTTTTATTGCAGCTTACTCGTGCCAGCCTAAAAAAGAATATATCCGTACCGAAGGGCTTATTTTTGGTACCATTTATCATATGACCTACGAGCATTCAGCCGATTTGTCTGATACCATTCAAAACACTTTAAACGCCTTTGACTGGTCTATGTCAACCTACAAGCAAGAATCGACTATCAGCAAAATTAACCGTAACGTATCGCTTGAAACCGATGCCTACTTCAGGCAGGTGTTTAAAAAGGCTAAAGAGATTACTGAAAAAACAAATGGAGCTTTTGATATGACGGTTGCTCCCCTGGTTAACGCATGGGGTTTTGGTTTTTCAAAGAAGGATAGTGTTAGCGAAGGGCTGATCGATTCTATACGTCAATATGTGGGGATGGAAATGCTAAGTCTTGAAGGAACGCGCATACTTAAAGAAAAGCCTGAAATAATGCTCGATGGAAGTGCCATTGCAAAAGGCTTTGCCGTTGATGTGGTAGCCAATGTGCTGGAGTCATTTAACGTTGATAATTACATGGTTGAAATTGGTGGTGAAATGCGTGTCAAGGGTCTTAATCCAAAACAAACCACCTGGCGTGTGGGTATTGATAAGCCCATTGACGACCCGGAGGTGCTGAACCGTCAGTTACAGGAAATAATAGGTATATCGGATATTGCCCTGGCTACATCAGGCAATTACCGCAACTTCTATATAAAAGGAGGCAAGAAATATGCCCATACTATCAGTCCGTTTACGGGTTACCCGGTTGATCACCGCTTATTGGGTGTATCGGTGCTGGCACCCGACTGCATGAGTGCCGATGCCTATGCAACAGCCTTTATGGTGATGGGCTATGAAAAAAGCATGGCTCTTGTTGAGCAAAACAACGAACTGGAGGCCTATTTTATTTTAGACGGAGAGGATGATGAGTATGAGATTAAAATGAGTCCTGGCTTTTCAAAGTTTATTATTGACAAGCCATAAATCAGGTTTTAACTTGCACTATTAAAGTTGATCAGGAAGTTTCTGAGATACTGGTTTTTCTCACAAAGAGTGCATGGGCCTGAGAACATAGAACTGTGTGATGTGTGGCTGTGTGCTCTGCATAGTGGTTTTGTGTGAAAGGTATTCCAGACATCCACCTGGTTGATGGTATAAAAGAGTTACAGAATGTTAACCAGATAAAATCATTAACTCATGAGAAAAATTGCAGGTTATGGATGGCTACTCATCGCCATGGGTATACTGATTACGAGTTGCGAAAAATCCAGTGATCATCCTGTACATGAAAAGGAACAGTTAAGTCTTTCCCAGGCCCTTGACCAGGCAGCTTACGATATTGACCAGGTTGTTGAAGTCATTACACAAACCAATGCCTACAGCCTGTTTGTGCGCGAAGCAGGTAATAAAAGCACCAATCCAGGCGATAAACCACCCGGTCTGAACATTTACCTGAAAGATATACAAGGCGTTTATGAGTATTCGCCAGAAATGGATGCAAAGGCTCTTTTAGCCAGTCATGGAGACTGCCAGTCGTTTTTTCAGCGAACAGGAGACAGTGACTGGTTCATTATACATATGCCGTTTGAGATGGCACAAAATCCACATGACCTGTTTAAACATGAACCGGGCGATACATATAACAACAACCTGATGGTATCGACCTCGGAGTTCTTTTATGAGACAGATAAAAACCTGATGTGGCACGATTATCATTTGGTAACGCGCTTTGACCTGGAAGAAGAATATGCAGGAGAGTTATGGGTTGACGAGCGCAGTAACGGGCTGTTTAACGCTTATACGTCATCAAGATTTGGCTTTACCGATGAGCACTTTATTCATGTTGAAACACAGCTTGCCGATACCGTAAAGGTGGGATATAGTCTTGAAGATGCCGAAGGAGTTGCTTTATACAGCGAAATGGTGGCATTTAGCCTTAGCCTGATCAACGGTAACCCCAATATTCAGTTTCAATACGAAATACAGGTGGGTGATGTGCGAATTATTAAATCCCTTGACGAAGAAGATGAGCTGGTGTATGTTGTATACATAGATGGTGAACTGCGCGAAGATGCCATTGTTGAGGCTATTATTTATGATGGCGAAACACCAACAAGCATCAACTGTTTATTTATGAATAAGAATAAGGATTATCAGATTATGCTGGACGATGAGCCTCCAATCCTGCTTTCCCAGTTAATGGGTGATTCACAGGATATTTTATCTTCTTTATTTATTTCAATGCGCGACCTGTACCTCTCAAAATATGTTATAAACATACTGGCCTGGCAAATATATGCCGAGGAAGCCTGTAGAAATAAATAATAAAAAGGGAATCAGTTTCTTAAGAAGCGATATAAAATATTAGGTGTTGGGTTTGGGTGTAATGAGTTGAATTAAAAAGAGGGTGTTCAAGATAATAATAACTCTCGCAAAGAATGCAAAAGATAAAACGCAAAGATCGCAAAGTTCAGAATGGCAACACCATACCCTTTGCGATCTTTGCGAAATTCTTAGTTGTCTTTGCGTGAAACTTAAATTTCAGACATCCTCTTTTTTTATTTTAACAACTTGTTGTTCTGCTTTCGTATTCACCATCAAGCTTCAGCGGCTTAATGTTAAATGCTTCTTTCCGGGCCAATTTGTCTTGTGTGGTCGCACAATAAATGCCCTTGTCGTTTAAAGCTTTATTTCCGCCAATATGCGAATTTGGGAATTTACCGTTCTTCTGCAGAAGAATTCTGATTGCCATTAAAACAAAAACAATTCCCATTAAAACTATGCTCAATAAAATAACTGGCCACATGATTTTTCCCTTTTTTTAATTCGGTACAAAACTACTAAAATTTGCACTTACCTCAATTCGATTTAAACTTTCTTAAGGTATTAACTCCCGCAAAGATTTCTTTTTTACCATAGATTGCATCAGAACGGAAGACTTAAGACGAAATAAAATGCTATCTATTCTTCCGTGTTTATCTGTGTAATCCATGCTTAAGTATATCGTTATACATCAGCCCTCTTTATAATAAAACAGGTATTAAGCAAACAAACCACTCCCTTCATATGTTTGATAGTTGCCCAATAAATAATGACACATTCTTGTTAGATTTGTGTCATAGCAACTAAAAACAGTTAAAATCATTAATATGTCATTTGAAGCAAATGAGCTCAGTTTTGCTGAGTTTAAGAATGAAGTTATTGCCGACTATAAAATTGCCTGTGTCAGTCGTAATATGAGTTTACTGGCGCGCAAAGAGGTACTGGGAGGTAAAGCTAAGTTCGGAATATTTGGCGATGGTAAAGAGATCCCCCAGATTGCCATGGCCAAGCAATTTAAAAAAGGAGATTGGCGATCAGGATATTACCGCGACCAAACCTTTATATTAGCAGCTGGTATGATGACTCCCAAGGAGTTTTTTGCACAGCTTTACGGTGAAACCCGAACAGAATTAAATCCTGATAATGGCGGTCGTTCGTTTAATAACCATTTTGGTACACGCACCATTGATGAAAAAGGAGAGTGGAAACGCCTGACCGATATGAAGTGTACATCCTCTGATATTTCACCAACAGCAGGTCAGATGCCACGATTGGTTGGTTTGGCCATGGCTTCTAAATTATATCGTAATAACCCCGGTTTAAAAGAATTTGACCAGTTTAGTATCAATGGTAATGAGGTGGCTTTTGGCACTATTGGTGATGCCAGTACATCTGAAGGACACTTTTTTGAAACGTTAAACGCAGCCGGTGTTCTGCAAATACCAATGGCTGTTTCGGTTTGGGATGATGGTTACGGTATATCAGTTCCTAAAAAGTTTCAAACCACCAAAGAAAGCATTAGCAAGGCACTTAAGGGATTTGAAAAAGGCCCTAAGGATAAAACGGGCATGCTAATTTACAATGCCAGGGGATGGGACTATGCCGGTTTATGCCAAATGTATGAAGAGGGGATAAGGCGATGTCGTGAAGAGCATGTGCCTGTCTTGTTCCATGTTGAGGAGCTGACACAGCCTGTTGGTCACTCAACAAGTGGCTCCCACGAACGCTACAAATCGTCGGAACGACTTCAATGGGAAAAAGACTACGATGGACTGGTACAAATGCGTCAGTGGATGATTGAAAGTAAGTTGGCCACCATTGAAGAGCTGGATGCCATTGAAGAAGATGCCGTTATTGAAGTAAAAACGGCACAAAAGGAGGCCTTTAAAGAATTCAATGATGCTTTTAAGGCTGAACGTCAGGAACTGCTGGATATTATAACGCAAAAAAACTGTGTGTGTAACGAAATTAAGCAGGATAAAATTGATGGTATCGTTCAGCAGCTTAAAACCAGCTTATCGCTTAACCGCAAAGAGATATTAAGTGCAGCCCGTAAAGTGCTTCGTCATTATTGTGCAGCCTGTGAAAAGCCAAATTCAATGAAGGCGCAGTTAAAAGCATGGGTTAAGAAGTATTTTGATCAGGGATGGGAGAATTACAGTAAGTGGCTGTACAGTGAAGATGATTATTCGGCACTGAAAGTAACACCTGTTCCTCCGGCTTTCGATGGCGAAAGCTCTACTGTGCCCGGACGTGAGATTTTACGTGATAACTTTGATCATATTTTTGCCAATAACCCAAGGGTGGTAACCTTTGGTGAGGATACCGGCTTTTTGGGAGGTGTTAACCAAACACTGGAAGGTATGCAGGAGAAATATGGCGATCTGCGTGTACGCGATACGGGTATTCGCGAAACAACCATATTGGGTAAAGGAATTGGAATGGCATTACGTGGACTGCGTCCAATAGCCGAAATACAATATTTCGATTACCTGTTGTATGCTCTTCAAACCATGAGTGACGACCTTGCTACAACACGTTACCGAACAAAAAACGGGCAGAAAGCACCACTTATTGTTCGTACGCGGGGACACAGGCTTGAAGGTATCTGGCACAGTGGCTCGCCCTTAAGTATGGTCATCAATTCCATCAGAGGGGTATATGTATGTGTGCCACGTGATATGACTCGTGCAGCAGGCTTCTACAATACACTGTTGTCGGCCGATGACCCTGCCTTGGTTATTGAGCCTCTTAATGGCTACCGTTTACGTGAAAAACGTCCGTCCAATATAGGTGAGTTTAAGGTGCCGCTTGGTGTACCTGAAATCATTGAAGAAGGGAAAGATGTTACATTGGTTACCTATGGTTCATGTGTACGCATTGCCCAGGACGCCGTAAAGCAACTGGCCGATATAGGTGTTTCAGTGGAGTTGATAGATGTACAAACACTATTGCCGTTTGATACCAATAAGGTCATTCTGGAGTCAATAAAGAAAACAAACAGGGTTGTTTTCTTCGATGAAGATGTACCGGGAGGTGCAACCGCCTATATGATGCATAAAGTGGTAGAAGAGCATGGTGCTTTTTATCACCTGGATGCTTCTCCTAAAACAGTGACAGCTAAAGATCACCGTCCTGCATATGGTACCGATGGTGACTATTTTAGTAATCCCAATGCTGAAGATGTTTACGAAGCTATCTACGCTTTAATGGCAGAGTTTGATCCAAAACGTTTTCCTGCTATCTACTAAGCTGAATTCGACATTAAACTTCGACCTCAGGTTATTAAGTCTTCCAGAAGGAAAAGGGAAAATAAAAGACATAAAATGGAGGCTGTCCATATATATAATTTTTCTCGCAAAGAGCGCAAAAAAGAAAGTATGCAAAGTTCGCAAAGGATTGATTGAAAAAGCAATATACTTTGCGGTCTTTGCGTATTTCTTAGTGGTGCGATAGCTATCGCACTTTGCGTAAAATTCAAACTTCGGACAGCCCCTTCCCGTTTATAAATTTATTCAAAACCCAGGATATCAAGTATTGAGTCTCTCATCTGAAAGTCTCATGCCTGCAAGTCTAAACCAGCTTTCCTTTTAACCTTATAAACCCGAATAGAACACCTGCTGCCAATAAATACGATACGGAAACAGGAAGGCCAAAGGCAGAGGGCAAGGTCCCCAGCAGTAAAGCTGTAATTCCCACCAAAAGGGCGTAGGGCATCTGAGTGCGTACATGGTGAATGTGATTACACGAGCAGGCCAGTGAACTCAATATGGTTGTATCAGAGATAGGGGAGCAGTGATCGCCTAATACAGATCCGGCCAACACACATGATACAGCGTTATAAAACAGGGGTAAAACAGCATCAGTATGCAAACCTGCGTCCAAACCGATCTTCCATATGGCCGGCAATATAAGCGGATAAATAATAGCCATCGTTCCCCAGCTCGAACCGGTACTAAATGCAATGACAGCAGCAAACACAAATGTAAGAGCAGGTATAAACTGCGGACTGATGTTAATGGCAGTCAATATACCCGTTATAAATTCAGCCGTATGCAAATGGTCGGTCAATAGGGCTAATGACCAGGCAAGGCATAAGATCAGAATGGCATGAAACATGGTTTTAAAACCATTGATCAGGCCTTCAATACTTTCTTTTAAATTGAGTATTTTTTGAGAAGTAGTTAATACGATAGCGGTAAATACACCGGCAAGTGATGACCAGATCAATGCACTAAATACATCTGAATCACCAATGGTTTTCGACAGTTTGCTCGTAAAGCCCAGGGCCTGACTGCTCCATGTTGTTGCATCCCAACCTGTATATATCAAGCCCGCCATGGTGCCAAAGACAACGATAAGTACAGGAATAACCGCATTGTACCACCGTGGAGTCACATCTTCGGCCACTTCCAGTTCTTTCATGATCTGTGGCGAACGGCCTTTTTTCCGTATATCCTCATATTGGTGTCTTATGGCTTGCCTTTCAGCTGTC
The DNA here is from genome assembly GCF_050589845.1 of Carboxylicivirga agarovorans. Classification (NCBI taxonomy): domain Bacteria; kingdom Pseudomonadati; phylum Bacteroidota; class Bacteroidia; order Marinilabiliales; family Marinilabiliaceae; genus Carboxylicivirga; species Carboxylicivirga agarovorans. The sequence continues at coordinate 278,008 of NZ_JBNGPA010000001.1, read as the reverse complement.
AGCATGGCCCCAAAATCACGCTTCTGCCAGATGACCATAGGCACAAAGATCAATGTCAATATGGGGTAGAAGGAATACTTCAGTGATTGAAGAAAAACCGAATAGGCCGAAGCATCAAGACCTATTTCGGTGATACCTTGCTGTATATAGCTCAATTCAGCACCAATCCAGGTTGTAATAAAGGCAATGGCCGCAATAGGAGCAGAGGTTGAATCGACCAGGTAGGCCAGTTTCTCACGCGATATCTTCAGTTTATCGGTAACAGGACGCATGGTGTTACCAACAACCAGGGTATTGGCATAGTCATCAAAAAAGATAAGCAGGCCCATTAAGTAGGTTATCATCTGGCCCGATCGACGATTATTGGCATACTTCGATAAGATGGCAACAATGCCTTTCATTCCGCCATTCAATGAAATAAGCGTCACCATACCACCAATGAGCATGCAAAAAATAATGATCGACAAATGCTCATGATTCAATAGCGCCTGCATCAGGTATGTGTCAATAATAGCGAAGGCACCCTTGAACAGGGCGATAAAAAAGCTGACACCAGAATACTTATATATGACCGTAGTTCCAATTAGTAAGCCTATAAAAAGCGATGAAAATACTTCTTTGGTTATAAGCGCCATCATAATGGCAATCAGGGGGGGGAGTATTGATAGCCATAAAGGAATTGGTACAATACGCCTCTTTTCTACATGGTTCTGTTGTATGAGTTGAACTTCAGTTGTTTCGTCAAAGGTGTATTCGCAATACAAGCCTTTTTCATCCTCCGATAATTCACGTTTGACACCATTAATGAGCAATTGTGTCTGGATAATTTTTATATCGTCTGGTTCTGCCACTCTTATGGTACAGCTTACCCCTTGCATAACGGCAGGTGGCAATTTTAAATGACTCTGTTGTGAGTTGTTTTCAGCAGAGCTGTTCACAAATAAGAATAAAAAAGAAATAAGAATTGACAGATGCAAAGCGTAACGCTTAAGAACCATGATTAGATGTTTATATTTAGTTAAATTCAGAAAATAGGACAATCGTGTTTATGTATAAAAAACAAGGTAATAATAATTGCCGATTAGTTAATTTCTTGATGCGTTAATTTGATGAAATGACCAATTTATGATTTAGCAAAATAAATGTGTTTGAAAGTTGTTTTGGTGGATCAAGGGTAAGTAAATGAGGATTTTAAAATCTTGTTTCTTTTGGTGAATGACCTGTTTTTATTGAGGAAAGTCTTCGAAGTTTCATACAATCTTAAATTAAAAGTGTTACATTTAAAGAAGAACTAATTTGTATGAAGAGTTTAGATTTTGACATATTTAAAGTTCATAAGCCTGGGTTAAAACCAGCTAAAGGTCGCATATTAATCGCCGAACCTTTTCTGCAGGGACCGTACTTCAGTCGTTCGATTGTTATTTTGACCGAACATGGCGAAGACGGTGCAGTTGGGTTTGTATTGAATAAGTCTTCTGAACTATATCCGGATGAGGTGATCGAGGATTTGTTTAATTTCAAAGGTGAATTGTATGTTGGAGGTCCGGTTGCGTCTAATACACTGTATTTTATTCATTCCTTAGGTGATAAGGTTCCCAATTCGGTGAAGATTACAGATACCTTATATTGGGGAGGTGACTTTGATGTGATCAAAAACCTCGTTAACACGGGAATGGCAGATCACACCCAGGTGAAGTTTTTTGCCGGTTATTCAGGATGGTCACCGGGTCAGCTGGAAAGTGAGATTGAAGAGGAATCATGGATCGTTGCTGATATCGATGACCAAATGGTGATGGATGATAATATCGATCACATATGGAAAAAGGCCATGGAAGGATTGGGTGCCGTATTTAAAGCCTGGACAAACTTTCCTGAGAATCCAGCCTATAACTGATAAGCTGAGATTATTTTTAGTCTAAAATTGAGATTGGGCTAAAACGTTAACGGCATCGTTAATCAACAGGCGATTCACTTCCTTGCTTAGCTTGCAGAAATAGCGCTTGTCCTTTAGGCCAACAACCCACTGGATACCCTGAATGGCATTACTTAAGAATAGTTCGTCAGCCTGAAGAAGTGTATCGTAATTGGTGCCGCTCACTTCATGAACAGGCCAGTTGTTTTCCCGCAGTATTCTGATAATTTGTTTGCGCATTACCCCGTCTACGCATCCCGAAGAACGTAATGGTGTGAAAAAGGCATTATTTTTAACCCAAAATAAATTGGAAGCCAGACCTTCAATGATCTGCTTGTTCGAGTTGATAATTAACACATCATCTTTCCCTTTTTCCTGCTTAAATAAACCCGCCAGAACAAATAATAAAGAGTTGGCAGTTTTATAATGACAAAAGCGATTGAGCGCCTTTGTTTCCCCCTCAAAAATGTCAATTAAAAGGCCCTTGCTGTTTAATTCATAGTTGGAGGTACTAAGGGCTGAACATTCAATAAGCCATTGTACTTTGTTGCTGACAGGTGTATACAGCCCACCATCTTCACGAAAGACGGTGAGCCTGATACGAACATCGCCAAACAACCTGTTCTTTTGAATCAGTGAACTGATATGCTCCTCAAGTACAGTTTTGGGAGGCAGACTTCTGATATCCATCTGAAGCAAGCTCATGGCATTGATCAAACGCTGGTAATGGTCGTGAAACCACATCGGCTTCTGATGAATACAGCGGATGGTCTCAAACAGGGCATCACCGTATCTGAAAGACCGGTTATTTACATTAAAAACCGCTTTGTCGGCCTGCGTTTGAATGCCATTGATCGTTATGTACTGAGGATGCTCCATTAAATCGAAATCAGCTTTTTACAAACGTCGATGATGGAGCTGTTTTTGGCAATCTTAAAGCTCTGTTTTAAACCAGCTGCATTACCCGCTTCAACATCCCTGTCTGCATCGCCGATCAGGTATGAACTTGCTTTGTCGATCTGGTGTTCATCACAAGCCTGATTGATCATTCCAGGTTTAGGCTTACGGCAATCACAGTCTTCAACCGATTCATGATGCGGACAGTAGTAGATATCAGTAATACGTATGTCGTTATCAAACATCAGTTGTAAAAAGTGACCATGCACCATTTCAACATCATCTTCACTATACTCTCCTTTGGCAACACCTCCCTGGTTGGTAATGACAAATAATTTAAATCCGGCATCCTGTAAAAGTTTCAAACCTTCAATAATGCCAGGGTTCAATTTGAAATCTTTGACCTTGTGGATATAGTAATGGCCCTCGTCGTTGTTAATAACTCCATCGCGATCGATGAATACTGCTTTATTCATATTGTTTAAAAAATAGATAGTAATTCGTTAAAAAAGTGTAGTAATAATGCCGGGTTAAGCAGAATGGGAAATACAAAACCGTATACGGCTCCCCAAAAATGCGCATCATGTCCGATGTTATCTACGTTCTTCTTACTCATATACCTGGAATATATCAGATATCCAATACCAAATGCTATCGCAGGAAGTATTGGTTTATTGATGAAGAAGAATCCATACATGGCAAGTGGTTGGTATAATATATTCGCAAATACGATAGCAGAAACTGCTCCTGATGCTCCAATTGCATTATAGTTATAGTTGTTTTTTTCCTTAAAATATGACCTTAAACTAGAAGTAACAAATGCGCTAAATAACAAGATGATAAAAGCAATGTTACTATTAATTGGTATAGACCATTTAAAATTATCAAGTAATGAGTCTCCAAAGTAAAAGAGAACATACATATTAACAAATAAGTGAACCCAATCAGCATGAAAAAATCCATGACTGATCCAGCGTATATATTCCTTGCGGTTTTTAATTTGCCAGGCATTGAACTGGAACTTATAAATAAGCTCGGGCTGGCTAAAGCCAGCAATGCTGATCAGGCTGATAACTATGATGATGATAATAGAAATATCCATGCTTGTTAGTGATTAATGGTTAGAGATAAGGGTTTAGAGTTCAGTGACCGATCATTACTAGTGCATGATCTTAAATACCAGTTCCTTCAGTAATTCTCCCGATTCGGTTGTGGAACTGCCAAAACCTTTCGACTTCATATCATACTCCCGAATAAGGCTAATGATCTGCACAACCTTACGCGCCGGGTAATGACGTGCACCGGTCGTATAATCAGCAACAAAGAACGGGTTGATCTTTAAGGCAGCGGCCACTGAGTTTTTCGATTTGTCGGGCAAATAATAGAAAGCCAGCAGTTTTTGAAAATAACCAAACAAGGTTACGGTTGTCATCTGAATGGGGTAGGCCTTGGGGTTTTTACCAAAGGCCAGAATGATCTTATTGGCCTTTGAAATGTCTTTGTTTAAAACGGCTTTTTGCAACTCAAAATTATTGTAGTCTTTACTAACACCAATATTCTTCTCAATGTGAGCCGAATTAATGGTTTGAACCGATGAGCCGATGGCCAGCTCTAGTTTATCCAGCTCATGAGCGATCTTGGATAAGTCACTGCCCAGAAACTCAGTCAACAGCGCTGATGCTTTGGGCTCGATTGATTTGCCCTTTGCTTTTAAATAGCTGTTGATCCACTGCGGAACCTGGTTGTCGTATAGCTTTTTGGCTTCAAATAATACGCCGTTCTTTGCAACACTTTTATAAAATTTCTTTCGCTTGTCAAGCGTTTTGTAACGATAGTTAATAACCAGGATGGTTGATGTCAGCGGATTATTGGCATACACTTCCAGGTCTTCAATTTTTGGTATATTCTGAGCTTCTTTTACTATAATTACCTGATGTTGAGACATCATTGGAAAACGGCGGGCTGCATGGATAATTTCTGTGGTGTCTACATCTTTACCATACAATATGGTTTGATTAAAACCCTTTTCTTCCTCTGTTAAAACATTATTGGCAATATAGTTGGTTATTTCATCAATAAAATAACCTTCATCACCCATTAAAAAATAAATGGGACGATAGGTCTTTTGTTTTAACTCCTGTAATATCTGCTCAAAAGTCATTTTATAAATTTATTAGTTTATCAGGCATTAACCCGAAATTGTTATTTCCGGATATATGCCCTTCAAACCAAAATACAGCCTCATTATAAACATTAAATGGCAATGATCTTACATTTAATGCATATTTTTTATTTCTTTTCAGGCTTAACTATCAAACCTCAGGTGTTTAACTGATTTACCACCATTCATAATGGTAGATAAAGCTTTAATACCCAATTGTATGTGTTGTTGCACATAATTCTCTGTTACTACCTTATCACTGGCCGATGTTTTAACACCTGTTGAAATCATTGGCTGATCAGATACAAGTAATAACGCACCTGTAGGTATATGATTGTAAAAACCGACTGTAAAAATAGTGGCTGTTTCCATATCAATGGCCATCGCACGTGTTTTTTCCAGGTATTTTTTAAAGCGCTCATCATATTCCCATACACGTTTGTTGGTAGTAAAAACTGTTCCTGTCCAGTAATCCAGTTCGTTATCGCGAATGGCACTCGATACGGCGCGTTGCAAACTAAAGGCGGGTAATGCCGGAATTTCAGGTGGTAAATAATCATCTGAAGTACCGTCACTGCGAATGGCCGCGATCGGAAGTACAAAGTCACCCAGTTCATTTTTCTTTTTTAAACCACCACATTTTCCTAAAAACAAAACGGCTTTAGGCGAAATCGCGCTTAACAGGTCCATCATGGTAGCTGCATTAGGGCTACCCATACCAAAGTTTATGATTGTTATGCCGTTGGCACTGCAGTTGGGCATATTTCCATTCTTGCCAAAGATGGGCGCATCATACCATTCAGAGAAGAGTTCAACGTAGTGGTTGAAATTAGTTAATAAGATGTAAGGGGTGAAATCTTCAAGCTTTCTTCCGGTATATCGGGGTAGCCAGTTATCTACTATCTCTTTTTTAGTCTTCATAGGAAAAAATTTAAGGTTAAGTGCATTGGCAATATAGCCGGGCACGGGTGGGAATAAAGTGCGAATAGCAGGAGTTTATTCTTCACGCTAAGGTAACTTTTTCTGGCTAAAATGATTTATTTTGTCGAAAAAAAAGGGATAGATGCAAAAGCTTAACCTGCCACCTGTTCAGTTTAGAACGAAGCAGGCCGGTAATAAAACACAGGTATTTGATGAGGTGAGAAAGAAATTTGTAGCCCTGACCCCCGAGGAGTGGGTGAGACAGCATTTTATTCATTACCTGGTGAATGGACTGGGGTATGCGCCGGGACTCATTGCTGTTGAAATGCTGGTTAAGGTGAATGGGCTGAGCCAACGGGCAGATATTGTGTTGTATGACAAAAAAGGTTTGCCTCGTGTCATTGTGGAGTGTAAGGCTCCTGAGGTGGCGGTAGGCAGAGCTGTGTTCAACCAGGCTGCCCGCTATAATACCAGGCTAAATGTTGACTACCTGATCGTCACCAACGGGATGCAGCACTATTGCGCCAAACTCCTCGATGAAATGGGAAATTATGAACTGCTGCAAGCTATTCCCACGGCTGATGAGGTGTATGGTTAGGCCTTTTAATATGAGCTCGGAATTGAATGTCGGACTCAGCTTATTAAATACGATCACTTTAATAGCTGATACAGGCACTCATCAATAAAACCATCTTTAGTTTTACGCCATTTCTTTTTTACGCCAACCAGTTTAAAACCAACTTTTTCGAAAAGAGTCAGGCTGGCTTTGTTCTCAGCCGATATGTTGGCATATAGCTGGTTAATACCCAGGTGTTGAAAGCAGTAATCGCTAAAGAGTCGCAGGGCTTCAAAGGCATAACCTTTTTGTCGATGGTCCTCATGAATAATGATGCCAACACCTCCGCGCTGGTGAAATCCATCAAAATCAAACAGGTCAATCATACCAATCACTTCCTTTGATCGCTCAGATTCAATAATAAGGCGAAGCTGTTTGGTTTGAAAGACATCCAATTGCGCCTGCTCTATATATTTTACTAATTGGTACTTAGAAAAAGGGGTGAGCGTATTGCTCACCTCCCAAATCTTCATATCATTTTCCCACTTATAAAGCAGGTCTATATCTTCCGGTTCAAGTGCCCTGAGGGCAATTTCATCCCTTGTCATTATTCTGCTGGTGTATTTTCTGTCAGGTTGTCGTATTGCTTAATATCTCTTACAAAGCTATCAGACCACAGACCTGTCTTTAGAACTTTATCTTTGCCTTTTAAAGCGGCCTTATAACCTTTGAAAGTGCCATATGAATAGCGGTAGAAGCCATCAGTACACTTGTATTCTTTGATCTGATCGTGTTCAAGATCAATAAATACCTTATAGCTTGATACAGGTTCTTTTAGAGACAGAATCTGAACTGTGTAATAAGGAATACCATCCGAGGTGTCAAGAAGTTCCGGACTTGTCGCGGCAACAGCTTCTTCTGTTGTTTCTTCAGGCTGAGCGATAGCGATCATCATCACGTCATCAATATTACTGGCCTCGCTTAAATTCTTATAAGTCATGGCGCGTGTAACATCAATTGTTTTTGTTTGTTGCTCAAAACCAACACCCGTATATTCGATATTGTACTTGTCATCAGTTTCTAAGATCAGGATGTATTTTCCTGTGCCCGGGTGAGGCTTGTAATTACCGATCACTTCAGGGTCGCCCTGACGGGTGACACGTATTTCCACATTTTCAATAGGCGCTTCGTCTGTGCTGTTAACACAGCCTTTAAACACAGCTAAACGGTTGATTTCAGGCTCTTCGTATTCGATAAGGTAAATATCTGATCCTCCGTAGTTATCATCATACCTTGATGAAGCATAATAAGCAATGTTAGGTGTGGTGGTCGGAACAAAGAAGAAATCATCGTCAGGGGTGTTGATCGGATAACCGATGTTATGAACAGGTCCCCAGTTACCATCATCATCCATTACGCAATAGAATATATCGAACTGCCCCATGGAGTTGTGTCCTTCAGAACTGAAATACATCACCTTTCCATTAGGGTGAAGTATAGGTGTATCTTCATCATACTGGGTGTTAAAAGCTTTCATATTTTCAGCTTTTCCCCATTCTCCATTTGGTAAACGGCGCACACGATAAATATCAAGGCCGCCCATTCCATCAGGCCGGTCACTGGTAAAATATACCGTTTGTTTGTCAGCTGAGCTGGTCATGTGCGTTTCATCAAATTTTGAATTGATAGGACTCTCAATCTTCACTGGCTCTCCCCAGTTCGAACCATCATACATGCTTGAATACAAGTTGGCACCGTCAACATCATTGCGGTAAATGATCAGTTCAGTAGCCTCAGCCGATAAGCTGACTCCGGCTTCGTGTCCTTGCTTTCTGAACAGCTCTTGTAATGACTTGGCCTTGGTCCACTCGTTCCCTTCTTTTTTGGACGAATAGATACGTTCTGCATATTGTCCGTCAAACAGTAATTCACTGTAACTGGACGCTCTTCTTGAGGTAATGAATAACACACTTTGATCAGCCGAAATCATCGGGCTGTGATCGTCGTATTTAGAGTTAATGTTTGGTCCCAGGTTTTTTACTTTTAACTGAACCGGCGATTGCATTAGCTCAATGGCATTTTCACATACCTCAATTTCACGCATTGCTTCCTGTCTTAAAATATCATCTTCAGCAGGAAGTATTTCAATCAGCTGCTCGTAGGTTGATATAGCTTTCTCGTGTTGTAGTAAAAACTGCAGTGATTTACCTATTGAAAGTTGGATGTCAACACCTATGTCTCCAATTTTTTCATCATCTTCAAGCAAAGCATAGGCCTTTTCGAAATAAACAATGGCTGTGTCGGGTCCATTGGAGCTGTTGAGGTAACAATTACCAATGTTGTATAAAGCCGGCACGTTTTCCGGGCTATCCTTTAAAATTTCAGAAAACAACTTAATGGCTTCATCAAAGGCTTTATCATCAGCCAGTTTAACTGCCTCGTTGAATTTTCTATTGTCAATCTTTGAGTCTGATTGAGCCAGCGTAAGCTGTGAAATGAAAAGAAGTAAAGCAATGATTAGCGTGTTTGGTTGTAACATACCTTAAGTACTTAATGTTTGGTTTTAAATTGACTGTGCAAAATAGTTAAAAATGTGCAGGTAAAGGTTTTTTAGTATTCAATTTTTTATGAATTACCAGCTATTATTGACCGATACAGAATACCGGCCTGTTAGTGATCAGCTTTTTTCAATACCATTGGATCTAAATAGGTGGCACTTTCTCTTGTGTTATAATCAGACCGGTACGGAATTTCAATCTCCTTTGAGATGCTGATCATGCCAGGTGTATTAATGGTCATTGTGTAGTTTACCCCGGTTGCTAAAATCATGGTGTATTTGCCCGTGTTGGTCTGAGGCTTATAGTCTCCAATCTTTTCACCACTTTTTGTAGTGGTAACCGAAATAACTGATTCGCCTGATGGCATCCCGTCTTCGGTGAATAAATAGCCTGAGACAACTGCCAGCGAGCGTTCATCACTTACAGGAAATTCGATAATATAAATATCAGATCGTCCATAACCACCACTTCTTTCAGATGCAAAATAAACCCGTTGTCCGTCAAGCGTCGGAATATAAAACAGATCGTCACCGGGCGTATTGATCGGGTAACCAATATTCACCGCTTTCCGCCACTGTCCGTTTCCATCTTTCTCTGATTTGAAAATATCATATCCTCCCATGGAAGAGTGTCCTTCTGAGGCAAAATATAATGTTTGACCATCGTATGACAAGAAAGGGCTTTCTTCATTCAGTTCAGTGTTAATGTTTTTGTTGAGTAAAATAACTTTTCCCCATTTACCATCGGGTAATTTGTTTGACATGTAAATATCTTTCGCTCCAGTGCCATCAGGACGATGACTTGTAAAAACGATGGTGTTACCGTCGAGTGAGAGGCTTGCATGTGATTCTTCAAATGAACTGTTGATGGGTTTTGGTAACTTTTCTGGGTTCGTCCACTTGTCATCTTTATATTGTGATAGGTATAAATCACCATTGCCATTGTTGCGGTAAATAATTAAGGTTTTACCATCAGAACTTAAGCTACAGGTGGCATCATATCCATCAGTATTAATGCTTTCTCCCACACTCACAGATGGTAGCCATGCTCCTTCACGCCACTTGGTAAAGTATATGTCTTCGGTATATAAACCATCGGTTTTACTTCTTTTATTGGCGCCATGCTTATTCGAAGTAAATAAAAGAAGATCTTCATTCCCCGATATTACCGGACTGTGCTCGTCATACTCTGTGTTGACAGCCTGCCCCAGGTTGGTTATTCTGAAATCAACCGGATTCTTTTTAAGAAGAATAGCATTGTTACAGTAGTTGATATACTGTTGAAGTTGCTTGTGTATGTTTTTACGTTTGGAAGGTACCGTGTCCTGCAATACTTCAAAAAGTTGTTTAGCTTTATCAAAATCATGGTTCAAATGATAAGCAAGGCCAAGGTGGTAGTTGGCTTCAATAGCCTTGTCATTTTTTTTTGAATAGATGCCATAATGTTCTTTAGCCAGGCTTAATGGTTTAATGGCATCTTTTGTTTTGCCGTCTATGTTCAAAAAGCAAATCCCTTGCATAAGATGTAGATAAGGATCATCAGGATAACGCTTCTGTAATTGGATAATTAACTCGGATGCTTTTTGGTAATTATCCATTAACATCTGATTCTCAATAGGCACAATATCTTTTTTCCTGGGCTTTTTTCCTGATGCATCAATGATGAACAAGAAACAGCACAATCCTATTATCAACAGGTTTTTATTCATGGTGAGGTTATTTGTCAACAGCTTCAATATTTTCAATAAAATTGCAAAAATGATTGCTGACAGGCAAGTTAATGGATAAGAAAGGGAAGATGTATTTGGGTGAGTTCCATTTATTTTAAACTGTTACAGTTTTGTAATGTAGTGTTTGCTTTGTGTAAAGTGTACATTATCAGTGTGTAGGGGTGAATGCTATTCGTGTGTTCGTTGTTCTGAATAAACCGACAACACTGTTGCTCATAATTGGAAACTTAATGGATAGAAACGAATTGAACAGGACAATATGGTTGGAATAATAAGCTTTTTAGCTTTGCAAGATCGATCATCGTTGATCAGCAATGGTATTGTATGAATTCAATCTTTGTCTAAAGATGAATAGCCATTCCTTTTTCACTGGGGTTTTGACAAATAATAAGTGATTGCAGGTCTCTGGTCATAAAGCCGTAATTGTCAGTATGATTGGCCATTATTCCTATAGCTTCTTTATATGTAATGGAATTGAAATCGAATATGGTTAATTGACCATTTATTGATTGACCATTGACACCAGAGACAGTAACTTGTGTATTTAATTGTTTTCCGATTAAAGCTGACAGGGAATCGTTATCAGATATCAGTCTCACCGAATTATAAGAAGGTGGTTCGCAATTTTCTGGATTAGAAGATGATAATTTAGAAATGAGAATCTTGTAACAGGTCATTGTTTTAATGCCAATCCAGGTGAGGCTTGTTGTAAAAACCGACTTTTGTGGTTTGATATGTTGTTTATAGAATAACCACATGGCATTGTAAAAGTGCTTTATGATTCGAACATCTGTTTTCGTACTCTGCCCCTTGAAGTGTATGATGCTAACCTTTGGATAATAAATATTATTGCCGTGTTTGAGTTTTAGCCGGTATGACAGATCAATGTCTTCTCCATACATAAAATAGCTCTCATCCAAAAAAGACAATGTGCCATCACTCCCTCTGGGTATAACCATGCAGGCCCCCGATAAAACATCAACGTTTTGTTCTGAATTATGGTCTAAATGCCCTTCATAGTATTTAGCAATGATCTTGGAATCAGGGAAGAATTTATGAAGTCGGCATAACTTAAATATTGATACCGACAAACTGGGAAAGCCTCTTTTGGATTCCGGTAAAAAACTGCCTTTGCCATCCAGCATTTTAAGACCTAAACCACCAGTCTCCGGGTGTGTTTGATAATAATGAAGGATATAGGTAAATGCATCTTCGGGAACAACCGTATCCGGATTTAGTAATAATGCCAGTTTCCCCTTTGCTTGTTTTAAGGCAAGATTGTTACCTTTTGAAAAACCCAGGTTTACACTGTTATCGATCAGTTTAACAAATGGATAGTTGTTTCTGACAGTTTCTTTTAAATTTTTATTATTTGAATTATCAACCAGTAAAACTTCAGCATTAAGTGTTGAAATGGCTTTTTCAACAGAGTCCAATGTGAGTTTTAAGAAGTCAATCGCATTATAGCTGACAATAATAATTGATAAGTCGTAATTTCCCTTGCTCATATGCACTAATGATCCTTATTAATGAACGAGCTTTTTAAAAAAATGTTATTCACGACAGAAAATAGATTTTAAGAAACCACAAAGGGTACGTTTTTGGGCTTTGTCATACTGTTCTCTGAAAGCGTCTTTTTCACCATCAGGAGCCTCTTTATTAATCCATTGCCATATTTCGCCCCAACCCATGAAACCGCCGACATTCCTGTCGTCAATAAAAATTTCAGCATTAACTTTACGACTGATGTTATCGTTTAGCTCTTCCTCAGGATGTGTTCGGTTTACAGCGTAGAACTCTAATCCCCTTTTTCTGCAAAACTCAACTGCTTCATCAAGTTGTTTTCCTGTCCTGATGGTCCATAAAACCAGTAAGTGACCTTTGTCCTGCAAGGATTTGAGGGTTTCAAACGCAAAAATTTTCTCTTTACCAATAGCAGGGTATTTGTGCTCTACGATAGTTCCATCAAAGTCAACAGCGATAATCATGCCTAATAAAATTAAAGTTCAGATTCGTTAATTTCCAATTCATCCAATATGCTGGCCCGTTTGGGATAATTGAGTATCAAAAAAAGATAGACCAGGGCAAATACCAGTAATTGATTAATATTGCCAATCATCAGATAACTCAGAAGACTCAGCAAAGTAACACCTTCGAGTGTCATTATCTTTATAAAATAACTCATTCTGAACTGCTGAAGTTTACTGTTGGCGTTTAGCTCCTTATTTATTTGCCTGACCTTTCGGTTATGAAACATATACGAAGCAGGAATTCCTGCCAATGCCAGAATGATTATCAGTGATTTTAAATTGTTTGCAGCGCCGGCTTCCATAATATAAACGGGACCATTCATCGATACAAAAAACAAGGATAAGGCTGCAAAAACAGCCAGTAGTATAGTGACTATAAAATAGATGAGTTTTATTTGTTTGAGTGCTTTTTTTGCTGTCATATTACAAGGTTTTTTCAAAAGGAAGCCGATTGACCAATGAGCGACCAAGGGTAACTTCATCAGTGTATTCTAATTCGTCGCCAATGGAAACACCACGGGCAATTGTTGTTGTCTGGACATCGAATTTTTCAAACTTCTTATACAAATAAAAATTCGTTGTATCTCCTTCCATGGTTGTACTCAGGGCAAAGATGACTTCTTTAACCGATCCCGACTGTATCTTTTCCAGTAATGGGCCAATCGTCAGATCATCAGGGCCAATGCCGTCCATGGGTGAAATAACTCCACCTAATACGTGGTAGATGCCGCTGAATTGCTGTGTGCTTTCTATAGCCATTACATCCCTGATACTTTCCACAACACAAATTAAACTGTGATCGCGGTTGGTATCGGCACAAATATTACAAATTTCACTGTCTGATATATTATGACAGCTTTTGCAGTACATTATTTCCTGTCGCATATTGTGAATGGTATCAGAAAATTTAAATACCATTTCTTTTTCCTGCTTCAGTAGATGCAAAACCAGGCGAAGTGCAGTTTTTTTGCCGATGCCCGGAAGCCTGGCAAATTCATTAACGGCACTTTCAAGCAGTTTCGATGGATATGATGATGCTGTCATTAAATAGTTTCAATTTGGGGCTTAAAGATAGTAAAGATTGACAATTACAGACCGTTCGCAGTGTTTGATTAAATAATACCATTGTCAATTAATAATATGATGTGTTCAATCATTTGATCATCACCATCTTTGTGGTATTCCGATTTAAGGTTGGAGCCAAACAGCCTGGCTACCCCCTGCCAAAAGAAAGCTGTAACGCCTCCTTTGTATTGTTTTATCAGATCGTAGGTGGTATCGCCGGTTTCACGATTGATGAGTTTGATAAGCAAGCGGCCTTGTGAGAAAGTCAATTTACGCAGGGGAGCTTCAAATTCATCAAACAATTCTTTTTCAGCTTCTTTCAGGTATTCTTTTTTTTCCTTCTCTGTGCTAAGAGTTGCCAGGTGATCATTTATGGAATTGACTTTTTCTCCCGCACTGCGGGCATATGGCAATACTTTTTTAATATTCCTTACCAGTTTGCCGTAGCGTCGTTTATGACGTTTATTCTTGAATTTATAAGGAGGAATGACCGGTACTTCCTTAAGGTTAACATGTGGCAGGGTATCGTTTTGAATAATACGGTGCTGTAATATCAGGTTAATCGAATCAGCCAGTTCCTGAGCTTTGGCTTCCTGCACAGTTAGGAAAGTAAACAGCCAATAACTGCAAAACCATAATAGAAACGAATAGTATGTTGTTTTACCTTGCATAGCACAAAAATAAAATTGAAATTCATTTTTAGGCAAGTTTTATTGTAAGGTATTCCGGTATTTGGCGGCCGAACCTAATTAATACGTTTGTTATTCTACAATAAAGAAGTTGTCGGTCAGTAGTTTATCAACTGGCAGGTCAAGTCCTAAAAATCGCATGGCTGCAGCTTGTGTGCTGTAAATCTGCACCCGGTTATCAAAATAAGGATCTTGCTTTATGATCATTGATAACGCAGTGGAGCCTGGCTTGTTCGTCACAATTGCCCACCTTAAAGGTTGTTCTTCCATAAGTTTTCTGAGTTCACCAATATAAGCGTTAAGCTCTTCAATACTTACGATAAGATCAGCAGCCCTGATATCAGAAATCGTTTTGTCGATCATGTTAAATTCGGGATGCCTGGTCTGATCCTCGACAATTTCTATCAGATCAGACATTCCAATATTCCCATAAAAAGCTTCGACCAACAATTTACTGCCTGGGTAAAACTTATATTTCGCCTTCATACATTCCTATTTACCGTAAAGAAAAGGATTTTATAAGATAATGGTTCATAAAAAGATGTTGTTATATCAAACAAAAACAGGGATCAATTAAAAATTAATTGTCATTGTGTTTACCCTGGAAAACCTCTGGTAACAAAGGAGAATGCATTATCCTGTTAGCTTGTAAACGCAGAGGAACAAGTTGGCTTATTAATAAATGCCTCAAAATTAACAGGAAAAGATAATTTCAGTTTTTTATGCAAGATCCATGTTAGTAAATAAAATTATTTTACTTTTGCGGCCTTTAATATAATTCACGTCTTTGATGTTTCATTTGTTTATTGTAGCGGCACTTTATATCGGGGGTATTCTGAATACCTCAGCTACAGCTATTCAAAGCTGTGAATTTAAAGATGGTGAACGAAGCATAGAATGTATATCGTCGTTCATATCATCCAATACACTCCTTGAAACCATAAATGCTGAAGAAGTAGAAGACGACTCTAATAAATGGCGACTGCTTCGCCCTTGTCCTTTGTCTGATAGTGATAAATACATCGACATTCAGCCTGGTACTTATTGCAGCAAAGAAGGTCTTACCAGCTTTATTCTTTTTGAATCAGATAATTCCCCGCCGGTTTTTGCTTAACACCTTTTACTGTTTATTGTTTTTGGATCGATGATCTGTAAGACCTTAGTGGCTTATTATATCATGTGATCTGATAACTATTCTTACATATTGTCATTGGCCTGTGAGGGCAAAATGACTATCAACAAATTTCTTATCACATCATGATGTTTTTTTTAATGTTAGTAGTCTTTGTTACAGGCTACAGCTTAATCGTGTTTGAGCATGTCAACCATATCAATAAAGCGGCTTCGGCTTTACTTATCGGGGGATTGCTATGGACAATTTATGCCCTTGGAGGAGAAGAGATATTAGCAAGGGGTGCCAGTGAATCATGGTTGAAGTATAAAGCGGGTGGAGGCACTGATATGGTATCTTTTATCGTCCATCATGAGCTTTTTCACCACCTGGCAGAAACAGCCTCTATCCTTTTCTTTTTAATTGGAGCTATGACGATTGTTGAACTGGTGGATAAATACCAGGGATTCAGGATTATTACCAGTCGAATAGGAGGGGGGAATGTAATTCGGCTGCTGTGGATCATCAGTGTTCTCACCTTTTTCATGTCGGCTGCTTTGGATAACCTGACCACAACTATTGTGCTGATAACCGTTTTACGCAAAATAATTACCAAGCGGGAAAACCGGTGGATATTTGCCAGTGTGGTTGTTTTATCGGCCAATGCCGGCGGTGCATGGTCGCCCATTGGTGACGTAACTACTATAATGCTTTGGATAGGAGGACAGGTGACTGCTGCTCATATTGTGGGTGCCTTGTTTGTGCCCAGCCTTGTTAATATGATCGTATCCACAGCTTTATTCAGCCTGTTTGTTGTAAAAGGTAATACCATTAAACCCGAGTTGCCGGCTAATGAAACAAGTGCATTTACAACACACAGGGAGCAGGTATTTATGTTGGTGGTGGGTACACTTGCGCTCATATCGGTACCAATATTTAAAACCATAACCCACCTTCCTCCTTTTATGGGAATGTTAACAGCTTTGTCGGTGATGTGGATTATGACTGACAGGTATCTGAAAAAGCGGAGCATTGAAGATAAGCGTACTTTAACTGTTAAGGCTGCTCTTAAGGCGGTCGATATCCCTACAGTTCTGTTCTTTCTCGGTGTATTAAGTGCCGTGGCTGCACTTCAGTCGGCCGGACATTTGGATCTGCTGGCGAGATGGCTAAACAATACCCTTGGGAATATTTATGTCATCAACCTTTTGATCGGAGCTATTTCCTCTATCATCGATAACGTGCCCCTGGTTGCCGCTTCAATGGGAATGTATCCGATTGAAGCATCAGTGGCGACAGGTACTGCTGCCAGCTTTATGCAAAACGGCACTTTCTGGACCTTTTTAGCCTATTGTGCCGGTACAGGTGGTAGTCTCCTGATCGTGGGCTCAGCAGCCGGAGTAGCTGCCATGGGGCTTGAGCATATCAATTTCATGTGGTATGTGCGTCGAATCACCTGGATCGCCTTAGCCGGTTATTTGGCTGGGGCACTAACATACTACTTACAATTGCAATGTGTAGGACTGTAATTTTTAAAAACAAAACGAGATGAACTTTACTAATAAACTTTCAGATAAACATGAGCCCCTTGATTTCCCTGTAACGTGGATTGCGGCGCTTACTCTTACAATAATTGTTCTGCTGGTGCGATTGATCTTTGGATCGATCTAGCCTTATTTTTCTGGTGAATAGCGAGTGTTTCGAACTTATAGCATCCCTGGTTTACTCAGTTCGAACACTCGCTATGTTTTTTTAGCTTGCATTCATCACTGCATTATGTGTTGTTACTTGCAAGCAGGGTAATAGCGAATAAACAGTGTACAGGCAATTTGCTATAAATACACGCGTTCCTTTTAGTTTAAAACCTCACATGTAGGCATGTGCGACTATCCGGGTTTCTACTTAGCCGAAGGCACATACCAACCAAGCTGGTTCAATTGCCACAATATAGCCGATAGTTCGAGCCTGATTTGCTGAAGGTGAGCGGAAGTCTCAAAACTCGGATTGGAAACTATCTTTTTGATGCGGTCAACTCTGAAACGATTAGAGATAAGTATGTTTATCAATTGATCTTCATGGTATTTCTTTCCTAATACGTTATTTAATCTAATCTTCATAAGTACTGTTGTTTTGGTGTTAATAATGACTGTAAAAGTCATGGTATTTGAACTATTGTTTTGCTCCAAAACAGTCATTCCTGATCCCAAAAAGCTCAAATTGGTATTGAGGTCACTCATGAAGGCCGCCAGGCCGGATTATTTCTCAAGTATAAGAATAGCAATTGATTTCTCACGTACTATAATATCCTTGAAACTAAGATAAACATCATCGCTAAGCAGCTCCTTACACCTGGAGTATGATGTAAGCATTCCCGCGAAATCCTCTTCATTAAAACGATAGCTGGTCGCATTGGAGTTATTGATTATAATAAGGATCGATTGCTCATCATTTGCCCTCATAAAGGCATATATGTCGCTTTGTGGAAGGAGATGTGTGAATGAACCGTTTAACAGGTCGGCATTGTCTTTTCTCCAATTGAGTAGCTTTGTCAGACGGAGGTAAAACTCCTTTGCGGGTTCACTCATGCCTTTTCCATTAAAACCACTTGTTTCATCACTTTTCCACCCTCCGGGAAAGTCCTTGGCCAGGTTGCTCATGCCCTTGCTCTTAAGGCCTTTTATCTGCCATTCGGTTCCATAATAGATCGAGGGTAAGCCAGGTGTGCATAGTAAATGACCGGTCATCATGATCAATTGACGTATTTCGCTGTCGGCATTAGAGAAAGCTCTGTTAAGCAGATGGTTGTCAAGCATGTTGATGGTTGTCGCCGAAGTTCCGGGTGCTATCATTAGTTGTTGTCGATACAATGACCGGGTTCCGGTTTCAGCGTCTGCATAAGGAGAAAAGGCATTTGATAGAACATCAGCATAATTGTAATTGACTATGAATGTAGGAATATCACCGCTTAGTTGACTCCAGTATGCATGGTGGTTGTTCAATGATGGATTGTCTAATATGATGCTTAAGTCATCATAATGTTTACTTAAACTGCTGTACAACTCTGTTATCAATTCCGGGGAGTTACTTCCTGCCTGCTCAATTTTTATATTTTTGAGATCAGCTGTTTCAATCCACCAGATCAGTTGCTGTATTAGAAGCTGCCGTACCAGTTTATTATCCTGATTAAGAGTTGGGAAGTTTGGTTTATTCCATAATTGGCGATTTACTTTTTTCAGCGATTCAGGACTGTATGGATCGGTGAGAATGCTGAAATCAGTCGATGGACTGTCAAAGTCATAGCTTAATCCGTTAAAGAAATCAGCATCTATCATTTGCTGAAAATAAGGATGTTTGTTGCCAATTTGATGGAGGGTAAATGTTTGAATAAACTTCAGGTCCCTGGACTGGCAATCGTCAATCATTTCTTTGTATAAGCCAATCGTTCCAAGGCGTTTGTCAATCTCGTACAAATTGGTAGAAGCCAAACGCTTATAGGAATTCATCATCAGATTACTCTCTGTAACAGGCATGATCTCCAGTGCTGTACATCCGAGTTTAGTTATGTAATCAAGATTTGAAATGATCCCTTCAATATCACCGCCATGAATGCCCGTGGGGTTGAGTCGGTCTTTTTTTTCAAAGTATGTTTGTACATTATCATTGCCGGTATTCCCATTGCAAAAACGATCAGGTATTAGTTGGTAAATGGCATCGCCGGCATTCAGTTGTGCAGATTCAGATCGTATTGGTCGTTCACTGATCCTAAATGAATAGGTAACGGGCGCCTGGAAGGTGGTTTTGAAAACAATTTTAGCCGTATGTGCATTAACACCAGGGGGGATATCTATTTCAATGATATGAAAGTTCTTGTTGGCTGCAGGGTAATGTTTTATTACTTTGATCGAGGAATTGGCAAGCGATACATCAGTAATTCCTATGGGAGCATTTTCAACAACTAACACCAACGGTTGGGTGCCCATTTGCGTCCACCAGTTCGGGGGCGTAATTGAAAGTTGTTGTCCGTAACAAAGGGGTGCAAACAACAAAAGGCCTAGTTGTATGAATAAATGCTTGATCATAGACAGTAATCTGCTTGTTTGGTAGATGAGGAGGACAATACAAATTAGAGAATGTCTGTAACTATTGCAAATCTATGACTCAGGAAATAAAAAAAAGGAGCCCCGGGGCTCCTTTTTTTTAGTTGTATAGTATTCTACTTATTTCGTATTTACGCTTGTCGACTGTTGAGGAGCAACCTTTACATCCTGGTCATAAACCTTAAGTGTAATTTCACTTTGAGCATGTGAAATAATAGTTACTTCCTTGTTGTTAACAACTACTTCCATATCATTACCCATAAAGGAAATGCGGAACGAATACTCTTGCCACTGCTGTGGAATAATTGGGTTTAAAAAGAGCTGTCCATCATGTACGCGCTTACCTCCGAAACCTTCAACGATCGACATCCAGGTACCAGCCATACTGGTGATATGCAGACCTTCATGTGCTTCATGGTTGTAGTCATCAATGTCAAGGCGCGAAGTGCGTAAGTACATTTCATAAGCTTTGTCATAATCGCCTATTTTTGCAGCCAAAACAGAGTGCACACAAGGTGATAACGACGACTCATGAACTGTACGTGGTTCGTAAAATTCGAAGTTGCGCTTGATCGTTTCAAGGTCAAACTCTTCTTCAAAAACATAAATCCCCTGTAATGTATCAGCTTGTTTGATGTAGCAGCTTCGTAAAATACGATCCCATGACCAGTATTGGTTAATAGGACGTTCTGCCGGATCCAGGTCCTTAACAAGCGTCTGCTCTTTGTCCATGAAGCCATCTTGTTGCATAAATACCTGCAACTTTTCATTGTAAGGGAAGTGCATGTTTTCGATGATCGCATTCCAACGCTTCACTTCTTCATCGTAGTTAAACGATGTTTTAGCGATAATAGCATCGTAACGTGCAGCATCCATAGCCTTGACCTTAGCTAAAGCTTCAATGGTATATTTAAGACACCAAACGGCCATTTTGTTGGTATACCAGTTGTTGTTGATGTTGTTTTCGTACTCGTTTGGTCCGGTTACACCTAACATCACAAACTTTTGGCGTTCTTCAGAGAATGTGACACGCTGGCTCCAGAAACGTGAAATGCCCATTAACACTTCCAGCCCATACTCGGCTAAATAAGCCTCATCATTGGTATGGCGGATATAGTTATGGATGGCAAAAGCAATAGCACCGTTACGGTGAATTTCTTCAAAGGTGATCTCCCATTCATTATGGCATTCTTCACCATTCATGGTTACCATCGGGTAAAGGGCAGCACCATTCTTAAAGCCAAGTTTTTCAGCGTTTTTAATAGCATTCTCAAGATGCTTGTAACGGTAAACCAAAAGGTTACGTGTTACATCTGAAGGTGCAGTTGCAATAAAGAACGGTACACAGTACGCTTCAGTATCCCAGTAGGTAGTACCACCATATTTTTCACCGGTAAATCCTTTTGGCCCTACGTTTAACCGTTCGTCTTCGCCTGTATAAGTCTGGTTCAGGTGGAAGATGTTAAAACGAATGCCTTGCTGTGCGGCAACATCGCCCTTGATTTTAATATCACTTAAAATCCACTTATCCGCCCACTTCTGAATATGATCTTTTAATAAAGCATCAAATCCTTTATTGAAACCTGCAGTCGTTACTTTTTTAGTGGCTTCAAGCAACTCGTCATTTGAGTAGTTAAGCGAACAGGTAACACCTGCGATCTTTTCGATCGTAAAGCATTCTTCTTCTTTAACCGTTCGTTCGATACGGTTGGCCACCCAGCTTTCTTTCTTAAGAACTTCAGGTGTAATATTTAGTTTTGACTCTCCGATGCTGGCGGCGATTTTCATTCCGAAGCCGGCACGGAAGCCCAATTTCTTAGTTTCAGTCACAAGGTATGCTTCACCTGCATGAGCCTCCATGTCAATGATGTTCCAGAACTTTTCATCGTAGTTCGAGTCTTCATTTTCAACATCACCATCCAGGTAGGCGGTGAAAGCAATTTTACCATCAAAGTTAAGTGGCGTTACCGAATAGCGGATAGCTCCGTTTTCAGTGTCAGCCATGCTTAAGAAGCGCTTCACTGTTACTGCGATCTTTTTACCATCATCCATGATAGCTGTGAACTCGCGCAACAGATACCCTTCTTTCATATTCAGGGTACGCTTAAAGTTTTCTGTTTTGCATGTATATAAGTCTAAATAATGACCATCAACCTGCACATCAATGCCAATCCAGTTTGGACTGTTTAATACTTTTGCAAAATACTCAGGGTAACCGTTTTTCCACCAGCCTACACGTGTTTTGTCCGGGTAATAGATACCTGCAACATAACTTCCCTGTAAAGATGGTCCTGAGTATGTTTCTTCAAAATTGGCTCTTTGACCCATTTTACCATTACCCAGGCTGAAAATACTTTCAGAAGATTGATGGTTATCAGGGTTGAAGCCCTCCTCTATAATGCACCACTCATCGTGTTTTAAATACTCCTTCATTGTAATTGGTTTAAGATTTTCAATTGGTGGCATCGCCACTTCTCATCAAAAACGCGACTATTTAGTTTAGTTCCATTAGTTTTTCATAGTTCATCTGGTGTAAACCATCAACAACTATGTTTGCTTTCCCCAGTACATCTGGCGAGCCTATTCCCACGCAACGCATGTTTCCTGCCAATGCGGCTTCAACACCGGCTTCGGCATCTTCGAATACCACACATTCGTCAGGGTTAACACCCAATGCTTCCGCTCCTTTCAGAAATACTTCAGGATCAGGTTTTGCTTCTGTTACTTTTGTACCATCAATAATGGCTTCAAACAGGTCGGTAAGTTGTAAACGATCCAGAATAGTCATGGCATTTTTACTGGCTGAACCTAAGGCGATCTTAATACCTTGAGCTTTTAGTTCTTTAAGAAATGCTTCAGCACCAGGCAGGATTTCATCCGGTTGCATTTTTAATATGAACGTTCTGTAATTCTCGTTTTTCTTTTCGGCTAACCGAAGTTTTTCTTCATCGCTCAATGTAACACCTCCTATTTCAAGAAGTATATTCAATGAAGTCATCCGGCTAACGCCTTTTAAACGTTCATTATCTTCTTCGGTAAACTCAAAGCCAAGCTCTGCGGCCAGTTCCCTCCATGCTATATAATGATACTTGGCAGTATCAACTATAACACCATCTAAATCAAATAAGCAAGCTTTAATTTGTCCCATAACAATTTTTAAATAGTCTGTTCCTCAGTTTTTGTATTAACAAAAAATACGGATATGGCTCCAACTACCATTAATGCACCAGCCAGTACCATAATATAAATGCCGTTACCATTGAATACTTGCTTAAGTATAGGGCCACCAAATACGCCACTTAATATCTGAGGTATTACAACAGTAAGGTTAAAGAGTCCCATATAGACTCCGATTCGTTTTGCCGGAATGGCACCTGAAAGAATCATGTAAGGCATAGCCAATATACCAGCCCAGGCAATACCGATTCCCATCATTGATATAACCAGTAGGTTCTTGTCTTCAAACAGGTACATTGATAATAATCCAAGTCCGCCGGCTAATAATGACAAGGCGTAAACAGTTTTTCGACTGGTTAGGCTGATCAGCTTAGGTAGTACAATGGAGAACAAAGCTGCTGTTAAGCTGTAAATAGCAAAACACAGGTTGACCCAATCACCCGCATCATTAAAAATCGCGCGCTCTGCATCGCTGGCAGTTTCTGCATTAAAATCAATGGCTACACCGTAGTAGTGTTGCGATATAGCCGTAGTGGCATATACCCATAACAAGAAAAATGGAAACCAGGAAAATAATTGAACTACTGACAACTGTTTCATCGTTGACGGCATGTTCATTAATAAGGTAAAAAAGCCTTCTTTGCGTTCTTTGTCCTCCTGGGTGATGTTTTTATATGCCTCAAACTCTTCAGGAGGATATTCTTTTGTTTTGATAACCGTTACAAGAACACTAAGAAGTAAAAGTGAACCACCAATATAAAAAGACCAGATTACCGAAGGTGCTACTTTACCGGCTTCAGGATTGTTTTCAATCCCTGTCATTGCCAGAATAAAAGGTAAAGCTGAGCCAATTACCGCACCGGCATTGATCAGGAAGCTCTGAACAGAATATCCCAGGTTACGCTGCTCTTCAGGAGTCATGTCGGCAACAAGGGCTCTAAAAGGCTGAAAGGTCACATTGAACGATCCATCCATTAGTGCCAGCATGGCAACACCAAAAAATAAGACGCCTGCGCCACCGGCTTTCATAATCAACGGTGCATTAGGCATAAAAAACATGGCGATCATTGAAACAATTGCCCCACCTAATATATAAGGTGAGCGTCTCCCTAATCGAGTCCATGTTTTATCACTGGCTGCACCAACAACAGGCTGTACAACCAAACCCATGATTGGAGCAACCAACCAAAAGAATGATAAGTTATGCGGGTCTGCACCTAAACTGGTAAGAATACGACTGGCATTAGCATTTTGTAATGCGAAGCCAAATTGTACTCCTAAAAAGCCAAAGCTTAAATTCCATATTTGCCAAAACGATAATCTTGGTAATTTTTTCATCTGTTGATAGTTTTTCACATTTTGTCAGATGTAACTCCCAATGGCTTTAACAATTAAATGCTGAACAATTAAATTGGTAAAATCCATGTTCGTTTCATATTACGCTGTTTGTTAAAAAAAGAATCTCAAATGTACGAAGCATTACAATACAATTGTAATGTGCACAAAATCATATTCTAAACTTAATAGTGGAAAATATTACACCTATGCTCTGCCAGTGGTTTCTGACAGCAGTAAAAAGGTATTAACAGGTAAGTCTCTTTTCAATTATATCCACTACAAACTTAAGATAAAAATAACAAAGGTGTCAACTGAAAAAGTTGCGGTGATTGCTTCTATTAATGTTTAAATCAGTGCTTTTACCTATTGCAAACGTTTGCGGAAATGGTATTGCGAAAGTGCGAAAAAGTGAAAATTGTTCTCGCATCGCTTCCGCAATCGTTTTCGGTGGGCTGTTGATCTGTTAGCTGAAATTTCCCGGGAACAGCGTCTGGTACTTGTAGATGGGCGGTACCTGGCATGGTCACTGACATGTAGCATTTAAGAGGTCAGCTTACAAATCGAAGCTCAATGGCTGATCGGTTTCGACGCTAGCTGCTTTGAAAGTTTTAACAAAATGCATTCAAAGACAAGTTAAAGACATAATAAATGCAGACTAAAGACGGAGTAAAGTCGATATGAGTCGAATTTAATATGAGTTTAGTCTGAGTTTAGTCTGAGTTTAATCGGTTTATAATACGATGGTGAAAGCCCACCCTGATATGCAACTTTCTACTAAACGCAGAGTTTGATGCTGCCAGGCAATTGAAATTATAGCTCGATACCAACGCGAAGACAAGGTATAAGTCGCTATTTTAGCACATACTACATATATGTAGCTACAATATATATATGGTAAACAGCAGTATTAAAAGTTAAATGGTTTATTGACGAGGTACTTATAGTATTTACCTGGCGTCGTGCCCTAACTGAGATGAAGTGCGTTCAACTAATTCAGGTGTAAAGATCTTTGTTTCGAACTCTTCTTCCTCAACTGAGCCTTCGATATGACCAATCAGTAATCGCATGGCTGCCTGACCAATATCATAGCCTTTTT
This sequence comes from Carboxylicivirga agarovorans, assembly GCF_050589845.1. Classification (NCBI taxonomy): domain Bacteria; kingdom Pseudomonadati; phylum Bacteroidota; class Bacteroidia; order Marinilabiliales; family Marinilabiliaceae; genus Carboxylicivirga; species Carboxylicivirga agarovorans. Next base: position 252,671 of record NZ_JBNGPA010000001.1, on the reverse strand, counting down.
GTTCAACGGTAGTAAGGGGAGGGTAGGCGATGTTTGCATTGGGACCATCACCAAAACCAGCCACGGCTATATCTTTAGGTATGGAATACCCGTTTCGCTGAAGTATTTGCATGGAAGCGATGGCTGTACTGTCGTTAACGGCAAATATGCCATCAATTTCAGGTGCAAGACGGATGATGTCATCTGCCTTGGCAAAAACAGATTCGCGCGTATCGCATTTAATAATATATCGGTCATCGCAAAGCATTTTGTGCTCCTTTAAAGCACTGGTATATCCTTCTTTCCGATTTTTACCTATTAATAAGTGTTGCGGTGCAGCCAGGTGCATAATCTTTTTACAGCCTTTATTTATTAAGTGCCTGGTTGCAATACGGGCACCTTCAAAGTCATCGGCAATAACACGGTCAGAACTGATCTGTTCGCATATGCGATCAAAAAATACAACAGGTACACCATTCTCTTTAAGATTTTCAAAGTGGGTAAACTCATGGGTATTCTTGCTCATTGATACCAGAATACCATCGACGCGGTTGTCAACAAGAGCTTGCAGGTCAATAACTTCACGCTGATAGTTTTCGTTGGTCTGACAAATAATGGCATTGTAACCACGGCCATAGGCAACATCTTCAATGCCACTTATTACAGTAGAAAAAAAGTGGTGCACTATTTCAGGTATGACAATACCAATGGTGTTGGTTTTACTGCTTCGTAAACTTAAGGCCAAAGCGTTAGGTCGGTAATTTACCTTCTCCGCAAAGGTTTGTACTAACTGTTTGGTTTTCGGACTGATATCAGGATGGTCTTTCAACGCGCGGGATACAGTTGAAGGTGAGATGCCAAGTATTCTGGCTATATCTTTAATGGTAATAGGTTGTGACTTCATGCCTATGTTTATGGAATAGTTAACTGCTGATAAAAATTAAAGATAATAAAAACGGTCAATTACACTAAAAATATCGTTTCAGATGCCCTTTTAAATTTTAACAAAAAAAATAAAAACATGTTTTTTAGCATGCTTTTTTTTCGCAAACGACACCGCAATCGACACCGCAAACGTTTGCAGTAAATTTTCTGCAAATGAATGTATTGGAGTGTTAAAATGTGTTTACAATTTGATTTTAATTCTCTATGTTTGTATCGTTCTTAGTGGTCAATTAAACATTGTTTTAAAGGTATTAACAGAATCACTTCTCAATTTATCCACAAAAAATCCTTTAAAACGGATAACGGATGTTTAGTTAATGTAGTAACCACGTCTGTGAAAAAAATAAACGGTGGTGAATACTATCCCGACGTGTCGGGAATCTAACATGATATATTAATAATGTTTTATCAATACACGAAACGTGAGTTTCATCCCGTAATTGCGGGACAAGTTGTGGCGATTGAAAATGAATTTAATCACATGAAAATCTAGTTTTATGAAAAGACAGTCAAATCTTTTTAAGTTACTGTTTATTGTTGTTGCCCTCTTTAGCTTTTCAGCTATGTATGCGCAGCAATTAACAGTGTCAGGTTCAGTAACTGATGCCGCTGACGGAATGCCGTTGCCAGGCGTAACAGTTGCAGTGAAAGGTACCACACAAGGTACAATTACTACACCTGATGGAAAGTACACCTTAAACGTAGAAAATGGGCAAACATTGGTTTTCTCATTTATTGGTTATAAAGCACAAGAGGTTGTAGCAACGAATACAACTATTAACGTCGCATTGGAAGAAGATGTGATCGGAATGGAAGAAGTAGTGGTTATCGGTTATGGTACCGTTAAAAAGGAAGATGCTACAGGTTCTGTTACCGCTATTTCAACTAAAGATTTTAATAAAGGGGCAATTACCTCGCCACAGGAATTACTTGTTGGTCGTACTCCTGGTGTTCAAATTACCAGTGCAGGTGGTGAGCCTGGAGCAGGAGCTACTATTCGTATTCGTGGTGGATCTTCTCTTTCTGCCAGCAATGATCCTTTAATTGTTATTGATGGTGTACCTGTAGATAATAGTATTGCAGGTATGAGAAACCCACTGACTACTGTTAATCCTAATGATATTGAGACATTTACTGTATTGAAAGATGCGTCGGCAACTGCTATTTATGGTTCACGAGCCTCTAACGGTGTAATCATTATAACTACAAAAACAGGTCGTGAGGGTGCACCATTGAGAATTTCTTATGCAGGTAATATGTCAGTATCTACAAAATCAAATAGTATTGATGTTTATGGAGCTGATAAATATGCCAACTTAATTCGCTCGTACTATGGAGAAAACAGTGATGCCGCCAATGCTTTAGGATTTAATGGTGAATTATACAATACTGATTGGCAGGATCTTATTTACACTACAGCTGTAAGTCAGGACCATAATATTGGTTTTACTGGTACTGCTGGTGGTTTTCCATTCCGTGCTTCAGTAGGTTTTACTGATCAGAACGGTATTTTAGATGGTGACAACATGAAGCGTTTCACCGGATCGGTTGGTTTTAACCCTTCATTCTTTGACAAGCATTTAAAAGTTAATCTTAATGCGAAAGGAATGTTGTTAGATAATACTTTTGCAAACAAAGGTGCTATCGGTACAGCAGTATATTTCGACCCAACAAAACCAGTTCGTGTTGATGATCCTGCTTATGACCAGTTTGGTGGTTATTATACATGGTTAGCTAATGATGGAACGCGCATGACATTGGCTCCATCCAACCCAATTGCACTGTTGGAGCAGCAATCAGATGAGAACACTGTCAACCGTTTTATTGGTAATGCACAGTTTGACTATAAATTTCATTTCCTTCCTGAGTTAAGAGCTAACCTGAATGTGGGTATTGATTATGCAGATACAAATGGAGAAGTGAATACAGATAACACTGCAGCATGGACTCAAACTACATTTGATGATATGCCTGTCAGTGGTTTTTACAGAGACTACAATGAAGAAAAAACCAACAAGCTGTTAGATTTCTATCTTGAGTATGCCAGAACAGTTGGTGATCATGATATAAAAGCAATGGGTGGTTATTCATGGCAACATTTCCATACTGAAGGTTATACGCATGAAATGAACTTCTTTGAAGATGGAACTCCGAATATCACAAAAGACAAAACCAAAGATGGTCGTTATGCTTCTGAGTATTATTTAGTTTCATTCTTCGGACGATTAAACTATACATTTAAAGACAAATATTTATTTACTGCGACAGTAAGGAATGATGGTTCTTCTCGTTTCCATGAAGATCAGCGTTGGGGATTATTCCCATCATTGGCATTCGCCTGGAAAATGAAACAAGAAGGTTTCTTACAGGATGTTGATGCTTTAAGTGAGCTTAAGTTACGTTTAGGCTATGGTGTTACAGGTCAGCAGGACATTGGTTCTAACTATCCTTACATGCCTCGTTATACTATTGGTGATGAGCGTTCACAGTATTTATTCGGTAATCAGTACTACACGACATTACGTCCAGAGGGATATGATGCTGAGATCAAATGGGAAGAGACAACAACCTATAATATTGGTATAGATTATGGTTTCTTGAATGGACGTGTTTATGGTACTATGGATTTTTACCATAGAAAGACAGAAGATCTGTTAAACTTTATTCCTGTTCCTGCAGGTACTAACTTAACCAATGGTATTTTCACAAATGTTGGTTCATTGGAAAATACAGGTTTCGAATTCGCCGTTAATGTTAAACCAATTTCTAAACCTGACTTCTTATGGGATCTTGGTTTTAACCTTACAATGAACAATAACGAAATTACCAAGTTAAATAATAACGAGGATCCTAACTATAAGGGAGTTGAAACCGGTGGTATTGCCGGTGGTACAGGTAACACAGTTCAGCGTCACGCTGTAGGACAACCTGTTTCATCTTTCTTTGTATACGAACAAGTATATGATGACAATGGAAAGCCAATTGAAGGATTATACGTTGATAGAAATAACGATGGTGTAATTGATATTGATGATCGCTATTATTACGAAGATCCAGCTGCAAAAGTGTTCATGGGTATTAACTCTCGTGTTGAGTATAAAGACTGGGATTTCAGTTTTGCAGGACGTATTAACTTAGGCAACTATGTTTACAACAACGTTAACTCAGAACGCGCCCGTTATAACAATTTGTTCGTTAACCCTGGATTCCTGAATAATTCAAATACAGAGTTGAGCTTCAGTCAATTTACAGAAGCACAATATTATTCAGATTATCACGTGAAAAATGCTTCATTCTTTAGAATGGATAACATCTCACTGGGTTACACATTCAAAAACTTAATTAAAGACAACACTACTTTACGTGTGTCATGCACAGCTCAGAATGTGTTTGTAATTACCGATTACGATGGATTAGATCCTGAAGTGTCAGGAGGTATTGATTATGATCTTTATCCTCGTCCACGAACATTTATGATTGGTGCTAATTTTAACTTTTAAAAATTGTTGGAGATGAAAAGATATATCAAATTCAATATACTTGCATTTCTTATTGCAACATTAGGAATGGTGTCTTGTACGGGAGACCTGGATACTCTTCCAATTGACCCGAATGAATCAACACCAGATATTATTTACGCTGATAAGGCAGCTTATAAGCAAGTGTTGGCAAAGTGTTATGCAGGTTTGGCTGTTAGTGGACAGCAAGGGCCAGCAGGTAAACCAGATATTTCTGGTATTGATGAAGGGTTCTCAACATATCTGCGTCAATATTTCAAGGCTCAGGAATTATCTACTGATGAAGCCGAATGTTGTTGGGCAGATGCCGGTTTAAGTGATTATCATGATCAAAACTGGACTTCTTCAAACCCATTTATCACAGCCATGTACAACCGTATATTCTACCAGATTACTCTGGTTAACGAATTTCTACGTGAGGCGACTGATGCTAAACTGGATGCAAGAGGTCAAAGCGATATTAAAGCGGAAGTAGCTGAATACAGAGCAGAGGCAAGATTCTTAAGAGCCTTAAGTTATTTACATGCATTAGATATGTATGGTAACGTACCTTTCGTAACTGATGAGCATGTTGTTGGCGGAACCTTCCCTCAGCAAATCATGCGTGCAGATTTATTCAACTATGTTGAGACTGAACTTCTGGAATCTGTAAATGACTTAAAAGAACCACAATCGAACGAATATGGTCGTGTGGATAAAGCTGCTGCATGGATGCTTTTAGCCCGTTTATACTTAAATGCTGAAGTATATACTGGCACAGCACGTTATACCGATGCTGCAACTTATGCTTTGAAAACAATTGAAGAGGGAGGTTATGACTTATCTCCTGAATATGCTCATTTATTTATGGCCGATAATGATCAGTCAGCTGCAGCTGGTGAGATCATTTTCCCTGTAACATTTGATGGTCAGAGAACTCAGACCTGGGGTGGTATGACATACCTGATAGCTGCCGGTATTGGTGGTGATATGCCTAAAGATGAATTTGGAACGAATCAGGGTTGGGGTGGTAACAGAACCACATCTGCATTCGTTGATAAATTTTCTGATATTTCGGGTGATACAGATTCAAGGGCAATGTTCTTTACAACAAATCAAACTATCGATATCGTTGATCGTACCAGATTCCAGGATGGATATGCTATCTCAAAGTGGAAAAACCTTTCTTCTGACGGAATGGCTGGTTCAAACGGTGATTTCATGGATACTGATTTCCCTATGATTCGTTTAGCAGAAGCTCACCTTATTTATGCAGAGTGTGCTGTAAGAGGTAATGGTGATCGCGGAATTGCTTTAGGTTATATTAACGATCTTCGTTTCAGAGCCTATGGAGATAACTCAGGAGACATAACTGATGCAGAAATGACTGTTGATTTTATTTTAGATGAAAGAGCTCGTGAATTGTATTGGGAAGGACACCGTAGAACTGACTTGATCAGATTTGGACAGTTTACCGATGGTACATACTTATGGCCTTGGAAAGGTGGCGTTGCTGATGGTAAGCAAACAGAAAGTTTCAGAGACTTATTCCCATTACCTGCAGCTGATGTAGGTGCCAATACGAATTTAAAACAGAATGAGGGTTACAACTAAAACTGAAATTACAATGAAGTATTTAAATATATTCTTAGCATTAATATTTGCTGCTGGATTCTTTACGTCATGTGAAGACGATATGGATCCTAAAGTACCGGGAGATGCAGTAAGCCCAGTCCTTGAAGCACCTGCCTCGGGAGAAACTTATGTTCTTCAAAAAGTTGATGAAGAAAATCTATTAACGTCAATTGTATTTTCAGAAGCTGATTTTAAACTTGATGTTGTAACAGAATATGCTGTTGAAGTAGATGATGCTGATGGCAATTTTGAATTCAGAAGAGTTGTAGCCACCGGTTCCACTTCACCAATTGACTTAAAAGTCGGAACTTTCAATAAGTCATTATTGAACCTTGGATATGAAGGTGGTGAAGCTCATGACATTCAGTTGAGAGTTGTTGCTGGAAATCACCTGGCATCTGATCCTATTACAATGAATGTTACCACTTATTTCGACGCTGAGCCTTGGAGTGTTATTGGTAGCGCTGTTGGTGGTTGGGATACAGCTAACGATCAGTTTATGTCTTATGACAAAGCTAACGATGTGTATCGTATTACCTTAGACATGGTTCCTGGTGATTTCAAATTCCGCGCGCCAAAGAAAGATGACGGCGGAGATCCATGGAAGTATAATTTAGGTTTAGATGGTGGAAGTATTATCATTGATAATGGTGAAAATATCGTTCTTAAAGATGGTGGTGATAACGTTAAGTGTTCTGGTGGTAATTATACAATTACATTAGATGTAACTAATAGTAAGTTTACCATTGTTCAAAACTCAGCTGGTGAATTCACTGACTGGACAGATGTTGTTCTTGATGCTGTTGGTACAGGTGTAAGTATCGATAACCCTGAGGCTACTGCAGATGGAAGCTCGTGGAACTGGGGTAATGTGTTGTTGCCAGATAACGAAGGTAAACCTTCAGCTGATGGTTCTACATACACATGGACATGGACTGGTATTGTTCTTGAAGCGAATGAAGGATTTAAGCTAAGAACTCAGAATGGAGAAGCTTCTCCTGTTAATGGTATGAGTTTTGATGTTGGTTTCTCTGCTGTTGATACTGAAAATAGTAGTGATAAAGTAGCTGATAAAGATGGTAACTTATCTGTAACAGAAAAGGGAGAGTATATTATTACAATAGCTATTGATGCAGCTTCAGGAGATGCGAAGAAAGTAACAATTACAGAATATGTTAAGTATCCAACCGCTTTATACATGACCGGTGCTTCTTTAAATGCAGTTGGTGATGGTGGCTGGAACTGGGATACTAATGTAGCAGAATTTGTACCTGTTCATTCGCACCCTAATATGTTTTGGGCTGTTGTTTGGTTAGATCCAACAGTGCAGGATGCGGGTGTGAAAATTGCTCCGGAAAAAGCATGGGGTAACGATTTTGGTGTGACTGGTGATGCAGTAGACGGAGTATGGAGCAAAGGAGGTGACAATATTGTTGTACCTTCGGCTGGTTATTATACTGTTGTTGTTGACTACGATACTGATAAGATTGAAGCTAATCCAGCCAAAATATATGGTATTGGTGACTGTTTCGGTAGTTGGGATTCATCAAATGAAAGTAACTTGTTTACCATTGATGCAGAGAATAAAGTTATTAAGTACGATGGTACTGTTGCTGCAGCAGAATTAAGAATGCACGTAGGTGCAACAACCTTAACTGCTGATTGGTGGCAGGCTGAGTTTATGATTCTGGATGGTAATATTGCATTTAGAGGAACAGGTGATGATCAGGATAGAGTTGCATTGACAGCTGGCAACGCTGTTATTACTCTTGATTTTATTAATGGTACCGGTACAATTACTCAATAGTAATCTGTAAAGAAACACATATTAAAAGCCGCCCATTGTGGCGGCTTTTTTTTAAATAAATAACAATGACCAATTACTACAAAAAGGTTTTAGAACGAATAGGGAGTACATTAGTTGCCCTGCTATTGATTGGGGCGGTTAATGCTCAGGTGGTTACTTCAGATCCGGCTATTCCGGTTGAGTCCAATAGTGTTACCATTACCTTTTATGCTGATCGTGGAACCGGCGGACTTGCGGGTTACACAGGTGATGTATACGCCCACACCGGTGTCATCACCGATAAAAGTTCAGGCAGCGGTGACTGGAAGTATGCACCAACATGGGGAGACAATGCAGAAAAATACAAGTTGACACGTACGTCAACCGATGTTTATACGCTTGAAATTACACCCGATATTCGCCAGTATTATGGTGTGGCTGAAGGTGAAGTTGTTAAACAGTTAGCCTTTGTATTTCGTAGCTCTGACAATTCGAAAGAAGGAAAAGATACCGGGGGAAAAGATATTTTTGTAGACGTATCTGATGAAGTCTTGAGTGTTTCTATCGAGTCGCCGGTTAATAACACCATATTCAATAGTGGAGACAACGTTGAAGTAAAAGCAAATGCATTAATGCACGATAAGTTGGAGCTTTTTATTAACGATGCTTTGGTGGAATCAACTGCTAACCCGGCTATCACTTATCAACTGACCAACGTTACACTGGATGAATATATCATTAAGGCTGTTGCTACGTCGGGAAGTGAAACAGAAGAGGTTTCAAGAAAAATATTTGTTAAAGGAGATGTTGTTACAGAACCGATGCCCGAAGGCATGAGAAGGGGTGTTAATGTGATTGATGAATCAACAGCAACAGTTGTTTTGTTTGCACCAAACAAGGAATATATTTACCTGGTAGGTGATTTTAATGATTGGGCTCCGTCCAATGCAGCCATGATGAAAAAGGACGGCGATTACTTTTGGCTCAGCCTAACAGACTTAAATAGTACCGAAGAATACGCTTACCAGTTTTGGATCGATGGAGATATTAAGGTTGCAGACCCGTATGCCACAAAAATTCTTGACCCATGGAATGACCAATATATTCCTGAGAGTATTTATCCGAACTTAAAAGAATACCCTGAAGGTCAGGATGAAATAGTTAGTGTATTCACAACAGCCGATCAGTCATTTGACTGGGAAGTCAATAATTTCGTGGTACCTGAACCAGAGAAATTGGTTGTGTATGAAGTGCTGATTCGTGACTTTACCGACGAGCAGGATATCAAGACTGTGACAGATACCTTGTCTTATCTGAAGCGATTAGGCGTCAATGCCATTGAGCTTATGCCTTTTAATGAGTTTGAAGGTAATGATAGCTGGGGTTACAATCCATCATTCTATTTTGCTGCCGATAAAGCCTATGGAACTGTAGAGGATTATAAAACTTTTATTGATGAGTGTCACAAGGAAGGCATTGCTGTTATAATGGACATGGTACTTAACCATTCCTATGGGCAATCACCTTTTGCACGCATGTATTTGGGTGAGGATGGAAAACCATTCAATAATCCCTGGTACAACACTGATTCAAATATTGAAAATCCGGGTTTAAGCTGGGGTTACGATTTTAACCATGAGAGTTTGGAAACGCAGGCTTTGGTTGATAGTGTTTGTTCATACTGGATGAGTGAATATAAAGTCGATGGATTCCGTTTCGATTTCACCAAAGGATTTTCAAATACACCATATCCGATCGGAGGTGATGAGTGGGCCAATGGGCCGGATCCTGATCGTATCAGGATTTTAAAGCGTATGGCTGACGAGATTTGGAAGCGCAAAAACGATGCAGTTGTAATGTTTGAGCATCTGGCTGATAATGCTGAAGAGAAGGAGTTAGCTAATCATGGTATCTTAATGTGGGGAAATGCAAACCATAACTACAATGAAGCAACCATGGGGTATAATGATAACAATAAATCCGACTTATCATGGACCTCATATAAGAATCGCGGTTGGAATGAACCACACATTGTTAACTACATGGAAAGCCATGATGAAGAACGCCTGATGTATAAAAATTTGTTGTATGGTAATTCAGAAGACGATTATGATGTAACAGAACTAGAAACAGCACTACGACGTTGCGAAGCTGCAGCCGTCTTCTTTATTCCTGTTCCTGGTCCTAAAATGATATGGCAGTTTGGTGAATTGGGCTTTGACCTGAGCATTAATCGTTGTACCGATGGTACTGTTAGTGACGATTGTCGTTTGGCTCAGAAACCGCCAAAATGGGAGTATATGAATAATGAAGATCGTATGCGCTTGTTTTCGGTTTATCAGCTGTTGAATGAAATGAAGACAAATGAAGACGTTTTTGTCACTAAAGATTTTAATATGGATGTTAGCGGTGCCATGAAGCGTATTGAGCTAAATATGAGCGGTACTGATGTTCGTATTATCGGTAATTTTGGTGTTACTAAAGCATCAATCAAACCAAACTTTAGTACAACCGGCAAATGGTATAATATTTTTGCCAAAGACAGTATGCAGGTAAGCGATATGAATATGGAAGTATTGTTGCAACCTGGCGAGTATGTCATGTACAGTCAAAAGAAGTTAAGCGGTTTTGATACGCATACTTCTGCTGAAGGTGGACTGGAAGAGACCCAGCTGCGTATTTCACCTAATCCGTTTGAGGCAGATGTAACAATTTCTTTTGAAGGCTCAACAGGGAGATATGAGTTGTATAATATTTCTGGTATGAAGGTTAAAGCCGGACAGCTCTATCAGCAACAATCAACACTTAATTGGGGAGATTTACCAGCAGGACATTATATTCTGCGAATACATGTTGACAATGAGATACTGGTCAGGAAATTGATAAAACGCTAATGATACAGGCCTTAAGGTTTTTAAAATCTTAAGGCCATTTTTTGTACATCACCTCACTTCTCACAATTCATCTTTGGTATTTACTTCCCTTCAGCTTTAAATAGAGTTCTGATTGTGTAGATAAAGATCCTGAAGTCTAATCGTAGTGAATACTTACGCATATAGAATAGTTCAAGCTTAAGACGCTGAAGCATTTCAGTCTTATTCTCGGCATATCCGTATAATACTTGTCCCAAAGAAGTAATGCCCGGTTTTACTTTAAGTAATTCAATAAATGCGGGCTCATTTTTAACGATCTGTTCAATGTAAAACTGTCGTTCAGGACGAGGGCCAATAACCGACATATCACCTTTGAGCACATTAATAAACTGTGGGAATTCATCAATACGCCATTTCCTTAACAGGCGACCAAAGGGAGTAACTCTTACATCATTAGCCGAAGAGAGTGCAGGACCATTTTTCTCAGCATCTATATACATGGTCCTGAATTTCAGGATATGAAACTTTTTGCCATTTTTTCCTATGCGCTCTTGCTTATAAATGGCTGGTCCTTCTGATTCGTTTTTAATTTTCCAGTAAATCAACGGAATAAAAGGGGTGATGCAAGTGACACCAACCAAAGAAATGAAAATATCACTACTTCGCTTGATCAAAATTTTTGTTTTTGACCATACGGGTATTTTTACAATTGGAGAGCCATTTCGTTCCTTAATAGCCTGCTCTAACTGCTGTTCGTATATATATGTATACCCGGGTGCTAATTGCATTAGTGAATCCCTATCTTTAAACATATCCCAATTTCATCTTCTAACATCCCAAACGAAAATGATGACAGATTATTACGTCATTCAAATGATATTTACATGTATTGTGTCGTAAGGGTTTCATTTATAGCTCAAAAAAGGCTTGAAAAAATATAACGCTGGTGAATTAATATTGATAGAGATTTGTTTTTAACGAGCTTCTAATTCGAATAAAAAGTTATTTTTGCGGCATGCAGCAAAAAGACTCATTCAGACATAAAGGATTGCGGAATCGCCTGGTTCAGGAATTGATGCAGAAGAGGATTGTAGACAGGCATGTTCTTGAAGCAATAGGTAAGGTGCCTCGTCATTTGTTTTTAGAGAGCAGCTTTATAAATTTTGCATACCAGGATAAAGCTTTCCCCATTGGTGCCGGTCAAACCATTTCACAACCATACACCGTGGCTTTGCAATCGCAACTTTTAGAGGTTGAACCAGGTGAGAAAGTTCTTGAAGTTGGAACTGGTTCAGGTTATCAGGCTGCCGTTTTGATTGAAATGGGTGTGAAGTTGTTTTCAATTGAGCGTCAGTCTGAACTTTATCAACGTTCTACGCGTTTGTTGAGAGAATTAGGTTATCAAGGTCGCTTTTTCTTAGGTGATGGATATGAGGGACTGGAAGCTCAGGCTCCCTTTGATAAGATCATTGTAACGGCAGGTGCGCCCTTTATACCGCGTAAGCTTTTAACACAAATAAAGATCGGTGGTATAATGGTAATACCTTTAGGCGATAAAAAACAGGTGTTGACTCGCATTACCCGACTTGATGATGATGAGTTCGAGCAGGAACAGATTGAAGAATGTGCCTTTGTACCTATGTTAAACGGAATCGTTTAGGGTGTTTGATAGACGATGTACGATTTACTAATCTGGAATTTTATTTATACAGCATGTTATAATTAATGAACTAATTTCAACTTTATGCATATTAAATTTCTTAAAAATATCATCACATCTAAACATCCCAACCTCTATACATCTATCATCCAAAAATTATAAGTTCAATGAATATCGATATTTTACCAATTAATCCATGGCAGGAGAATACTTATATTCTTTCTGACGAAACAAAAGAGTGTGTTATAATTGATCCTGGCTGTTTGGCTCCCGAGGAACGAGAGTCTGTTGCGAGATTTATTGAAGATAAAGGTTACAAGCCGGTGCGTCTTTTGCAAACACACATGCACCTTGATCATGTTTTCGGAAGCAAATTTATTGCCGAAAAGTACAATCTTAAACTGGAGGCCCATAAAGATGATGAGTTTTGGGGAGAGCAAACAGTAGAATATGCTGCTAACTTTGGTATGGAGCTTGATTCTAATCCGCCTGCTATTGGCAATTATCTTAATGAGGGAGGCACTATAAATTTTGGTAACTCAGAATTGGAAGTAATACATGTACCAGGGCACTCGCCGGGTGGAATTGTTTTTTACTGCAAAGAGGATAAAATTGCCATTGTTGGTGATGTGTTATTCCGGGAAAGCATAGGCAGGGCCGATTTACCGGGTGGTGATTTTGAAACCTTAGTGTCAAATATTAAGTCTAAACTGTTGGTTTTAGATGATGATGTAAAGGTATATCCGGGACACGGACCTGAATCTACCATTGGGCATGAGCGAACAAATAATCCGTTTTTAACTTAGATATAAAACTCTTTCTCAATTGAGAAAGAGTTTTTTGTTTGATAATTATTTTCTAATAACCAAGCAAATATCATTTTCTTTTTCAGATTTTATTAATCAATTTGAAGTCATAAAAGAACTCAAAAAATTATTAGATAACGTAAACATAAAAGCATATGGGAACCGATAAGTTTGTCTCTCGCCATATTGGTCCAAGGGATCATGAGATAGACACTATGCTAAAGAAAGTTGGTGCATCAAGTCTAGAGGATTTGATTGACCAGACAGTGCCTTCATCTATACGTCTTGAAAGACCTTTGAATATTGGAAAAGGTTTAACTGAGCGTCAGTATTTCAGAAAGATCCACGATATTGCTCAGCAAAACAAGGTATTTAATACCTATATCGGTATGGGTTATTATGATGTAATTACTCCAGCGGTAATTACCCGTAATGTGCTTGAAAACCCGGTTTGGTATACTTCATATACGCCATACCAGGCTGAAATTTCTCAGGGACGTTTAGAGGCTTTATTAAACTTCCAGACTGTTGTAACAGAAATGACAGGTATGGAAATGGCCAATGCATCGTTGTTAGATGAAGCAACAGCTGCTGCAGAAGCAATGATCATGATGTATAATGCACGTAGTCGCAAGCAGGCTAAAGCCGGTGTTAATGTTATGTTTGCCGATGAAAATATGTGGCCTCAAACCAAAGAGGTACTGATCACCCGAGCCAAACCACTTGGTATTGAGCTGCAGTTTGGTGATATCCATTCGTTCGAGTGCAATGATACAGTATTCGGTGTGATGGTTCAGTATCCTAATTCAAATGGTACTGCTGAGAGCTATAAGGCACTGACTGAAAAATTACATGAGAATGATTGTCGCATTGCAGTTGCCGCCGACATTATGGCATTGGCTTTATTAACTCCTCCGGGAGAGTGGGGTGCTGATATCGTGTTTGGTACAACTCAGCGATTTGGTATTCCAATGGGTTATGGTGGTCCTCATGCCGCCTTTTTCGCTTGTAAAGAGGCTTTAAAACGTCAGTTGCCAGGTCGTATAATAGGTATTACAAAAGATGTCAATGGGAAGCGTGCTTTACGCATGGCTCTTCAGACACGTGAACAGCATATTAAGCGCGAGCGCGCTACTTCAAATATTTGTACGGCACAGGCTTTATTGGCAACAATGGCTGGTTTTTATGCAGTATACCACGGTGAAGATGGTATTAAGCGCATTGCCGAACGTATTCACTCGATTGCCTATCAAATTACACGCGAAGTTGAAAAATTAGGGTATAAACAGTTAAATGCTGATTACTTTGATACAATTCGTTTTGCCATTCCTGAAGGTGTAAAGGTAGAAGATATTGAGCGTTTCAGTATTGATCTGGAAATGAATTTCCGCTACTTCGAAAACGGTGATGTTGGTATCAGTATTGATGAAACGACTAACCTGTTTGACTTAAACTGGATTGTTGAAGTCTTTGCCAAGGCTGCAGGTAAAGATGTACCTGTAATAGGTGACTTTAGTGAAGAATTAAATATTAAGAAGGAAATAGCACGTACAAGCTCTTTCTTAACTCAGGATATCTTTAAGAAATACCGTTCTGAGTCTGAAATGGTACGTTACATCAAGAAGCTGGAGCGTCGTGATATTTCATTAACGCATTCAATGATTTCATTGGGTTCTTGTACAATGAAATTGAATGCTTCTACAGAGATGTTCCCATTAAGCTGGATCGAGTTTAACGGTTTACACCCATTTATTCCAACTAATCAGGCTTTGGGTTACCATATGATGATGGATGAGTTACGTGGTGACTTATCTGAAATAACAGGTTTTGCTGATGTAAGCTTGCAGCCTAACTCAGGTGCTGCAGGTGAGTATGCCGGTTTAATGGTTATTCAGGCTTATCACGAGAATCGTGGTGAGGGACATCGTAACATCTCAATTATTCCTGCATCAGCTCACGGAACTAACCCTGCATCAGCTGTTATGGCCGGAATGAAAGTGGTAGTGGTCAAGTGTGATGACAATGGTAACATTGATGTTGAAGACTTACGAGCTAAAGCTGAAGAGCACAAAGATAACCTGTCTAACCTTATGGTGACTTATCCTTCTACTCACGGAGTATTTGAAGAGTCGATCATTGAGGTATGTCAGATTATTCACGATAACGGAGGTCAGGTTTATATGGATGGTGCAAATATGAATGCTCAGGTTGGCCTAACCAGTCCTGGACATATTGGTGCCGACGTATGTCACTTAAACCTTCATAAAACATTTGCTATTCCTCACGGTGGTGGTGGTCCGGGTGTTGGTCCTATTGGAGTTGCCAAGCATCTTGTTGAGTTTCTTCCTAAGCACTCGGTTGTTGATAACGGTCGTACAGGAATTACCGCTGTTTCAGCTGCTCCATGGGGTAGTGCAAGCGTTCTTCCAATTACGTATGGTTACATCAAAATGTTAGGTGGTGAAGGCTTAACGCAATCAACCAAAATGGCTATTTTGAACGCCAACTACATGGCAACGGAACTGAAAGATGACTATGGTATCCTTTATACTGGTAAAAATGGTCGTGTGGCACATGAAATGATTTTGGAATGTCGTCACTTTAAAGCTGACTCGGGCATTACCGAAACAGATATCGCGAAGCGTTTGATGGATTATGGTTTTCATGCTCCAACCTTATCATTCCCTGTGTATGGAACTTTAATGGTAGAGCCAACTGAAAGTGAATCACTGCAGGAGTTGGATCGTTTTATTGCTGCCATGAAGTCTATCTACGCTGAGATTAAAGAGGTGGAGAACGGTACTGCTGATAAAGAGGATAATGTGTTGAAAAATGCACCACACCCATCTTACAAGGTAGTTGCAGATGAATGGAACCACTCTTACGGACGTGAAAAAGCAGCATATCCATTGCCATTTATTCGCGAGAATAAGTTCTGGATTGATGTGGCCCGTGTGGATGATGCCTATGGTGATCGTAACCTGGTTTGTGCCTGCGAACCAATTGAAAGCTATATGGAAGACTAAGGCTTATACTACTATAGCTTAAGATATAAAGCCTGGCAGTAATGTTTACTGTCAGGCTTTTTTCTATTTATGGAAACTTTTGATCGCTCATAGCGTACCATTAGCCGTTATAATCTAAATAAAGGATGATGAGAAAAACTTATTTACTTCTTTTACTATTGCTGCCATTGTCATTAATGGCTCAGGACATGCCTGTTGTGGCAAGTGCTAACCAATCATTTGATAATATTACCAATGTTAAAGTAATTGGTGAATTTTCCAAAGTAACAGTTAGTTCGGGCAATAAACTGCACGTCAATGCTGAGTTAAAAGCAGCAAAAGAGTTAGAAGGGTATGCTGTTAACTGCACCGAAGAAGCAGGTATTTTGAAAATAGAGGTAAAGAAGCCTGAAAGTGGCTGGACCTCACACGCCGGATTTGTCGACCTGACACTGCCTGAGGGGATGCAATTAAAGGTTGAAACAACTTCGGGATACATAACCCTTAAGGGATTGAATGGGGCTGAAATAGTGGCTCAATCAAAGTCTGGTAAGATACTGGCAACAGATATTACTGCTAAGCTCAGTCTTCAGTCCAGATCGGCTTCTATTAAAGCTGAAAATATTAAAGGGCAGTTGAGTACTAAAAGTAAGGGAGGAGCTCATGTTGTTCGAAATATTGAGGGTGCTACTTCACTGTACTCAAGTAGCGGTGAAATGATCATCGAGAACATCAATGGATCCCTGAAAACTGAATCGACTGACGGAGCACAGACAATAAAAGAGGTGAATGGAGATATCTATCTTAAAACCAAATCGGGAGCAATGAAACTATCAGACTCCAAAGGGACGATTGGCTCGTTGTCAGTTTCAGGTACCTTAAACCTTTTTAATTGCGAAGGTGTATTTAACCTTGTTGCTACGAAAGGTTCAATTATCGGAAGCCGTGTTAAACTAAGTGAATCATCTTCGTTTAATACAACTGAAGGGAAGATCAAGATGAGATTTCAGAATCCGAAAGAACAATTTACCTTTGCCTGCCAGTCAGAGCACGCTTATATTGTAGCCTATGGCAAATCGAAAAAGAAAAAGCTAAAGATGGGTGATGGGCCAATTGTTGTAACTGCCATAAGCACCACCGGGGCCATGAATTTTAATAAGTAACAATAGGATTAATGACATTAAAGAGCCTCGCATGACGCGGGGCTTTTTTGTTTCTATAATCAGTGAAGCTGTTGCAGACCTTATTTAAGGATGTCATCCGTACTTACACCATGTAAATAATAGATTACATCATGTTGAGATATGACATCTCAACCATTTCTCACCAATTAAATTTCACTTTCAATGATCTCAGTAAACACTTCCTTTATATCCAGTCCTGCGGCTTCAATTTGCTGTGGTATAAAGCTGGTAACTGTCATTCCGGGAGTTGTGTTTACTTCGAGCAGGAATATCTTATTGTCACTGATAATATAATCAATGCGCACAATACCCTTGCAGGCCAGGATATCGTATATAAGTGAAGATATTGATTGAATGCGGTCGCGAACAGCATCTTCAATACGGGCAGGTGTTATTTCTTCGACTTTGCTGGCAGTATATTTGGCTTCAAAATCAAAGAATTCATTTTTACTCACCACTTCGGTAACCGGAAAAACGCTTTGCTTATTTTGGGTTTTATATAAGCCGCAGGTAACTTCGGTGCCTGCAACAAATTGCTCAATAATCACTTCGTTACTTTCGGTAAAGGCTTTTTCAATGGCTGGTGTTAATTGTCCGGCTTCCTGCACCTTGGTAATACCAAAGCTTGATCCTCCTGCATTGGGTTTTACAAAACAAGGTAAGCCCAATTGATCAACTATATCCTCTGCATTAAAGCTGTTTCCTTTTCTTACCAAAACTGAATCGGCCACAGCCACACCAAAACCTTTCAGGTAGGTGTTGCAGGTAAACTTATTGAAGCTGATTGAGGCTGCCTGTACATCGCAGGTGCTGTGAGGAATGTCAAGCATGTTAAAATACCCCTGCAGCAAACCATCTTCACCAGGAGTACCATGTATGGTTATATAGGCGAAGTCAATTGTTATTTTTTGATCATTAAGCGTAAACGAAAAATCATTTTTATCAATCGGAAATTCTTGCTCATCAATAACAGCACACCATTTCTCTTTAGTAATTAAAATGGGGTAGCGATTATATCTATTTTCATCGATGAAGGTCATAACACCTTCTTTGCTTTTTTCAGATACAATTATTTCTGATGAATAACCTCCGTAAATAATGCCAATGTTTTTCATAGTTCAGTTAATGTCAGGTTCAATTTTAGTCATTTTCGCGTCCTGCAATATAGCCGCGCCATTTTTCAATGGCCTCCATCATGTCATTGGGAATATCAGTGTTGAAATCAATGTACTCTTTTGTTGTTGGATGTACAAAACCTAATGTTTTGGCATGTAAAGCCTGGCGTGGCAATATCTTGAAGCAGTTTTGAACAAATTGCTTGTATTTTGTAAAAGTGGTTCCTTTTAAGATTTGGTGCCCTCCATAGCGCTCATCATTAAAAAGCGGATGGCCAAGGTACTTCATATGCGCTCTGATCTGGTGTGTGCGACCCGTCTCAAGTCTGCATTCAACCAATGATACATAGCCTAGTCGCTCCAATACTTTATAATGAGTCACAGCATGCTTACCTCTGTCTCCTTCAGGGAAAACAGCCATTTGTTTACGGTCCTGAAGACTACGGCCAATGTTACCGGTTATGGTGCCTTCATCTTCTTTGGGTTGTCCCCAAACCAGGGCCACATAGGTACGTGTTGATGTTTTTTCAAAAAACTGACGTGCCAGAAAGTTCTTAGCCTGCTCTGTTTTTGCAACTACCAGCAAGCCCGATGTATCCTTGTCAATACGGTGCACCAAACCAGGGCGAGGATCTTCAGAGTTGAATAGTTCCACATCTTTTAAGTGCCAGGCCAGGGCATTGACCATGGTGTCGGTGTAGTTGCCATGACCAGGGTGTACTACCATTCCCGGTTTCTTATTGATGATGATCAGGTCATCATCTTCATAAGGGATATCAAGAGGAATGTCCTGGGCAATTATTTTTAATTCGCGACGTGGAAATGACATCACAATGGTGATGACTTCGTTGGGCTTTATTTTATAGTTTGATTTAACCGGCACATCGTTAACCCTGATGTTACCGGCAGCAGCAGCATCCTGTATTTTATTGCGTGATGCATTGTCAACCCGGTTAACCAGGAATTTGTCAATTCGCAGGGGCTTTTGACCCGGGTCAGTTACAAACCGGTAATGCTCATACAATTCATTACTTTCTTCTAATTCATCAAATTCTTCTTCCTGTATGTGCTCAGCCATTTTTTTTATTATTTACCTTTTTGTCAATCCTTACTCAACTGTTTGCAGTTGATTATTCAATTTCTAACACTGTATTTACTTTGGCACTATCTACACTCAGCCATACATCAATAGACGCACCCAAAGGAATACGGGCGCCTGTTACAGCTGATGGTTGTTGTTGCCAGATTGTTGCTGCCAGCGAATCTTCTGCTGTCTGAACGGATTCATCATAGATGATGGCCCCAACATTGAGTGATACCGACACCGAATAGCTTTGTGCTTCTTCAAGGGTAAGGGCCCTTAAGTCGGGTACATTGGTTCTTTCGGTGCTCAGGCCCTGGCCAATGTGCATGTCGATTACAGATCCTTTTAGAACAACGGTTCCCGGTTCAACCGGTTTGCCTTTGTAAAGTTGCTGTAAGACTAAGTTGCGGTATTCACTTGGTACATAAATTAATTCACCTGCCACCAGGCCATATGATTCAAGAATTACCTTGGCATTGCGAAGCGAATAGTCAATTAAGTTAGGGATCTGCACCTTTTCAGGTGCAATTGATTTGATGGTAAAGTGAATATTGCGATTTTCCTTTACCATACTTCCCGGTGCGGGAATTTGTTCAATAACAGCACCAGGCAAGGCACCTTCAATATGTACCGAATCAATAATGTTATATCGGAATCCTTTTTCTTTGATCAGCTTGCTGAACTGGTCTTCGGTTAAACCACGAAAATCAGGTACCGGGTAGTATTCACCATGATTTGTATAAATATTAAGACTTACAAATGTGGCGATTAAAACAAATGATATAACCACAATTGCAATTACAATATTCTTTACAAATACATTGTTGAGTAAATTTTTAATATATGACATATGCATAGGTTTGTAACAGTCTTTTCAGTAAAATTGACCGTCTAAATAAGTATCAGTGTTCTCTAGCGTTCAAAAATAGTAAAACTTCTGCTACCAAACTTAAGGGCATAAAAAAAGTAAAGAATCCAATAGTAGGACTCTTTACTTTTTATATTTTGAAAGCTAATAATTAAGCTTTGTGTCTTTTTTCGCTAGAAACACTTAATTTCTTACGTCCTTTAGCTCTTCTTGCTGCTAAAACTTTACGACCACTTGCGCTGGCCATTCTTTCGCGGAAACCATGCTTGTTTCTTCTCTTTCTGTTCGATGGTTGGAATGTCCTTTTCATTGTATGTAATTTTTTAAATCTTCCTAAATATTGCTTTTCTAATGGATTCGTTCGGGATCTTCCTCCATTGAATTGCTAAACTAAAGT
The DNA here is from genome assembly GCF_050589845.1 of Carboxylicivirga agarovorans. Classification (NCBI taxonomy): domain Bacteria; kingdom Pseudomonadati; phylum Bacteroidota; class Bacteroidia; order Marinilabiliales; family Marinilabiliaceae; genus Carboxylicivirga; species Carboxylicivirga agarovorans. The sequence goes on along the minus strand of NZ_JBNGPA010000001.1, from coordinate 231,837 downwards.
TATTACCCTAGCTTTTCGGACTGCAAAAATACACGTTTTTTTTATCTTCCAAAAAAAAATGAATGCTTTTTTACAATTGATGCTTTATCTGTTTAATGGCTTATTACATTGACAGGTGGATTATCTTCTTTGTCTCAAAAAACTCCTCTTCAAAGTAATTGGTCAAAGGTGTTACCGATGCCCTGTTTTTAAAGGATTTTAGCTCATCGTCAAAGTCACCTCCCTTAAGGTAAATGATACCATTGGTAATGGCATTTTTGTTTTTTGAAAGAAATTTATTCTGACATAAATTAACAAAGGCCGGAAATGCTGTGACTGCTCTGCTTATAACAAAGTCATATTGTTTGGGGTGGTTTTCAACGCGCACCTGCTCTGCTGTCAGGTTGTCTAAATCAAGTGCTTCAGCCACACCTTTCACCACTTTGATCTTCTTTCCAATTGAATCGATGGAATGGAACCGGCAATGTGGAAACATGATAGCCAGTGGAATGCTTGGGAATCCACCACCGCAGCCAACATCTAATATGCGAGTGTCGTTTTCAAACTGGATAAAGGCGGCAATACCCAGTGAATGCAGTACATGTCGCTCATAAAAATGATCCATATCCTTGCGGGAAATGACATTTATCTTAGAATTCCAGTCGCTGTATAACTCTCCTAGCATGCCTAGTTTTTCCTCAATGGCAGGATCTAAGTCAGGAAAGTACTTTTTAATTAATTCCATAATAGTAACACAGGACACTTGTCCTGAAAAGTCTTTTTGTTTAGAAAACAGATAGTAATTATCCTAATTTAATATCAGAGTTTTTGAGTGTGTTGAAGAGTAATTCACGCGCTCTGAAAAGTTGAGCTTTTACCGTTCCAAGTGGCAGATCCAGCTCCTCAGCAATTTCTTCATAGGAGAACTCCTTAAAATAACGCAACTCAATAAGTATACGGTAACGAGGTTTAAGTTTTTTAACCACGGTACGCATTAATACTTTCTTTTGCTGTTTGATCAGGTGCTCTTCCGGATCAGGTGTTTCATCTTTCAGGTGAATTGGCTGATCATTTTCTTTATCATCAGATATACCACCGTCAATAGATACAATGTTATTGCGTTTTTTTCTTAGGAAATCAATGCAGTTATTTGAAGCGATTTTAAACAGCCAGGTACTAAAAGCATAATTGGGCGAGTATTGGTGGATGTTTTTAAAAGCTTTACCGAAAGCCTCAATGGTAAGGTCTTCAGCATCACTTTTATTATTCACCATCTTGAGAAGCATGAAGTAAATGGCATCTCTGTAACGGCCCATTAGTTCGGCAAAGGCTTTTTGGTCGCCCTTAACCGCAAATTCTACTAAGTCTAAATCATATTTTGCCTTATCAGATAGATTGGGATTTACTTCCATTTCTTCTTCTTTGCACTAATAAAATTATTAAACCACACGCATGCAATAACAACCGGTGTTATGAAATCAAAAAGTAATGTTGCCCAGTACAATTTATTTTCTCCCATTTTATTAGCTGCTTTAGCAAGTACAATGTGCAGTACAAGTAAACGACTAATAAATAATCCTGCCGCTATTGGAACAAAAGTAGGAAAAAAAAGTGAACAAAGTGTTAGGACCCAAAATATTTGACGGGTCATTGCCTCAGTGATCAGCCACGTTTTAATGCCGAACTTGTATAGCGGAGCGGTGGTTAAATGCCTTGACTTACGGCTTATCCACTCGTTGAAATTTTTAGGAGCTATTGAAATAGTCTGGCTGTTATAGCTTGTTTGTATAGTGGTATTTTGTTTTGTGGCACATTGACGCATAAACAGGTCATCATCACCGGATGCTATGTTCAGGTAGCGTTTAAAAACGTTGCTGTTTTCAAATAAAGATTTGGTGTATGCCATGTTTCGGCCAACAGCCATAAACGGTTTGTTGCGCAGGGTAAAGCCCATGTATTGAACCGCGTTGAAAAAAGTTTCGTAGCGCAAAAACAGGTTGAATAAGCCTTTCTTTTTTTCGTATCGCCCATGACCGACAATAATGTGCTTTTCATCAGTGAATTGACTGCTTATTTCGGTCAGCCAGTGCTCAGAGGCAGGCTGGCAGTCGGCATCCGTAAAAATAAGATGCTCATGGTTGGCAGCCTTTATCCCAAGTGTTAACGCGAGTTTTTTGCCCTGGTAGTGTTGCTTGCTTAAGGGGATACTGGTGTAATACAGGTTAGTGAATTCGGTTTTTAATTGAGCCAGTACCATCTCCGTGTCATCAGTTGAACAGTCATTGACCACAATGACTTCAAATTCCGGATGATCTTGCCGGCATACAGATGGTAAAAAAGCCTTTAGATTGTCTGCTTCATTCTTAGCGCAAATGATAACTGAAACAGGTTGATGCTGATCCTTATCCCGGGGAATAAATAAAGCAGGTTTTAACAGAAAATACAGATGGTAAAAAAACTGAAACAGCCATGAAAAAGCATAGAGGCCGATTATAATATATAGTGTTGTTTGCTCCACAGATTTGAATTTTAGTCAAAAGTGCAACAATTTTCAAAAAATAACCTGTTCTGATACATGCAATTTTAGAACATCTTTAAAAATATTCAATTCCATAAGATTTCATCGATGATGCCGGCACAATATTTTAATTATCCCGGCAGCTATTGTATATTTGCAGGCTGTTCTGAATATAGGTCAGAATGAAACAATTGTAAATGATAGAATTGGAAAAATGAAGTTTGAGTTACAACATACAGATGCTAAAAGTAGTGCCAGGGCAGGGGAGATAACCACTGATCATGGTAAAATAGAAACGCCTATATTTATGCCGGTCGGAACGGTTGGTTCTGTAAAAGGGGTGCATTTTCGTGATTTAGAGGATGATGTTAAGGCTCAGATCATTCTTGGTAATACCTATCATTTATATTTACGTCCGGGTCTTGATATACTAAAAGCAGCAGGGGGATTGCACAAGTTCAACGGATGGGACAGGCCAATGCTGACCGATAGTGGAGGTTACCAGGTATTTTCTTTAAGTGATAACCGTAAGTTAACTGAAGAAGGGGCCATGTTCCGATCTCATCTGGACGGTTCCAAGCATTTGTTTACGCCTGAAAATGTGGTGGATATACAACGGGTAATTGGTGCTGATATTATCATGGCACTGGACGAATGCCCTCCCGGCGATGCAGAGTATGCCTATGCGAAAAAATCAATGGAGCTGACGCACCGCTGGCTAAAACGAGGGGTTGATCATTTTGATAAGACTGAACCTTTGTACGGGCATTCACAAACATTCTTCCCTATTGTTCAGGGTGCGGGTTACCGTGATTTAAGAACACAGTCGGCCGAATTTATCGCATCGCAAAACAGGGAAGGTAATGCCATAGGTGGTTTGGCTGTTGGCGAACCCACCGAGGTCATGTATGAAATGGTTGAGTTGGTCAATGGCATTCTCCCCAAAGATAAGCCCCGTTACCTGATGGGAGTTGGTACACCGGCTAATTTACTGGAAAATATTGCACTTGGAGTGGATATGTTTGACTGCGTTATGCCTACCCGTAATGGTCGTAATGGCATGTTGTTTACGTCAGAAGGCATCCTGAATATGCGCAATGAGAAGTGGAAGAATGACTTTTCTCCCGTAGACCCCAACGGCACTTCTTTTGTTGATCATCACTATACCAAGGCTTATTTACGTCATCTTTATGTGTCAAAAGAAATGTTGGCAGCCCAGATAGGAAGTATGCACAACCTGACTTTCTATTTATGGTTGGTACGTGAGGCACGCAAACACATTATAGAAGGTGATTTTGCCCAGTGGAAAGATGTTATGGTTAAAAAGTTAACAACGCGTTTATAATTACTGTGAGTGTTATCGGGTATATGATTGTCTCTATTATGGGCACAGTGATAGGACTGATAAAAAACTTAAAGAGCATTAAATTTAGCTTGTAACTATTTTTTTGTTCTTTTGTAGCTGACACAATACTTCAATTAAAAATAACAGGTTTTGAAAAAACTTGATCTTTATATACTTAAAAAGTTCCTGGGGACTTTCTTCTTTGCTATTCTGCTGATAATTAGCATTTCAGTGGTGTTTGATGTAACTGAAAAGATTGATAACTTCTTTGAAACAGGGGCGCCCCTCAGAGCGGTTGTTTTTGATTACTATAAAAATTTCATTCCCTATTTTGCCAATTTATTTACGCCACTGTTCGTTTTTATAGCTGTGATCTTTTTTACTTCAAAAATGGCTTATCAAACTGAGATTATTGCCATTTTATCAAGTGGGGTAAGTTTTCGCCGTATGATGTTTCCTTATTTTATAGGAGCTGCAATTATTGGTGCTTTCTCATTCCTTTTGGGTGGATATGTTATCCCACCTGCGAATCAGACGCGCATTAAGTTTGAGAATGAATATGTAAAGAACAGGAAAGAGAAGGGGCTCGAAAAGATTCACATGCAAATAGAGCCGAGCGTATTTGTATACATGGATAAATACCGTGCCTATAGTGGCAGGGGCGAACATTTTTCGATGGAAAAGTATGATGGTAAAGAGCTGTTGTCAAAATTATCGGCCCGCTATGCCAAATACGATACTGCAACAACCAAATGGCAGCTGAGTAATTATGTATTGCGTGAGTTTAAAAATGGTGTGGAACATGAGATTATAACCGGGCAGAAGCTTGACACCCTTATCCCGAACATCACACCAAAGGACTTTAAGGAAGAACGCAAATACTTTGAAATGATGACCAACACAGAGCTGAATGAATATATAGAGGAACAAAAAGCACGAGGTGTTGGTAACCTGGAAGAATTTTTAATAGAAAAGTATAAGCGATGGGCCTCGCCATTCAGTGCTTTTATTCTGACATTAATAGGTGTATCTCTTGCATCTCGAAAGGTTAGAGGCGGAATGGGATTACACATTGGTGTTGGCATCGCATTAAGCTTTGGTTATATTTTGTTTATGACCATCTCCACAACATTTGCTGTCAATGGTAATATGAATCCGATACTGGCTGTGTGGTTGCCAAATATTGTTTTTGCCGCAGTTGGAATCTTTTTATATATGAGAGCCCCTAAATAACTTGACAGTTAAAAAATTAAGTGTGAAATTAGTTTGTTCGCATTCGCACTTACTGACCTTATTCCTTTTGTTAAAAAAAATAAATTAGTAATTATGCACTCTGAAAAATTGTTAATCAGAGTATGTTAATTGATATTTTGATTAATAGTAGGTTAAATCAAATTTTTGGATTATGTCATTGAAAAAACACATCCTTGACCTTCGGAAAAGAAAGGAACAAGTACAAAAGGGTGGTGGCGACAGAGCCATTGAGAAGCAAGCTGCCATGGGTAAAATGACGGCTCGCGAAAGAATCCTTGCACTTGTTGATAAAGATTCTTTCACCGAATATGACCTTTTTGTTGAGCACACAGCTCGAGACTTCGGAATGGAGAAAAAGCAATTACACGGTGATGGAGTAATTATCGGAACGGGTACCGTTTATGGTGCACCAATCTGTATTTTCGCACAGGATTTTACAGTAGCCGGGGGATCATTAGGATTAATGCATGCCCGTAAAATTACAAAAATCATGGATCACGCTTTAAAAATGCGTGTGCCATTAATCGGTATTAACGATTCAGGTGGTGCTCGTATTCAGGAGGGTGTGAACTCATTAGCTGGATATGGTGAAATCTTCTATCGTAACACTTTGGCTTCAGGAGTAATTCCTCAGCTATCAGTTATTCTGGGACCATGTGCCGGTGGTGCGGTGTATTCGCCAGCGTTAACTGACTTCGTTTTTGTAGTTGAGAATATTTCTAAAATGTTTATTACAGGACCAGGTGTGATCGAATCAGTACTTGGTGAAAAGATTTCGATGGAAGACCTAGGGGGAGCCCGGGTACACGCCGAAATAACCGGTAATGCTCACTTTTTCTCAGACAGCGAGGCAGAATGTTTCGAGCAGATTAAGAAGCTGATAACATTTATCCCCTGGAATAACGGTAAGAAAGCTAAAGCATTCCCACCAAAACCACCTAAGTTTAAAGGTAAGATCGAGGATATTATTCCTTCAGATCCTAAGACACCGTATGACGTACGTGATGTTATCAGGGCTATTGTTGATGATTCTGATTTCTTCGAAATTCAGGACCTTTGGGCAGCCAATATTGTTATTGGTTTTGGTCGCTTAAATGGTGAAACAGTAGGTTTTGTAGCTAACCAGCCTTTAGTATTGGCCGGTGTACTTGATTGCGACAGCTCAGATAAAGCCGCTCGTTTTATCCGCTACTGTGATGCCTTTAATATTCCAATTATCACTCTTGAGGATATGCCGGGTTACCTTCCGGGTGTTGATCAGGAGCATGCCGGTGTCATCCGCCATGGTGCTAAAGTGCTTTACGCATACTCAGAGGCGACTGTACCTAAAGTAACAGTTATCTTACGTAAGGCTTATGGTGGTGGTTATATTGCTATGAACTCACGTCACCTGGGTGCTGACTTTATGTTTGCATGGCCAATGGCTGAGATCGCAGTAATGGGACCTGAAGGTGCTGCTAATATCATTTTCAAGAAAGAGATTGATGAAGCTGAAGATAAGGATGCAATGCGTGCTCTTAAGGTTGAAGAATACAAAGAGAAGTTTGCTAACCCTTATGTTGCTGCAGCTAAAGGTTACATCGATTCTGTAATTGAGCCTAGCGAAACACGTGAATTGTTATTACATGCAATTGAAGTTTCGGCTAATAAAGACGATCATCGCCCTGCTAAGAAGCATGGTATTCCTCCATTTTAATAGCTGAGCATATGGGTACAAAGAAAACTGAAGGATTAGTTGATTTTGCTATACTTAGTATGAAGTATAAAACAAAGTTGACTAAAAAATTCGAAAACAGAGTCAAGTATGAAGCTCCAAACCCTGATCATATTTTATCCTATATACCGGGTACAATCTGTGAAGTGTTTGTTAAAGAGGGACAGGAAGTTAAAGAAGGTGAATCGCTATTGATTCTGGAGGCCATGAAAATGCGTAACCAGATTACCATGCCACGCGATGGTAAGGTAAAATCAATTAAAGTTTCACAAGGAGATAGAATTCCTAAAAACCAGTTAATGGTTGAGATAGAATAGAAAAAAGGCTGCCTGAGGGCAGCCTTTTTTTATATCCTGATCAAGAGCCTTTAGCTTATAGCTTTTTAATCCACTTGAAGTAAGTATCCTTCAGCTTTAATTGAGGTTCTTCCTTAAAAAGCCCAAAAACACTTGAACCACTTCCCGACATGGAGGCATAAAGGGCACCTGCTTCATACAGGTCCATCTTCATTTTTCCTATTTCAGGATGATTGGCAAATACCGATCGCTCAAAATCATTTTTAATATGATGCTTCCATTGCTCAACAGGTAATTGTATCAGGTCGACCAATGATTCTGTTGACGGCTTGGGAACGATACCACTATACGCTTCAGGAGTTGAGACGTGAACAGGAGGCTTGATCAATGCCATATAATACCCTGACAGATCCAGATCAATAGTTTGCAGCTGGTCGCCAATTCCGGTTGCGTAGGCCGCTTTATTGTTGATGAAAAATGCACAGTCGGCACCTAGCTGAGCTGCCATTTCATGTAATTCATTCTCACTGATATCAAGCTTGAACTCTTTATTGAGCAGATTAAGCATAAAGGCGCCATCGGCAGAACCACCACCTAAACCGGCACCAAAAGGTATCTGTTTGTGCAGATGAATTTGAATGGGCGGAACATCATATTTCTTTCTGATCAGGTTCAATGCCTTTATACATATGTTGTCCTCGGGCCTGGCATCTACTTCAATACCTGTATTGCTAAATGTATAGGGTGTTTTTCCATCTACATGGTAAACGGTTTCAAGTGCATCGCACAATGGTACCGGGTAAAATATAGTTTCCAGGTTATGGTATCCGTCCTGTCTTTTCTCAACCACGTTGAGGCCTATGTTTATTTTAGCATTGGGGTAGCAAATCATCTTTTTAGTATTTGATGCAAAGAAAAGGTTTTTTTAGTGATTAGTACTTCCCTTTAACAACAAGGTTTAATTAATGATCAGATCCTTAGAATCAGAAATAAACAAATGAGCAAATCAGCAAATCAACAATTAATTTATATCTTTGCTGCTCTTAAATTTTCCAAATATACATATGGCAGATAACAAGTATTCTAATCGTAAAAAGCCTGCTGCAGCTGGGCTGGAAATGGGTAAACTTCCCCCTCAGGTTACTGATCTTGAGGAAGCGGTTTTGGGTGCGTTGTTGCTGGAAAAAGAGGCTTTTTTAAATGTTTCGGAACTATTGAAACCCGAGCATTTTTACAAAGAAGCCAACCAGCATGTGTATAAAGCCATTATGGATCTGGAGGCTCATGAGCAGCCCGTTGATATGCTGACGGTAACGCAGCAGCTCAAAAAAATGGGTAAGCTTGAGGAGTGTGGTGGTGCTTTTTATATCACGCAGTTAACAAGTAAGGTAGCATCGGCTGCGCATATTGAATACCATGCGCGTATTATATGGCAGAAATACCTGCAACGCCAGATGATCCAGATATCGAGTGACCTGCAGGGTAAAGCCTACGATGACTCGATTGATGTCAATGACTTACTGGAAGAGGCAGAGAGTACTTTCTTTATGCTTTCGCAAGGAAGTATGAAGCGCGATGCCACGCAGATCAATCCCGTTATTCAGGATGCCATTGACCGTATCAAGGCAGCATCGGAACGTACGGATGGTATGAGTGGGACACCTTCGGGATTTGCCGCCCTGGATCGCATTACATCAGGTTGGCAGGGTTCCGCTTTGATTATTATTGCTGCTCGTCCTGCCATGGGTAAAACAGCTTTTGTACTGTCCATGACCCGCCAGATGGCACTTAATCATAAAACACCTGTTGCCATCTTCTCACTGGAGATGTCAAACGTGGAATTGGTTAACCGTTTGATCGTATCGGAAACAGAGCTGTCGGCCGATAAGATTAAGAAAGGTAACCTGGCACCATATGAGTGGGAGCAGCTCGACCATAAGATACAGAACCTGATCGATGCGCCTATCTTTGTGGATGATACAGCCGGATTATCTGTATTTGAATTGCGTGCCAAGTGTCGCCGTTTAAAGAAGCAACACGATATACAGTGTGTTATAATTGACTACCTGCAGCTGATGAATGCCAGTGGTATGAACCCGGGCTCGCGTCAGGAAGAGGTGAGTTTGATATCGCGAAACCTGAAAGGACTGGCCAAGGAACTGGATGTGCCGATTATTGCACTGTCGCAGCTTAACCGTGGTGTTGAAGGGCGTGCCGGAGCAGAGGGTAAAAGACCTCAGCTATCTGACCTTCGTGAATCGGGTGCGATAGAGCAGGATGCCGATATGGTATGTTTTATTCACCGTCCCGAGTACTATCGTATTACAGAGGATGAGCAGGGTAACTCATTGATTGGTATGGCTGAAATTATTATTGCCAAGCACCGTGCGGGACCAACAGCCGACGTTCGTTTGCGATTCCGTGCCGAGTTAGCGCGTTTCCAGGATGTTGAAGATACTGAATTTGAAGAAGGAGGCGGATTTGGCGATAATAACAGTAACAATGGTTCCTCACAAACCTTTGGTTCAAAAATGAATGAAGGAGCCGAAGCAGGAGGACCACCGGCTGATAACGGACAGCATTTACCTGAATTCCCCGAAGGTCCGGGCTTTAACAGTGATGTTCCTTTCTAATATCATTGGTTCTGACCTTTTATTTGTAAACTACAACTGGGTAAACCGAGGACCATAGACATAGTGGGTGGAATGAAAACTGATGAAGAAAAGTGATGAAGAGGGAGAGGATAATTACTCTGCCCTGAATCACCACTTCTGATTCCTCTTTTCTATTAATACAGATCTTCCCGAATAATATTGTTGTCGCGTTGTTGACGCAGGTATGCTTTGGCCTGCTGTTCGCTCATGCCTTTTTCGTCCATGTACAGTCGTACAAGCGTTGCCTTTACCTGGTCACCCATCTTATTGTGTCCGCACAGGTAAATAATGGCGCCGTTATCCAGCCATTCCAACAGTCGTTCTTTATAGTCAGTCAGGCGGTGCTGAACGTATTCTTTTTCCTCCTGATCGCGCGAAAAGGCGGTGTTGATAAAGGCAAGTGTGTTATTTTTATAGAAATGAATGATTTCATCTTCGTAAATAAAATCACTGGCCTGGTGTTTATCACCCCATATTAACCATGCTTTATTTTTGATTGCCTGGGCCTCCATATCCTGCAAAAAGGCACGGTAAGGAGCAATGCCTGTACCTACGCCTATCATGATAACAGGCGTATCTTTATCTTCGGGCAGGTTAAAAGACGGGTTACTGACCAGGCGGTAATTAATAGTCGCTCCCTCATTCAAACCTTCATTGACATAGGTTGAGCCAGCACCTTCATACTGACGTTGTTTTTGCTGAAAACGCACTGTTTTAACAGTCAGGTCTATTTGACCGGGTTTAGCCTTAAAGCCCGATGCAATTGAATAATAGCGCGAGTGAATGGGCTGTAAAATACTTACAAACTCATCGGCATCCATCTTGAACGGATAATCGCTTATCAGATCCAGCACATCGGAGTTGTTGATGTAATGACGAAGTTCTTCTTTGTTGTTGTATAGCTTGCTTAGGGCCTCACTATCGTTTATTTTCATGAATCGCCTGATAACGGGCCTTGTTAGTTTGGTAATTTCAAACTGATATAACAGGGAATATTCCAGGCTATGGTTATAGGATATTAATTCCTGTGATTTCTGCAGGTTTAATGTCTCTATTATCTGACTAACCAGTTTGTCTGGATTTGCAGGGATGATCTCAATGCAATCGCCAGCCGCATAAGTAACAGCATTTTCTGTATTATCAAGCTCAATGTGGAATACTGGCTGTTCAACCTGTGCTTTGGTCAATTGCCTGCGACTTAAGAGCTTTGCGGATACGAAGTCGGGTAATTCCAGTTCTGCTTTAACGCTTGCTTCCTTGCCTTTTTTGATGCCAACAATGGTATCATAGGAATTTTGTATCCACTGTAACGCTGATTTCTTAAAATCCAGATCGCAATCAACCCTGTTGATTATTGCATGTGCACCCAGTTTTTGAAGTTGGGCATCGACCTGCTTGCCGGCTCCGCAAAAATGGTCATAGCTCGAATCGCCCAAGGCACATACAGCATACTGCAAGTTGTTGAGCATTGGCATTTCTTCGTGTTGCAATAACTGGTAAAATTTCCGAGCATTAGGCGGTAATTCTCCTTCACCATCGGTACTGATCACAAGTAATAGTTTGTTTTCCGACGGCAGGCGTCCAACATCGTATTTATCCATGTTGTAGCATTCACTTTCGATGCCACACTGGTGGTAATATTTATGTGCCTGTTGCGCAATAAGTTGGGCATTACCTGTTTTGGTGCCATATAAAATGGTGACGGGCGGACAATTATAATTGTCCAGTATGTTTAGGGTGAGTGGTTTTTCTTTCTTTTTAAGAAGAGTGCTGAAAAATCCCATATATGATGCGTGTTTTTGTCGATGTTAATGAATAGCACAGCCTATGAGTGCCTTTGATTTAATAACAAGAGACAGGGGTAATTGTTTGTTTGCAAAAGCGTATTGAAAGGGCAATTTTTTGGTTTAATGTATCATCAAAGTTAAACATCCTGTTTGTCAGATGCAAAGTAATTGAATTGGTAGCATCTCCACCATTACCATGTTAGTGCCTCTACCATTGCCGTCTTACAATTGTTACGCTTACCGTCGGAAGTGCATTCCGCTTATCGTACTATTCTATCGGTGTGCCCCATGGCTATGATATGGCAGACCTAGAGCCTGCTATTTACAGCTTGCCAGCATATTTTGGGGCAGGAATAAAATTTGAGTAATTGGTGTACCTTGGATAGCATCGTTTTTCAATTCAGCCTTACCTGAATGACATTGTTCGCGCGGTAGCGAAGTGAACAGACAGATAAACAATTCAACAGTTAAACGATTAGACAATTAATCCATTGGACAGTCAAGCTGCTTATAACATCTCAATCCGTTACCAAAGCTACTACATTGCCAGCCATTTCTTAAACTTAGACGCTCTTTCGCTTGAAATGATGACCTCACTGCTGGCAGGAGGATTGAGTTCCAGTTTCAGTTTGCTCTTTGAATACAAATGCGCTTCGACAATGGATGTAATACTGATAATGTATTTGCGATTGGCTCTGAAAAACAAACGGGGATTAAGCTCTTCAATCAAATGCTCCAGTGTTTGATTGATATCGTAAATACGCCCTTCTTTGGTGCAGATAAATACGCCCCTGTTCTCGGCATAAATATAGGCCACATCTTCAACGGCAATGGTTTTTATTTTATCGCGATAATGGACCATAAAGCGCTCCCGGTAATCAGGTTGTTCCTGCTGTTGAACAATAGCCTTGCCCAATAACTGGTAATCAATGGTGCCGGCATCTTTTTTCTGATGTTGTTCTCTGAATTTTTCGATGGCAGCCTCCAGTTTATCGCCACTCACGGGTTTTAAAAGGTATCCGATGCTGTTTTGGTCAAAGGCCTGAATGGCATACTGATCAAAGGCTGTGGTAAAGATGATGGGTGTTGTGATGTTAATACTCTCAAAGATCTCAAAGCTATTGCCATCAGCCAGGTGTATATCAAGGAATATCAGGTCAACCTCATTCTTACTTAGAAACTCTATGCTTGAAGAAACAGAATCTAAGATCGTTACGATGTTAAAATCTGAAGCTCGCTGTTCGAGCATTGATTTAAGCTTACGCGCCGACGGCATCTCATCTTCAACAATTAAAACATCAATCATGGCTTGGCTTTATTATAGGGATTTGAGCAATGTATTTATCATCCTGCGCTTTGAATACAGGCAACTCACAATTTAGTAATTTATATTTCTCAATGATATTTTGCTGACCGGTTCGTGTTGACACTTCCTTACTATTTTTGACCTGCATGTTGTTTTCGATTACCAGGAAATTGTCTGTGTTTTTTATTTCAAGGGTTAAAGGTTGATGCCTTGATACAACATTGTGTTTAAAAACATTTTCCACAACCACCTGCAAAGTAAGGGGAGGGATGAGGTAGTTATGAAACTTCTCATCTACCTTTAATGAGTAGCTAAAACCCTCTTCAAATCTGAACTTATACAGGTTCAGATAGGTTGATATAAACTCCAGCTCTTCATTAACCGTTACCAGGTCCTGTTTGTTGATGGATAAAACATAGCGATAAATACTGGCAAAGTCCTGAATGAAACGGTCTGCTTTCTCGGTGCTCTCGTATATTAATGATGACAGCACACTTAAGTTATTGAAGAGGAAATGATGATCGAGTTGCTCTTTTAAAGCAGAATATTTCGATACTATTTGTTCCTTTTCAATATTGGCCAATTTAACCTCCAGCTTATTGCGCTCTTCTGTTGAAACAATCATCTCCACCACTACCATTAACAGTGCACTGACCATCAATGGCATAATGTATATCATTATTTTATATTTATCGTCATGATCGTGTGGTTTCAGCCAGCCATAATTAAAGGCAACATTAATTAATGTAATAAGCATTACAGGAATTAATAATGCAATGCCAAAGTCTATGAATGAACGAATCAGCCAATTGCGATCCCAGGGGAACTTAACATTAAGTTTTCGAACAACATAATTATAGAAAAATACTAAAGCCAGGGTTTCAATAAACCCAATTACCATGCGTTCAAGGGGCATCTGGCTTATTTCCTCTAATGTTCTGTATTTAAATACTACAGATAAAGCCATTGCCATTGAGATAATTCCAAATAATATCAATGGTGTCAAGAGTAATTTCAGCCTTTTATTTCGTGCCAGAATATTGTGCATATGACTATTGAATTAATTTACCTGTGAGCTGAAGTAAGTAAAATTCAGCGACTTTTGCTGTATATTGAGCATCGTTATATTGCGCTGCAACATTTAAGAGGTTTTGTTGCGCCGTTCTGAATTCAATTGAAGTGACACGTCCCAGTTGAAACATTTCCTGCGTTTGTTCAAAGTTCAGCCTTGCCTGTTCGAGACTACTTTCCTGCAGATCAACAATGCGTCGTTTGTATATATAGTCGGTATATGCATTGGACGCATCACGCTCTACCTGTGACTTAACCTGCATGGTACGTTCCTGCTGACTGATATAGTCCAGACGAGCATTTTTTTCTTTGGTGCGCTGCTGACGGCCGTTAAAAACATTGAAGTTTAATGATACACCCACCTTGGGGCCTTGTGTCTGGTTATAGAGTAATTGCCCGGCATCATTATCAGTGCGGTTGTAGCTGTACTGTCCGTAGGCTGATAAAGTAGGGTACTTGTTGGCATCGGTGATTTTAACATCAAGGTTGCTGATTTTTTCCTGTTGTTGCTGTGCCGATAAGCTGGCATTGTTCATGAGGGCATCTGCAATAACCACATCAGCTTTAAAATCATCCCGATAATCGATGCTGTTGTCAACCTCGTAAACATTTTGGATGGGCACACCCAGGACAAGGTTTAGGTCTTTTATACTTTGAATGAATGTTTGTTCCGTTTGTAAAACGGTAGTGCTGTCGTTGTTCATATCTACCTCGGCGTTGAGCACATCCAACTGGTTGGCTTGTCCATAGGCTTTCTGATCCATGGCTTTCTGGTAGCGTTCGCGCGATATACGCATTGATTCCTGCGCCAGATGCAGATTTTGCTGTGCCCTGCAAACCTGGTAGTATTGCTCTGCCACCTGTACAATGGTCGTTTCAGTCTGTTGTCTGAAGATCGTCTCCTGCAGGTTATCGCTGCTCTTTAGTTTTTTATAGGTGTAAATATTACCAAAGCCATCAAACAGGGTGTAATCAACGCGTGCTGCTGCATTATAGTTGGTCGAAACGGCACCGTCGGCTTCGATAATTGAGGTATTTCCACCGTTATTAATTTCCATTTCCGTGTCACTGCTCGAATAATCAGCTCCGCCATTGATACTTACAGATGGCAATAATCCGGCATTACCAATGGAGTTATTGTTTTTCGCCTTCTGGCGATCAGCACTGGCAATTTTAATGTCGTAATTGTTTACCATTGCTATTTCAATGGCTTTTTGCAGCGTTAATTGCTCGCTACTATCGGGTACTGTTTGTGCCTGGGTGCCGATTACACCCAGGAACAATACAATTGTATATAGAATTCTAGTCTTCATATTCTTCAATGTATTTCATTTCTTTAATAGCTGGCTCAATATCTTCTGCGCTTACAGTCCGGTCATAGGCAAACTTTTGCCACTTAACCTTGCCCTTATTGGCAAGAAGCAGCATTACCGGCAGCAATACCAGGGTGGTTGTTGTGGCCATGGCCATACCGTAACTCACCGAAATAGCCATTGGGATAAGGAAGCGGGCCTGAAGACTTGTTTCAAGCAGCATAGGCGCCATACCTGCTATGGTGGTCAGCGTTGTTAATAAAATAGGACGGAAACGCGATATGGCTGCTTCCATCAGGGCCTTTTCGTAGACCATGCCTTCCTTCAGGTTAATGTTAAGGGCATTGATCAGTACCAGCGAGTCATTGATCATGACTCCAATAAGGGCAATGACACCCATGCCCGACATTAAACTTAAAGACATGCCATGGATCCAGTGGCCGATAATAACACCCACCAAACTCAGCGGTATCATCATGTAAACCAGGATAGACTGTGTTACAGAACGAAGTGTTAAGATGACAACCGCAAACATCAGCAACAGGATCACCGGCATTACTTTTGCCATTGAGTCACTTACCTTTTTACTTTCTCTTTTCTGACCGTCGTAGTTAGCTTTTACTCCGGGATATTTTTTATAGATCGGTTGCAGTACTTCCTTTTCAATCTTTTTAATAAGGTCGGGAAGTGAAGCTGTCGGGTCTGTCTGGTTGGCTTCAATCTGCACCTCACGATCAAAGTCAAGGTGCTGAATGCTTGAGAAGCCATTGACCAGCTTAAGTGATACCAACTCTGATAAGGGGTAAGCCACACCATTGCCCAGTCGGATCTTCATATCCTCCAGCTGTCCAATGTTACGACGGTTATCTTCGCTGTATTTAACCCAAACCTTTACTTCGTCTTTTCCCCTTTGGATGCGCTGCGCTTCGCTACCCCAGAAAGCCTGGCGAACCTGGCTAATGACACTTTGCAGTGTTAAACCAAGGTGATGGGCTTTTTCTTTCAGTGTAATTTCAATTTCGCGATAGCCCACCGGCGATTTATCAGATACATCAGTAACCTCAGGCATGTTGTTCAGACCGCGTTTAAACTCTTCTTTGGCCGCTCTCAATTCATCATTATCATCACCCAAAAGCGAAATGACCAAAGCCTTACCAAAAGGATTAAAACCTTCGAACAGCAACGCTTCAGCGCCGGGTATATCACCTACTTTCTCACGCAAGCGTATGGTTACATCATCGGTACTTGAGCTACGCGACTCACCATCAAGCAGGGTGATTTGTATGGAGGCGTTGCTACCGCTGCCTTGAAACTGCTGGAACGTTTGCTTAATGATACCCGCATTACCCGGTTGTAATGGTCGCATATCTTCATTAACCTCCCAGATGGCGGCATTGATCTTATCAAGTTGCTGCTGGGTAACCGACTCATCGGTACCTGATGGCATGGTCAGGCTAACTGTTATATTATCACCGTCAACCTGCGGAAAGAATGTTACATTGACCCATCGTGCCGATACCATTCCAATGGAAATGATAAACATGGCTATAAAGATGGAAATGGTGATGGTTTTATATTTTATGGCCAGTTCAACTGCTGGTTTGTAGGTAATGTCACGCACTTTAATCAAGCCTCTTTCTGCCCAGCCCATGTATTGCATCCACTTACTCTTATAGCCTTTTTTAAGAGCTTTAGAATGGGCAACGTGAGCCGGAAGAATAATAAGTCCTTCGATAAGAGATACAAATAGTATGGCAATTACCACAATGGATATCTCCTTGAACATATCGCCCATGCGGCCATCTAAAAAGATGAAAGCAGAGAAAGCCATCATGGTAGTTAAAATACCTGATAATACGGCCGGAGTAACTTCCAGGGTGCCGTCAACAGCTGCTTTAATTGGTGTTTTGCCCATTTGCCAGTGACGGTATATGTTTTCGGCTACCACAATGGCATCATCCACCAGGATACCCAGTACCAGTATCAGTCCGAACAATGAAAGCATATTAATGGTCACGCCAGTGCCGGGTATCAAAATGAACATACCCAGCATGGAGAATGGAATACCAATTGCCACCCAAAAGGCGATGCGTGGATTAAGAAATAAAGAGAGGAATAATAATACCAGAACAATACCGATGATTCCGTTTTTTCCAAGCAAATTAATTCGCTGATCCAATAAGTCGCTCTGGTCACGAATGACTGTTGCGGTCAGCAGATCCTGGCTTTCATTGAATTCACCAATGTATTCTTTTACCGCATCAGTGGCTGTAACAATATCTTCTGAAAAGGTATTTTGTATGGTAATAACCGCACCCTGCTTGCCATTGAACAATACTTCAGACGGAGCATCGGCCCACTGGTCTTTTATGGTCGCTACATCCTTAAGGCGTATAATACCGCCTTGAGGTGTATTGCGGATAACAATATTTTCAAGACCCTCACCATAGTATTCACGGTTACGCACACGAATAAAGAATTCCTCTTCACCGTCTTTTATACTACCACCTGTCATAAGCAGGTTGGTACTTTTAACGGCAGTGGCTATTTCACTAAAGGTTATGTCATACGATTCCAGTGCATCTTCTTTTAAAAGAATGGCAATTTCTTCATCGGGATAACCACCAATTGATATTTTAGAGATACCCTCCATTCGTAAAAGGTCGTGCTCCATGTCACGGGCTGTAGCTTTCAACTGCTCCAGGCTCACTTGCTTACCTTCGTTTGGTGTGATCACATAATTGATGGAGAAGTTCACATCATCATGTTTGTAAGTTACAACCGATTCAATGTCAACCGGAAATGAGGCGATACGCTCCACTTCATTCTTAACCTTGATCAGAGCCTCATCCATATCGGTGCCTTTCAGCATTTCAATGGTTACGGTACCGCTGTTTTCACGCGAAACAGATGTGATTCGCTCCATGCCCTCCAGTCCTTTTACGTTCTCTTCGATTTTAAGGATGGCACCTTCTTCAACCTCTTCAGGCGAAGCACCCGGATATACAATGTCTACATAGATATAGCGTTGCGGTATATTGGGGAAGAAGTTCTTCTGTATATTTAGTAATGAAATACCTCCGAATAGCAGTACCAGCACCATAATGAGGTTGACCGCCACCGGGAATTTCATAAAGTAAGCTATGATGTTTTTCATTTGACTTTTAAGTTTAATAAGTAGTAGGTGATTGTGCTGAACTGCTGTTCAGTTTAATAATTGATCACTGATCATTATTCATTCACACGTACCGGCATACCATCATAAGCGCTCTTGATAACGGTCGATAGCACCGCCGTTCCTTCATCAAGTCCTTGAATAATGGCATAATCATTTTGCCTGGTAATAACATCTACCTGAAGATGTTTGAGTTGATTATTTTCCACAATATAGATGCGGTTGTTATTATCAACCATTTTGCGGGGGATACGCATGGCATTTTCCAGCGGCGCCTGCGCTATTTCAGCATTCAGGTACATGCCCTCTTTCAACTCACGGCCACTAACCCTGATAAATACCTTGACACTCTGTGATTGCTCATCAATATCACCGCTGATGCGCACTACCTTGCCGATCCACCGACCACTTATGTCGCTTGAAACCAATACAGCTTCAGTTCCGACCTTTATCTGGTCCATATTCGGCAATGGAATTGTGATCTCCAGGTCATAGCTGGCAGTACTAATCATGGTACCCAATGCCGAGCCCGAACGCACGGCTTTGCCGGCTTCAGCATCTACCGATGTGACTACACCGGTAAACGGTGCGCGTATGGTGTATTTGATAAACTTTTCTTCGCCCGATTTAACAGAGTAGTATTTGCTTAAAACACCTTTGCCCGACAGGTAAAAACGTTCTTGCTCACTCTGTGCTTCAGGAATAGTTGGCAGTTTCTTTTCCATTTTTATGGATGATACGTACTGACGCCATACCGGATATGAATCAGGGTAATCTGATTTTAAGTCGGGCAGGATAGAAGTGACAAGGGTGACGAACTCACTTTTTTGAGCCAGTAAGTTCATTTTATATTCCTGGTGATCGATCTCAAGCATCAGCTCACCTTTTTTATAGCTGGTCCCTTCTTTAAATCTTCGGGCCGATGGCAGTAATTGTCCGTCTACCTGGGCAACTATTTCAAAGCGGTCGACAGCTCTTAGCTTCCCTGTTCCCTGGTATTGATTATTAATGGTTTCCTTTTGTGGGTAAACCACATTAACTAACAGGCCTTTGCTTGCTTCCAGTTCTTTTGTGGCCTCTTCTTTTGAAGCTGAAATAACCTTGTTGAAAACAACTGCAGCAATAATAATTGCAATGGCAATTAGTAATGATACTCCTTTTTTATTCATAACTGTGGGTATAATATTGTTGATGTTTCTGTTTCTTGAATTGCCGCAAAAGTTGATCTTTTATTTATAGGGGCAAAATAGTATTGAATGAATCCTGAAAAAAAACGTATGAAGCGAGGAATTGGTTGACTGCTCATGTCTGTGTCAATAATGAAATGCTGCAATTGTGGTATTCAAACGACAGATGAGCGTTGTGTTTTATTCAGGTCCCGGTATAATTATTAAAGGTATAAAGCTTTAGATATATAATTAAGCATGTAGTACTTGCCAAAAGGCTGATCAGCTTTTAAATTCAGTTGTATAAATCAATAAAGAATGAAACCTTGCAGTATATACCGAACTGTAGCTCTTATATTGCTTTTTCTGCTTTCAGTCATAGTATCGGGACAGAATAAGGAATTTCCATATCAGTTGATGTTAGAGGACGTTGTCATCATTGCCCTTGGTTTGTCGGTCAATTATTACGGCGACTACCGAATGGAGCACCAGGAAAGAATGACCTCCGAAGAGCTGATGTCTTTATCAAAAGATGACATCAACTGTTTTGACAGGGGAGCTACCAATTACTGGAATGATGATCTGCATAATATGAGCAGTGTAACCAAAGGGATTTTGCGAACAGCACCGTCGGTAATACTGATTAACGAAGCTTTCAGTAAAGAGTTTAAGAATGTTCTCACCTATGCTGTGATGTATTATGAAGTTCTGATCGTTACGTCGGGCTTCACATCGCTGACCAAATCGCTGGCTATGCGAAAGCGACCCTACCTGTACAATACTTCTATCAGTTTCGAAGAGCGGGAGCAGATGATTGAAGAGGGTAATGTGTATGACTCGTTCTTTTCAGGGCATACCTCAGCTGCCTTTGCATCGGCGGTTTTTCTTTCGAAAAGCTACCGTGATATCTATGGAAATAATACCTTAAGCAAAGTTATTTTGTGGACCAGTTTGTCATTAGCCGTTACCACCGGTTATCTGCGATATCGATCAGGCCATCATTATCCCACTGATATAATTGCCGGAGCTGTTTTTGGCAGTGCTGTTGGATATTTGGTCCCGACCTTGCATTTAAAGAAGAAAAATAAGAGTAAGGTAAGTGTCATTACCTCAGGAAACATGCTTGCGTTGGTGTATCGATTTTGATTCCTGCTGCCAAATCCTGCTATCTGACTCACCTCTCTGGCTAAGGCAGCTTCTATCATCTCAAAAAAAACTTGGAACAATTTTTGAATCCCCTACCTTTGTTAAACTCAAATGGAGCAATTGCTAACCAAAAAGCAAAGCTATGAAACGACTCTTATCTTTATTTGTCTTTATTGGCGTAACTCTCTTATCTACAGCGCAGATTGATCAGGATGATCCGTTTAAAAAAATGGATGATCAGTACAATGCGCGCATGGCTAAGATGAACCAGGACTATGAGGCCACCATGAAACGGATGCAGGAAGAATACGACGCACGTTTAAAAGCAATGAACCAGGCCTTTAAAAAATACCTTAAAAAAGGCTTTACAGAAGTGGAGCCAACCGAAGAAAAGGTGAAGCCCGTTGAGGTTCCAAAACCAATTGATCAGCCGGTTTATAAACCTGATAAAGATATTGAAGTAAAGCCGGTAGATAAACTGGATCCAATTAAAGAACCCGACCGTGTTGATATCCCTGAAAAAAGAGACCCGGTTGAAATAGAATTGCCGGCACCGGTAAAGCCCGATGTGGTTATTGCCGATGCAGCTGCCTTTTCGATCTCCCCAATCTTTAAGGTGCCCGCCGGCAGCGAGGCTTATACGCAAGATGTAAGCATTGATTTTTTTGGAAGTCAGGCCAGTCTTGTGGTCGATAAGCGCATGAGCGCCTTGACCATCAAAACGGTGAAGCCAGCAGCTTTTGCAGGATACTGGGATGACTTTACGGGCACCTATTACCAGGTATATCTCGAGTCTTTATTGAAATATGCTGAAGATAAAAACCTCAATGACTGGGGTATTTATCAACTAATTGATCTGACATCACGCCAATTGCACTCAACTGCCAACGGACGTACCATGTGGACTTGGGCGATGCTGAATCAGGCTGGTTACCAGGCTAAGATTGGCTATTCAGGTAGCACTGTGTATTTGCTGTTGCCATTTATGCAGGAGGTTTACGAAAAGCCTTTTTACAATATTGACGGTAGTAACTTTTACCTGATGAGCTCAAAGAAGGGCATTAAAAATATGATGACCTATACGAAGGATTTTGGCGGGGCTACCAAAAAAGTGGATTTGCATTTACCGTTTGCACTTAATTATACAGATGAGCGCAATACGGTTGTGCGCAAAACCACTTTACCCAACGAAACGCAGCCTTTGCAGCTAAAGATGGATAAAACGATAATGGCCTTTTTAAACAGCTATCCGCAAACCGTAAATACAGTGTATTTGAATGCCGCTATGTCTGCCAATGTTAAAGAAGCTTTGTACGAGCACATTCAACCACGCATTGAAGGGAAAAATGAGACACAGGCTGTTACCTATTTGCTGGATTACCTGCATAATTCTTTTGAGTATAAAACAGATCGCGATCAGTTCAACAGGGAAAAGATGTTTTTCCCCGATGAGATCTTTTATTATCCGTATTCCGATTGTGAAGATCGCACTGTATTGTTTACCCGCCTGGTGAATGAGTTGCTTGGGCTCGATGCGATAGCGATCACTTATTTCAGCCATATGGCTGCAGCTGTTTCTTTTTCAGGACCTGTTGAAGGCTATTCATTCCTGGTTGACGGGCGTCGTTATACCATAACCGATCCAACTTATATTAATGCACCTATTGGCTCTGTTATGCCCGAATATGAAGGGTACACACCGCTGGCCATAAAGATCAATAACGACAGTCGTTTGAATAACATCTGGCAGATAATCGCACGTTCACTGGAAAACGGTAATGAAGGCAATATAGTTATTGCCGACCGCACAGTTGCCGAGAACGGAAAGATGATGGTAAGCGGTTGGTTTATCAACGATATTACCATTGGATCCAATCAATACACAGCAGTGGGAGGAACCCGCGATTTGTGGTTTGCCACCTTTGACCAGGGAGGCTCACTGGAGTGGTTCAAACCCGTTAATTGCAGTAATAACGGATTTACACAGGCTTTTAACGCTGGCAAAGAGGGGAATGTATATGCCCTCATTAATTATACGGGTACGATAAGTATGGATCGTCGCCGTCTTGGGAAAAGCGAACAGGCTGCACACCTCGTATTGGGTCTCTCGGGAAGGGCGCAACCCATACTTAATGAGACCATCGATTTTAAAGTGCCCGAAGGCAAAAAGCTCGCTTTTTACGGCAAGTATAAAGCTGATGGTACCAAAATAGATTTGCTATCGTTCCCAACCGACAAGATCAGCTTTGAACCTAAAATTACCATCGACTCTAAAAATGAGGTGGTAGTGCGCGGTGTAGTTGGAGAAATAGAAGGATTGACCAAAGATGTACCTATTATTCTGTCAAGCGCTGAGTTTAGTGCCGAGGGACAAATTGAATCATACATGAGGGCGTTTGAAGGGCAGGATGTGAACCGTCATATGGTGGCTTTGTTTTCAACACTGAAGCTATTGTCGCAAAATGGTGGCCGTATCTCTGGTATCACCGTTCGTAACCTGATGAACAAGCATAATCCTGATTTCTATAAACACAATCCTGATGTTTATAAAAGTCTGCTAAGTATGCAGTTTGTTATTAACGATGGAGGCGTTGTAAAGATTGAAACCTACAAGGAACGTAATGTGTCCTTGTTTTCAATGAAAATTAAAAATAACAGTAACCTGCAAATTACCAGGCCCAACGATGACAATTACCATATTAAGTTTTTAAATGGAGTAGAGGTTGGCAAAGCCATAATATGGTACGATTTAAATTCCATTACACTGTTGCCCGATGGTAATATGGTTTTTGACTATGATACTGATCATACGAGGCGCAATGTTAGTATTGACGAGGTGATAAACTAAAAGATGTAAGGATGCCTGATTGATGAATTATGATTTTAAAACAGGCGTAACAAAGAAAACAGAATACATACTCATAATGCAAAAGGGTGATAACGTTAGCTTATCATCCTTTTTTTGGTAAAATCAAATTATTAAGTAATTTAGATACTGATTCAATATAGGTTAAATACTACTAATTGGGAGATTTAAAGGTGATGCACAGACGTGTATCACCTTTTTTGCAGGTATCTGCCATTGCGGTTTGAAGCTTGTTTTGTTATTGATACATGTTTCGATTGGCTGTTTGGGTAATTAGAATGTGGGGATAATGAGATGACAAGCAAGTGGAGCCAGTACTGTAAAAATCTGCTTGTGCACATTAAGGTAAACGGGATATACTCGGTATAATTATTACACCATACTTTCAAAAATAAATTGACGATATTTATCATGAGCACTGAGAAAAACCATGACTAAATAGAGGTAATATTTACTAAATGGTACTCATAACAGGGGCTCAAATCAATGGTTGCTTACAGCTGTATTTCTTGCCTGTTCAGGCTCTTTTTAATGGTCAAAATATTAATAACTAATTAAATATATTAGGTTAACTGTAACCTAATATTAATGTAACCGTAGTAATACAATTTGTTAACTACTAATTGCTGTAAGAAAATTGCAATATGTATATTTGTAAAACAACAATCTGTCTAATTATTTATATTTTTTAACGCAAAGTATCATGAATGTATACTTGGAATACGTGATTCTTTTAACTGCCAGTTCTTTATTTTACCTGCCTGTAGTTTATTATATCGGTAGAAAGTCTATCATTTGGAAAGTGGCTCTTTATTTTTTACCCAGTTTGGCAACATTGGCTTTTACGGCTTTTAGTTTTGGGGTATCGCACAACTACTGGCTTTTTGTACCGGCATTGGGGGCTTTGTTCGCTACGGTTTATGTTTTGCAAAAAGTGGTAAAAAAACCGATTGGTGATATTCAAAAGATCATTGCCAGCCTGGAACAGGGTGATTTGGTAAAAGCGAAGAACCTGGATCAGATAAAAGAAAACAATGAGTTTGGTGTTATCAGCCGCGACCTGCAAAAAATGAGTGCTAATATTTCTGGCATTATCAGGGAGATAAAGCAAATATCGGCTGAGCTGGTCAACCATGGTGATCAGGTGGCCAATTCGGCCAGTCATTTAAGTACAACATCTAACACGCAGGCTGTAAATATTGAGGAGATAAGTGCCAACATTGAAGAGATCAACAGTAATATTCAGCAGAGTTCGTACAATGCCAACAGTGCAGAAAAGATCTCCAGGAATGCTGAAAAAGGAATCCAGAATGTATCCAACGCTTCAGCCATGACCAGCAATGCGATGAAGAAAATTAATACGGATGCAATGTCGATCAATGAAATTGCACTTAATACCAAAATACTGGCTTTAAATGCATCAATAGAGGCTGCTAAAGCGGCTGAGCATGGTAAGGGCTTTGCCATTGTGGCCAAGGAGGTGCAGAAGCTGGCAGAGAGCACGGAAGTGATCGCTGAGAGTATAACGAAGGAAGCTTCTGTTTCGGTATCACTGACAATGGAATCAAATGAGCATGTAACAAGAACGGTTCCGGAGGTTCAGAAGACCATGACAATGGTTAATGAAATTGCCAATAGCTCAATGGAGCAGACAAAGGCAATGGAACAAATTTCCATATCCATGCAACAGTTAAATGAAATTACACAGGAAAACAGTGCCAGTAGTGAAGAGTTAAGTGCCAGTGCAACACGACTTTTCGAACAGGCTAATGAAATGAATAAGTTGGTTGAGGTCTTTAAGGTCTAATACGTACGAGTAACATGAGATAAACATAAAATAAATTAAAAGCATATAGAGCCACCTCTTTTTAGGGGTGGCTTTTTTATTTTCCAGCAATATAATTATGTTGAATAAGAGGCTCTTGAAAATACCGAGTATACTCTGTAGACTTGTGACTTTAATAATATCAAATTTGCCAAAACTCAAGTGTGAAATGTTAGACGTTATTGGAGTTAATATTAGAAAAAAGAGAAAGGAAAGAGGATACTCTCAGGAAAAACTAGCCTTTAAAGCAGGTATTGATCGATCGTATATGGGTTATATTGAGAATGGGAAATACAATATAACCATATTAAAACTCGACCAGATTGCCAGAGCTTTAGATGTAAGTATCTCAGACCTAATTTATTAATCTAAAGTTTTAAAGTCATGAAAGATTTAAACCAGTTGATTGAGGTCACTTATCCGTACAATTCATTAAAGGATATTCGTACTCAGGGAACAACAGTGACAGCATCTTTTGAACAAGAGCTTTTCGATGCCAGTCAGGTTGAAGGAATTACATTAGCAGAAGCAGGTCGTCATATTGCCATTTTAGGTAGTTTGGCAGTTGCTAACATCAATCCTGTAAAAAACAAGCATTTTTATTTAGCAAGTAAGGCTACGCTTAAAAGGGTCCATGATCGCCCTTGTACCGGAACAAGCTACAGGGGGATAATGAATGCCATTGATTTTAATAAGAAATTTGGTGTGGCAGAAGGAGCTATACACGATAGTGAAGGTAAAATATTGTATACCGCCAAGGTGCAGTACTCGGTTTTAACAGTTCAATTGTTTGAGCGTTTCTTCCGCAAGTACAAATCATCAGAATTCAGAGCCAATGGTTTTAGCCCTTATGGTGATGTGGTTAAGCTGTATGATATGAACCTATGTCTTGATACAAGTTCAGCTTCACTTGGGGAAGTTAAACCGGAATGGTGTGTAGGACATTTTGATGAATATCCAGCTTTACCGGTGGCACAAATAAGCCAGGGTCTTATGAATTTGGCAGCAGCACAAAACAGGTTGATTAAAAATAAGGACAAGCAGTTCTGTATTAAAGAAGTTAATATGGATGCCGAATCATTTATTTTTGCCGGACAAAACCTTAATTTCCAGAGTGAATACGATAACGGTGAGGATTATTTTAAAACCAAAGCATATACAGAAGAGGTGGCTGATGCTGTTTCCCTGGATTGCTGGATATATTAATTGTAATGCGTCAAAACCGTGAATAATCCAGACACTGGAGATTGGTCATTGAATGTGTTTGGAGCTGGTTGTCGCATTTGGTTTCTGTTTTGTATTCTTTCTGTTATACAGACTTTCTATCATGCCTGTTGAAAGCAGAATACAAAAAGAGGGTGTCTGATACAGGACACCCTCATTGTTGTAAAAGAGTATTAATTATTGAGTGGCCTGACTGATGTTCACGTAATCAAAATAATTGCCGGCCTGCAGTGTAATTGACATGTGAATTACTTTGCCACTTGTGTTCTTTGGTAAAGAGATAATCATTGTAGTGCTTTCTATACGTTCAAAAGTGAATGCATCTTCCTCAATAATGTAGGAACTCTTTTCCATATCAACTTCCTCTGAACCATAATACTGATAGATGTTATCATTGATTTCAATGGCGCTGATCCACCACCATTCGCCTTTAGTTGTTATGGTAGCCGAGCTGGCATCGGCACCAAGGTCAACACTCTTAACAGAAAGATGAATGTTATCTTTCCACTTGCCAATGGGTTCGTCTTTCTCAACGCTGCAGGATATCAGCAATAAACTTATGCAAAAAATAATACCAAGCTGTTTCATGTGTCGGGTTTTAGCTTTGTTAATTAATATAGCAGATGCAAGTTCTTTTGAATGGTTGCTTTAATGCGTACTTAATTACCAATAAAATCAACAATGCCCTCAACTAATAGTGGAACAACTGGCAGTTTTCCATTGCTGTAGGTTGCAATATTTGACTTCTGTTCCAGGGGTGCCTCCTTTAATACATGGTTCATGTTATCGATGATCAGCAATTGGGAGTTTTTTGCAGCCTCATGAAGCTTTTCTGCATTATCGACTGATACTTGAATATCGGTTGTGCCATTAATAATAAGAGATGGAATATCCAACTTTTTAATCTCGCTGCAGGGATCATATTGTATCCATGATATTAAATAAGGTTGCATCAATGGTGAAAAGACACTGTATAACCAGGGGCTGACAGAATCAACCGCTTCGCCCTTTCTCAGAGATGCCAGTATGGTGGTAGATTCTTTATATAGTTCCTCTGACACCTTGTTTTTCAACTGTTTATTCAGGATTTTATCAATGGAATAACCTGCGCCTGCAATGGATATAAAACCATCAACAGTGCTTGCCTGTGCTGTCATTATACCGATTAATGAACCCTGGCTGTGACCGATTAAATATACCTTCTTAAAGCGTTGGTCAGATTTCAGCATGTTTGTCCAGAGCGTTACATCGTCAATAAAGTTTTCAAAACGCAGTTCACTTATTTGTATGGCAGCATTACTGCTTTTGCCAATTCCCCGTTTATCAAATCTGAGGCTTGAAATTTTGTTCCTCGCCAATTCTTCTGCCAACAATTTATAGGCATTGGTATGCATTGCCATTCCCGAATTCCCGTTTTGGTCAGTGGCACCTGAGCCGGGGATGATAATGGCAACATGAGTTGTATTGATTGAGTCGGCAACAAGTAAGGTGCCGCACAGTATGCCACTGGGTGTTGATAATTGAACAGCTTGTTTGTCATGGTGTTTTTGTGCGTAAGTCAGGGTGCTTACTGCAATGAGTATATTGAATATAAGTGTTTTCATAGCTAGTAGTTTGATGAATAAATATACGACTATAATCTTGTTGCCCACCATATCGTACTGCTCTTGAAAATAAACACTTATTAACCAATTCATACTGGACAAGCACAATACTTTTCAATATTTTATAGAAATATTAAATATAAAATCACTGAGAAATGAAAATTGGGATAAAAAAAAGCATGTTGTTGGTCGTGGTTGTTGTTTTGGCTTTTTTATCTGGTTCGACAAGTGCTCAAACCAAGAGAGAGGTTCAATTTACGCTCGATACTCTGTATAAATCTCATTTGAGATTGGTTGTTGAGTATGGTCAATTGATTGAAGAATGGAAAAAGTACGATGCCTTTTATCGGCATGTAAAACTGTCAATGCTTGACAAAGACCTGGTGAATGAGCCCATAGAGGCTGGAGTTTCACTTTTTGATAGTGTTTGGAACAAGAATACCGAGCGCTATAAATTACTGGAAGATTCAACGATTTATTTGCTTGATTCGCTAAGCCGGCTTCAGGGTTATCAGCAAGACCTCATTGTTCAAAATGATTTGTATGTACGTATGTTGAATGGTAAACTTACTGAAGCTTCGTATCCAAACACACCAAATGAGTTGTTGGGATTGTGGAACTTGTATTTAAGTCCAATGCAATTGAAGGGAGAAGGAACTAAATCAGGTCTCGTAAGTCATAATCCGTTTACAATAGCCGATTCATTGCAGAGGTATAATATTTATCAGCTGGAATTTATGGCAGATGAGCTTGCTAATATTTACTTCAAAGATGGAACAAAGCAAAATTGTTTTTATGAGGTGAAGGACTTTAGTGTGGGGGAACCATATGCAATAAGTTGTACGAAGCAAAAGGATGGTTTCGAAATGACCATCCATGTTTCTCCAATGCCGGCAGGGCTTGAAGTATCATACGAAATACCGGTTGATTCAACACAGGTGATATACTTCAATGGTCTTATGAAACATTAAGTATACCTAACTAGCAGTATAAGTAAAAGCGGATGTCAGAAATTTATAAGCGATAAAATAAGGCACTATTAGTTGTAAACAGTACATTCAATCTGAATTTCTGACATCCGTTTATTATACTTAAAAGCGGTATCCGGCTTTTTGAATATCTTGTAGATTGTTAATCGGATTCTCAGGTTTGAGGTATTTATTCATGTGTTTATATATTTTCACTCGTATTTCCTTGGCTGTTTTTGTGTCCATACGATCGAAGGAATGTCCACCCGGCACATCCTGGTAAATCTCATAATCGAACTGTTTATTATCAGCTTTTAATGACTTAATTAAATGCTCCACTTCCAATACATGTACATCGTTATCGTTTGTGTTGGTATGTATAAGCAATGGTGTGTTTTTAAATTTATGAGTATTCCACGCAGGAGATCTGCGGCGGTATTCCTCTACATTCTGGTGCGCCGACTGACCAATACCGTAGGAAAATAATCCAACTATAATTATATTTGAAATGTCAATAATCAAAATGATTGAAAATGAAGAATGTAATTATCTACAGCCGTGTGTCAACGAAAAGACAAGACACTTCATCATCTACTTTAATGTTAGAACAACATTATAAGGATAAGAACAAGTACAATATAGTAAAGGTGTACGAAGAAAAGAAATCAGGTAAACTACCAATCTTTGATAGACCTGTGTATAAAGAAATGATGGAGTATATCAGGGCTAATAAAGATGAAGTGGATGAAGTCGGTATCCATGAAATTAGTCGTTTTGGTCGTAAAAATTCCGATGTGATGACTGTAACGGATGAACTAATTGATTTAGAGGTAAATATATTTTCACTAAAAGAGCAAATATCACTTTTTCACACTGATAGAAATGGTAATTACACTGTTGACCCATCCACAAAGATGGTATTTTCAATAATATCTTCAATCGCTGAAAATGAACTATCTACAATTGAAGCAAGGAAAGAAAAAGGTGTTTTAAAGCGTAAAAATGATGGTTTAAGTCCAGGGTTAAGTTATGCAGCATATGGTTATAATGTTGATATTGAATCAGGGCAAATAACTATAAATGATGATGAAAAGAAGATTGTAAAGAAGATATTTAAACTTTACGTTGATAGTAAGTACGGTAGTAAAAAGATAATGCAATATCTTAATAATCATGGTATTCCTACTAAACATCAAAACCTACACGAAGAAGGTAAATTGTTGAATAGGAAAAAGATGATTAAGCGTGATAAGTGGTGTGATACTACTATTAATAAGATATTAGCAAATAAACAGTATATCAAACAAGGGAACTACCCAACACCACGTATAATTTCAGATAAACTTTTTGAAGCAGCAGCAGAAATTAGAAACTCACGTTCTAATGTTGGTCATACAAACAGATATAATTATCTGTTACCATCTAAAATTGTAAGATGTGGTGAATGTGGTTGTGCAATGACCATCACACGAAATACAACAAAATATAAGGGTAATCCACGTACTTACACACGTTATAAATGTCATGGTAGAAAGTATAATGAAAGATGTGTTGATACGCATTCAATCAGGGTTGATAAATTAAATAGTGCTGTTTGGAAGTTCTTAATAGAACAAGAAAACGAACTTTACCACGCTTTTACTGATGATGTATCATTAAATAACATTGATGAAAAAATCAGCGATATTAAGGTATTTATAAAGGAATCAAAGAAAGAATTAGAAGAAGCTATTAAAGAAGAAGAAAGATTTGTTAGTAATGTTAGTTCACTAACTTTCATTGATGCTGAATTACTTAAAAAACAACACACTACCATAAAAAAGAAACAAGAAAAATTATCTAATGATATTGATAGTTATAAAACTGAAATATCTGAACTAAAGGAATATAAAGAGAAATTCAATGATTATAAATCATTTCTACGTAATGTAAAAGGTGATGCAGCTAAATTAAGAAGGTTAATTGATAACGTGGTTTCAAAAATTCACCTTTATACTATTTATGAAGATAAGCTACATTCAACTAATATGATTGTTTGTGTTGAATTTGTTGGTGGTTTAAAAAGATATTTTCTAACAGGTAGTAAATTAGATTTTTTAATAAAGATACCTAACCTCACTTTTGATAAAAACTTTAATAACAGGGTGTTTAGTTTCAGAAAAAATGAAACATTTGATAATCTAATTATGAAGAAGATACCGATAGTAAAAGATATAAGTGATGATGGTGAAGTATTAAATTAGATTATACAAAAAACCCTTAACAATTAGCTGTTAAGGGTTTTTCATATCCATAGTTTTTTTAGTTCTTTCATCGCTTCATAATTTAAGCAGCTTTTTTAATTTCAACTGCATCATTATTTTTCTTCAACACGAAAAGTAGTTCATTCACCTTCTTCTTTTTATAAACTATAAATGAATTAGTTGAATACTTAACTCTAAAATATTTCATCCAAATAATCTTCAAACTCTTCATTGCTTTTAAAAATTTTCGTACCCATATAATTACACTTATTACAATAACTATCTACGTAATTACCAATTTTTTCAACCTTACCACCTTCATTCGGTGCAATATGTACACCATTGTAGATAACAACAACATCAGATGAAAGACAATTTGCACATAGTTCTATTTCATAGATATCACCGAATTTTTTACTTTGTTCATCAACTTCTTTATAGAAATTATTTAATGCTTTTTCTTTATTCATTTTTTTTAAAACTTTTTCTTTCATATTATTTAAAATTTAATTATTTATTTATTACTTATAATACCCAACGGTCCTATTTGTAGTATGAGTTTTGAAAAAAGTTTAAAAAAAAATCAAAAAAAAAAGAGCAACCATAATTGATTGCTCTTTAAATGAGGTAGATGTAGGTGTTATTCACCTTTTAATTCTTTTAATCTTTTTTCTAATTTTTCTATTTCAGCAGCTTTCATTTCTTCTACTTTATCATCTGCTAATTCAGCTACACTTCTATAATTATCTATTTCTTCAAATACTGAAAATCTAATTAGATTACTTATCAATTCAAATGTTGGCTGTTCACCTAATGCTTTCATTAAAGATTGGTAATAGCTTTTTGGTTGCTTTTTTTCTAATAATCCTTCAATTGATTTGGCAACTTCTGCACTACTAAATTTTTTCTCACTCATAGTTTTAATTTTAAAATGTTTACCTCAAAATTAACAAATAAATTTAAAATAAACATCATCAATAATACCATCGGTATCTTCAAATACTTCAACTATTCCTACTTTTTTATAGTGTAAGAAGTTGATAGATGATAACAATTTTTCTTTCTTCTTCAATGAAATCACAGGTACTTTGATTAATATACTATCATCATCATGTGTTACTATGCTACCTGATAGGCTTAATTGACTGCTTACTAATGCTATATGTTGTCCGAACTGGAATGTGTTATTCTTCATCTATCTTTTTCATTATTTTTTCAATCTTCTCTTTTCTTAAAAGACAAGTAATTTTTCTTTGAAGGTTAGGTTGTAGATTTTCGAATTTTTCCCAACACCACCAATCATCAGATAAAAAGATTAGTACTTCAATACTACCATCTTTTTTAATGTCAATATCTGACAGTTGAATATGACTATAATCATTTAATCTTACCATTGGTTTCATCTTCTTTTTTTCCTATCAACCATTCATATAATGGTGTAGTATAAGCAAATACAACAAAAGCTAATGCAGTAATAGTTGCAGGTGGATGTACTAAATATGTTAGTACAGGAATCGAGCATATTAATGATGATGTTGTTATCTTTTTCTTAGTTAGAAGTTTCATTTTGGTTAGGGTTTGATTTTATAATTGATTTTAGTTTATCAATTTTCTTTTTTCTTAGCTTTTGACTTTTTAAATATGACCATTCATCTAATAATTGTTCAGCACTAATATTGTTATCAATTTGCTGATTGAATATGTCATGTAATTCACGTTTGTTTAATTCATCATTCATGGTTGTAATATTTCTTTTAGTAGTATTTATTTAATTCTAAAAGTCATATTTTTCCAAAATCATTTTAATAAGTAAATTTTTCTTGGTGAACCATTAATTCTTTTGCTTTTCTTACCTGATATAAAGCGTTTTATGAAGCTTAAATAAATACCTAAAGATTTATTATTTTTTTCAAATTCTTTTTTACCATCTTCATTTTCAAAATATTTATAATCTTTATCATTATTTTCAAAGTGTGATATTACATCATCAATTAGAATGTATCTATAATGCTGTTGTATCGGATTCCTTTTTGTTGCACGTGTGTAACCATCATGTATTTCAATATTATTAGAAATAATATCAATCATCTTATTTTGTCGCTCATAAGCTAATTTAGATAGTGTATCTAATTGTTTACCATTACTTTCATCTAACTTTAATTTCTTTTGACGTGCTAAAAAACGTGCAAACACATTATCATTCTGCACTACATTGTGTAGGTTATCATCTATATCAATATCTAACATCTTCATTTCATTACACCTACCAACTAATTTAGTATAGAATGATTGGTTGAATTTGATAACAGATAGAGTATCATTATTAATATCAACATCACCAAATTCACCTATAAATTGAAGGTGTGGTGTGTTGGTTAAATGGTTGATGATTTCTTTGTAGTGTTGAATAAATATATCAGCTAATATTTTAGATGAATCTAATTTATCATCATTACCTTTCAATATAAAAACCTGTTCAGTATCAAAGTAGTAGTTTAATGAAGCATCACAAATATCTATCTTATTCATGTAAAGCTGATGGTATGTATTATTGTAGATTTCTAACTTAATTGCATCAGTATTTAACACATATTTACCTGTATTTTCTAACTTGATGAAGTAATTACTATTTACATACTCTTTACCATCAATGAAATTAGCGTTTAATAAAGCTTCTTTCTTTCTTAATTCTTTCAATCGTTGCTGATAGTATGTATCATCATGAAAATTCGTGAAATCAACATTTTTTAAAAAACTATCTGTTCTACTTTTTGATAATAGGTAGATATTCAGGTTTTTTATTTTTCTAAATCGGTTACTTAATTGCTCAATTTCAAATGGTGATAAAGTAGAGTTTTCAATAATAATTAAATCATTCCATTCAATGTTATTGAAGTTGATACCATCAGATATAAATGATGTACTGATGTAGTGTGTGTGGTTCAGTTCTTGGTCAATAACCACATCTTTTACATCTTTTTCATTCTTAACTTGACTATTCAAATAGTGAAAATCAACATCTTTAAAAGTTTCAGCTATATTTTTTGATGCATCGAAATTGTTGTAAAAAATCAACTGCTTTCTATCACCATCAATCAAACCTTTTAATGTGGTTGTGTGATGCTTAGAGATTATTTTAGTAAGCTTTTTTTTCTTCTTATTGTTCTTGTTCAGGTTGATGTAATAGTATGATGATTTAGCTATTAAATAAGGTTCAGGTGTTGCACTGGTTAGGATTAATTTAACATCGGGAATATTTGAAAGAATTTCGTTTGAATAGAACACTAAATTCTGAATTTCATCAACACATACTAATTCTGCATCAGATACATATTTTAATTTTGGTGTAGATGATAGAATTAATAATCTTTCATCTGATGAATAATCATCTTTGATGTATCTATTACCTATACCGTAATTTTTTACTAATCTTATTTTATCACCTCTACCTTTATTGAATGCTTCTAATTTACTTTCAATTATATGATGTTGTTGGTCAAGTAATGAATTTTTAGGTATTACGAATACAACACGTTTTAAATCAGTTGCTAAAGACTTAATAAAATAGTCTTGTAATAATGTACTTTTACCTGCACCTGGTTCTGCTTTTAATACTGTTCTTTCATTACTATCAAAAGCATCAAATAAGGTGGTTTGATGTTCTGAAATATATTCATCATATGAAAGCATCAAATCATATTTATTATTGAAAAAATCACTGTTATATGAAGAATTACGCAAAGGATTAACGCTATAAATATCACCAAACAATGAAGATAATGGTGTGATATATGTAGCGTTAAGAGTATGTAAGTGTTTTACAAACTGTTCATAATTACTTAAAAACATGTGTCTTTTCTTACCTACATATAACTTACAGAAGAAATTGTAAAAGTGTTGTCTATACTCATCATCAAGATATTTCAAGGAAAAGCGCAAAGATAACGATGGTTGGAGATGCGCCATTTTTGAAGATAGTATATCAAGGATTTTAAGCCATTCTTTTTTACTTTCTTCATCAACATGTGCTTCTTTATTCTTTTGAAAGAGATACTTTAAAAAATCGCTCGCATATAGGTTATTTAGTGATGCTGTTTGTTCTACAGATAACGATGTTTTTGATTTATAATTCAATTCAGAATCAAAAGCAACACCATCAATTCTATATTTTAGGATATGTGCATAGTAATTAAAGTGATAGATTGAATTACTTGAAAAAATACCTTGTGTAACATTGGTTGCTGATGGGTCCAGATAACCTACTTCATTACCATCTGAATCTAAATGTGAATAAAGATTGATTTTTTTAAGATGTTCTTTAACTACTTCATAATTCTTTATCATTAGCATATCTACTAATGTTGAATTATCAGCATCAAAAGATGTATAATGATTGAAATAGTAATCAGATATTACATTGTAGATTGCTTTAATGCCTTTACCTGATGATGAGTAAGCAGCTATTAAACAAGCTGAATCATTTTTAAAATTGTTAAGTGTTCTTTCTAATCCTTCAGCTAATGTTGAAGATTGTGTATCTTTTAGAAATAGGTTGATTTGTTCCTGTTCCTTAAAATCAATATCAACTATGATTGTGTGAGGTAATAAAGCGTTTGATTTGTTCTTTTTATAACTTTTAAAAGGGTTAATTTGAATTAACCTTCTTTCTATCTTGGTTGTATCGGGTTGAATGAAATATTTGCTGAAATCAGCTAAAAATGCTGTTGTAGTAGCTGTTGTTTCTTTGATATTATCAAAGATATTTAGTTCTATTTCTGTTCTAAATTGTTCAATAAAATTTTTGTCAGTGAATAACTCATTGTTCATTTCTTTTTATGGTTCATTTTTTAATTCATTCAGGTTTTAAAAAGTGGTGGATGATTGGCCGACCATCCACCGAACCATAAAATGAATTTTAATCATAGACTACATTAAATCTATATAGGTATATATTGATATTTTCAGATGAAAAGTTGAAAAATTGAAAGTTTTTTTTCAAAAAAGTGAAAGAAATATTTGAAATCACCATTTAAAGCCTTTAAAGGTTAATTTGAGTAGTAATGTTTGAAATGATATAACCCTATATAGGTTACCTCTTTTCTTAAACTACTACTCAAAATTATTTTTAAACTAATTCATATACATTTCTCGGTTATTTCTTCAATATATCCACATAAAAAAACCACCTTTCAAACTAATGAAAGATGGTCAAACTAAAAATAAAAAATAAACCTTATAAATTACTGAACTCTATATTATAGATAGGGTGAATGATTAAAAAAGTTTATTTTTTTTTCTTCAAAAATGGAAAAAAATGACTTTCAGATATTGATATATACAGTATAGGGTTTACTCTTAAAAAATAACTAAAATAAAATGAATATAGAGCAGAAAAGGATACAATCTAAAATCAATGACTATAAAATTACATTAACCGAAATTGAACAGCAGATTAAGAAAAAGGAAAACAGAAAAAGAATAATTAAAGATGAAATTGAAGAATTAGAAGCTGAATTATCTTTTAGAAAAAGAAACGATGTGTAATGACCAAACAACAAATAATTAAAGCGTTCAAATCAAGAAATATAAGGTATAATAATATCTTATTGATTGAAGAATTACCCGACCATTATTGTATATGTTATGATTTTGATATACAAGGTAAAAAAGATGTAGTTGGTAAGAATTATTACTTTTTGAAAAAAGAAGATGTTGATGATGGCGTGGTGGTTGAATGAAGGACAAGACAAAATAGTAACAATATTTGACCCACATAATAAACTTATTTATATCAGGTTAAACGATAAAGAACTAAACCCACTACCAATAACATCTGATGCTGATGTTATTTACAGTTATATTATTAAATGTAAGGAAATAGCACAAAGAAAAAGTAAAATAGAAAAGATAACCGATAGGGTAAAAAAACAATAAACTATGAATTGAATAGAAAAAGAATTAAACAATTACCAAACCGTGAACTATTAGACCTTTACATCGGTACATTACCACACGAAGAACTATTAGAATACTTCAATATTACAGATAGTCAATATCAATCTATTCTGTTCGATAAGCCAATTAGACAAATCTTCAAATCAGGTGCAAATAAAGCTTATTTAGAAGAAGATACACCACCACCATCATCTGTTGAACTATCAGAAAAATATAAGGTAGAAATTACTAAATTCTTCATTGAAAATATTGATAAGTATAATCAACGTCCTGAAATTATTGATGGTCAATCTATGACCAAAGAAGATTACTTTATGAATCAGGTGTTAAAGATGATGAATACTAATGTTATTCAAAGTAAAAAAGAATGTGGTGCATCAGTAAGAAATGCAATTATTGATGGTTATAAAAAGAATAGTAGTAAAGTAAAGTATTTAAATAATATACAAGATGATATAGTATTGAATGATTTTGAAAAATTAGCTGATGAAGAATATTATAATTACATCATCAATAAATTGAATTTAATTTGAGTAGTAGTTTATGAAAAGGGTTAACTATATAAGGGTTATATCATTTCATA
The DNA here is from genome assembly GCF_050589845.1 of Carboxylicivirga agarovorans. NCBI lineage: Bacteria > Pseudomonadati > Bacteroidota > Bacteroidia > Marinilabiliales > Marinilabiliaceae > Carboxylicivirga > Carboxylicivirga agarovorans. Next base: position 193,845 of record NZ_JBNGPA010000001.1, on the reverse strand, counting down.
AACTACTACTCAAAACACACTTTAAATGATTTAAATGATGTTTTTGAAAATATTTTAAAAATAATTGAAAAAAACACCATTTATTAACAAAGTTATTCGTCTATATAGTATAGGGATATAACAAAAGAGATTAAAACATAATTAGCTTATAAAAACAGGGTGGTTTATTCATCTGAATAGTAAAACCTATCCACCCACTTAATTAAGCTGATAAAAAAGATATAATAGAGATATGGAAGAAAGACAAATTTTAAAAGTTGATGGTGCTGCATTAAATGATTTAATTGTAATAGCACAAAATGCAATAACTAATGTATCATTTATTCATCTGAATAATACGGTTAAAGCATTAGCTATTCAAGAATTAAATAAAGAGGAAATTAAACCAACACAAGATGAAGAAACATGTGATAATAAGTAGTTTAATAATTCTTAAATTACTTACTTATCCATTACTTCTTATAATCAATCCTGATGTGTTTATATCATCTATAAATACACTAATGGTTACCGATATTATTATTTCAATGATAGTACTTAATCATAAGTGGTTAGATAAGAAGTATAAGCAGTTGATTAAGTGGTATAAGGAAGAAGATAGAAAGCATAAAATCAAGAAAAAGCAATATTTAGAATTTCTTGAATATCAAAAAAGAATCAATGAATAATGGCTAAGAAAGCAAAAGCCTATACAGCAACATATACAGGTAAAGGTGGTCATATTAGAGAATTAGATAAAGAATTTAAGACTAAGAAGGAGTTAGAGAAGTATTTAAAGCATTACAATATAGCTAACTACAAAATCAAGCCTATCTATTAGGGTGAGGAAGAAAGAAAGATATTCTTTCAAATGGGATATTAAGAAGAAAGAGTATAAGAAAGGTTATAGCGAAGTATCACAATCAGGTTTCTATAATCGTTCTGAATGGCAAAAGATTAGAAACTATTATATTTTCATTAATCCATTATGTGAACGATGTAAGAAGAAAGATATAATAAAAGAAGCTGATGTTGTTGACCATATCACACCATTAACACTTGATGATGTATACAGTGATAACCATTCAATGTTATATGATGATAATAATTTAATGTCATTGTGTAATAAATGTCATAGTTTAAAAACTAATCGAGAACAAAAGATAAATCATCAATTAATGAATGATTTATTCACATTCCCAAATAAAAAATAATAAGCGGTGGAGGGTATATTAAATGAAAAAGCTCATAAGTACCTGAACCACACCACCCTAAGACTTACATAAAATATCGTGTTTCAGGGGTGATTTGGGGAACACAGAAAAAACAACAGGTAACACAAAATGACATGGCAACAAATTAAGAAGAAATTAGAAGAATTAAATATTTATCACCCATCGTTATTACCTGCAATACATCAACTTATAGATGTTGATAGTTCATTAAAAGAAATTAGAAAAACACTTAAAAAAGATGGTTTTTCGATTAAGACAACAAGCCGTGAAGGTGCAGATAGAATTGTACCACATCCATTATTAAATGAATTAAATAAAATGGAAATAACAAAAGCTAATATTCTAAATAGTTTAATGTTAACACCTGCATCATTGAAAAGAAATGGTGTAGAAATTCAACCAACAAAAGATGATGATTTTGATGACGCTTTGAAAAAAAGAGTAGATAATATTGAAACCGTTAAGACTAATAAAAGAAAGTAATGTATTTGAAGATGAAGTAATTAAAAGAGCGTTTCAATATGAAGATGATGTACTTTCAGGTAAGATTGCAGCAGGTGAATATTTAATTAAGGCAATAAAAAGAAGTCAGGAATTAAGAAAAGAATATAATTATAATGAATTAGCATTTAGGGATATAGCTATTCTATTCTACCATATGTACATACCAATACAGGATAGACCAACACAATTTTTACCTGATGGTTGGCAATGTTGGATTTTACTAAACCTGTTTGCAATACTAACAGATGATAATAAAAGACTTCACACTGAAGGATTAGTATTAGTAGCAAGGAAATCAGGTAAAACAATGTTTGGTGCTGCAATAATGATTGCAATACTTTTGAAATATGGTGGTATGAGTGGTGAATTATTTGGTGCTGCAACAGTTCAGAAGCAAGCACAACAACTTATGAATTACTGTAAAGTAATCATTCGCAATTCACCAATGATTAAAAAGAGAATTAAACAATACCGTGATGAATTACATTTTGATGATGGTTATTCATTACATGTGTTGTCTCAACTATCAGAACAACAAGCAGATAAGGCTGATGGAAAAAATTGCAGCGCATGTCTATATGATGAGGGCCACGCATTTAAAACGGCTGATTTAAAGCAAGTTGTAATAACAGGTATGGGTGCAAGGGCTAACCCTTTATTCTTAACCATAAGTACTACAGGTTTTCTTACTATTGGTTACCCATTATATGAGCAGGTAGAATTAGCTAAAAAAGTTCTAAATGGTAAAATAAAAGATGATGCAACTTTCTATGCTATCTATCAATTAGACAGTGAAGAAGAAGCAAAATCATCTGATATTTCAGTGCTTGAAAAGGCTAATCCTGGTCTTGGTTCGGCTATATCAGAAAGTAGGCTACTGTCAATGAGGGATAAGGCATTATTACTACCATCATCATGGAAGCATTTTTTAGTGAAGAATGCTAATATATTTCAAACTTCTATTGAAGACCCATTTATAGCACTTGAAGATTTTGAAAAGTGTTGTAAATCTGAAATTAAGTTAGAAGAACATTATGGTGCACGTGCTTGGATAGGGTTAGATTTATCAACTAAGGTTGATTTAACTGCAATGACAGTTTTAATTGAAGACCAAACAACAAAAGAATTACAAGTGTATCCATTTCATTATTTCCCATCAAGAAAAGATGATTTTGGAAATGAAAGAAATAAGGTAGTAAGGGCAAATGGTGCAGACTTACAACCAATGATAGATGCAGGTTTTATTAAGGTACACGAAAACAGAATCAATTATGATTTAATCTATCATGATATTAAAGAAATTATAGAACATTTTGATGTTCAAATTATTGGGTATGACCCATATTCAGCAGAAGATTTAGTTAATAAACTTAAAGCAGATATTGATATAGCACATATTGAAAAAATACCTGTATCACAAAGTATAACAACACTTTCACCACCATCTAAATTATTAGAAGAATTGGTAATTAGTGAAAATATAAACTTTGGTTTTAATCCTGCTTTGAAATATTGTAATTCAAACGCACGAATAAAATTTTCACAATCATCTAATTTAATACGTGTTATTAAAGATGAAATGTTGAACCCAATTGATAGTATTATTTCTACTATTATATCATTGGCGTTATACATGGAAAGTGAGTATTCAACACTTTCACACATTCTTGATAATCAAGAATAAAAAAGAATCAAATATGAATGTTATTTTTTGATTTACTAAACGGTTTACCGTTGGTTGGTTCATCAACTAAATATGGTCATACACAAACAATTTTAAATGGTTTAGATGCATCCTACGAAGCAGAAAATATTACTGTTTTATACACGTGTGTTAAAATCCTTTCTGATAACTTTTCACGATTACCAATATTAGTAAAAGATGAAAATGGACAAGTTATAAAAGACCATCGAATTAGTTATTTATTCAACATTAAACCAAATGGTTATACTAACCCACAAACATTAAAAAGTACATCTGAATGGGAACGTAATATTTTTGGTAATAGTTTCTACATTATTCACAATGATAGTTTAGAACATGTATCTGCATCTGATGTAAAAGATTGGAGGTTACAGAATAATCAATTAGAGTACGATATTTACCCTAATTCAGATATTAGGATAAAAGGTAAGAGAAATAGAAAATACATCAATAGTAAGGATATATTACACTTTAAAGGGGTAAGTAATGATGGTGTATTTGGTTTATCACCACTTTCAGCAGCACATGGTACATATCAGTTAATGAGTAACGCAAACAGAACCATTAACAACTTCTACCGAAATAATGCTATGTCAACACTTGCTATTGAAAGAACAATACCAAGTGGTGGTAAGTATGAGAATATGATAGCTGATAAAAAGTTATTTGATAGTAATCAATCAGGTTCAGTTAATGCAGGTAAAACAATACACTTATCATTAGGTGAAAAGATTACGCCATTAACAGTAAAATTTGCTGATGCTGAATTAATTAAAACACTTGAATTTTCACGTGATACAATTACTTCACTCTATCAGATACCTAACTACATGTTATCAGCTAATGATACATCACAAAACATTGAGCAACAAACAAGAAGCTTTGTAAATAATACAATGGCTAATATCAGTAAGATTTATACAGATGAAATTGCTTTTAAGATGTTTACAGATGAAGAAAAAATTAAAGGTTATACAGTTGAATTTGATTTAGATGCACTGATTGATATAACATTTGCAGATAAGATAACAACACTATCTACTGCAATTTCAAATGGTATAATGACACCTAATCAGGTAGCAGATAAATTAAACTTACCACACGTTGCAGGTAAATGGGGTGATTACCATTTAGTACAAGCGCAATATTTACCATTAGAGGAAGAAGGAAAAAATAACCCATTGCTTAAAGATTCACCAATGATTGATAAGCAAATAGAGGATAAAAAACAATCTAATAATCTTAATGAATGATAATAAAACACCAAAAATCATCATTAGGTCAGATGCAGATTCAGGTAATCAATATTTAGATATTACTGCAATAAAATTCAACGAAGATTCAAAGATTGGAACAATTAAAGAAAATGGTAAAACCATAATTGAAAGAGTTGAAAAAACTGCATTAGATGATACTGATTTATCAGATGTTATTGCAACTGTTCAACATGAAAAAGGAAAGATTTTAGGTAGAACAAAATCAGAAACTTTATCAATAAAAATTACTGATAATGAATTAATTGCATCTGTTTTGATTGGTGATACACAATTACATAGAGATACTATTGAAATGGTGAATAGAGGTGATTTATATGAATCATCTTTTAGAGCAATTATTACTGATTACGATGATGAATATTTAGGAGGTAATAAGATTTTACGCACTATTAAAAAGATAAGTATTCTAAAAGATGTAAGTATTGTAACAGAAGGTGCATATGCTAATACACCTGTAAAAATCATCACACGTTCAGGTGAAGATGATGAAAAAAATAATCATGATAATTTAATGTCAGATGAAGAAATTAATGAATTAAAAGAAAAGGTAGCTTCATTAGAAAAGGAAATTGAAAGAGCAAAACAAGAACCTGAAAAAGATGAACAAGAAAAAGAACCTGAAAAGGGTGATGAAAAAGTAGAAGATGAACCATCTAAAAAAGATGAACAAGAACCTGAAAAGGAAGAAAAAGATGAACAAGAACCTGAAAAGGAAGAAAAAGAAGAAAAAGAACCTGAAAAGGTAGAAGAAGATACTGATAAAGAAATTGAACGTTCTGCATCAGAAAAAAATGAATTAAAAAACATAATGAATGAAAAAACTCAACTTGAGATAATTAGACAAGCGATTAACACAGAATCAGCAAAAAACACAATTGAAATTTCACGTGCAGCAGGTGATGGTGAAAGTTCAAACTTTACAAAGTTAACACCTCAAAGTGTAGCACAATTAGATATAGTTGGTAAAGCACCAATTTGGGCTGAAATGGGTGTTGATTACATGCCAGGGTGTTCAGGTGTTATCACATTACCTTATGAAGATGCAATTGTTGCAGAACAATTAGCAGAATTAGCAAGCGTAACCAAGCAAACAGAAACAGATAATGGTACTGTTGTATCAGCTAAAAGATACCAAGCTACTAAGGTTTGGACTTTAGAAACTCTTTCTAATATGACTAATGAGGGTTTAGAAGCTCAAATTAATAACCTACGTCAATCAATCGACAGAAAGGTAACAGCAGATGTATTTAACGCAGTATTTACAGGTGCAACAGTAGTTGCAGGTGTAACAGCAGTTGATGAAGCAGGTGTAGATGCATTAGCAGAAGCATGTGATATTGATAATGAATATTCATTTGTAATGTCACGTTCAATGTTCTATAGCAAGAAATCAGTTAAAATTGATAGTGGTTCAGGTATTAATTTATTCAAGAAGTCAGGTAAGTTTGGTGAAACTTTCGATGGTGATAAGGTTTACTTTTCTACTCTTTCACCTGTAGCAAACAAAATTGCAGGTGGTGATATGTCAAAAATTACTGTTTTAGATTTCGATAACGAACATGTAATTATTGATAATGTAACCCTTTCAGATAAAGGTCAAGTTAAGGTAACAGTAGTTAAGATGTTAGCAGTAGCATTAAGAAACCCTAATGCATTTAGTGTTTCAGGTGTGATTGTTTAATACGTCCTTCCATAACTCTATATATCAGGGTGTTTTTCAGGTGGTGATATTCTTCACCACCACACCCTTCAAAAATTAAAGAATATGAATGATTAATAAATCAATAAACAGTTATACACTAACGGTTAATGAACTAAAACAACACCTAAATATTGATATTGATTACATTGATGATGATACATATCTACAATCACTTATAGAGGTTGCAACACAACATGTTAGTAATTTAATCAATTCTGATATAGAGTTAACCACAAATCAAGGTGTATCAACAGATAAGGATAATTTAAACGGTATATTTTATACTTCACCATTTGTATCTATTTCATCATTAATTGTTGATGGTAATAATATTAGTACATCAGGGTTATCAATCAATGAATACTATTCACATTTTGAAATAGAAGATATTGAAGCAATAGAATCAATTGAAATTGAATTTATAACAGGATACAATACATTACCAACACCTTTAAGACATGCTATAATTATCTATGCTTCTGATTTATATGATACTTTAAGAAATGATACAGTTGCAGGTGTGGGTATTACAACAACAAAAGTAGTTGAAGCACTTACAGCAGCTTATAAAAGAAAATATTGGTAATGAGAAGTGGACTATTAAAAGATAAAATCATATGGAAGAAATCAACCAAAATCAATAATAAAGGTGATGTATCTTATACTTACGAAGAAAGAGAATTAAGGGTTTATATTTCAAGAAGTTCAGGTAGTAAAGGTGTAGATAATAATGAAACATTTACAAGTAATAATATCAACTTTAAATGTAGAAATAATTATAACTTTTCTAATGAAGATAAATTCATCTATAATGATGCTGAATATGTTTTAAATAATTCATTACCAACAGTTGATAGAATTTGGTTAGATGTATCTATTTCAAAAAAGAATAGTTAATGAATGGCACAATTTGAAGCAAATATTAGAATTGACCAATCGGAACTGATAAAAGATACTAAATCATTGGTTGATTTGACTAATAAGGAGTTGTTAAGAATTTATAACCGTTCATTAGCAAAAGCATCTATTCAAACAGTTGTAAAAGAAGCACGTAGGGATTTAAAAAAGTTTCTTTCATTTAGTGAAGATAGTACAGGTGCAACAGCTAAATCATTAGGTGTTAAATCTGCTAAAAAATCACCATTGGTTTTAATTGGTGGTCGTACAGGTAGATATGATTCTCAATTGATACATATACTTGATTCAGGTACTACAGACAGAACAACAAAAGGTGGTAGATACACAGGTAAAGTTATAGGATTAGATTTCTATTCTTCTGCACTACGCAGTAAATCAACTGATTTGCAATCAAAATTTGTTGATTTTCTGTATCAAAATTACACCAAAAGTGTAATAAAAAAGATAGATAAATAATAATGGAAAGGTTGAATGAATTTATTTATGATGCACTTGTAAGTAATTCAGCTTTAACCAATTTAGTAAATGATAATATTTTCGTTGTTGATGTTCCTGAATCAACCGATAACCCTGTTATTCAATTTGCAAGAATAATAGAATCTAACCATAATAAACTTTCAAGAAATGATAAAGCAACTATTCTAATGAACATCTACACAGATGATTACTATTCAGGTTGTGATATAGTGAAGATGGTAACAGATACAATTGATAGGAAATCAGATAAAAACAATGGAATTAACGGTATTTATCGTGAATCAGTTAGAGAGGTAAAAAGCGAATACGCACACATACAAACAATCACATTTAATGTGAGTTAAAAAAGAATAATATGAATAATGGCATTAACAAATGTAACAGATACAATTGACGGTCTTAATTTCTTAATAAAAGTTGATGGTAAAACTATTGGTTTACAAACAGATGGTTCATTAAATATTGAAAGAGAAACTAAAGAAGTTAAATATAAATCAGCAGATAGAAGTTCAAGTATTTGGACAAAGAAAACAGCAGGTTTGCTTTCATGGAATATTTCACAATCTGCTTACTCATTAGTAGCAAGTGGTGATAGTAATATTGCTTCATTTCGTGATTTATTTGCAAAGATGAAAGCAGCAGATAATTATGAAGTATCTGTTGTTATGGAATATAGTGATGGTACTGATGATTTAACTTATACAGGTCAGGCAATTATAACTAACCTGACATGGAATTTAACAGGGGTTGGTGAGGATAGTACATTCTCATGTACATTAGATGGTACAGATGCTTTAGTAGAAGCAGAAGCACCAACAGTATAATAATTTAAAAGGGGTGATTTTTTCACCCTTTTTTTTCTAAAAAATAATAGGGTATGGAATAATGAAATTAATAGAATTAAATGGTAAGAAGTACAATCTAAAAAGCACAATGAGAGCTATTTTAGATTATGAAGAAGAAATGAAAAAAACAACTGTTGAATCAATGAAGGAACAGATGAAAATGTTTTATTTCATCTTGAAAAATGGCAACAGAAAAAAGACCGATGAAACCGAAAAATTCACAATCGGTTATGAAGCTTTCTTAGATATTCTTGATGATGATATGTCATTATTTGAAACTATTGCAGAAGCAACAGCAGAAGAAAGTGATGATACTATTGAAGAAGCAACAGATACAGATAAAAAAAAGTAGTATCAATAGTAGAAATATTTGGTGATGTTGTTGCAAATACTTCAATATCACCTGATTATTTTTGGTATGAATTAAGTAGAAAAGAATTAGTTGCAGTATTTAATTCACTTTCAAAAAAACAGCGTGAAGAATGGGAACTAATGAGAATTTCAACCTTCCATTCAATCTTACCACATCTTGATAAAAAAGCAATCAAAGATTTTACACCACAAAATTTTATACCATTCGAATGGGATAAAAACAATGAAGAACTACAACAAGTGGTGAAAGAAAAGAAGGTATATAGCAAGGAAGATAAAGAAAAGATTATCAAACGATTAGAAAGTAAAAAAGCAACAGGTAAGGTTGCAACATTCTAAAAGATAATTTCAAAAAAGAATCCTTTATGAATTGGCAAATTCAATAGAAACAAGAATTGCTTTAAGGGGTGATATTAAAGATGTTATGAACAAAATGAACGCTTATCAGCGTGGAGTTAATAACATCAATCGAAAAGTAAACAAATCATTTAAAAATACAAATGCAGTAGTTGGTAAACTTGGTGGACTTTTAGCAGGTTTAGGTATTGGTATGGGATTTAAGAAAATCATTGAAGCAAGTGGTGATTTTCAAAATTCAATGTCAAGGGTAAAAGCTATTACACAAGCAACAGATGAAGATTTTAAAAGACTATCCAATACTGCTAAACACTTAGGTTCAACAACAGCTTTTAGTGCAAGTCAGGCAGCAGAAGGTTTGCAATATCTTGGTATGGCAGGTTATAACACTGACCAATCAATTAGTGCTTTACCACATACACTTAATCTTGCAGCAGCAGGTGCAATTGATTTAGGTTCAGCAGCAGATATTGCATCAAATGTAGTTGCAGGTATGGGTTATGATATATCTGAAACTGAACGTGTAATTGATGTATTAGCACAAACTTCAAGAACAGCAAATACAGATGTTACAGAGATGGGTGAAGCAGCTAAAAAAGCGGCCCCAGTATTTGCAGGTCTTGGTTTAGAAATAGAAGAAATGGCAACTGCTACTGCTATAATGGCTAATAATGGTATTAAAGGTGGTGAAGCAGGTACAGCATTAGCAGGTTCATTATCAAGACTTTTAAAGCAGCCTAAAATGGTTAGTGAAGCACTTGCAGAAATGGGTGTTACCATCACAGAAGAATCATTAAAAACTGATGGTTTTATTGGTACTTTGGAAAAGCTATCAGCAGCAGGTATTAATAATACACAAATGGCTGCAATTTTTGGTGAACATTGGAAAAGTATAGGAACTATTATAAACACATCAGGTACAGAAATAGACCGATTATCAACAGCTATTAATAATTCTAATGGTGCAGCTTCACAAATGGCAACAGATGGTGTTGGTGCGTGGCAAAAGGGAATGAATCAGCTTAATAGTGCTATTGAGGGTTTAATGATTTCACTTGGTGAAGGTGGTTTACTTGGATTTATTACACAAGTGGTTACTAACCTAACATCATTTGTTGGTTACATTGATGAAATGACAGGTTCATTTGATAATGCAATACCTGTAATTTATGGTGCAGCTACAGCAATCACAGCACTTTACGCAGCAATGACAGGTGGTATATCAGCAATTATTACTGCTATATCAGTTGCAGCAGTTGGTATTGTGGCATATTGGAATGATATAGTTAAAGCAATTGAAAATGGTATCAATGCAACCATTGATTTTATCAATCAATCAGACACACTAAGAACTGTATTTGCAGTAATCATAGAGAATGTAAAGTTTACATGGGTAAGTGTTAAAACTTATTTCGGGTTAATAGTTGATTACATTAAAACAGTAGGTGAATTTATTTATAGAATATTTGAAGCAGCTTGGAAAAAGGTAAAAGGTTTATTTACAGGTGATGACTTTTCATTTATAGATACCATTTCAGAAGAATTTAAAGATGCTTTTGATGATATTAAAAATGCAGGTGCAGAAGCAGCAGAAACACTAAATAACCAATTAAAAGAAAGTGTTGATAATATAAAAGCAGCTTATGATGGTAAAGAGATTGCACATGTAAAATTAAATCTATCAACAGTTTCAGGTGGTGGTTCACAACCTGAATCATCAGGTGATGTTGGTACAGCATCACAACCAATTCATTCAATTGAAATTGGTGATGAATTAGATGAAATACCTGAAAAATTAGAAATCATTGATTCATATGTGATGAATACTAATGAAGAATTACAATCATTAGGTAATTCATTTACAACTGTTTTTGGTGGTGCTTCTAATTCATTAGGTGCTTTTATCGGTACTGCTTTAAAAGGTATACCGCAGGTAATGAACAACCTAAAAAAGCTTGGTTTAGTTCAGAAACAAGAAGCAATTAAACAGGTTGCTACTGACCAAGCTAAATCAATGTCAGCAGGTACAGCATCAGCAAGTAGTTTACCATTCCCTGCAAATATTGCAGCTATTGCAGCAATCATTGCAACAATTACATCAGTATTTGCAAGTTTACCACGATTTGAAACAGGTGGTATTGTTGGTGGTTCATCATTTTACGGTGATAAAATATTAGCACGTGTTAATTCAGGTGAATTGATTTTAAATCGACAACAACAGGCAGCAATGTATGGTCAATTACATGATTCTTCATCAGGTGTTCAAACCATTAGAGTAATAGCAAAAGGTGATGATTTAGAGGGTGTTGCTGAATATCGCAACCAAAAAATAAGACGTTTTTAATAATGGCATATGGTCTTAAATTATATTATGAATGGACTTCATTTACAGGAATACACAACAGGGTAGAAATCAGAGATAAAGATAAAGCAGATGATACAGGTGCAGTACAATGTATTGCACTTGATAATTGCTTAGAAATAGAGTATCCGAAAAAGAAATTGTGTTATGAACCTATTAGAAGTTGTGGTGCAACACTGTTTTTTGAATATAAAGGTGCTGAAGGTTTTTTAAATGACTTTTTTACACCTGATTTACAGCGTTTCAAAGTTATTCATTATCAAGAAAGTAATGTAAATTTCTTAGGTTATTTAAACACTGAAATGTATTCAGAAAATTTTGAAACTAATACAGAAAATGGTGTTGAAGTATCATTAACTGCAAACAATGGTCTATCAATTTTAGATAGAATGAATTACATACAATCAGATGGTGAATTTTATTATGGTGTGGATAATTTCAAAACACTATTACAAAGAATTATAGAAGCAACAGGTTTAGAATATAAAAGCCTTTATATCAAAAACTTATCAGATATAACAATTGATGGTGTTGTTAAATCAAATTTCTTAGAAGAACTACATATAAATAACAGTAATTGGATTGACGAAGATTTTGAAACTGCATCAATGCGTGATGTACTTGAAAATATGTTATTGGGTACAGGTTTACAGCTCTTTACAATAGAGGATGATATTTACATATTACCAATAAACCTACAAGCAACAGCAAGTTCAACTAATTCTTTTTATCACTATACTTTACCATCTATGACTAAACAAACAAATGTTAGTATTGATTTATCTACATTAGAAATTGATGACATTGGATTTTATAAAGGTGGTCAAAGTGTTAGCTATCAAACAGCAATCAATTCACAAGAAATAGAATTTGACCCATATTCAATTGATGATGATGTAATAAATGGTGAAATAGGTGAAGATGACCTATTTATAACTAATACAGGTTCAGAATCATTTGGTAGTGGTGATTATGCTTGGACAAAAGAATATTATTCTGAACATTCGAATTTTAGCACTAATCCAAATCAAACTACATACCCTGCTAAGTTTGTAAAAGCTTTTAAAACAAATGAACCCACGAAGAATAAGAATTACATTGATATTAAAAGTTATGCAATGACACCATTAGGTTCATATAATTGGGCAGTTGAAAGTAAACCTGTACCTATTTATGTAATCAATGGTAGTAAGTTGTTGATTAACATCGAAATGTACTTAGAATGTAAAGATGATTGGGAAAACCCCGATGATACAAGTGGTACTAATTTGAATTTTGGTTTTTATGAATATGGGTGTGAAATCTACATTAGGTCAGGTAATTACGCATATAATAAGAATACTAAAAAGTTTGATACCTATTTTGATTCAAGTCTTAACCTTGGGTATCCTGGTACCTCAAATAGAGAATGTTTAATTCAAGCACATGATGCAACAGCTACAGACTATACACCATACAATGGTTTTGATGAAACTTTTACAACTCACAACATCATAGAATTTGACTATGATTCAGGTATTGATGTTGATAACAATATTGTGGTTGGAATAACACCACGTAGAAATGGTTATTTAGATTTTGTTGATTATGCACGTATTTATGATATAAAAGTATCTATCTATGATGATGTTGCAACTAAATATGGTGTAGATTTATCTGAGTTAGTAAGTAGTAGTAATGAAATATTAGATAATCGTTTTAAAAATAAAGGGAAAAAGATAGAATTGAATTGTGGTACTATCTTAAAAGAGCCTGATTTTAAGGTTAATAACCCAAATCAAAGAGGTGCTTTTCTATGGTCAGATGATGGTGTAAACTTCACACCTATTGAAAAATTCGTGAAAGATGGTTTAAGTAGTGAAAGTGAGTATTTTGTGCTACAGCAAGTTATTAAGAATTACGAAACACCAAGTACAATATTAAAAGGTCATTTTAACAACTTTAACATCTTAAAACCAATAACTTATAATAATTACCTACCAAATGTAATAATGATACCAACAGGTGGTGTATACGATTATTATAATGATACCTTTTCTTGTACGCTTCAAGAAATAAAAACAATGTAATTATGAATGACTTATACAAGAAAGTTAAAGAGTAAAGAATACGGAAGAAATAAAAGGATTTATAATTCAGGTGGTTCATCATCATCTTCATCTATTGGTGGTTCAGGTGTTGGTGGTAGTTTCTTAGACCAATATTTTAAATTTGATACGGTTAATGATATTCTGATTGCAAATAAAAGCCTTGTATCAGAAAAAAGTTTAATAGCATATTACGATAATGGTACAATACCAACTATATGGGATGGTGCACCAAAAGCAAGTACAACAGATTTTGGTGTTGTTCGTGTTGGTTCAGGATTCAACGTAAATCAGGGGGTTATTAGTTTAGACCAAAGTGTTATCACACCACAAACACTATCATTAACAGGTAATGATTTAAGTATTAGTAACGGTAATACAGTTGATTTATCATCATTATCACCTGATTTAACAGGTTATGCAACTGAAAGTTATGTAAATTCACAATTAACCGATTATATAACATCTACATCATTAAATACAACATTAGCAGGTTATGAACCAATTATAACAACTAAAAACAGTGCATTTAATAAATCATTTGCAGGTACAGGTAGTGCATCAACTATTAGCCGTTCAGACCATAACCATAATAGCACATATCACCCTATTTACGGTAATACATCAACAGCATTTAGTGCTTCACAATTAACTATAAAATCAGGGTTATTCACATATGATGCTATTGAAGACGAAATTGTTATAAATAAGAATGTACGCATACAGGGAAATGTATTAGGTGAAGGTAGTGTAACAGCATATGCATCAAATTCAAGTAGTTCAACAATTTGGGATGGTGCACCAATTGCATCTTACACAGATAAAGGTATTTTATCAGTTAATCAAAGTTCACCGTTAACAATTTCTAATGGTCAATTATCGCTTAATTCAACGGCTATTGACCCAACATTAAGTTTAAATTCTAATATCCTTAGTGTTAATGGTTCATCTATTGATTTATCAAGTATTTCAACGGACTTAACCGATTACTATAATAAAAATGAAAGTGATTTTAGATACGCTTTAAAAGGTGGTTCATCAACCACAGATTTCAAAGTTAAAAATCTTAATGTGTATGGTGAATTAACTTTTATTCAGGCTGAAACTATACCAATCGAAGATGCTTTTATTAAATTAAATAATGATGGTGTACTTACTGATAGTGGTATCAAAATAGATAATGGTACAGATGATAAAGCACGTGTATTTTATCAAGCAAGTACAGGTAAATGGGTGTTTGGTGATGATGACGTTTACAATAAAATAGCAAGTGAAGAATGGGTATCAGCTAATTATTCATCATCTACACATACACACGATGCATCAGATATTACATCAGGTATATTTAATAAAGAGAGAGTTCGTAATATACGAGTAGTAGATAACAGAGGTGTTGAACGTGCCCCTAATTACTATACGGATGCTTCTGCTTCATTTGCATTTAATGAACAGGTTGCAGGTGCTACAGGTTGGAAAGGAATCATTAATGTAAAAGGTTGGACAGGTGATACTTACTATTCATGGCAATTGCTATCATCATGCAGCACGTCAACCGATAATCAACTATATTTTAGGACAGGTGCAGGTAATACATGGGGAACTACACACAAGATTTGGCATTCAGGTAATGATGGTTCAGGTTCAGGTTTAGATGCTGATACATTAGATACTTATCATGCATCAAGTTTTCCACGTAAATCTGAAAATGCAACTGTTACAGGTGGGTGGACTTTTAACAATGATTTAGTAGTTAATGTTATATCAGATGGTCAGGGTATTAGAATAAAATCAAGTGGTTACGGTGTACCAATAAGTTTTGTTGATGGTACTGATTTAAATAATGCTTTTCATTGGCGTTTTAATCGTTCGACTTCTGAATTAGGTCTGTTATATGGTCAATCTCTTTCTACGTCTAATACCAAGGCTATTTTTAATAGTTCAGGTCATTTATCATTGGGTAAATCAACATCTCCAATAGTACCATTAGATGTTAATGGTAAAGGTAGGTTTGCAGGTCAAGATTCAGGTAAACAAATACAAATAGGTGGTATAACAGGTGATAGGAGTACATCAATGGGTGTTGTTACGGTTACCAATGGTAATTTACATTTAGATTCAGCTAATGGTTACAAAACATACATTAACTACTATACAAACACTGAAACTGAATTTGGAGGTAGTGTTAAAATAAAAAGTCAATTATCTATCAATGATTCAAATACAAAAATCTTAGAAGGTTCAAATAATAGTGTTAAGGTTCAGACTAATTCAGGTTATCTTGAATTAGGACCACAAAATACTACTTGGTGTCATATGTATAGCGATAGAAGGTTTATTTTTAATCAGGGTGTGTACTTGATAGGAGGTGCTTTAAGTTCATATGATACTTCACCGTTAAATCTACAATATAATGGTAGTACTAAACTTGAAATCACTAACTCTACGAGAAGTTATAACGCTTTCAATTCACTATCAAAAAAATCAGCTAATAGTAGAGTTGTAACAGAAGATGATGATAAATACTATGCACCTGCTTTTACAATTGGTGCAACAGGTGGTAGTACAGCAAGTTATTACTATAAAATAGCAAGTTGGACACAAACAGGTAGTTATCAAAGTACTGATATTAAATTAGCTATTGCAGGTAGAACAGAACAAGGCCAACCTGTTGATTATACTGTAACACTCGGATTTGAAACAAATAGTTCAACAGGTACTATTGGAAATACTTTTTTAAATAAAACAGGTTATTATTTTGCTAATCAACAATGGTTTTATAAAAAGAATGGCACAACCATTGAATTATGGTTTAGAAAAAATTCGACTTGGAAAAATGTAAATGCAAGGGTAATTAGTCATTATGGTTATTCACCTACTTGGTCAAATACAGGCTCATCAACAGCACCTTCAGGTTTAGTTGAAAGTTATTCAAATATTATCAGTAGAGAAAACGCTGAATTTTCATCCAATATAACAGCGAGTGGTACAATTAAAGCCTATTCAACATCCGACCAACGTTTAAAAGAAAACATTCAACCATTAACATCTTCAATTGATACCATCAATAAAATCAACACCTATTCATTTGATTATAATTCAGTAGGTAAAGAGTTGATGTGTTTAAAAAGTGATGAAGTTTATGATACAGGGGTAATAGCACAAGAATTAGAACAAATACCTGAACTTCAACACGTGGTAGGTGATATTTATGATGAATATAAAGGTGTGAAATATGAAAGGTTAATACCACACCTAATCAAAGCAGTCCAAGAACTTTCAAAAGAAGTTAATGAACTAAAAAAGAAATAATTATGAATGGCGTTAAGCGAAACTAATTTAACAATTGATGATGTAAAATCAGCAATAGGTGATAATTCAAACGATGTTGGTACACTTTGTACATCGAATAATATTAACATGTATTCTTTAAAGAAACCTGTATATCAGGAAAATAACACTGCATCAGAATGGTATAAAGCGAAAGATGGTAATTATTCACTAACTATACCATCATTTAGCTATGGTCAAACGCCTACTGATTGGACGTATCATAGACCATCGGGTGGTTCAGTTGAACCATTCGATTTAGGGCATTTTAGGGGATATAACCATAATGCAGAAATACCATTAGTACAACCACAACAATCATTAAGTTTTAACTTATGGTCAAGTAGTTATATCACGTTTATGTACATGATGGCCCCTGAAAATTCTGCTTATTTAAATATGAGTGATTTAGATTATAATGGTATTCCATTAGACACAATGTATTTAGGTGCAGAAGTCATTAAAAGTGGTGAAGTAACCCAGTATCTAACAGCACAAGATACTATAGCAATGGGTGATGGGGTTGTGTTAGATTTCAACCAATCACCCTTTAATGGGTGGTCAACAGGAACAGCAACAGTAAAGTTTTTTCTTTCTAAACTACCACGTGCACAAGGAGCAGCAGAACCGATTGCAAATGCAAAGTGTAATTTACCAAGTGGTTCAGGAACATACAGAACATGCACCATCAATATTACAAATGAAAGTGTGTTAAGTGAAACTGCTAATTGGGTAGGTATAACAACTACAGGAACTTTTGTGAGTGGTGCAGATACATATGAAACACCATTAGTATCAACTAATAAAGCAGCTTGGAAGTTGACAATTAAAA
Source organism: Carboxylicivirga agarovorans (assembly GCF_050589845.1). Taxonomy (NCBI): domain Bacteria; kingdom Pseudomonadati; phylum Bacteroidota; class Bacteroidia; order Marinilabiliales; family Marinilabiliaceae; genus Carboxylicivirga; species Carboxylicivirga agarovorans. Next base: position 175,866 of record NZ_JBNGPA010000001.1, on the reverse strand, counting down.
ATAATAGTGCATCAAGTTATACGCTATATGACCACGATTTAGATTGGTTAATAAAACCTGATATGGATAATATGAATGTTTCTATTGATTGTAATGGTAAGATGTATAACACAGCAGGTACAGCAATCAATTCTGTATCAATCGGTGCAGGTAGTTCAACAACAATAGTACTTTACTATGCTTATGCATTAAGTGCTGATGGTCCTGATGATTATGTTACTACAGCTTTTGAATTAGAACATCGAGGTAGCAAAATTGCGTCAACGCTTGCAACATATGAAGCATCATCAGGTGCAGCAGGTGGAATGGGAGGACCGATGTAATTAAAAAATAATCTTTCTAATTAAATGAATGACAAAGAGATAATAACAATATTTCAAAGAAATTTAGATGATTTTAAATCTGATATTAAAGAAGATATACGTGAACTAAAAGATGATGTTAAAGAACTAAGGAAAGAATCACTAAATCAGTGTGATAACTGTAAAAATGCATCTGATTTAAAAGTACTATCAAATAAGGTTGAAGTAATTGATAATGAATTATCTGAATATAGGATGATTAAGAAATATCCTAAAATTGTAATTGGTGCTTTCATTGTGTTTGCTTTAGTATCTATTCTACAGATTTACAGCTACATAGGTACAATTAAAAGAAACTACAATTACAATCAAAAAATGAATCAAACTGAATATGTTGAAAGCGTTGAAAACATTGGTTATAAATCTATTATCAGGGAGTGATAAAGCAAGTAGTAATAGGTTAATTGGTCTTGTGATGGTCTTATTCATGATAGTATATGTGGTGTTATCATCATTTACATTTGATGTTGATATAGAGATTTTTAAAGTATCAATGTATTGTATTTTAGGTTTGATTATCACAACATTAGGTTTAAAAGGAATTGAAAAAATCAAAACTTTTAATGCTTCAAAAAAAGATGATGATGAAGATTGAGCGCAAATTTAAAAGGGGTAGATGATAGATTATTAACATATTTCGATATAACTAAACCGATATTTGAAGAAAATCACCCTGATTATAAAGTGATTATTTCACAAGGGCTAAGGACTAAAGAACAACAATTAGCCCTATATAAAAAAGGTAGAAAGAAAGGTAGTGATGGTAAATATTACATAACCGATAAAAAGAAAGTAGTAACCTATACTTTAAAGAGTAAACACATTGTAGGTAAAGCAATTGATATTGCTTTTATTAAAGATAGAAAATGTGATTGGTCGGTTGATTTATTTAAAGATTTTTGGATGATTTTAAATAAAGTAGATGTTTTAAAATCAATTACATGGGGTGGTAATTGGAAGAAATTTAAGGATTATCCACATTTTCAGGTGGATTAAAAATAAATTGATGATACATGATAAAAACATCAATGACATTAGTAGGTAAGATATTTATGTGTTTGTTTTTCATTGCAGTAGGTTTTGCAGGTGGTGTAATTTACACTAAAAAACAAACTGATACAGAAGTAAATTCAGGAAATAAGACCGAAATAGTAATAGAGAAAAATAAGAATGGTAATATCATCATTGAGACAGAGCAAGAAGAAACAGGTGATGATACTAATGATACAGGGAAGAAGAAAAAGAAAGGTTTTTTGTTTTTCTGATGTTGAAAAGTACTGAAAACTAAAATATTAAACATTAGGTATTTTAAAGTTCAGTCAGTATTTTTGAAAAAGTAATTATCTGTTTTTTTGATATATTTGATAAGAACTAGTTAACTACCTAATTATGTGTAGATTAAAGTTTAAGTTTTTTTCTAAAAAATTGAAAAAACTATTAACCCTATCTTTAATGATAGTCTATTTGCTTAATGAGTTATTAGATTTTATTGGAAAATTAGGGTTTTAAATTTTAAAGGTGGTACATTAATTTGTATCACCTTTTTTTATTCCTTTTTTTTAAGGAAACGGTCCTTCTTCACGGTTATTCAAATATACGCATAATTTCAATAAAAACAACAATAATAAACCTAAATATTGTTATTTGTTCAAATTCTAAATAACAAATATAAACCTAAATATTGTTGTTGAGATTTTGTAAAAACAATATTAAGCCTTATATTTGTAATGTCAATAATTAATTAAGTATTAATCTTTTAAACATTACAAAAATGAAAAAAGAATTTCAAAAAGACGAAACGTTAGTATTAACAGAAGAAGTTGCAGTATGCCGTGATTTTGATGTAAAATGGTTACACCAAGTAATTAGAAGTTCGGGTATGATTGCAGGTAGTTGGGGATACCACAAACCAACAGAAATAATTAAAGACCAAGTATTAAGATTTCGTGTATCAGGCCATCACCACAAAGGTTTTGTTTATATCTGTTTACATGGAAATGATACTTTTACTATCTTCTTAACTAATCTTAAAGATGTTATTAAATTAAGGTTAGATGGTATCTACATTGATATGTTGATAGATACATTAGATGAATATATTGAAAAGATACCGTGTTATAAATGGTAAGAGTTTTTAAAGGTGGTTTTTTAACCACCTTTTTTTATTACAATATTTAGCCTTATTTTAATTGATTACAAATAACAACAATAAACCTTAATATTGTTGTTTATATTTTGTAATAACAACATTAAGCCTTATATTTGAATTGTCAATAATTAATTAATAATTCAAAAACACAAAATCATGGCTTACATCAACAAACAAGAAGCAGCAGAAATTAGAAAAGAAATTAAAGTTAATTTTCCATCGAACGAAGGTTGGAAAATTTCAGTAGTAATTGATAACCATTCATCACTTGATATTTCAATTATGACTGCACCGTTCGATTTAGAAGCAGAAGAAAATGAAGAACGTGCAAATAAAGTTAAAGACCAATTAAAAGAACTTGGTAAGGGTAAAGAATGGTTTGATAAGTCAGATATTATGACTGATTATTTTCATGTTAAACATTATGTTTTTGTACGTGTTGGGAAGTGGGATAAACCTTTTCAAGTTGTAGAACCTAAAGCTAAAAAATCAGCTAAAAAAGCTGTTAAGGTTGAAGCACCTGTAGTAGTTGATTATACTTTAATTGAAGAAGATTCATTAGCAAATACTTATGAACCAATTGAAGCAACAGAAGAAGAAGAAGTTGTTGTTGAAGTGGTTGCAGTTGTTGAAGATGATGTTGATTATTGGTCAGTTCTTGACCAATCAACACCAACTGAAAAAGAAGTAGTAGAAGTTGTTGAAAAACAGGTTGCACCAACAAATGAAACAGATTGTAAAGCACTAATTGATGCAATTATCAAAGAAGATAACCAAGCTATATCAAAAGTATATGTAGCACTATTTAAAGGATTTAAGAAAATAGGGTATTTTAAGACTATTTCAGCAGCTAAAAAGATTAGTAGTTATCTTGGTTCAGGTGCTTATAATTTAGTTGGTCAGGATGGTTTTAAATACAATGATTCATTCTATGTAAGTACACAGTAAATCAATGAAAAAAGGGGTGATTTTTCACCCCTTTTATTTGTCAATAATCAATTAATAATGCTTACACATTACATCAATGATTACTGCAAAGATAGTTATTATTTAGAAATCAAATAAATAACAATATTTAACCTTAATATTGTTGTCTATTGATATTTTTTAATTATATTTGTTGTAGTGAAGTAGGCGAGGTCCCTTTAAAAAAAAGAAAAAATGAGTCAAGCGAAAAAATCAATTATAGTAGCATATCAAATAGATGATAAAGGTAACATGGTATCAGGTGTTGAAGTATGGAATAATTTAAAAGCTTTTTGTGATACCTATGAATTTGCATATGGTACTTTATCACATAAAGGTGCATCATTCGATTTTAGAGGGTGGAAAATTGAAAAGAAAGAAATTCAAGGAATAGTAGAAAGAGCAAAAAGGAAATAATTAAATAAAGTTCAACTTTTATTTAATCGGGTGAAGGTGGTAATTTATTGATTATCACCTTTTTTTATTTAAATTTATTATAGTTAGTTTATTTTCTTACCTTATGTGATAATCTACTTCGTACAGTTCACGGTAATCATCTTCATAGTATCCCATGCGCGCCACCAAATCACTAACAGGCACCCCGGCATAGGCCACCGCATAATCATCAGCATGCTCAAAAATATTGAACAATGTGATTAAGCCACCATGGCTCCAGCCCATAATCCCTATCCGTGTTTTATCAATAAAGTGATAGTTTTCCAGCATGTAGTTTCTACTGGCATAAACATCTTCCACTTCAAGGCCACCATAATCAATTTTCTCATAATGCCCTTTGCCATAACCTGTGCTGCCCCTGTATTCTGCAGCAACAACAATGTAGCCCTGGCTGACCAGTTCACGAACGATATGTGTGTAATAGGTTGTGAAGTCGGCATGCACACCTCCATGCGGCAATACCATTAACGGGTATTTTTTATTGATGTCAATGTTTTTAGGAAAAAAGAGATATGACCATAATTTCACAGGGTTTCCTGCACCTAAGGCTGTTGGATTTTTCTCCTTCCATTTAGGAGGGCCGTACATGTATACCTTGTCCATGTGTGCGATATCACCCAGTCGCTCATGCCACATCAGGTCATCAATCATTTTTTCAAGGCGATCAAGCCGGTGACTCAGGTTTTCATCCTGTTGATTCAGTAAGGCTTTAAATTCCTGTTGCTGTCCAATAACGTTTATTGCAATTATGAACACTAATGCAACAGTAGTAAATAGTTTATTCATAGCTGATGGATTTACATTTAAAATCCAAGTAATAAAAAAAGGCACTTATCAACAATAATAAGTGCCTTTAATTCATCAATACTTTTATCCCAGCTGAACTATGGTTACGCCGCTTCCTCCATATTGAACATGTTCATCGCGGAATGAATTTACAAAAGGCAGCGTGTCCAGTTGCTCCCTGATCATTATTCTCAATATACCATTGCCCTTTCCGTGGAGAATCTTTACTTCTGGCACTTCACATATAACAGCTTCATCCAGATGGTTTAAGACCATTTGAATGGCTTCTTCAGTGCGTTTGCCCCGTACATCAATATCAGGCTTAAAGGTCAGTTTACGTTCACGTACTTTGTCGCCCACATTGGACACTGAAGCCTGAGGATTGGTAATGTTGGCTCGTTTGACAGCCTTATTGCCAACACGTTCCAGTCGGTTGAGCTTTACCTTTGTACTAATGCTACCAAAAGCAACTGTTGCCTCGTTGCCCTGGACTTTAATAATTTCACCAGGTGTATTTTGTCCTTTTAACTTAACATTATCGCCAGGCTGCAAAGGGGTTTCCTCTTTTTTAGGACGAAGTTTAGCTGCTGTTTCAGCTTCATCCGCCTTTGTTTTTTTTCTGTTAGCTTTACGTTTTTCACGTTCTTCTATCTGCCTGATCTTACGCTCGATCTTCTCATCCTTGATCTTATTATCAGTAGCAGACTCCTTAAAACCCTCCAGTTTTTGACGAGCCAGTTTTGTTTTTTCTTTGTTGGCTTGTGTTTCCTTTATGGTTCTGATGGTGTTTTCTATCTCCTTGTTAGCATTGGATAAGAGGTTCTCTGCTTCAGCTTTAGCTTTGTCCAGAATTTCCTTGCGTTCACTTTTGATGTTTTGCAAATCCATTTGGTAGCGCTCCAGCACATCAGCCAGCTTCTTCTCATTAATGCGGATGGTGTTACGTTTTTGTTCCCAATAGCGCTTGTCACGAACAATCTCTCGTAGGTTTTTATCGTAATCAACATGCTCCTGGCCAATTTTTTCCTTGGCACTGGAAAGTATGTTTTCGGGCAAACCAATTTTACGTGCAATCTCAAAGGCAAACGAAGAGCCCGGTTGCGCTATCTGCAACTTATAAAGAGGCATAATACGCCCCGTATCAAAAAGCATTGCTCCGTTTTCAATGCCTTCGGTTTGTGAGGCCATGTGCTTCAGGTTGGTGTAGTGAGTTGTAATAACACCATACACTTTTTGATGGTTCAGTTGTTCCAGAACACTTTCGGCAATGGCACCACCCAGCATTGGTTCGGTACCTGTACCAAACTCATCAATTAAAATAAGTGTTTCCTTTTGGCTGTAACGCAAAAAGTGCTTCATGTTAAATAAGTGGGAGCTATAGGTACTCAGGTCGTTTTCAATAGACTGTTCATCACCCATATCCATAAAGATATGTTTGAAAAAACCCATTGTTGAACCTTCATTCATTGGCACCAGCAGTCCGCACTGAAACATGTACTGCACCAATCCTACAGTTTGAAGACACACCGATTTACCACCGGCATTGGGACCTGATATCAAAAGCAACCGTTGCTTAGGATCAGATAATTCCATGTCCAAAGGCACCACCTCTTTATTCACAGCCTTGTGCTGAAGATAAAGCAAAGGGTGAACAGCCTCTTTCCAGGTGAAATTCTGACGCTTCTTGTAGTTCGGTAACAACGCGTTAATACTAATTGCAAAACGCGCTTTAGCTCTTATAAAGTCAATCGTACCCATAAAACGGTACGACTCCATCAAATCGTCAATATAGGGGCGGATAAGATCGGCCATTTCAATTAATATACGTGTTATCTCGCGCCGTTCGGCATACTCTAATTCACGCAATTCATTGTTGATCTCCACCACCTCGGCCGGTTCAATAAACGATGTTTTACCGGTTGCCGATTCATCTTGTACAATACCTCCGAGTTTTCTTTTATTGGCAGCCGGAACCGGAATGACAGCTCGTCCGTCACGAATAGAAACAGTTACGTCAGACTCTACCAGACCATCTTGTTTAGCTCGCTTCAGTATGGCACTCAACTTACGTGAGATACTGTTTTGCTTGTTAAACATGTCTTTACGTATACGTGACAGTTCAGGTGAAGCGTTGTCTTTTATCTTACCAAACTTGTTGAGAATACCATCAATGTTATCCAGTATAAATGGAAAGACAGCAACCTGGGCGACCAGTTCTTTTAACTGAGGGTAATCTTCTTCTTCCTTTTTATTAAAAAAACGACAGATGTCGTTGATGGTTGTCAGTGAGCGTTTAAGGTCAAACAATTCACTTTCTTCCATAAAACGTCCTTCGGTTCGAATACGGGCAAGAGGTTCACGTACATCAATAAAATACCCGCTTGGGAAATTGTCTTCCTCAAGACATACTTTTTTAAACTCATTGGTGCGCAACAGGTTTAAGTTCACCTCGTCAAAATTGGTGCTGAAGGTCATTTCATCAACCACCTCTTTTCCCAAACCACTCATGCAACTTTCTTTTACCAACTCACGAATGCGGGTAAACTTTATTTTATCTTCGAAACTTTCGGGATATATCACTTCTTTCATTTTTTGCAAAAATAGCAAAACACCTTTGCTTTAGGAAAGAACTGCAGTAAGATGAAGGTATATTTGTAAAAAAAGTGTTAAAAATCTTTTTTTTTAGGTGCTTGCACTTGACACCACGATATTAAGGGCGTAATTTAGCTTTCGAATCTAAAACAAGGCTCTCCTGGTCCCCAAATATAGAAACATTCGGATGTGTGTGAGGTTTAGGTTAGAATTTTTTTCTTAGAATGTTTCTTTGCCTGTCTCCCCAGACAGGCTTTTTTTATGGGTTTAAAGCAGTGTTGGCATATTGATTAAGGGCATTGTACAACTGCACAGGGGAGAGGGTTCGCCACTTTACACTATTGAGTTTACCACCATAAAGGATGTAGTAGTTGAGGTTTATTTTATCAAACTCTTCGATAATATGCTGCCTGAAATTAACGGCTATTATCCATCCGTCATCAATGTCATTAAACCAGTCTTCATAATAAGCGTCATCCGAATAATGAAAGTTGAGTACATTTTCACCGATCAGAATAAACTTTTGTATGCCATTGTCTTCCAGATTTTCAATGACTGTTCGCTTTAAATGCATGATATCATTATAAAGACAATCATTCCACTCACCCATTAACTCAATTATGGCAAACTGTTGCTCATAGCTAACAAATAATATCTTCAGATACAGGGTTTTTGAGCCGAAATCATCCCATTTAGGATGGATATAATGATTATAGATGGTATTACGACATAAAAATTCGTTGTGGTTTTCACCATAAAATAATGAATTAGAGTCTTCACTGGCTATGTAAAGTTTTTCCCAACGGGCAAACGGTTCGATGTTTTGCATAATCAGAATCAAATGGTACTGTGCTGCAAAAATACGTACAATTGACCAATGCATTCAAGGTTTTCGAACACGAAGAAAGGCTTCAACATTATAAATGTTAGCTAATATCCTGATTTATTTCATGAAAAAAATATTTAAAGGCTGATTTAAGTCTTGTTTTGACTTTACTGACCTTTCTAATTTTGAAGCACAAAATCAGATACAATGAGCGCGTTAAAGAAATTAAAAGAAAGAGGCTATTTGGAGCGACGTCGATATGAGGCGTTATTCTTTTTATTGTTTTTTGGAGCCTTCTTTGGCTACCTTGGACACATCATGGGAGTAACCAATTTATTGAACACCCTTATGAGGACGGCCCACGATTTATTAATGAACACTGTTTTCTTTATTATGGGTATTACAGTGTTGACAGGAGCATTGGGACGACTAATGATTGAGTTTGGAGTCGTGCGTTTACTGGAAGTTATATTGGCGCCGCTTATGCGTCCTTTATTTAACCTTCCGGGAGTTAGTGCCCTTGCAGGATTGATGACGTTCTTCTCTGATAACCCTGCTATCATCAGTTTGTCTAATGACAAAAACTTTAGTCGTTACTTTAAAACTCATGAGCTGATTTCTTTGACAAACTTCGGTACTGCTTTTGGTATGGGATTGATCGTGTTGGCTTTTATGACTGGTCTGGGTTTCTTCTCAGGTGCCATGATTGGTTTGGCAGGAGCTGTTATCGGGGCTGTTATTTCAACACGTTTAATGCAGTATCTGATCAAAGGTAAGATTCCTGCTGATAGAGAGTTTAAAGGGAATGGTGATGAGGAGAAAATTTCTTTTGAGACCAAGGGAAGTACTTTTCAGCGTTTCTTAAATGCCATGTTAGATGGCGGTAAGTCGGGTGTGAATCTTGGTTTAGCTATTATTCCTGGTGTGTTGGTTATTAGTACCATTATAATGGTTATTACTTTTAAACCTGCTGATGCCGCCATTGGATACCAGGGACTGGCTTATGAAGGTGTACCTATCTTACCAAAACTGGCGGGTTCAGTTGACTGGTTATTCAAATGGTTATTTGGATTTGAGCACCCTGAGTTAATTGCTTTCCCCGTCACATCATTAGGGGCAGTGGGAGCTGCGCTTTCAATGGTTAAGGCATTTATTGCACAGGGAATTGTTGGTGGCAACGAAATTGCCGTATTCACAGCAATGGGAATGTGCTGGAGTGGTTATTTAAGTACACATACAGCCATGTTAGATACATTGAATTTCCGCGAATTAACTTCAAAAGCCCTGCTTGCACACACCGTGGGTGGTTTGCTTGCCGGTATATCTGCCCATTACCTCTTTGTTTTACTGGGGTCACTGGGAGTGGTTTAAGACGTTCTCATAATAATATATACAAAAAGAGTGAATCGGTTAAGATTCACTCTTTTTGTATATATAAATTGACATTTTAAATATTTGCCAGTCGATTGAAAAAACGGTCGATACCCAATAGTGCCAAAAGACCTAAGATAGTGAAATAAATAATGGTTGGAAGGCTTCTGAGAGCTGTTGCCATGCTTCCTAATTGCTTATTAATACTGTCCATGTTGATAAAAGCTCCATCAAAATTAAGTTCCTTCCAGTAATTAACAAGGACAGATGCATCGACCAGGAAGCTTATGGCTAAAAGTGCAGCAAAGCCACCCAACATCCACCAGCGATTACCTTTGTTAATTAAAGGTTTATATTCCAGGTTTTGAGCAGTCCAGTCTTTAAATACTTTATCCATGGCATTGACCTTAAGCGAATCTGGTGCTTGTTCAGGGGCAAAATCATTGAATAAATCCTTAATGATCTGATCATTTAAATCTTCCGTATGTTTTTTCTTCTCAGTCATGGCTTCAAATCTAAATAAAAGACTTTAATTCTTCCCGCAATAGTTGTTCCAATTCTGTTTGTAATTGCTTACGGCCGCGATGCAATTTAATTTTAACATTTGATTTGGATAAACCGGTTGTTTGCGCAATCTCCTCAATGCTTTGCTCCTTATAATAATAGAGGATTATCACAAAAGCATCATCTTCTTTCAGTTTCTTAAGGGCTTTTTTTAGAAAGACTTTTCTTTCCTGCTGTTCAAGGCGGTTTAAATTGTCTGAAAAGTTAAAAGCACTTTGTCTGTTCACTTCCTGACTTTCAAGACTTGTTGTTTCACCTTTTCTACTTCTTAATTTTGAAATAGCGGCGTTGTAAACAATACGATAGAGCCACGTTGAATATTCAGCATCACCTTTAAATTTGTCAAGCGCCTTATACGCTTTATAAAATGCATCCTGAGTAACTTCTTCAGCTTCTTCTTTGTTTTTAACAATGCTGTTAGCTAAGGTAAAAGCCATATGCTGATACTTATCTATTAACTGTGCATACGATCCAACATCGCCTGCCTTGATCAGTTTAATCAGCTTTATGTCGTTAGTGTTACTCATTTGTTGAATATGACGCCACTATTGGAAAATAGGTTACACTTTAATTTTAAAAAATAGTCTGCTATGCTGTTTTTAGCAAGTTAATCAGATGTTTAAGAATAAAAATAAAAAATTACATCTTTTTTTGTAACCGTCATGAAAACACCGGCGTCATACGAGTGAGCGCTCCAGGAGAGAAGTCAAATAAAATGTAAAACTTTAAAATATAGAATCATGGAAGGTGCATTAGCAATTATTTTTATTTTCGGTGGATTTACAGCAATAATTATCTCTTTAATTTATTTCAGAAACCGACGCATTGAAAGGACAGCTTTAATCGCTGCAGGTAAAGATGCCTCTCTTTTCAATGATGGGAAACCCAAGCATTATTTAAGTTTAAAATATGGTATGCTCTTAGTAGGATTGGCAATTGGTGTTATACTTGGAGGTGTATTGGAAGCCAGTACAACAATGACAGAGCCGGCAGCTTATTTATCAATGGTACTGCTTTGGGGAGGTCTTAGCCTGATCATATTTTATGGCGTACACAAGAAAGTATTGTCAGATGAATAAAAATGGCAGAACATATAAAGAAAGCCACTCAATTATTGAGTGGCTTTCTTTTTGCGCTTTATTTAAGCTTTTATATAAATCCCCTTGTTTCGCTTATTATAACTAATAATTCAAGAATTTCATCGTCGCTTAGCGCTTTGCAGTTTAAAATTGCATCAAAGAAGTCAATGTCTTTCTTACCTCTTTCAAAGTAATCCCTGAACATGGCTCGTCTTTTGTCTTGTTCCTGGCATTCCTTTTTTGCTTCAGGAATAGAAATATTTTCCTCTTCAGCTACAACTTCAGCACGCCATTCAAGGGGTGCTTCCAGTTTAACGTGAAACGAACGATCAATATTTTTCGTGATGGCTTCACCCGCTCTACCAACAACGATTACATACCCTTGCTCAGCTTCCTCATGTATGTAGCGTGCTATTGTGTTTTTAATGGTGGCATCTCCAGGATAAAAGTCTTCACTAAAAAACAAAGCTAAATCCTTAAAAAAGCTCCTGTGTTTATAATCGCTTAGTTCTTTTACCAATGCCGATGAGAGATTCAGTTCTTTGGCCGACTCATCCAGAATTTCTTTGCTGATCCAACGCCACGTTTTGTTTTCGCCACTCGCTTCACTTTTTGCGGTCAAAACTTCTGCCAGTTTTTCTGCTATTCGTTTTCCATGGCAGCCATATTCACGCGATATAGTGATAACCGGACCCGGATGTTGTGTGGAAGTGCGAGGCTTTTCTTGTTTACCCTCGCGTTTAGTCATGTATTTCAAAAAGAGATTATCCATAGTTTGAATTTTTTGCTTAGAAAACATTTAAAAAGGTACAATGTTTCGTCCTGAAAGCAAAATTTGAACTTATGTTGTAAAAAAGAAAAAGGACAGATGTGAAACCTGTCCTTACCCTTAATCAGTTCGTTAACTAAATCCAAAATCTATGAAAAAAAATCTACAGTACAAATATGAGGATTATAATAGTGAAGAAGTATCAATTGTCGTTAATCCTTGTTAAATCTGGATTTACCTGTGTATATAAAAAGAAAAAGGACAGATGTGAAACCTGTCCTTACCCTTAATCAGTTCGTTAACTAAATCCAAAATCTATGAAAAAAAATCTACAGTACAAATATGAGGATTATAATAGTGAAGAAGTATCAATTGTCGTTAATCCTTGTTAAAAGAGGATTTACCCGTGTGTATAAAAAAGAAAAAGGACAGATGTGAAACCTGTCCTTACCCTTAATCAGTTCGTTAACTAAATCCAAAATCTATGAAAAAAAATCTACAATGCAAATATGAGGATTATAATAGTGAAGAAGTATCAATTGTCGTTAATCCTTGTTAAAAGAGGATTTACCCGTGTGTATAAAAAAGAAAAAGGACAGATGTGAAACCTGTCCTTACCCTTAATCAGTTCGTTAACTAAATCCAAAATCTATGAAAAAAAATCTACAATGCAAATATGAGGATTATAACAGTGAAGAAGTATAAAATGACGTTAATCCTTGTTAAAGGATGGGTTGCCGAATGAGATTGCGAACGATGGTTATCGACTATTTGTGGCCCTTTTAAAGTGTAGTTATGTCTATTGACTGTGTATAATGAAAAAATGGAAGTGCATACAGGTTGAGAGAGGTCTGAATATCTTCCTTCTGTTATCATAATCACATGAAATCTTACAGTTTGTAGCATGGTTTCATAGATGTGCCTGCTTCGCACTAAATACGGGTCTTCTTCGGGATCAACCTCGCCAGGAGCGAGGTTGATCCGAACAAATACCGAAGCGGTCCCGAAGAGTTACCGAAGCGCTCCCGAACAAATACCGAAGGATTCCCGAAGCCTCTTTTCGGACGATAATTGCTAATATTTCAATTGTAAGCACTCATGAGGGTGTATTATTGTAAAATAGAAATTTAACGTTCAGGGCATTGAAATTCGTTATTAAAATGCCATTTTTTGAGGCATGTACGTAGCACTTTGAGAACAAATCCTGTGGATTTAAACAACATGTTAAATTGATAGAGAAGGAAAGCGATGTTGATTGGCTTGTATCCATAAAGTATGGATATTTGGTAAGCAGCAACTTTTAACTGAGATTGATATATGTTACCTCAAACGGGTGTTTACTTGTGATTCTGGTAAGTAAGAATTTATCGTTTTATATAAAAGAAAAAGGACAGATTGTGAAACCTGTCCTTACCCTTAAATCAGCTAACTAAATCCAATTTTTATGAAAAATCCTTAATGCAAATATGGGTTTTTTGGTTGAAATATTACAAATTAATGCAGTTAAGATTTGTTAAATGATAAAATGGAGGCAGAGTCGCTCTTTTAGTAACAAATGTTCAAATAGGTGTTGACTTTGTGGAAGACAACAGTCGAATAGTCATCAGCCATTAAATTATATTGGTTATTTTTGTTTATTGCAGACTCGGGGAACTAATCAAGTTAATTACACTGGAAATTAAAAGTTGATTTCATGTTGAAAAACTCTTACAGCACATTATTTATTGTCCTAATCATATTGAGCGTTGTACCTGGTAAGGCACAGTTACAACAGTATACTTCAAAAAACATAACGACCAGCGAAGGGTTAGCCGATAATAATATCCATTGCATACTTCAGGATTCCTATGGTTTTATGTGGTTTGGCTCTGAAGAGGGATTACATCGTTATGATGGCTATTCGTTTGAAATATTTCGTCATGAACCCAATAATCCCAATTCGCTGTCTGCTAATATTGTCAGAGCTCTGTATGAAGATAATTATGGAAGACTATGGGTTGGTACTGATGGTGGTGGTATCAGTGTGTTTGATCTGGAGTCGGGAATTTTTATTCCCATCGATGCCAATAACCAGTTTCAATTAACATCAGACGAGGTATTTTGCTTTGCTTCATCAAAAGACGATCATCTTTGGGTTGGAACCAAAAATGGTTTAAATAAGCTGAGCCTGAGTAATGATAATGCAGCTCCTGTTGATGGAATAACGCATTATTATCATGATGAGACTGATTCGACCAGTTTAATATATCCGCATGTTTATTCGGTGCTTGAAGATAAAAACGGAACACTTTGGGTGGGAACCACAGAAGGTGGTCTTGGACGTTTGGATGCCAATGCGGGGAGTTTTAAAAATTACTATGCCGACGAACGTGAGGGGTCTATTAGCAGTCGTGCCATAATGGCCATTTATGAAGATAAGAAGGGGCAATTATGGATGGGTACATGGGCTCACGGCTTAAACCTGTACAACAGGACCAGTGATTCATTTATAACATACGTGCACAATGCCAATGATTCAACATCAATAAGTCATGATAATGTTTACGCCTTGTGCGAAGACAGTGACGGCTATTTATGGGCAGGAACATATGATGGAGGGCTTAATCAGCTGGTACGTGGTAAAACACCGGCCTCACATAAGTTTAACCGTTTAAAGGTGCAGGAAAGTGCGATTAAGAGTTTGTTTAAAAATAAGGTAAAGGTTATTTACCCTGACAACCAGGGTAATTTATGGGCCGGAACCCTGGGAGGAGGAGTGATCCAGTTTTATAAAGAACGCGATAGCTTTTTACATTTGACCAATAATTTAAAACGCTATAAAAATACATCGGTCAACCGCATTAACGATATCGTCAAAGAAGACAATGGGAATTTGCTGATAGGTAGTCACGAAGGTCTTTTTAGGATGACACGGAGGGATAACGGTGAGGTGATCTACCAGGCCTTGCTGGCCGATTCAACCCGTACGCCCAATGTTTATAAACAAACAATAAGTTGTGTTTTTAAAGATGATAATGATGTGTTTTGGCTAGGAACGGAAGACAAAGGTCTGATGCGTGTGATGTTGGTTAATGGTCGGTTAAGATCATTCAGGCAATATACCACTCAAAAACCAAGCCCCAACAAAATAAGTGGCGACCATATATACCGTATATTTAAAAGGAACGGGCATTTATGGGTTTTTACCAATAATGGAGTTAATATTTTTAATAATAAAAGTCAGCGCTTTGTTTCTGAAAAGAGTGATGGTTCGCCATTGTTTCCAATAAATGAGGCTTTTACCACTCATTTTATCGATGATAAAAAACGCCTTTGGGTTGGGACCGAGTTTGAAGGTTTATTTTGTTTTTCCATCGACGGCGATTTGGTTGGCGGCAACCTTCTGGCCCATTATTATGAAGACTCTCAACCGATAGCATTAGCTGACAGGCAAATTCTTACTATAAAAAGTGCCGGTGAAGGAAAATTGTGGGTAGGAACAGCTAAAGGACTTCATTTAATCGATCCTGATAATGGTACTAACACAGTGTTTAAGGAAAAAGATGGACTGCCATCGTCTGCTGTTAGCCAGATTTACAAGGCTGAAAACGAAAATATAATGTGGCTGGGGACATTGCAGGGACTGGCGCGTTTTAATACTGAATCAAAGGTGATAACCCCTTATTTTATGCCGGGTGGTTTTCTTGGTAATTACTTTGCACCGGGCGAAGTAAGCCGGTTTGCTGATGGCCTGGTTACCATGCCAACCCATCATGGACTTGTTGCCTTCTACCCTGATAGTGTACAGCGAAATCCATATGATGCCAAGCCGATATTACGACGGATCAGCTTGTCAGGTAAGGAAATTCAGCCGAATGTTGAGATGAATAACCGGATTATTATCGATAAGGCAGTAGCACTTACCAAAGAAATCAAGCTGCGTCATAACGAAAATGTTGTACAACTTGAATTTGCCTCTTTATCCTTTATTGAACAAGACAAAAATAACTACCGCTATAAACTTGAAGGCCTGGAAGATGAATGGAACTTAACAAATGCCAATCACCGTTCTGTTATTTACTCTAATCTCTCGCCCGATACCTATACTTTCAGATTAAGGGCTACCAACAATGATGGTGAATGGAGTGATGAAGAAGCCACTCTCAAGATCATTATTAAGCCACCATTTTATAAAACATGGTATGCATATGTGAGTTATTTTATACTACTGGTGGGAGGTTTTGTTTTGGTTCAACGGATTATAGTTATGCGTGTTAAAGAACGGGAACGTTTGAAGCGTGAAACCATGGCGCGGGAAAAAGAGACGTTGTTGCATCAAATGAAGATTCGTTTTTTTACCAATATATCGCATGAATTCAGAACACCTTTAACCCTTATAGCCGGACCTTTACAGGAAATGCTTGACCATGATACAACTATTTCCTCAGCTACCAGAAGTCAGCTTAATCTGATGAAAAGCAATACCGACCGTTTGTTGCGCCTTATTAACCAGTTAATGGACTTCAGAAAGGTTTCGCAGGGTAATATGCATTTAAGTATTCGCCAACGGAACATCAACAGCTTTATCAGACGAATAGCAGAGTCATTTCAGGGTATAGCGGATCAGAAGCGCATTCATTTTGATTGTCATATCGATACGCGCCCTTTAATGGTTTGGTTTGATTCTGAAAAGCTGGAGACTATTATATTTAACCTCCTAAGTAATGCTTTTAAATATACCCCGGCCGCTGGTCATATTAAAATAGAATTAGTTGTTAAGAAAGATAAGCAGCTTCAGTTGATGGTGAGTGATACCGGCGCTGGTGTGCCCGATGATGACAAAGAGAAGATATTTGAACGCTTTTATCAATCGGAGCAGAACCAGGCAATAGGGGGTGCAGGAACAGGTGTTGGCTTGTCGCTGGTGAAGGAGTTGGTTGATATGCATAAGGGAAGTATTAAAATAGTCGATAATGAGCCCAACGGAGCTGTATTCGTTGTTGATATTTGTATCACAAAAGATTGTTTTAATGCCGATGAAATAATTGAAGACCAGAAAACAAGGACTGAGGAGAAAGAAGAAGATGTTAATACAAAAATCTCGGAACCAATACTGACTGAAAGTGGAGATAAGCCTAAGGTACTGGTTGTTGAAGATCAGCTTGACCTGCGCTCGCACCTATGTAACATATTGGAAGTTCACTACCGGGTCGATGAAGCATCGAATGGGGTTGAAGGTCTTGAAAAAGCTTCATCATCATTGCCTGATATAATTATATCGGACGTGATGATGCCCGAGATGGATGGTTTTACTTTCTGCGATAAACTGCGAAAGAATGTGATAACGAGCCATATTCCGATCATTATGTTGACCGCGTTGGATAATGTTGATTCCAAGCGTGAAGGTCTTGAAATTGGAGCAGATGCTTATGTGGTAAAACCATTTGATAAACAGTTGCTGGTTACGCAAATACAAAATCTATTATCTAACAGGCAGTTGCTCAAAGCCCGTTTTAAAGAACAATGGGATTTTGTTGAAGAGATCGCAACTACCTCAACAGACCAGCAATTTGTTAACAGGGCTATTCAAACAGTTGAAGATAATATGTCGGATGCTTCCTTTAATGTATCAGAACTGGTTAAAAAAATGAATGTAAGCCGCACGCTATTGCATATGAAATTACGTGAATTAACCGGCCAAAGTACAAGTGAGTTTATAAGAACCATACGTCTGAAGCAAGCTGCTAAATTGTTGAAACAGGGTGAGTTGAATGTGTCGGAAGTGACTTACCAGGTTGGTTTTAATGATCCGAAGTATTTTTCTAAAAGCTTTAAAAGCCTGTTTGGCGTTACACCGACATTGTTTCAAAAGGGCGATGCCTCAGGTGGAGAACTAACCAAATAAGATGAAATCAGCTGTTTAATTAAGAGTCACCGCTTACTTTTTCCTTAAAACTGTTAAATGTTAAAATTATTTATAATTTTACGTTAACAAGTTTAAAGCAAAGTGAATCAAACCATAAAACCTCAATTCAATAACGGCAATATTGAGAGGCATGAAGGCGTGTACGAGTATTTATTCAATACTTACTATGCGCGCTTATGCTCATATGCCATGCGCTATGTTGAACGAAAGGATCAGGCAGAAGATATTGTGTCAGATACTTTTTATAAAATGTGGCAAAAAGGGAATATAAAAATATCGACCTCCATTCAGTCTTATTTATTTCAGGCAGTTTATAATAATTGCATGTACTTTCTGAGGCAGCAGTCAAATGAAAGAACAAAAAGACACCATATACAAAATCAGTTTGAAACCAACCATACGAGCCAACTGCTGGAAGATTTCACCGAGCGGGACAGTTTAATCCTGAAAGAGGTGGAAGAGGCAGTTGACGAAGCTATTGAAAAATTGCCCGTTCAGGCTAAAAAAGTATTTTCACTGAAACGTTTTAAAGGATATAAAAACAAAGAAGTAGCATCGGAACTTAATATTTCCATTAAAACAGTAGAAATGCATATGGCCAGGGCTTTAAAATTTTTGCATAGCGAGCTGAAGGATTTTTGCCCCATTTTATTGTCTTTGTATTTGTCACTATTTCAGTGACATACATCTTGTTTATCTTTATTTTAAAAAAAAAAATCACGCTTCTATACAGGGTATAAAGTAATTCGTGCATCATATCATTAAAACATGGTGACGAATGACTGATAACGAATATATAGAACACTTAATTATCAAGTACCTCTCTGAAGAAGCAACTGAAGAGGAAAGGCATGAATTAAAAGGCCTGGTTGAGAGCGACAAGGAGGTTAGAAAACAATTTGTTGACATACGTGATATCTGGAATGTATCTGACAGCAGTGAGTTTGATGCAGCAGGTGCTTTTACACGTTTTAAAAAACAGATCAGATCAGAAGAGCCTAAGGGGAAACAAAGAAGTATTGCCTGGTTGAAATATGCAGGAATTGCGGCTTCACTTATTATAATGCTGATGCTTGGTAAGTACTTTTCAACGGTTAATGAACCAACTGTTCAATTCTATTCCTATGAAACAAAGGCCGGAGAACGCAAATTACTTACACTTCCTGACAGTTCAAAGGTGTGGATGCATGCCAACTCAGTCTTAACATATTCAATGGGTTTTAATAGTACTGAACGAAAGGTGACTTTTAAAGGAGAAGCCTTTTTTGATGTGGCACATAATGCAAGTTTGCCATTCGAAGTTGAATCAGGGCTTCATACAATCACTGTCCTTGGTACCCGGTTCAATGTCAAAGCCAATGAGAGGGTTGTGGAAACCGTGTTAGAAGATGGCAAAGTACAGATCAATGTCGATTCCAATAATCAGCAATGTCAATTGTTACCCGGGGAAAAATCAGAATTTGATATGCATAGTAAACTGTTGGTAAAAGTAAAAGAACCACATATGGATGTTTATACAGCTATTATTAAAGGGCAGCTGGTGTTTAAAAACGAAGCGTTCTCAAAGTTGGCTCCGCGTCTTGAACAATGGTATGGACTTACAATAAAACTGGACGATGATGTGAGGGATCTGCGTTTTACCGGTACCATTGATAACGAAAGTATTGATGATGTACTGAATATCATGGCTATGTCCAATAATATTAAATACACCAAAACGAATGATACAATATCAATTACCAAAAACTAACTGGCCTATGCAATAAGAAACAAAAAAAACCGGCAGATGCTGCCACATCTTCCGGTCTTATTTAAAGTTAAATCCTGTTTAAGTTGAACCTAAACATTACAAATCTATGAAATTAAAATTGGATCGTCATGACTTTTTTGAAAAGAAAAGCATGCAAAAACTTTACCTGATCATGAGACTTACATGCATATTGTTTGTCATTGGATTTTTGCAGGTATCTGCAGCCGGATACTCGCAAAAAAAGAGTATTACAATCTCTTCCGATAAAATAGAGTTGGCAAAACTCTTTGAGGAAGTAGAGAAGAAGAGCGATTATAAGTTCTTTTTCAATAACGATGATGTGGATGCGTCGGCTATAACAAAAGTCAATGCATCCAACGCCGATGTTTTCAGCGTACTTGACGAGGCACTTATTGGCTTGCCATATGAATATAAAGTGCTCGATAATAATTTAATTTTTGTGCACCGTGCTAAAGTCAGCAGTTCTGTTGGTCAGCAGTTGACCCGGGTTACCGGTATAGTTACCGATGATACTGGCGAGGCGCTTCCAGGTGTTAATGTTTTTGAAAAATCCGCACCCACCAACGGGGTTATTACCGGCATCGATGGCTCATATAACCTTGAGTTAAGTAACCCTGATGCCATCATCGTGTTTTCATATATAGGCTATGAAACACAGGAGGTGAATGCAGCCGGAAGAACAACGGTCAATATCACCCTTGTGCCTGATTCTGAAGATCTGGATGAGGTGGTTGTAACCGCCTTAGGCATTAAGCGCGATGAGAAATCTCTTGGATATGCCGTATCGAAAGTAGATGGCGATGAATTGACCAAGGTGCAGTCGACTAACTTTACCAGTGCCTTATCAGGGCGTGTGGCAGGTGTTAACATTACCAGCTCGGGCAATATGGGAGGATCAACAAATGCCATTATACGGGGAGGTTCCAGTATTACGGGTAACAACCAGGCATTGTATGTAATAGATGGTATTCCAATTTCCAATGCATCAGTCAATAGTGGCGAAACCAATAGAGGTGCCGGTGGATATGACTTTGGAAATATGGCCTCTGATATTAACCCTAATGATATTGCTGATATATCAGTTTTAAAAGGCGCATCAGCAACAGCTTTATACGGTAGCCGGGGAGCAAATGGTGTAATTTTAATTACTACTAAAAAGGGAGCAGCCAAAGACAGGGTTGGAGTAACAATCAATTCAAGTGTTACATTTGAAAAGATCAATAAAGAAACACTGCCAGATTACCAGAGAGAATATGGTGGCGGTGGATGGGACTGGGATAATAATACCAGTGGTTCGTTTGAAACTGTAACTATCGAAGGAACAGACTATCAGGTGGTAGATTATGGAACCGATGAATCATGGGGACCTAAATTTGACCCTGACGTTAACGTATTGCACTGGGATGCTTTCGACCCGAGTGATCCGGATAATTACCTGAAGCCACGTCCTTGGACGGCAGCAGCCAATGGTCCTGAAGGTTTCTTTGAAACAGGCATGTTACTTAACAACAACGTGGCCCTGGATGGCTCCTATGAGAAAGGTAATTTCCGCGTATCTTATACCAATATGGATCAGCAGGGAACAGTTCCAAACTCTGAGTTGAAACGTAATACACTCCAATTTAACGGCACACTTAAATTAACCGACCGTTTATCGACAACTGTTACCGGATCATGGACCAATACCTATGCTAAAAACCGTCCGGGTACAGGATATGACTGGCAAACGGCGCGTTCGTTTATGGCATCAGCCGGTATGTGGATGCAAACCAATGTGGACTATAAGCGTCTTGCTAATTACTACAGGAAAGATAATGGCGAACAAAAGACCTGGAACCGTCAGAGCTGGGATAATCCACAACCCAACTATTGGGATAACCCTTACTGGATGGTTTATAAGAACTTTCCTGAAGATGAACGTAACAGGACAATTGGAAGCTGGCAAATCGATTATAAGCTAACAGAGTGGCTCTCGGTAATGGGACGTGCTACTTTGGATCATTACGATTTTAAAATCGAGGAACGCATTGCTAAAGGCTCATTTGCACAAAGCTATTACAGCAAGTGGATGCGCACATCAACAGAGAAGAATTATGATTTGATGTTTAATATTAACAAAAACTTTGGTTCTGATCTGAACTTAACAGCTATGGTGGGTGTAAGCCGTCGCGATAATGAAAATGAAACCATAGGTTATAATACGGTTAATGGTCTCGAAATTGATGACCTGTATACCATTTATAACAGTGTTAATCCTGAAATCGGTAAAACAGATGGCAGCTGGGGGAGAAGAGTGAATAGTGCTTACGGTACAGCATCTTTAGGTTTTAGAAATCAGTTTTATCTTGATTTTAGTTTCCGAAATGATTGGTCATCTACATTGCCAGATGCCAATAACTCCTATTTTTATCCCAGTGTATCTGGTAGCTGGATCATTAGTGAAGCGACAGACGCTTCATGGTTAAGCTTTGCAAAGATCAGGGCCAACTGGGCTAAGGTAGGTAATGATGCACCTTTTGCATCAACATATGATACTTACTATAATTATGGTAACTACAATGGGCAGGAAGCATTCCGTTACGGACGACGGTCGCTTAAAAATAACCCTGAGCTGAAACCTGAAATGACTCACTCATGGGAAGTTGGGTTTGATGTGAAGTTTTTTAATAACAGGGCAGGCCTGGATTTTAGTTACTTTAATAAAAGTAACCGCGATTTGATTATTCCTGGTTCTGTCAGTGTTGGAACAGGGTATTACACCCAGTATATGAATGCCGGGCGCCGCGATATTACAGGTTATGATATTGACGCTTTTGTTGTGCCTGTTCGCACCAATAATTTCAGCTGGACAATCAATGGAACATTCTCAGCCTATACGGATGAAATTAAATCATTGGCACCTGGAATTGACTCGCATGTGTTAAACAGTAACTGGGTAGCAGTATCGGCCCGCGTTGGAGAGGCTTATCCGGTATTGGTAGGTACTGATTTTGTTTACGATGATAATGGTAACAAAGTGGTTGGTGATGATGGTTTTTATTTGCAAACGGATGATAACCAGATTTTAGGGCAGGTTGCTCCCGATTGGAGAGCTGGTATTAACAATAGCTTCCAGGTGAAAAACTGGACATTGAGTGCCCTGCTTGATATAAAGATGGGAGGTAACTTATTCTCGTTAACCGATTACTGGGGAAATACTACAGGTATTCTTAAATCTACAGTTGGTCTTAATGACCTGGGTAATCCAAAACGTGACCCTATCACTGACGGGGCAGATTCAGGTGGTGTAATTGTTGATGGAGTAAAAGAAGATGGCACTCCTAATGATGTTCGCGTTACCATTAAAGATGCGGCTGATAACGGGCACAATCCGGAGGCGGCATCGGTATTTGATGCTTCGTATGTAAAATTGCGTGAAGTGAACCTGACCTATAATGTACCACAGGCGTTCTGTTCGAAACTAAAATTACACAGTTTGTCATTCGGTGTAAGTGGACGTAACCTGGCTATTCTTCACCGCAATATTGATCACATCGATCCTGAAATGACTTACGGAGCAAGTAATGTTCAAGGTCTTGATATTGGTACGATGCCTACTGCACGTACATTCGCTTTCAATCTTAAGATAGGATTCTAATAATTATCCACTAAGAGTGTTAATTCTAAAAAGTAGAAAGATGCAATTTAAAAATATAATAAAATACTTGATGTCAGCTCTTCTGGTTGTTGCCATGTTGGCTTGTACCGAAGATTTTGAAACCATCAATGATAATACAAAAAGTGCTAAAGAGGTACATCCAAAATATTTACTTCCAACAGCACAATCTATTGCTATGAATCATTACTTCAATTGCGACGTTAATGATATTGTAACAGGAGTCTTATGTCAACACTTTTCCCAGCCAAGCTATGCCGATGAAAGTAACTATAACTTTCGTGATGGAATGCTTGACCGTAACATAGGCGAGTTTTACATGGCATTGGCTAATTTGAAGGAAATACGCAACTATGTGGATGATTCGGATGATGCTGTCTTTTCACAGGAAGAGAAGCAAGGGTGGAACCTTATTGTTACAACACTTGAGACGTTCTGTTTTCAAAACATAACCGATGTAAACGGACCGGCTATTTATTCAAAAGGTTTTGATTTGGTTGGTGATCCGACTCCGGCGTATGATTCGCAACAAGACATCTATGTAGACCTGATGGAAAAGTTATCAGCATCAATAAGTGGTGTTTCAAACCTTGATGTTGACATGCAACTGGGTAACCAGGATATTGTTTTCAAAGGTGACATTAGCATGTGGCGTAAGTTTGCCAATTCAATGTTACTGCGTTTGGCCATGCGCGTGTCGGATGTTGACGAAACCCTTTCGCAAAAGTACTTTGCCATGGCAATTGATCCGGACAATGGTGGTGTTATCAGCTCTAATGATGAGAATGCCCTGTTTACCTATCATGATTCACCATCGGCCAACAGCTTTTTTGAAAATGTTTTAGATGGCTGGACGCCCGGAGTTGTGGCCAGTAACACCATGTATGATATAATGGCCTCTACGGCTGATCCACGTATTAGTATGTTTTTTGGCGGGCCATGGTACTATGAAGGTTTACCTTATGGTGAAACCGGCACATGGTGGAAGTATGCCAATATCAACTATGACCTGATAGCTTTTAAAAACTACAAGACCTATGGCTATTGGTATGGTGGTGGTCCTGAAGACCTGCCAGGTATTTTTATCGATTATGCAGAGGTTGAATTTTTCCTTGCGGAAGCTGCTGTTCGTGGTTATGCAGGAGCGGGCGATGCCAAGACCCATTATAATAACGCCATTGCAGCCAGTATTCAGTATTATGCCAACTTCCTTGAGCTGGAAGATATTCAAAGCGATATTGATACCTACCTGGCAAGTGATGTTGTTGATCTGGACCAGGTAAGCAGTGCAGAAGACAAAATAGAACGAATTGGCCGTGAAAAGTGGGTGGCTTTATTCTTACAGGGAGGAGAAGCCTGGGCAGAAGCACGCCGTTTAGATACTCCACAGTTCAATGTTCCTCCTGGTAAAACAGAAGCAGATATTCCAACCCGTCTGAAGTTTTCATCGCGCGAGTGGGTTATAAATGATGCAAATGTACAGGCTGCAGCTGCCCTTTTAAATGGAGGCCAGGATAGCTACACCGCCAGGTTATGGTGGGATGTAAAATAATTTTCCCGATTTTAAATATTAGTGTGTGATTTGGATTTATATTAGAATAGAACCTGCAAAGGCGGGTTCTGTTCTTTATGAAAACAAAGAAGGATCACTCACCGATAACTTAACCCAAATCATCTGTCCGTAATAACCGTACTCGCAAACGTGCGTGACAGTTATTATACATTAATCATAGAGACTAAAGGTTTAGAATTTTCTTTGATGATTAATTAAGGGTTTGTCTCCAGGGATACAAGAAATGCCGTGGAGACAACCCTTTTTTTATTTCCTCTTGCATTCCTTGAAAGTCGATGCATTAAACACCAGCTATTATTTATACTTTCGTATGCAAAAGAATGATTATGGCTCAAAAATACGATTACGAATTAGAGTTTAAAGTACGCGATTACGAATGTGACCTACAGGGTATTGTAAATAATTCGGTATATCAGAATTATCTTGAACATACGCGTCATGAGTTTCTTGACTCTGTTGGTGTAAATTTTAAAGACCTGTTTGAACGTAATATTGTCGCTGTGGTTGCACGTATTGATCTATCGTACAAAACGCCTTTAAGAAGTAATGATAAGTTTGTGGTACGAACAAGGGTGGAGCACAAGGGGATTAAATATATGTTTTACCAGGATATTTATCGCTTACCCGATGAGCAGCTTTGTTTAAAGGGAATTGTTACAACGACTACTTTAATTAATGGTAAACTGGCTGTGTGTGATGAGCTGGCGGAAGCCTTAGCCAAGGCCGGACGATAAAATACAAAACGGATGTTCAGTCAAGAGCATCCGTTTTTTTATCGCTTTATTGTTCTTATAATTCAACACCGACCGGACAATGATCAGAGCCCATTATTTCATTGAGGATAAATGCGCCTTTAAGTTGTGGTAACAGGCTTTCGCTGGCTAAAAAATAATCGATTCTCCAGCCTACATTCTTACCGCGTGCACCTGCTCTGTAACTCCACCACGAATATTTATCCGTTACATCAGGGTGAAAATGTCGAAAGGTATCTTTTAAACCGCCTTGAGTAAAGCGATCCATACCGTCGATTTCTTCCTGCATATAACCCGCAGACTTATTATAATTAGGTTTTGGGCGTGCTAAGTCAATTTCTGTATGGGCTACATTAAAGTCACCGCATACCATTACTGGCTTTGTTTCTTCCAGCTTCTTTAAATAATTGAAAAAATCCTTGTCCCACTCCTGTCTGTATGATAAACGCTTTAATTCACTACCTGAGTTAGGCACGTATACAGTTACCAGGTAAAAATCTTCATATTCTGCACAAAGTACACGACCTTCCTGGTCATGCTCCTCAATACCCATATCTTTGGTTATGGCGATAGGCTCAACTTTACTAATAATTGCTGTTCCCGAATAACCTTTTTTAACTGCTGAATTGGAATAGATATGATAATCTTTGAAGTCGGCGAGAGCTTCGACAACCTGGTTATCCTGAGCCTTTGTTTCTTGCAGGCATAATATGTCAGCTTCCATTGATTCAAACGAACTCTGGAATTCTTTTTTCATCACAGCACGAATGCCATTAACATTCCATGATATTATTTTCATAAGTATTTCTTTTGCGAAGCAAATTAATCAATCTAATTATTGATGCAAAGATAAACTTTCAGGATTAAGCCGATTTAAAGGGTTTATGAAAACGCTTTCCCCGGGTGAAAACCAATTGTTTTGCCAGTTCCTGTTTTTGGGCAGGTGGAGCGAGCAGATAACTCTTGCAATCGTTGCTGCAACAGCCATTGTATTCAGTTCTGCAACTATCGCATTGAATAAAAAGCAGGTTACACTGTTTATTGGAACAATTGGTATGTGTATCGCAAGGTTTACCGCATTGGTGGCAGTGACTAATAACGTCATCACTTATGCGTTCGCCCATACGATTATCAAACACGAAGTTTTTTCCAACAAACTTATTCTCTAAATGCTCATTTTCAACTTGTCTTGAATAATCAATAATACCACCCAATAACTGATTAACATCTGAAAAACCATGATG
This sequence comes from Carboxylicivirga agarovorans, assembly GCF_050589845.1. Taxonomy (NCBI): domain Bacteria; kingdom Pseudomonadati; phylum Bacteroidota; class Bacteroidia; order Marinilabiliales; family Marinilabiliaceae; genus Carboxylicivirga; species Carboxylicivirga agarovorans. Next base: position 149,046 of record NZ_JBNGPA010000001.1, on the reverse strand, counting down.
CTTCAGATAGGCACTTGTCTTCTCACAGCGAACACCACCCGTGCAATAAAGTAATATTTTTTTATCCTTATTATCTTTTAATCGATCAACCACCTCGGGGAGCTCTTCCTTAAAGGTTTCAGCATCAGGTAATATGGCACCATCGAAATAACCTATTTCACTTTCGTAGTGATTACGCATATCAACAACTATCGCCCCTTCATCCATGGCCGTGTTCCACTCGTCAGCAGACAGGTGCTTCCCAACATTGGTTACATCATATTCTTCAGGTTTCAGACCGTCGGCAACAATTTGCTTACGTACTTTGATCTGCAGTTTTAAGAATGATTGTCCATCATCTTCAACGGCTATTTTAAAGGGAATATTATTAAAGTCAGTGATCGAGTATAGCTGTTCCTTAAAATCCTGCCAAAAATGATCAGGCACGCTCATTTGAGCGTTAATGCCTTCGCCGGCAATATATATGCGTCCGTAACATTGTAGTTTATCCCACATAGAATATAGCGTGTCGCGCATCTCTGCAGGATCATCAATAATAACATATTTATAAAAAGAAACAGTTGTACGCTTGAATGTTTCGTTGGCCAGTCGTTCTTTTAATTCTTCAGGACTAAGACGATTTATGAGGTGTTTTTTACTGCTATTCGGATCCATACGATTCAATTTTAGAGTGCAAAAATATAAAAAGACCTCTAAATCTGAAAATGTAATGTGTGAACAAAAAAAAGCTGCCATTTCTGACAGCTTCTATGATAAGCTTGATAACGTTGATTACAATCCACTAAAATCAATATCATTGAACACTAAAGTAGGGCTCAGCATACTTGAGTATTTATATGGATCATTTCCTAATTCGGCCAGCTGTAACCAAAATTCTTTAGCATTTCCTGAGATATTCATTTCGTTAACTGGTTTGACGATCTTCCCGTTCTCAACCAAAAAGCCTGACACTCCATAGGAGAAATCACCAGTTGTCGAATTGGAATTGCCACCGTTGAACGAAGTAACAAAAATACCTGATTTAACATCTTTAACGATTTCATCAAAGCCACGTGTGCCCAATTCAAATCGAATATTTGAAGAGGATCCGCCATTGGGGGTCATGCCTAATTTTTTCCCGTAATAGTTATCGATGTAGTATTCTTTTAAAATACCTTTTTCGATCATCACACGTTTTTTAGCTGCAATTCCTTGCCCGTCGTATAAGCGAGAGCCAAAGCCACCTGCAATGAACGGATCATCAATCATGGTTAACAATGGAGAAGCAACTTGTTTGCCTAACATGCCGTCCAGGTACGAGCTTTTTTGCTGTAATGATCTGGCTGACATCGGACGCATGAACATATATAATAATCGGCTGGCAGTCCGGTTTTCGATCAGCATATCATATTTACCTGAAGCGATTTTAGTCTGCCCCATTTTTCTGAGGGCAATATCAGCGGCATTGGAACCAATTTGTTCAGCAGACGGAACATTGCTAAAAAAGCGTCCGCCGGCCCAATCACCGCCGCTGGGGCGAGCATCTCCATCTTTGACTGTTACAGAGCCTGATGCCCCAAAAAATGTTGAAGAGCGGTCAGCTACCAATCCATTGCTATGTACCAGAACACTTTCAGAATAACTGTCCCAGAAACCTCCTGTCGCGGTTATAATTTTGTCGCTTTTTGAAAGAGCAATCTGTTCTATCTCTTTGGCAATTTTAATTTTTTGCTCTGGATCCACCGTATTGTAGCTTTTATCCTCAATTTTCAGATCCTTATTTAAATCGGTTGGGTACAGCGAAGCATCCGGTAATGATCTGAATTCATCAGCGGTTAAATACTTGGTTGCCTCTACAGCTTCGGTGATAAATTTCTCCAGGTCTTTTTTATTCAGGTTATTGGTTGAGTGACCAGAATATTTATGATCGCGATAAATGTTAAGGTTTAATCCATTGGTGGTAGATTCCTTTATCACTTCAATTTTTTGTTCCCGTATTTCTACCTCCGAAGAGCGGGAATTATCTATTGATGCAGCCACTTCAGATGCACCTTTCTTTTTAGCGAACTCAACGGCCCACATAGCCAGTTCTTGTCGTTCTTTATTGTTCATTGTTGTTTGTTTTTCGGGTTAGAGTTTAAGCATTAACACCTCCAACGGTGATTTTGGATACTTTAACGGTTGGTAATCCCTGCGATACAGGAACGCCTTGTCCGTTTTTACCACAAGTCCAGCCTCCTTCTGCCATCTTAAGATCATCAGCCACCATTTCAATATCAGCCAAAACTTTAGGACCGTTACCAATAATGTTGATATCCTTAATAGGACGAGTCAGTTTGCCGTTTTCAATTAGATAACCCGACTTAACGTAGAATGTGAAATCACCAGCACCGATCATAACCTGGCCATTTGAGAATGATTCGGCATAAACACCATATTTCACGCTTTCAATGATTTCATCTTTTTTATGTGGACCATTTTCCATGTACGTATTACGCATACGTGGCATAGGCATGTGGCGGAATGATTCACGTCGACCGTTACCGGTAGGTTTCACGCCATAATGCTTGGCACTGATGCGGTCATGCAGATAGGATTCCATTGTTCCTCCTGCCACCAGGTATGTTTTTTCAGTATCGTTTCCTTCGTCATCCACATTGATAGAACCGCGGATATTTTCATTCGTAGCATCATCAACAATGGATACAAAGTCTTTGGCTACCTTTTTACCAATCTTATCACTAAAAATTGAGGTTTCTTTGCGGTTGAAATCAGCCTCCATACCATGACCTATCGCTTCGTGTAATAAAATACCAGAACTACCGGCAGCTAATACAACAGGCAATTCACCAGCTTTTGGTTTAACGGCGTCAAATAATGAAACTGTTCGTTTTACGGCTTCAGTAGCCAGGGTGTTTATGGCTTCCGGTGTGAAAAACTCAATGCCACGACGACCTGAATAATCGAAGTAATTTTGCTCTTTTTGACCATTTTGCTCGGCTGTTACGCTTACAGATAACTGTGCCATTGGTTGATAATCGCAGGTCATGCGACCTTCTGAGTTGGCAAAAAGGACATATGATGTTTCATCATTAAACCAGACATTTGACTTGATAACGCGCCCGTCAAGTGCAAATACTTTCTCATTAACTTGTTGCAGGTAAGGTATTTTCTCATTGATAGAGACCTCTTCCCATGCTGTATTGATTTTATAATAGTTTGGTAGTTTGGGTGATTCAAATGCAACCGGTTCAACTGTAGCGCTGCTGTTGGCAATATTGGCGGCAGTACGGGCTGCCGATTTCATTGCTTCCAGACTAACTTCTTCACTAAAGGAATAACCTGTTTGATCGCCTTTTAAAACACGAATACCCACACCAAAACTGATGTCAGAATAGGCACGGTTAACAGCATTATCCTCTAATCCGATGTAGTTGCCAATACTGTGCTGAAAAAATACATCGCAGTAGTCGCCACCTTTTGATAGTCCTTCAGCTATAATTTGCTGAATCATTTGTTCAGTAACACCAAAGTGTTCCAAATAATCGTGAATTGTCATGTTACCTCCAATTTTTGCCGGTCCGGTTGTACAACCGGAAAGAACGTGGGGAAGGATGGCTGCACCGACAGCTGTTACCGTTCCGGCTTTTAAGAAATCTCGTCGATTAATTATTGCTTTCATTTTCAAAGATTTTTGAACATAGCAACAGAAAAGCAAAGGTTGCACTGCTCATGGGTTTGTAGAATAATAAGGTTATTAAACCAGGCACTGAGTTTAATTGGTGCCTGGTTATAATAAGCTAATAAATGGGACTTTATAGCTTTATGGGTATTAAAGATATTTTTTATCACTATTAAAAACAAGGGGATGGTTAAAATTTATGTTACAGCTAATCTGTAATAAGATCAAACTTAAGACCCTCGCTTTTTCATTAATCTCATTATTTTTTTCTTAAACAGTGAGTTGATTCTCTTAAAAATACACATTGGTGTAACTATGTGCAACGACTGTGCGATATTGTATAGCAACTAAATGGGGAGTAGGTTTGCAATCAACAAACTATTTGAAAAATGAAGAAAATAGTCATACTTTTTAGTTTTTTACTGGTGATAGCTGCCAGTGTTGTATCACAAAATAACATACAGATGAAGAAAGAGAATGTATACCCGAAGACTTTTTCTCACGTTGGGATCACAGTTCCGGATATTAATGAAGCAGTTAAGTTCTATACTGAGGTGATGGGATTTTATGTTATTATGCCGCCGACAGAGGTTGTTGAGGAAAATGAAACTGCCATTGGTCAAATGTGTATTGATGTTTTTGGTAAAGGATGGGAAAACTTTCGAATTGCCCATTTGTCATCGGGCGATAAGATTGGTTTTGAATTGTTTGAGTTTAACGAAAGCAAAGACACTAAACCTGAATTTGAGCCATTTAAAACAGGACTGTTCCATTTCTCGGTTCAGGATCCCGATGTGGAAGGATTGGTTAAAAAGATTGTTGAAGCTGGTGGAAAGCAACGTATGCCAATCCGGGAATATTATCCCGGAGAGAAGCCTTTTCGGATGTGCTATGTAGAAGATCCCTTCGGGATTGTTTTCGAGATTTACTCTCACTCTTACGAATTGCATTACTCTGCCGGAGCATATAAGTGATGGTCTCTGGCAAATTCTTGTCCCCATTTATCCAATTCAAGAATAATGGGGATAAGACTTTTACCTTCTTCGCTTAACTCATATTCAACTTTAGGCGGAGTGACAGGGTAAATAGTGCGCTTCACCAGTTGATCTTTTTCAAGGGCGCGTATGGAGTACGTAAACATTCGATTTGAAATATCAGTAATGCTTTTTTGCAGTACACCTGAACGTTGAGGACCATCTTTAAGATGATATAAAATCAGACTTTTATATTTGTCTCCTATGAGGTGAAGAGCAAAAGCAAGGCTACAGTTAAATGATTTATCCTGATATCGGATAGCATTATTTTCTTTCTTATCGGGCGTCATGATATTTCTGTATTAACAATGAGTTATAAAAAGAGGGGTAATGCTTAGGACTTATTTTCTATGAAACACGTCTCCCACAAACTTCAAGCCATGAATAATATTGTTTCTCCAGTATGACCAGTTATGCGCTCCTTCACGAATTCTAAAATCATGCCTGATCTTTTTATCGCGCATCAAAACATGTAAGGCTGCATTGCCTTTGTATAAGAAGTCATCATCTCCGCAGTCAATGTAAAACTTAACCTTGTTCAATGTCCTGGCATCTGCTTTTTCAATGATATTAAGAACGTTGTAATTCAACCAATGTTGAGGTAAATTATCATTTTTATCCAACTCGCCATATACAGGGGCGAACCAATGTTTATTCCCTTTTACCAGGTGTTCCTTCATTTCTTCGTTTGTGTATACAGCAGCACTAAAAGCAGCACATGCTCCAAACATATCAGGGTGTTTAATGGCATAAACCAAGGAGCCGTTACCTCCCATGGATAATCCACTAACAGCTCTGAATTCTTTTTGAGAACGGATGCGATATTGCTTTTCAACTTGAGGAATAAACTCCTTGAAGAACATATCTTCAAAACTGTCTGTGCCATCAAACTTATTCACATACCAGGTGACCTTAGCATCAGGCATCACAATTATCATAGGTGGTATTTGACCAGCTTCAATGGCACTGTCAGCTGTACGATTAATTTCACCAAACTGCACCCAGGCGGTTTCATTGTCACTGTATCCATGTAATAAATATACCACAGGATAGGAGCGTTCTGAAGTTTCGTAACACGGTGGTAAATACACCGAATAGTTCACGTCATAGCCGGTTATTTTGCTTGAAATGGATTGTCCTTCGATGACTTTTCCTTCGGGTGTTTGGGCCGATGATGTTAATGTTATAAGGGTTATAACCAGTGTTAAGAATTGCTTCATTTATTAAGTTTTTTGGTTTGTGATTGATTTGTATGGAAATCATTCATCAGAATCATTGTTTAGGTTGCCTAAATTAAAAAAGACCTTAAGGTTTTCAAAGTCTTAAGGTCTTTTACAAAGTATCTTTTCTAATGTTTACCAAAGCTTTTCAGGGTAAACACCTTCAGCGATCAGCTTATCAAGTTTTTCCTGTACAAGAGGCTTATCTTCTTTATAGGTTACACCAAACCATTTGGCATCGGTACGAATCACTTTAGTGCAGGCTTCACCTTTTTTAATCATGGCATCAACAACCGCATTAAAATAGAATTCAGACTTCATTTCAGTTCCTTTTTCTTTAAGGAAGTCAACAAAGGCTGTTTCTAAATGCTGGAAGTATTCGGGTTTAAAGGCCCAAAAGTTCATTGAAACAGCTTCATTACCTGTTAATTCAGTCTTGCTGTCTTCTTCATAATAGAAGATTTTATCACCTTCATAGCCTATTTTCGTGCGTTCGGTAATATTTACCAGGTTACCTTTTTCATCAGCTTCGCATACACCCCTAGATACTGTTCCATGCTCAGAAAGAGTGTTATTTAGAGCATAACCTACCATGGCATACTCATTGGACTCTTTGCTTTCTCCTACAAAATCAAATACTTGTTTGTATGCTCCGCGACCATAGAAATCGTCTGCGTTAATGATGGCAAAAGGTTCATTAATAGCATCTTTGGCCATTAAAATTGCATGACCTGTTCCCCATGGTTTTTCACGACCTTCAGGTACTGAGAAGCCTTCGGGTAAATCTTTCAGGTCCTGGAAAACATATTCGGTTTTGATCTTACCGCTCAGGCGTGGTTCAAAACGTTCTTTGAAAGCATCTGCAAAATCCTCACGAATTACAAATACCACTTTTTCAAAACCTGATTGAATGGCATCGTAAACTGAGTAATCGATGATAGATTCACCGTGCGGGCCTAATTCATCCATTTGCTTAAGTCCGCCATAGCGACTGCCCATTCCGGCTGCGAGTATTAAAAGTGTCGGTTTCATGTGTATGTATTATATGTGTCGATTAATTTTAAATATTTCGAAAGTCAAAAATAAGGATTATTTCTTGTTATTCCTTTCAAAATCTTTCTTTATTCCCTCGTATAGCCAATTGGCCAGAGCTTGTCTGTTATCAGCTTTAACAAAACGTTGTTGATCACGGTAATTTTGAATATTTCCCAATTCTATAAATACAGAAACAGGTGTTGTGTTTCTTAGTAAATAAAGATTTCGAGTGTTGACAGTACCTGAGAACCCTCTTGATGGCTGGTGTTTCCGGTACTTCTCATCAAAGGTGTCGCGCAGTTGTCCGGCGAGTTTTTTACCACTTTTACTTCTTTTATGATGGTAGAAAAAGACATCGATCTGCTTTCTTTTGCTTCGGCTGTCAAGATGGATAATGAGGCAACGCCGGTAGGCTTCAGTATCCTGCTTATACAATTTATTGACTTCGGTTGTTCGCTGCTTCAAGCGTTGATTCTGGTCCAGCGGAATTTCTTTCCCTCCACAGGTTTCGTGGTTGTCGTACCGGAGTATCTGTTTGTCGCGAATACCGTCATCTTCATCCTGGATAATTAAATGCACTTTAGCGCCGTTTTCTAACAGCTTTTTTGCCAAGCGAAGAGTAATGTCATAGGCATATTCGTCTTCATGTAATTCGTGACTGCCATAATTGCCAATTGCTCCGGGGTCAGGGCCGCCATGTCCGGTCACCAGGTAAAACGAGCTTCCTTTTAATGTATTTGACTCCAAAGGGAAGCGTTCCCGGTCAACACCAAAAAGTGGTTGAAACAGCTCAATTTCGCTTGATGGAATCAAATAGGTGTGATGTGCCAGTAATGAGTTATTTTTACCAAACTTACCTTTGTTAAGCTCAATAAAAGTTTGCTTATGCTCCTTAGGCGATAGATTGTGTCGCACTAAAAAGCTGTGAAGTCCTTCTCCTGCTTTAGGTTTATCAGTTTCGTACTCGTTATTGGACTGTGCAATCAAAATGGTATTGCAAATTAAAAATAGCCCGAATATTATATGTCGCTTGGCAATAGTTGTAATCATTGAATACAAAAATAATTTTTTTCGTTATCCATTTTGCTTTAAAAGAAATACTTGTCTTAAATATTTATAAAAGCCACAATATTCAGGATTAATTATTAATTTCTGATGATTATTTTTGAATAAAACTATATCTCATGCACAAGGAAGCTTACTTAAAAAGCAAGAAGGAAGTGGCAAAGTGGATGCGTCGCTTGTATAAAAAAGGATTGACAACTTCCTTGGGAGGTAATATAAGCTTGCGTTTTGATGATAACCATATTGCCATCACAGCTTCAGAAACAGATAAGGGGCGCATTAAAGCCAGTGAAATTGCCATTGTTTCAATGGATGGTGATTTACTTGATTCGACAAATCGGGTGAGTATGGAAACAGGCATGCACCTGGCTATTTATAAAGAGCGGCCGGATGTTCAAGCTATTGTACATGCCCATGCGCCGATGGGAAGCTTATATGCCACTACCAATCAAACAATAAATACCACTCTTTTAGCAGAAGCTTATACAATTATTGGTTATCCGAAAAAAGCCGCCTATGCAGCACCTGGTTCAGACAAGTTAGCAGGCAATGTGGCTAAGGCCAGCTCAAATGCTAATGTTATTCTAATGGAAAATCATGGTGTTTTAGCGGTAGGAAAATCTTTATTACAAGCTTTTGACCGAATTGAAGTATTGGAGAATGCTGCAAAGATGACTGCCCTCACCACACTGTTAAAAGATCAAAAAGCGTTGAATGAACAACAGTTGACTGAATTAAAATCACTTTTCGCATAAAATATTTACCATCCTGTAATTCACCGTTTAAGGGAGTTTTGGTATGTCTTAACTAAAAACTTCGTTTGCTAACGAAAAAAATAGTTGATAAAACGAAATGAATAGTTATCTTCGTATTGTCAATACATTCATGGTACTATTTTATTAATGTAATAAAGATGATTACAAAACGATTAACCAAGCGCGAAGAAGATGTTATGAAAATATTATGGGAAGCAGGTAAAGGCTTTGTAAAGGATTTGCTTAAACAGCATCCTGAGCCTAAACCGCACTATAATACCTTTAGCACCATCATTCGTGGCCTGGAAGAAAAAGGTTATGTAGCTCATAATTCCTACGGTAATTCGCATGAATACTATCCGGCGGTTACTAAGGAGGAATATCGTAAACTGTTTATCAAAAATGTTGTGTCTGACTATTTTGAGTCGTCCTATAAGAATGTGGTTTCGTTTTTTGTTAACGAGGACAAATTAAAGGTGGAAGACTTAAAGGAATTGATTGACATTATTGAGAAGAAAAAACAGAGCTGATGAACACATTTATCGAACTACAATTGAAGACAGGTGGGATCATTGCTGTTTCTGTTCTGTTGTTTGTATTGCTATTGGCAAAAGATCAATTTTTTAACCGTAACAGAGCATGGCTGTTGGCTACTCTTATCGTACCATGGATAGTGCCGGTTTTCGCTATGCCACTTTGGTTAAAGTCACTTTTGTTTAAGCCAGAGGTAGCCACTAATCCACTTGTATTGACGATGGATGTGCCGCTTACCTATGGTGAAGCCATTGTTGTGCCTGAACCAATAGATTGGATGCAAATAGGCTTAATACTTTATGCCGTTGTTAGTTTGTTATTGACCGTTCGTTTAATTTGGGGATATGTCTATATCCACCGTTTAAATAAAAGAGGGAAGCATCAGAGATATAAAGGTTTCAACGTGGTGCTTCTTCAGCGAAAAGATGTAAATCCATTTTCATTTTTTCGTACCATTTATCTGCCAGAGCATTTGGAGAGAGATATAAACCGGCAGATGATTCTTGAACATGAGCGCAAACACTGTGCTCAACTACACTCAATTGATATTTCGCTAGCCGAATGGCTGCTGATCATTCAATGGTGGAATCCGTTTGTGTGGTGGCTTCGTAAGCTAATTGCCCAAAACCATGAATACTGTGTTGACAACGCGATGGTGCGAACAACGGATGAACCCAGGGACTACCAGTACTCGTTGCTTCAATTACTACATAGCAACAAGCGATTACAGTTGGTGAATAACTTCAACCAAAGTTTAACAAAAAAAAGACTGGTAATGATGAATAAAAAACATACCAACAAAATATTAGGATGGCTTAAGGGATTACTTGTATTACCGCTGGTGGCAGCTGCTTTACTGGCTTTTACAAACCCCGATAAAACAGTTGTTAAAACAGATGATAATATTGAAATAAATGACGAACAAGGCCTGAGAAAGCACTTTGCAATGACACTAAAATACCCTAAGGCAGCTCAGGTGGCAGGATTTGAGGGCAATGTGACCGTAAATTTTAAAGTCGACAATAAGGGTAAAGTTAATAATGTCAACATTGGCTCATCAGCCGGGGCTATTACCTTAGATAAGGTTGTTGTGGTAGCTTATGCCAAAAAAACAGGTAAAGAGCAAGGAATGACGCCTTCTCAAGATGAACTGTCAAAGCTTCTTGAAGATGAGGCTAAACGTGTTGTTGAAGCTTTACCTGCTTTACAGGCTGAATCTTTAAAGGGTAAATCCATACAAATTGAGTTTGAATTTATGCTTCAGGATGTGTCGAAAGATGCTGCACAATGGCGCAGCCCTAAAACTTTAAAAGGGGATGAGTTGGCTAATAACAGCATTAGTCTCACAAATTCTAAGGGTGAGAAAGTAACCATCTCAACAAAGGGTAAACACCTGAAGTTAGATTATGATGGAGTTGATATGCCGTTTTTTACCCTTAATAAAGACGATATATCGGCTATTGAGCTTGAAAAGCTTAAAGTTGAAGATTTAGGTCGTATTTCAGCATTAACAATCGAGCAGTTAAAGCAGAATGACAAAAAAGAGTGGAAAAATGGCGTTTTTGCAATCTATACCAAAGAAGCTCAGGCAGAATTTGAGGCACTGAAGCCATTGTACATAGTCGATGGTAAGGAGTTTATGGGTGATTTAGAAGATATTTCTCCGGATGATATTGCCAGCATGAATGTACTTAAGGGAGAATCAGCCACTAATAAGTATGGAGAAAAAGCCAAAGACGGCGCTGTTGAAATAACGACCAAAAACGGCTTGGGTGAAAAAGGACAGCTTAATTCCGGAAGTGCTAAAATTAAATCTACAAGCAATAATAAAGCGACTCCAGTCTTTGTTGTTGATGGTCAAAAGCAAGACATTAATAATGTCAATCCAGAAAACATTGATGTGGTAACTGTCATAAAAGATCCGGAAGTAACCAGGCATTATGGAGAAGGAGCTGAGAATGGTGTTATTTTAGTTAAAACCAAAGAAGAAAATGAAGAAAAGGTTTTATTTAAATCATCAGATAATGTTCAGATAAGTGTCTCAGAATTAAGTGTGATAGATGAGAATGGTGAATCTCCTTTGTTTATTATTGATGGTGAAAAACAACGAGAAAATACTATTGATGCTGATGACATAAAATCAGTAAATGTCTTAAAAGGTGATCAAGCTGTTGAGAAATACGGAGAAGATGCAAAGAATGGTGTTATCATGATTGAGACAAAGGCTGCTCAAGCCGCAGAAGAAGTTTTGGTCGTTGGTTATGGCACAATGGAAAAAGATAAGCTGTCCGGTACAAGTAACTTGTTGGTTCGTCGTGGTGATAAGGCTGAAAACGTTCGGATAAAAGGACTCTCAGGGGAACAAATGCCCTATATTATTCTTGATGGAGAGGAGTATGATGGCTCTTTAGAAGAGTTGGATGCTGAAGATATTGAATCAATTTCAGTACTTAAAGATAAGTCGGCGCAAGATCTTTACGGTGATAAAGCTGAGCACGGTGTCATTATTATCAAAACAAAAATAAAATAACCTTAACCCAGAATGCATATGAGTAGCCGGAAACAGGTATCTGTTTCCGGCTACTGTTTTTTTACTCCTCTTCAATTTTAAGCGATTGCTGGTCAAATGACCAGGCTCTGAAATAGCCGAGAATATCTTTTCCCATATTGGATGCAGGATTAAAAGGAGTGGAGCCACTTCCGCCGTCCTGATCAATGATCTCATCCAATTCTGAATAATAATCGTAAGTGCCCTCATCAATTGAGTAGGCTACAATTGTTACAATATCCTCTTTTGTAAATGAAAAACGCAAAGGTGTAAACTCAATGGTTTCTTCATTTGCAAAATATTCATGCGACCAAACACTGTAGGTATCTTCCTTCTCTTCATCATTTAAAAAATACTTTATCAGGTAGTAGTTTTCCTCGTCAGGATTATTTTTCAGCGTGATCACAACGTTGTATTCTTCTTCACCATCAGAACCGCCAAAGCCATCAAACTTTTCATAACCCAGGTTGATTATTTCAGTTGGTGTTAGCATGCTGCTTGAACCTTTATAGATTTTATCTCCAACAGTAATGGTTAATTCATATTTCTGTCCAACCTGCCCACGCATCAATTTACCAATATAAAGACCATCGCCAAGGTGCGATAAGGTTTCACTGTTACCATCCAGATCGCTTATGCTGACAATAGCATTTTCTTCGTGTTTTGGCTCTTCAGCTGAAAAATAATTGCTTGTGTAGCTTAATTGAACCTGTGCCGCTTGATCAAGCGTTATTTGTGCATCAACCGATAACTTGGGATCTGCATCGTTGAGATCCACATCAATAACTTCTTCACATGATTGAAGTGAGCCTCCAATCAATAGTGATAGTGAAAGGAAAAACATGGCTTTAAATATTATATATGATTTCATAATGAGGAGTTTAGAATTTAAAGTTCCAGGTAACCGATGGAACAATACCAAATAGACTAAGTTTGACTGCTTCTGTTACGTTGGGATTATTCTCGTTCTCACGGAAATTAATCGTATACGCATTCATCTGGTTGTAGAGATTGTAGAGGGAGAAATCCCAGCTCGACCTGATACGGCTTTTCCCCTTACCTTCGAGATGAACGTTCAGATCCAGGCGGTGGTAATCGGGCATGCGGTAACCATTTCGCTCTGTATAATAAGGAACCTGATTGCCATCAAACTCGTATTTGCCACTGGGAAAAGTTACTGCATTACCAGTATAGAATATCCAGTTGGCCGATACAGAAACACGGTCGGTGAACTGGTAGCTGGTTACAACCGATACATCATGGGTTTTATCGTACGATGAATCATACCAGTCGCCATCATTGATGCCTTCTATTTTATTATCGGTGTTTGACAAGGTGTAACTGATCCAGCCGGTAAATGCCCCGTATTTCTTTTTAAGATACAGCTCCATTCCATAACTACGGCCTTCCCCTTGCAATACGTACGATTCAATATCTTCGTTGAGCATTACCTGTGTTCCATCCTTGTAATCACTAATGTTGTTCATTGATTTATAATATGTTTCTGCCGAGAACTCAAAGGTGTTGTCCATAAAGTTGCGGAAGAAACCCAGCGAATATTGATTGACGGTTGTTGGTTCAATGTTAAAGGAGCTTGGCATCCAGGTGTCGGTTGGCTGCCCTGATGTACTGTTTGACATTAAATGAAGGTACTGGACCATACGGTTATATGAAGCTTTAAATGAGCTTTTGCTATTCATACGATAGTTAAGACCAATACGTGGTTCCAGACCATAATAACTCTTCATGATTTCTCCCTTACCGAAATACTCTTTATCAACAATATTATTGTCATCATCATAAGTAATGTTCTCACCGGCACCAAACTGGTTAAACATGGATGCTCTTAATCCGTAATCGAGCGTTAGTTTTGTGCCTATTTTTTGTTCATTACTAATGTATACTGACGATTCCAGGGCCTGCTTTTCAGCTACTTTTATATCTGATATGGTATTGTCTTCAAACAAAAACTCACCAGGGTAGAAAGTATGGTAGGTCATATTTAAGCCATATTTCATGGTGTTTTGCGGGTTGGCATACCAGGTAAAATCCTGCTTCAGACTTACATCTTTAATGCCCGACGACATGCTGCCGCGGTCGCCAAAGTTGAAGCCATAATCATATTCACTGTATAGGGCTGTGGTATTAGAAAATAATTGGGAACTAAATAAGTGATTCCAGCGCAATGTAGCTGTTGTATTGCCCCAATCCATACCTAAATCCTCGAATCCGAAATCATCTTTACCAAAGTAGCCTGATAAAAACAACCTGTTGTTATCGTTAATTTTCCAATTAAGTTTGGCATTCAGATCATAGAAATACATTTTGGTATCACTGTCAATTTGATTGGCGCCTTTGGCCATCAGGTCTGCATAACTGCGCCTGCCTGATACAATAAACGACATCTTATCTTCAATGATAGGACCTTCGAGTGTCAGGCGGGAAGCCAATAGTCCAATACCACCTGATCCCTGAAACTTCTTCATGTTTCCATCGCGCATGGTTATATCCAGTACTGAGGCAGCTCGTCCGCCATAATTGGCAGGAATACCACTTTTGTATACTGTCATGCCCTTAATGGCATCAGCATTAAAAACCGAGAAAAAACCCATAAGGTGCGACGCACTGTATACCGGCGCCTCATCCAATAAGATCAGGTTTTGATCAATGGAACCACCACGTACACTAAAACCATTGCCACCTTCCGAAACGGTGCTAATACCCGGCAATAGCTGTATGGTTTTTAAAACATCACGTTCACCAAATAAAACAGGCAGTTTATCGATGGTTTTCATATCCAGCTTTTCTCCCGTCATCTGCGTAGCTGTAATGTTTTTATCTTTTTTTTCAGCACTTACCACTACTTCGCTTAATGCTGTTTCGTTGGTTTTTAGATGGATCTTAATACTTTGATCAGACTTCAGATCTATTTGTCGCTGTTGCGTTTCGTATCCTACAAAACTGTAAAGAATGGTTTGTTCTCCCTGGGGAAGTGTTAAGGAATAAAAGCCATAGGTATTGGTCATTGTACCAGTGGTTTTGTCAGCTGTGTAAATGGTTACACCAATCAGCGCTTCTCCTGTTTCAGCATCAATAACTTCGCCGCTAATGGTGAATTTCTCCTGTGCTGTTGTTGTTGCAAGTACAAGAGAAAATAGAGCAATTACTGCCCACATTCGTCTTTTTAAATCCATGGAAAAGATTTAGGTTGTAATTCGTATAGGTTAATTAATCGTGGTAATGACAACATCGTTTTTAAAAGGATGCATGTCGTGATAATTTTTTTTCATCTCTCCGTCAACAAATGTAAAGTAATTAACAACATGAGCTCATAAAATAAGGATGAATCGGGAAAATAAGGGGATGTAGGGATATTCGATGTTAGATGTTTGGATATTCGATGTTAGGATGTACGATATGAATTTTATCAATTATTTCTAAGAGATTTGCGTGTTACTATAAAGATTGATGCAAGTTCATGTGCTTCATTAATTAGTTTTCCGACTGAATCTACTGCCACTAGTTCTTTGTCAATAATCATCTCCATCCAAAATTCACATTCGTCAGCATCTTCGATTACGATACTTAATTTGGCAATGTATGTTGCTTTTGATTGCGCTAAACATGCGGCTCTGTATTTGGCAGCAATAGATGATGGACATCTGATTAATTGAGATTTTATATGATTACTCAGTTAGTTTTGAGGTAATTCTTCAGTTAAGCTAATTGCATCAATGGCAAATTTTTTAGTTCTGTCTTTCAGGATTTTCTGATTCATTGTTAGATTATTATAGGTTAGGAAAAATTACTCATACCAGAATACAAATTAGTTCTTCAATCTGCAGATCTACTACAATCCTTACATCCCAACATCCTTACATCTAACATCGCACATTCCAACATCTTACAGTTCAGCCCAGATACGTGCCAGTGAAAAGCCGGGAGCATCAATTTTCAGGTCCAGAAAGTAGCCAAAGGGCGTTTGAGCAACCTGATAATCGGCATTTTCAAGCCGTGATTGCGCGTCGTTAAACAAAGCATGGGTGAAATCAACAGAAGCTTTGGAGTCTGATAAGTGCGCAAATGAGTGAAGTACAATGTTGGTGGTGTTGTTTTTACGTGCTGCCCATTTCAAATGGTTGGCCAGTTTCTTCTCCCTGCTGCGAATGCCTTTCTCTTCGTCTGCTGCTTCGATTTGAATACAGGCCAACAGGCAATTGTTAAATGTTTTAGGTTCGCCCGGATCCGGGGCGTTATCAAGGTTCTTCTGAGATGGGGTGTAAGCGAATTCTTTGGTATAGAAGATAAGTACTTTCATTGACTGTGTTGAGTTTAAATTGTTAACAACTTTGGTTCATGACGCTGTTACAGCAAATGTAACAAAATGGTTAATGCGGTATTAATTTTAATCGCAATCAGCCACGCCTTTGAATGGTACACTTATCCGGTTATTGTTATAATCCTTGTTAAAATAGGAAAGGTTTTTATCAAATTCGTTACATTTATGCTTTCGATTCAAATAACCTAAACAAACTATGACTCAAAAGATTATTGGGCTGATAGTAATAGTACTATGTATTACTGCCTGTAAAAAAGAGGAAAAGCCTCACTATCCGGCTGTTGTAATATCTTCTGTTCAAAAAGATGATGTAAAACTTTATGGTGAATATGTAGGTCGGATACGGGCCTACCGTTATGTTGAAGTACGAGCCAGGGTAGAAGGCTACCTTCAAAAAATGATGTTTGATGAAGGTAAACGCGTGGAGCAGGGCGAGGTATTATTCTTAATTGACCAGTCGCAATATAAAGCCAGACTTGATAAGGCTAAAGCTCAGCTTAAAAGTGATGTTGCTTCCTTTAATAAAGCCAATCGTGATTTAAAGCGTATTGAACCTTTGTTCATGGAAAATGCCGCCAGTGAGCTTGATCTGGATAATGCCAAAGCTGCCCAGGAGAGTGCCATTGCCGCAGTGGCCATGAGTGAGGCTAACCTTGCTCAGTATCAGCTGGAATTTGATTTTACCACTGTTCGTTCACCCTTAAAAGGTAACATCAGTCAGCGTTATGTAGATATAGGAGCTTTGGTCGGACCGGGTAATAACTCCTTATTAGCCACTGTTGTGCAAAGTGATACCGTTTTGGTTGACTTTAAAATGACAGCGCTTGACTATCTGCGAAGCAGAGAAAGAAATGTGGCCATTGGAGAGACTGACAGTACACGCTCGTGGCAGCCTACTGTTAAAGTAACTTTAGCCGATAACAGAGAATATCCGATTGAAGGTATTGTTGACTTTGCTGATCCTCAGGTAGACCCTAAAACAGGAACCTTTGGTGTAAGAGCTGAGTTAGCTAACCCCAACCAGGTATTGTTACCGGGGCAATTCACCAAGGTTAAATTCCTGCTTGATATTATTGAGGGTGCCATTGTTATTCCGCGTAAATCATTGATCATCGAAAAAGGAGGAAGCTTCGTTTACGTCATGCGTCGGGATAGCATTGCCGAAAAGCGGTTTGTTGAAACAGGACCTGAGATAGGAAACAGCATTGTTGTTGAAAGAGGTCTGGGAGCCAATGAACAAATAATTACCGAAGGACAACAAAAGCTAAACCCAGGTGTAAAGGTGAAAGCTGTTGAGCCCACAACGAATGTATTAACGGACCAAAAAGCAGACTAATGAAACCAGGATTTTTTATTGAAAGACCGGTCTTTTCGTCCGTCATTTCTATACTGATCGTATTAATCGGGATTATTGGTTTAATGTTTTTGCCCATTGACCAATACCCTAAAATAACTCCACCGGTTGTAAAGATCAGCGGATCTTACCCGGGAGCAAGTGCATTAACTGTTTCACAGGCTGTGTCAACCCCAATTGAACAGGAGCTGAATGGAACACCGGGAATGATCTATATGGAGTCAAGTAGTTCCAATTCAGGAAGTATATCGGTTAACGTGACCTTTGAGGTAGGCACCGATCCTGACCTGGCAGCCGTTGAAATCCAAAACCGCGTTAAGCTTGCAGAGTCGCGTTTACCGGCAGAGGTAGTGCAAAACGGACTGGAGGTTGAAAAACAGTCATCCAGTCAGTTAATGACCATTTGCCTGGTATCTGAAGATCCTAAATTTGACGAAATATACCTGAGTAACTTTGCGACCATCAATGTGTTGGATGTGCTGAGACGTATTCCGGGAGTAGGACGTGTTTCTAACCGTGGAAGCCGTTATTACGGGATGCGCATATGGGTAATGCCAGATCGTTTGGCCAGTTTTGGATTAACAGTAAAGGATCTGCAGGATGCTCTAAAAGATCAGAACCGCGAGTCGGCTGCAGGTGAACTGGGTTTGCAACCCATGCAGTACATTGATGTTACAATGCCCATTTCAACCAAAGGGCGCCTGGAGACAGCAACCGAGTTTGAACAGATTGTTGTAAGAGCCAATACGGATGGCACCATCATTCGCATGCGTGATGTCGCCCGAGTGTCTCTGGAAGCTTCGTCTTATACACAGGAAAGTGGTATCAACAATGGTAATGCCGCTATGCTGGCTATTTACCTGTTACCGGGAGCCAATGCTGTTGAAGTTGCTGAAAATGTGCGCCTGGCTATAGCTGACATCAGCCGTAATTTTCCTGAAGGACTGGATTACCTGATCCCCTTTGATATGACCGATTATATTAAGGAGTCGATAAAAGAAGTATATCTTACTTTGTTTCAGGCATTATTGTTGGTAGTGATCGTGGTGTTTCTGTCACTTCAAAACTGGCGGGCAACGGTCATACCTGTTATCGCAGTTCCTATTTCACTGATCGGAACATTCGGTTTTATGATGGCCATGGGCTTTTCATTGAATATGCTAACATTACTGGGCTTAATTCTGGCTATTGGTATCGTGGTTGATGATGCCATTGTGGTAGTTGAAAATGTGGAACGCATCATGGAAGAAGAAAAAGTGGGACCGCGTGAAGCTACTCATAAAGCCATGAAAGATCTGTCGGGAGCCCTGATCGCTACATCTTTGGTGCTGGCAGCGGTATTTGTGCCGGTAAGTTTCCTGGCAGGTATAACGGGTGAATTATACAGGCAGTTTTCAGTAACCATTGTTGTTTCAGTATTGATATCAACGGTTGTGGCTCTAACCTTGAGCCCGGCCATGTGTGCCATAATTCTTAAACCGGGAGGAACAAAGAAGCACATTGTTTTTAGGAAAATAAATTCCTGGCTTGATTTCAGTAATAATAAGTATCAGGGTATACTTAACAAGGCTGTTGGCAATCCTAAGCGCGTGTTGGCAGGTTTTGGAATGGCACTTATTTTTATTTTTATACTGGGGCGGGTGATACCCACATCTTTTATTCCAGAAGAAGATCAGGGATTCTTCAATGTCGAAATTGAATTAAACGAAGGGGCCTCGCTGGAGCGTACGAGAATCATTACCGCCAAAGTGGTGGATTACTTTATGCAGCAGGAGGCTGTTGAATATGTTCAGAGTATTTCAGGTACAAGCCCGCGTGTAGGGGTTAATCAGTCGAGAGCTGATCTTACTGTAACATTAAAACCATGGGCTGAGCGGACAGATGATGAATTAAGTCTTCAAAGTGTCATTGATAAAGCACGTGAAGACCTGCACTCAATTCCTGAGGCACGCTTCTTCTTTAATAAACCACCTGTCATTCCGGGATTGGGTACTTCAGGCGGTTTTGAGCTGCAACTGCAGGCTAAGTCGGGTGCAAGCTGGGAAAACCTTGTAGAAGCCACTGATACCTTATTGTACTATGCATCGCAACGTAAAGAGCTGAATAATATCTCATCGGCATTGCAGGCTGATATACCACAGCTTTATTTTGATGTTAACCGTGACCGGGTTAAGCTGTTGGGCATTCCACTGGCCGACGTGTTTTCTACTATGAAAGCCTTTTTGGGCTCGGTGTATGTGAATGACTTTAATATGTTTAATCGTATTTATAAAGTATATATTCAGGCCGAAGCACCGTATCGCGCCAACCAAAACACCCTGGGTTTATTCTTTGTAAAAGGGGCAGACGGAGCCATGGTGCCTTTAACGGCTTTGGGAAACACCAGTTATACAACCGGACCGGGTAATATCAAGCGCTTCAATATGTTTTCATCAGCTATAATAAGGGGTGTGCCGGCCAGTGGATACAGTTCTGGAGAGGCTATGGAAGTAATGGAAGAATTAGTAGAGAATCATTTACCCGATAACATAGGGCTCGACTGGAGTGGTTTATCTTACCAGGAGAAGCAGGCAGGAGGTCAGACAGGTATGATCATGGGACTGGTTTTCCTTTTTGTCTTTTTGTTTCTGGCGGCTCAATATGAGAGCTGGCTGGTGCCTGTTGCAGTTTTGTTATCACTGCCTATTGCTGCTTTGGGAGCATTTGCCGGAATATGGGTCACAGGATTGGAAAACGATATATATTTCCAGATTGGCCTGGTGACGCTTATCGGCTTAGCGGCAAAAAATGCCATCCTGATTGTTGAATTTGCAAAGGTTGAAGTTGATAAAGGCATGGATGTGGTGCAGGCTGCCATATTAGCCGGCAAACTGCGTTTCAGACCTATTGTTATGACTTCCCTTGCTTTTGTATTAGGCATGCTGCCAATGGTTTTGGCAACAGGACCAGGATCAGCAGGCCGTCATTCAATTGGTACAGGAGTGTTCTTTGGAATGTTGGTCGCCATTACAGTGGGTATTGTATTGGTGCCATTTTTCTTTGTGGTGACCTATAAGCTTAAAGAGAAAATTACTAAGCGCTTAAAGTAAACGATAATGAACAGACATATATTAAAACCTTTATTTCAAGTTGTTACTGTATTGACGCTGCTGGTGGTGCTGAGTACCTCCTGTAAGGTGGGCAAAAAATATACGCGTCCCGAATTGAACCTGCCCAATAAGTTAGAGGAGATGAGTATTGATACAAGTACCATTGATGATCTGGCCTGGTGGGAACTGTATACTGATACGATTCTTCAGAACCTTATCAATGAAGCGCTTGAGAATAATAAGGATATGCTGATAGCCACGGCGCGTCTAAAGCAATACATGGCTGCCAAACGTATTGCTTCTGCCGACTTGTATCCACATTTAAAGGCTGATTTTCATGCAGAGAATGAGATGGAGAATTTCGGCGGAAATAATGAGGAAATATCACCAGAATTGGAACTGAAAGGGACCTTGAGCTGGGAGCTCGATCTGTGGGGTAATATCAGGTGGGGGCGTGAAGCTGCCATTGCCGAGTATCTGGCCACACAAGAGGGGCAGCGGGCTTTGCAAATGACGATAGTGGCCGAAGTTGCCGAAACCTATTTTATTCTGATTGCTCAGTATGACGAACTCGAGATTATCAGTCAGACCCTGAAGGCGCGGGAGGCAGGCGTGAACTTTGCCAATAAACGATTTAGGGGTGGATTGACATCAGAAACATCCGTTCAACAGGCAGAAGTGGAACTGGCTAAGACGATGACACTATTGCCGGTACTGGAACGTAAAATAAGACTGACACAAAATTCCCTGGCTTTGTTATTAGGTACCTATAAAAGTGAAATAGACCAGTGGACAGGACTTGATGAGCAGGAAATGCCTGATCAGCTGCCGGCCGGATTACCAGCTCAATTGCTGGAGCGTCGACCGGATATACGCAAGGCTGAACAGGAGCTTATTGCTGCCAATGCCCAGGTTGGCGTGGCCACCACCGACCGTTTCCCCCGTTTTTCATTAACCTCAAGCTTTGGCAGGGAAAACGATGACTTAGGCGAGTTGTTAAAATCACCCTATTGGTTTATTGCAGGCGATATATTGGCACCTGTCTTTCAGGGAGGGAAGTTAAAAGCGAGACAAAAAGTAACCGAGGCCTTGCTTGAACAACAGATTTATGCCTATCAGCAAACTGTTTTAACGGCTTTTCAGGAAACCAACGCCGCAATAATGACCGTAAGAAAAGCACAAGAAGTGTATCAGGCGCAGTCCAACCTCGAAGCTGCATCACGCAACTATCAGAAGTTGGCCAGATTGCAATACCTCAATGGTGTAATTAATTACCTGGATCTGTTAGATGCCCAACGAAGTCTTCTAGATGCCGAAATACAACTGAATAATGCCAAACGGGATGAACTGCTGTCAATGGTGTTCCTGTATAAGGCCTTGGGTGGTGGCTGGACACAGCAGTAGTTTAACTGATAACTTATCGATCATAAAAAGGACACTGCCGCATGATATTGCGGCAGTGTCCTTTTAATTTTAAATGGTATACTATTTATTGTCAGGCAAGAGGATGTCCAAAATGAAGGATATTGCTCGCAAAGAACGCAAGGGGTTGAAAAGTAACATCATATACTTTGTTGTCTTGGCGTAATTCTTAGCGGCCTTTGCGTGAAACTTAAAATTTGGATAGCCTCTTTACTCAGTGTCATCTGTTTCAATGTTGTATGAGTTCCATTGGCTTAACCCACAATGCACCTTAGAAATATGGTAGGTTTAATGAAACGTTTGATTACCCGATGCTGTTTGAGTATTAATGTTAATAGGACCTGAACCGAGGGTCAGATTTCTACGTCCGGTATTAGAATAAGCTTTTAGCATACCTGATTTGGAATTCATTAAAAAGCTAAACTCGTTCTGAGTGTTGGATAACTGAAAATAGATGTTACCTGATAGTGATGTAAATGATGAGTTTCCGGTCAGTCGCACTGCCTTACCCGTTTGACTTCCCGCAACTGTATTAATGGTTAATATGCCAGAGGCCTGCTCAATATTAACCTTGCCTGAAGTCGACTCAGCATTAATATTTCCTTGAATATTGATTAATGTGAGATCACCTTCTGTGGAAACCAGGTCCATATTTCCCTTCATCGTTTTAATTGTCTGACGTCCACTGGTAGTTTGAACCTTTAGTGGACCGCTATGCTCACTGATGGAGACATGCCCCCTCCCTGTATTAACAGTTGATTCGCCCGTAATACGTCTTAGTACATGATTTCCCAGCTGGGCTGATACCTGCAATTGCCCCTTCAATCCGGCTATTGTTACATCGCCCGATACGGTCTCTACATCAAGAGTAGCTGTAATGTTTTCAACATGTACCTTTCCTAAGGTGGTATTGATGGTTTGTTTGGTGCCCGACAGGTTTTTCAATATAACCTGCCCATTGGTGTTTTTAACAACGATATTTGTCCTCGATGGAACTGTAAGGGCAATAAGCCCCTTGGTATTATCAGGGTTCGATTTAGGTTGATCAACCTCAATGCTTAGTGTTCCATTTTCACTTTTGTGATGAATGGTCAGGTAGGGGTGAAGAGATGATGAAATATTGGCTTTAAGGTGAACCGTTGAAGTGCTGGAGCCAATAACTTCAACCTGACTGTAATAACCATTAATTACAACAGTGTGTACACCGGGGTAATCTTTCTCAACCGAACTTACAATGCTTTGAGAATTGGAATGGTGAACGATAAAAAGAAGGCAGCTTAGTAATGTCAGTAGTTGGTGTGTTTTTCTCATGGCAGATCATTTTTTAACGGACTTTGAGATAGGCCTATTTTAGATTCTAACGTCTTAAGTGGTTCATTTGTTGCATTATAATAACTTATTGTTCAAAAATAATTGTAAGCATGGCCTGTTAATGTGACTGATTCAAAAGGCATATACTGGTATCAGAACAGGCATGGAGAGAAAGAAATTTGGGACTATGGCAAGGGTTTTAATTTTCAGACACTAAACCTATTTGCATGTGAAAATTTAGTGATTGGAAAATTATTGGATTACATTGCCGCTAATACAGCGTTTAATTATTATTGGATGTATTAACATGAAAGCTTATATAGAATTACGAACAGAAAGGCTAATTCTACGTCCTGTAGCCACAGAAGATGCCCATGCGATGTTTAACTATCGTTCAGATTCAGAAACTAATAAATACCAGGGGTGGATTCCTGACACAATAAATGATGTTTATGATTTCTTACGAAAGGTATCACAGGAGATCAACCGTGCCGATACCTGGTTTCAACTGGCAATTATTGAAGCGGAAAGCTCAATGCTAATAGGTGATTTAGGCATACATTTTATCGGAGATGAACAAGCTGAACTGGGCTGTACCCTGGCTAAAAATAAACATGGTAATGGTTATGCAGCCGAAGCTATGAGAGTGGTTATGGATTATTTATTCAACACACTGGGCAAGCACAGGATTATTGGTTCGGTTGATCCACAGAATATAAAGTCCATTGGTTTGCTTGATCGACTGGGCTTTAGAAAGGAAGCACATTTTCTTGAGAGCTTGCTCATTGACGGCAAATGGGTTGATGATGTGGTATATGCAACCTTAAAAAGAGAGTGGAATAAGCAATAAAACAAGCCATTGTTTTAAGGCTAAAAAAGCCGCCAATGATTGGGGTTCACTGGCGGCGGGTAATGTATAGGGAAACTATAAAGAAATTACTGTTTAAGTTGACTTACCGTGTCTACAACTGCTAATAATATGGCGGCACTAACTATGGTAACTACGGCAACGAGGAAAAATTTAACTAGTATCATGGCTTCAAATTTTTAAATGTTAATATATGACTGTGTTAAAACAATAGCTGTACCAAAAGATTGGAGCTTTACAGTCTTTAACAAAGATTAGAGTTTCGAAATGATTCTGTGTTAATAGAAATAGGTATAAAGGGGTTGCATCAATTAATACATTCAGGGAACATTGACCTACTAAGTGCTAAATGGCGATGCCGGCATGTTGAGATAAACAGGCAAATGAAGAAGGTAAGCAGAGATTAGAATATAGCGACATGAGCGCAGAGTATACTCCTTATTTAAAGTCTTTTTTTTCCTCTTTTTCAATACACTAAAGCCTGATAAGTGTTAAGTTTGTTGTGAACAATGTATAACATAATTGGTTATGCTAGTAATCTTTGCCATTGTTGTTCCTTTAAAACTGTAATCATGAAAATTGCGTTGTTACTCATTGCACTCTTTACCTGCTCTATTGCTCAGTCTCAAAATACCAAAAAGGTGCTCATTTTAATAAAAGAAGAATCTTCACAGTTAGAATTTATGCTGGAAAATGAAGCACTTAAGATGAGTCAAATGCTTAAGAAATCGGGTTTTGAAGTAAGCACTGCAACAGTTTCCGGAGAAAGACTTCATGAAGGTTCTGTTTCACTAACTCCCGATCACAAGCTAAGCGATGTAAAAATTGATGATTACGATGGATTTATAATTCCATGCATGATAGTCGATAATACAACAGAGGAGATTGTTTCTTTTGTAAAAAGTGCTGTTGAAAGAAATAAACCCATTGCAGCTCAGGTTGCTTCGGTATATTTACTTGCTGAAGCAGGTGCTCTCAAAGACAAAAAATACGCGTTGTATTCTGACCAAAGCGCAAAAAGTGCTTTTGAGGGGAGTGTTTATGCAGGAAATGGTTTAGTAAAAGATGGAAACATAATAACCTCAGGAGGATGCCCATGGGCAGAATATAAAAAAAGAGGGAAAGATCAAACTACAGAAATAACTCAGGCTTTTATCGAAATGGTAAAGGCAAACTAAAATAACTAAGGTAAGCAAATCAACATATACTTCACAAAGTATTGACCACTGAAACATTTAATGCATAAATAGAGCTAAAAGGGCAGTTTAGAGGCCTTACTTATTCGTGGGTACATGTCCTTACTTATTTGTGGGTGCGTGTCCTTAGTTATTTACCCGGGCTTAGCTTGATTTAATAAAGAGGAATCTGATATAATACAAACAAAAAAAGCTTCGTATAATCGAAGCTTTAATGTTGGTGACTCAGCAGGGATTCGAACCCTGGACCCACGCCTTAAAAGGGCGTTGCTCTACCAGCTGAGCTACTGAGTCATCCTTATACCGACTTTTATCGGCTTTCAAGATACAGACCTGATACAGGTCTTAAAATTTGGTGACTCAGCAGGGATTCGAACCCTGGACCCACGCCTTAAAAGGGCGTTGCTCTACCAGCTGAGCTACTGAGTCATCCTCATACCGACTTTTGTCGGCTTTCAAAATACAGACCTTACGTTATAAGATCTAAAGTTGGTGACTCAGCAGGGATTCGAACCCTGGACCCACGCCTTAAAAGGGCGTTGCTCTACCAGCTGAGCTACTGAGTCATCCTTGTTTTTCTCAATTGCGGGTGCAAAGATATATGCTTTTCTTTTGATTGCAAATTTTGGGATAAAAAAAGTTGGAAAAATATTTCAGATAATTACCCTTCATGTAAAGTAAAACGGGCTTTGTTAGTTGATTTTCAGATAGCGTAAAAGATTCGTAACTTTAGTAGAAAGTTTTTTAAAAAAATGAAGAGGGAAGCAGCTGTGGCGGGAGTATTTTACCCTGGTGATCAAAAATCGCTGGTGGCACAGCTGAAACATTACCTTAACGAGCATCAAAAAGATGAACAGCTGTTGCCTATCCGGGCATTAATTGTACCACATGCAGGTTACGTATTTTCAGGAAATGTAGCAGCCGCTGCCTACGGGCAAATCAAAGATGAATCTTTTGAGACAGTTTTTCTGATAGGTTCAAGTCATAAAGCCAGTTATTCAGGAGCGGCATTATCAGCAGCTTCAAGCTTTGAAACACCATTGGGAGAAATTGTACTTAACAAACAAATTATCGATGAGCTTTGTGCAAAAAGTACTTGCTTTCATTTGGGTGATGATATGCACAGCGAAGAACATTCTCTTGAAGTGCAGCTGCCTTTTATTCAGGAACTCCTTCCTGGAGTAAGTATTGTGCCCATATTGATCGGTTCAAAAGATATAACTGAAATACAGGAAATAGCAGCGCAGCTGCAGGATTATTTTACGCCATCCAATCTATTTGTTATCAGTACCGATTTTTCACACTATCCGCCTGCCTCTTATGCCGTAGAGGAAGATAAAACTACCACTGATGTTATTTGCCTCAATAAACCCGAAGAGTTAATTCGGCGTCTTGATAATCAGAAGGAGAGTTTGTCCCCCAATCTGCTTACCGGCTTATGTGGTTGGAGCGCGGTACTTACTTTACAATATATAACACACAATAAGGCCATTTTCTATACTCCTCTAAATTATGAACATTCCGGTATGAAACTGACCAGGGATAGCTCACGTGTGGTCGGTTATCAGGCAATCGCTGTTTCTGAATCAAAAGAGGTATACAGCTTAAGCAATGAAGAAAAGCGGGCTCTGCTTCAGTTAGCCCGCAATGCTGTGTGTCGTCACCTGAATGAAGAACAGGAAGATGTGAACAGTCCTGATCTTGATGTGTCCGGAGTTTTTGTATCTGTATATTGTAAGAATGAATTACGGGGGTGCATCGGCCAATTTGAAAGCAAGCTGGCGCTTCATGAACTTATAGCAAAACTGGCTGTGGATGCTGCTTTTTATGACTCCCGTTTTACAGCACTCGTGGCAGAAGATCTGGATGATATGAGCATAGAGATTTCTCTTCTGACACCCTTGCAATTAATTGATGATATCAGCGAAATAGAGATGGGCAGGCATGGAATCTATATCAGGAAGGGCTTTAGTCAGGGTACCTTTTTACCAAAGGTGGGAACAAGGAACAACTGGAGTATTGAAGAGTTCTTGGGGCATTGCTCAGGAGAAAAAGCCAAAATAGGATGGGATGGCTGGAAAGACGCAGATATTTATACCTACGAAGCACTGATTATTACGGATAAAGATGAAACATGAGGCAAGGTATTACCGGAAAAAGGAAGGGCTTATCATCTGTGGTTTGTGTCCGCATGCATGCCGCCTGACTGATGGTGAAACAGGCCTGTGCCGAACCCGCACCAACAAGCAAGGCGTATTGATAACGACAGCTTATGGTAATCCTTGTGCCTTACATATCGATCCCGTAGAAAAGAAACCTTTAAACCATTTTTTACCCAGTACTAAAACCCTTTCGCTCTCAACAGCAGGCTGCAACCTGGCTTGCTTGAATTGTCAGAACCATAGTATTTCACAGGTGTCACCCAATGAGATCAGGAACACTGTTTTATACCCTGATGAGGTGGTTAAAATGGCGATTGACAATGCGTGCGACTCTATTTCCTATACTTACACTGATCCGGTAGTGTATTATGAATATATGCTTGATACAGCCCGTTTAGCTAAAGAAAAGGGCTTGAAGAACATTATGGTTTCGGCCGGATATATAAATCCACAACCGCTCATTGAGTTGAGCAACTATCTTGATGCAGCTAATATTGATCTCAAATGCTTTGATGATGAGGTGTATCAGCAACTATGTGGTATTCGTTTAACACCAGTGTTAAATACGCTTTTAACGCTTAAGCAGGCCGGTGTATGGCTTGAAATAACCAACCTGATTGTGCCGGGGTATTCCGATGATCTGCAGGTGATCGATAAAATGTTTGACTGGCTGATAGATAATGATTTTTGCCATGTGCCCATTCATATAAACCGCTTCGTGCCCACCCATCAGCTCATGCATGTAGATGCCACTCGCTCTGAAGTGCTAATGACCATTGCCGATCTGGCCGCACAGAAAGGGCTTCGATATATTTATGTTGGTAATATCGGCCACAATTCGTTTTCAGATACTATTTGTCCGCACTGTCTTGAAACACAGATCAGTCGACATGGATATTCCATTAGAAATGATTTGCAAATGGATGGTCACTGTTCAAAATGTGATAAAAAAATTCATGGTGTTTGGTAGCGACAGTCATTCAGTTCATTAGTTTAAAAAGGGTTACTAAAAAAAAAGGAAGGCAACCGTTTAAATATCACATTTTTTGAAACCATTCGGTGATTACAGGAGTATGTGTAAATGACGTAGGTAAGAAGAACAGAGCGAAGAAATTGCTGAAGCGGATTCATGTATCTGCATATGGAAAACAACCACTTTTCATGTTAAAGATTAGCCAATTACCAAGGCTGTTGATAATGCGTTTCCTTTGCCGGTTGTGCAGGAGCAGGAGGGGAGTCTGACGTCTTTGAAATCAATTAATAAAAGTCTCAATTAGCTGCAGCCCCCAATTGGCAGTATGTTACCTGAGCAAAAAAAGGGTAGTTGGATAAAGTCATTTGCACATGAGAAAGCTTGTATTATTAATACAGTGTGTTTGCCTGTATGGATTAGTGAATTTGAATGCACAAAACGTTTCAGTCTCTCCATCTCGTTTAAGTTTTAATGAAGCGCCTGGCGGATTTAAAAGTCAACGCATTCGAATCACTAATAATGGCAGCGTTACTCAAACATTTACAATTACTTTTAACAACTTTTGCTCCGAAGGCAATAAGGGAAAAACCCAGCTTATAAAAGATAGTGATTACAAGCATGGATGTGCCCAATGGCTTTCAGCGTCACCGGCATTAATCGAACTGGCACCTGGTGCCATGCGCGATGTGGAAATCACCTTGCAGCTGCCCGATCGACCTTCTGTAAATGGGGTTCGTTGGGCGGTAGCCAATGTTTTACTATCTAATGGTAACAGACCGGATAATACTATCTCTGCCAATGAAAAAAGCAGGCACTTGAACCGCTTGCTTATTCATATCTTCCAAACGTCTCCTGCAGTCCTGTATAAGGATGCCAGTATAACACGCTTTTTTCATAAGGGAGCCAACGCCAATAATCAACAGGAGTTGGTGCTGGAGCTAGAAAATACAGGTGAAACCATTTTAGATTGTAATTCATACCTCGATGTTGTAAGTCTTCAAACAGGGGAATCATCACATATTCAAACCACACCTGTTACGGTATTGCCTGGAGCTAATCGTGCAATCAGCTTTCATTTACCATCGTCTTTGATAAGTGGTAAGTATAGTATCCTTGGAATTGTTGAATATGGTAATGAAAACGAATTGACCGGAGCAGAATTGGAAATTGAGATAAAGTAGTTGGAAGAAGGTGTGATAAAACTCAATAAAACGGATGATATGCGTTTAAAATATAACAGGCTGTACATAAGTGCAGGTAAGTGCATGTGATTTTTTTAAACATCTTTCCTTATTATCTCAAAGGATGAAAAGATATGACCTGAAAATTTGAAAGTAGTAAGGCTAATTTGTTGTTATGATTGAAAGTTGAGCGTCAATTTCTTGCTACTGCCCTTGTATAGAGCATTATTTCTACCATTAAAAGCTTTATTTTTGTGACTCATTCAAATTAACCATGCAAGGATTTATTAAACCAAACAGAAAAGTGAATTATGGCTTGGATATTAACCGCGTATCCATAGGTCAGGAAATAGTTAGTCACTTTAATATCACCGTTGATGAGTCGGTTCATAGTTTATGGAGCGGACTGATGCCAACCTCTTCATACCCGGAGAATAGCCGTGAGTTTGCAGGGATTCTTGGTTTTCATGAGATGTTTTTACCCTATGGATTCCTGATGAACCTGACGCTGAGCCTGGGTGTTGAAAACTTTGCGCACTCAAGCCTCCTGCATCTTGAAATTCGTAATGCCTTGTACCTGAATCCTGCTTTTGCAGGAGATACTTTTTCATGTGTGATTAAGGTTAAAGATGTTAAGGATACCTCAAACGGTAATTATTCAACGGTTGTATCTGAGCATGTGTTATCCAATCAAAAGGGAGAGCCGGTATTTACCCTTGAACGTGTTACTTTGTTTCCCCGAATCAATATTATACAGGAAGCAGGTAATACCATGGCTGATTCATTGAAAAATCACCATTTTAAAGAGAAAATATTAGCTCGTGTAAGGGGTATATCCATTGAAAACAAAATTGACGATTTCAATGAGGGCGATTTGCTCTTGCATCCCTTTGTAAGGCCTGTGGGAAAAAGTGAAAACCTGTTTTGGGCCACCTATTTTAAAAACACACACCCGATCCATTTTAATTACCAGCGTTACAAACCGGGTGAGATTATTATATCAGGAGGTATTGTATTATCGATGGTATTGGGTATTTCAGGGCGTGAGTTCAGGCAATTATTGCTACCGCAGGTAGATAAAGCCTTTCATGTGGTGCCTGTAGTAGCCGAAGACAGGGTTGGAGCCTTTAGTTATATTAAAAGTAACAAGCAAATAATGCCAGGCTTCGAGGAAATTGAAGTACGAACATTCGGATTGCGCAATGTGGATACGGAGCCTGAATTGTCGGATGCAGATTTCCCACTGGAACTTTTCAATGGACTGGAACGTCCTGCTGATGTAGAGCGTATTCTTGAAGAGAAATGTCCGGCGCTAAAAGGAAAAATATGCTGTGTGGCCGATTGGAAAGCATTAAGAAAAGTGGAATAGAAGAAAACATTATAGAGGAGAAGCCCGTTTTATGACGGGCTTTTTTTGTGCTGAATAAATTTAGGTGATCATGAAAAGGTGCAATTGCTTAATATCATAATACTTAAGTGTGTGAGAGGTTCTCTGATTAATGTTTTATTGTCGGGAATGCACAATAACGTATTGAGGGTAAGTGTTGTATTCGTCTCTTAAAAAGGTTTAATCATCAAAGAATTTAATTCATTAATACAATATTATATTACTTTTGCAGAGTGCTTTCGTACAAAAAATATAGTTGTAACCATTTGTACTTTGTACGTATAAGTTACGAATATGGCTTATTTAAAGTGAATACAGCCTGATGCGAGAAAAATAATTGGATATGAGATATTTTTACACAGTTTTGCTAGTTATGTTTTGTGTGCTTTTTAATGCAAGTGCACAAGTATTACCTGATCCATTGAATGTTAGTGGGGTAACTGCAGAATACGATGGAGGAAACACTGCATCAATTACTCTTAGTGGTAATAGTGACATTAAGATTAATGGTAGTGTTACAACAGAATCTGTGACCATCGATGCGGGGTCATACCTTTTTGTAGCAGGTGATCTTGATATAATTACAAATGGAGCTGCGAAATTGACTGTTAATGGAACTCTTGTTGTAACAGGAAGCCTGAACATTCAGAGTAGTGGTAATAGTGAGGACAATACGATTGAAGCAACAGGGGTTCTTGTTGTTGGTGGAAGCTATGATATTGGTGGAAATAAGGAGACCAATGAAGGAACAGTATTCCTAAGTGACCCTAATGACGGAGGTGGTTTAGTTGGCGATGGTGGTGATTTAGGTGATTTAGGTGATTTGATTACCGCAGACCCACCTGTTCTGTCTGATGATGTTATTGAAGATCTGATTGAGAATGTTGATGATCCTACACTGATCCCGCCTGTTACATGGCAGGGAGGAACAAGTGATGTATGGACGGAAGCGACGAACTGGTTGGATGGCAATCAACCAACAGATTTTAGTAGAATTGTTATAGATAAGATTACAAATGGTTCAGATGCCAAGATCACCTCTTCGATGGGTGAGGTGAAGATCGCAGCCGTTACTATAACAACTGGTAGTTTATTAATTGAAGAAGGGGCAAGAGTAACCTTTTTAAATGATATTACCACCAATGGGAATTTAGTTGTATCTAATTCTGATGGAACTCCTTCATCTGTCATTTTTAAAGGTACTGTAACCGGTGATATTACTTTCACATGGACTTTAGGTGCCTTGCACTGGTGGTTTATGGGACATCCGATTTATAATCCATCCATGCAGGTATACAGAGATGTTGAATCAGGAGGTACAGAATACGCGTTGTATGATTATCAAAGCAGCGGTCTGGTTAATCTGGCAGATGACGCCGGTTTTGAATTTACTTCTACGGTTGATTCCGAAGATATACTTCGCGGATATCAATTCAAGGCTGTGAGTCAGGTAACCTTGTCTCATACAGGTCTTGTTAATAACAGTGATGTTTATGGCAGAACACTGCAAACAGGGTGGCAAATAGTGGCCAATCCTTATCCATCGCACTACCAACTACCTGTTAATGAGGATGGAACAGGCGATTTTGCAAGTACAGATGGTACAGTGTACGTTTCCAATTCGGATACAAATGCTGGTAAAAGCTTTGAAGCGTTTAATGTATTCAGTGGTCTTGGATCAACTTCTTTCGATGGAATTATTGCACCGGGACAGGCATTTTACATCAAAACTGCTGCAAGTGCAGGTGCTGGAGATAAATTGTATATGAGTGCCTCGAACAGGGTACATGCGACAGGTGTTTCATTAAAGTCGACAGCAAAGCCTGTTGAAACTGACGTATTAAGATTAAAGCTTAGTAATGACTTTGGTTTAACAGATGAGGCGGTTATTGCACTCAGAGAGAATGGCTCCTTTGAGATGAATAAATTTGACTCCCAACAGTTAATGCAAAGTGGAACGGATTACTCATTTATTTATTCAATGGTTGATGAGAAAAAGGCAGTAATTAACGTTTTGCCACAATTGACTTCCAATCATGGTCAGGCAATTGGTATTAAGGCTGTTGAAGGAAAGCAGTCGTTGAAAATAGTTGGTCTTGATAACCTTACTGAAGAATATGAAGTAGTGCTGGAAGATAAGGCAAATGGTAATCTGACACCAATGAGCAGCTCTACGGTTTATGAGTTTACTGCTGCTGCAGGAGAAGATCATTCACGCTTTGTTTTGCATTTTAATGTTACTCCAAAAACAGAAGTGCCAACTGATATCGATGATGTAAATGATAATGATATGGTCATTTACATACAAAATGGTTCAACTTTAATGGTTAGCAATGAATGGAATGTCAATGAGAAAAGAATTGATGTTTATACCTTGTCTGGTTCATTGGTAATGTCCGATAGTTTCACAGGTCGCAGGTTCTCAAAAGACTTAAATGTCAATGCCGGTGTTTACATTGTGAAAGTAAGTGGTGGAAATAAGGCCAGTCAGCAAAAAGTATTTATAAAATAATTATCCTGTCATAGATAGTATTTAAGCCTCCTTTTTTAGGGAGGCTTTTTTATTGCCATTAATAAAACAGGTTTAGCTTCTCATTTATCGGATTACCATAGACGATTTTCGTCAGTCATCCAAAGAGTATAGAAAAATAGGAAAGCATCACATTTCATACCATTATTCATGGTCATGAACTATTAGCATGCACAACAACAGTTAGTCCCTTTTTTCATCAATTTTTTTGGGGTAATTATCATAAAAAGTTGGTTATTTACTTCTAAGATGGCTTTCTTTGCGGCCGATTTAATACATCAGGTACTTAAAAGATGTTAATTGTTAGAATAAATGTAACATTTACATTTTAAAACGTACAAACCAATTGGTCGAATGTTTTGATTCGAACCAAGGGAACTCACACAACGAAAAAAATGAAATACAATTACATTGTCTTAACGCTTTTACTTCTGTTGGGGGCAGGAGTAAAAGCGCAGGTTAATCCATATTCGGATGGGGTTGTTATACCCGGGGGAACAAGTGTAAATGCAAGATGGTCGATTGCTGCTGGTACTTCAGTAAGTACAGCAGGTAATTTTACATCAGCAGCAGACGGAACCGTTAATGGGAATTTTACAGTGAATGGAGATTATACTCATTCCGGATGGTCAAGGGACCGATTTATTAGCGGTTCTGTCGTTGAGATATTTGGAAACTTATATGCCAGTCAGGAATTAAGAGTACAAAATGGGGCGACACTTATAGTGCATGGCGATTTTTATAATTACGGGGGTGGTGCCACACGTTTAGCCGGCAATATTGTTGTTAAAGGAGATGCATATCTGAGAAATACATCAATACGCAGCTCTGGTAATGTTGTGGTAGGAGGAAATATTACCATGACAGGAGGAAGTAGTGCATCTGGAGATATCTATGTTTTGGACCCTGATGCAACCATCAGCATTCCTGGTTGGATGGGAGTTACAACTGGTGATGAAACAGATTTTGTTAACAATGAGTCGGGAAATACTTCACTTAACGATGCAGTTCAACAGGTTGGATTAATAAGTAGTGTTGATGAACCAACAAACTTTACTTACGCAAACCTATCAGATGTTAATGTTGATCTTAGCTGGACAGCCAATGCAGACGGAGATGACGTGCTTATCACAATAGCCACAAGTGATTTGACCATTAACCCGGTCGATGCCACTACCTACTCAATAGGTGATAATATTGACGGAGCTACAGTTGTTTATGTGGGATCCGTTTCTCCTCAAACCGGAGTTAGTATAACGGAAGGAATAGACAATTACTTTACCATTTGGTCGGTTAACAGTTCCGGTGATTATTCACGGGCAGTTAAACTGACTGTAGATATGCTTTCGTCTTCAACACCTTTTTATGAAGACTTTGAAAGCGGAAACACCAATGCCTGGACAATAACATCAAGTAGGGGTAATACCTGGGTAATTGGTTCATCGGAAGCATATATGGGCGCCAGTTCGGCATATGTTTCAGATGATGGGACCGTAGCCGGTTATAATGAAAATACAGGAAGCACAGGATGGGTTGGTTTTGAGAAAACTATTGACCTGTCTTCGTCTGAATATAGTTCTTTTAAAAGCCTGGAACTGACTTTTTATTGGAAGGGCGTCTCAGAACCAGGGTATGATGGAGGTATTGTATATGATAACCAAACAAACACGACCTTAACAGGCGATTTAGAGCTGTCAGGGCAAGAAGTTTGGAAAGAAAAGGTCATTGATATTACTGACTATTTAAATGCTTCTTTTGAGTTGGGATTTTGGTTTTATTTCGATTGGAGTGCAGGTCAGGATCCGGCCTTATGTATTGATGAGGTTAGGATAACAGGTAGTGAAGTGGCGCGCCCTCAGAGTTTTACAGGCGTGGCAGAATCAACCTCACAGGTTAATTTGGACTGGACAAAAAGTGTTGATAATGATAATGTTATCATTGCATATTCTACATTTGGTTCAATAGGCCGTCCGCAAAGTGGGACAAGTTATTCGGTTGGTGATTATTTAGATGGAGGAGGGCAGGTGATTTATATTGGCTCAGCAAATTCATTTGAGCATTCGGGTGCTTTCACCGATGAATTAAACTACTCCATCTGGTCAGTAAAAAATGATATTTATTCATCTACTCTGTCAACGACAGTAAAACTTCCGGTTTCATTGCCATTTGAAGATGGCTTTGAAAATGATATTAGTGTTTGGGAGTTTAACAGTGGAGCTGACAATGAATGGGTAAGGGGTAAAGCTGAAGCTAATGGAGGAACACAGTCGGCATATATATCAAATGATCTTGGCATTACTGCTGGCTATAATAATTCTATATATTCAGATACCTACCTTGAATTAGAAGCTGATTTAAGAAATTATGAAACAATAACACTGAGCTTTGATTGGAAATCTAATGGAAGCTATAATAATTCCGGTCGTGTTTATATTGAGGATGTACAAATTAATGGTTCAACAGATACCTATAATTCAAGACGTTATTACGATCAAACCACATGGCAATCCGAATCGGTGACATTAGATGGAACAAATGCAAATTATAATGGAATAAAAACCATACGATTCAGATGGTATAATAATACATCAGGCTCTTCACAGAATCCGGGCTTTTGTGTTGATAACGTAAAAATATCTGGTACTATAGCTAATCCCGATGCTTTTACA
Source organism: Carboxylicivirga agarovorans (assembly GCF_050589845.1). Lineage (NCBI taxonomy): Bacteria > Pseudomonadati > Bacteroidota > Bacteroidia > Marinilabiliales > Marinilabiliaceae > Carboxylicivirga > Carboxylicivirga agarovorans. The sequence goes on along the minus strand of NZ_JBNGPA010000001.1, from coordinate 112,713 downwards.
GCAACAAATCCCAATGATTTGTTTAATAATTTGAATTGGGAAAAGAATATACACGGTGATGAGGTGCTTGTAGTGTGGTCAGGCGACGGAACTTTTGGTACTCCGGAAGAAGGTGTGATATATGATGAGGGTGATGTTATACCCGGAGGTGGCACAGTGCTGTTCATTGGTGACTTATTAAGTTATGTGCATTCACCGCTCAATTATGGGTCGGTATATTATTATAAAGCCTTTTCATCACGAAATGGTATTTATTCGTCGGGAATTGAGGCAAGTGCTAATACTCCTGCAAAAGTGTCGGTATTATTTGAAGATTGGGAAGATAACTCTGATGCTTATCCTGAATGGTCTTCAACTTACTCAGATGTCAGCTCAGCATCATGGTTATTGGGAGGTGCCGATGTTGTGTCCACTGGACTTCGTTCAGGCTATATAACGGCTGATGGTACAACTGCAGGATATGCTGAGTCGGGAGGAACCTATTCGGCCACCCTGTCTGTAACAGTAGACTTGTCAGATTTACATACAGCTAACCTTACCTTTGACTGGTTAAGTCTTGGTAATCCGTCTTATGATTATGGTTCGGTATATATTGGCACTACACAATTGGGGCAGGAGTACTCAGGTGAAGGCACCAATTGGTCAAAAGAATCTATTAGCCTCGATGCTTATGTAGGCAGTGTTCAAACTATTGAGTTTAGATGGAATAGTACAGGATCGGCCTATTATTCTCCGGCTTTTTGTATAGATAACATTGAAATAGGGGGTATTTACGAGCCAACTTCAACCATATCAAACGGGCTTAAAGTATCAGCTTCTGTGTCGTCTGTTTCAAATACTATTGCTGATGCTGTGGAGGTATTTTCTTTTGAACTGACAGATAAACCATCACAATATTCTGACATTACCCGTGTACAACAACTACTATTAAGTAAAGGTACTGCAAATACAATTAGTGATTGGAGTTCTGTTATTGAAGGAGCCAGGTTGTTTGGGCCGGATCTTGATGCCGCTGGTTTAGATGGTGTAATATCCAGCTCTGGAATTACTTTTACGGCAACTGATATGATCTTATTGGAAAATGAAAATGTCGCTGAAACGTATTCATTAAAAATATGGCTAAAGACAGATTTAAATACTAATGGTATTATTGACGGAGATGCATTCGACTTTGTTCTTGCAGGAAAAAACATGGTTACAGGCTTAGGTGATGATTTCATTAAATTAAATGAAGTGACAAGTGGAGCTATTACTATTGCTGTTGTGGCAACAGAGTTACGTTTTACTCAGCAGCCATCAGCCAATGCAACTATTAATAGCGTTTTGGGACAAATACCTGAAGTTGCTGCTACTGATTTAAATGGCAATGTCGATGTTGATTTTTCAACAGCTATTGTAATGGGTAATGATGATGGAGCAAGTGGCTCGGTTGGAATGATCAATGAAGCAGTTACACCTGTTAAAGGAGTAGCCTCATTTGTCAATTTAGCGTTTACTGAAACAGGAGTTGTGACCCTTTCGGCCATATCGGGTAGCTGGACATCGGATGTTTCAAATTCGGTCACCATTAGCAATTATTGCCAACCGACCAATAACTCTGCCGATCGTTATATTAGTAATGTCATCATTGAAAGTATTAATAATGCCAGCGGAGATAATGGTGGATACGCCGAATTTCTTGATCAGGTGGGTGCACTTGCTAAAGGTGAAACTTATAATATTAGTATAGGGGTAAGAAATAATACCGGAACAGGTTATGCCATTGTTTGGGTAGACTGGAATGGTAATGAGTCTTTCGAAAGTTCAGAGAGCTTTTCAGTCGGTAATACAAGTAATACTGGTACTCGTGTTATATCTGGTCAAATAGTTGTGCCGGCTGATGCGACATCGGGTATTACACGAATGAGGGTGCGTTTCTCTCAGCGAAGCAGTACATCAAACCCTTGTAATGATTCAAATGGAGAAGTGGAGGATTATTCTGTTAATGTGGCCTCTGAAGGTTGGTTAGGTCAAAATACTAACTGGAATGTTTCAAGTAACTGGTCAACAGGATCAGTACCTGATGGAACAACAGATATCTATATCCCTGAACATCCATTATATAACGATGCATTTCCAATTATTAACGGAACAGCCTTGATGAAAGACCTTGAAATTTCAAATAATGCATCATTAACAGTTCGCGCAGGAAGTTTAGTCACCATTAACGGAGCCATTACCAATAATGGTGATCTTATCATTGAAAATACCAACGCACAACCAGCATCTGTCATTACAAATCCTGCTAAAACAATTACAGGCGATGTAAGGGTTCGCTGGACCTATGCTCCATTGCACTGGTGGTTTACCGGGCACAGTATTTCCAACCCCGCTATTAGTACCTATACCAATATCCCGGTTAATGACAATACCAATAAGTATGCCCTGTATGAATATAGCGATGCAGGCAAGCTGATTCGTACTTCCGGGTTTAATACAGATCCTCTTTCAGGTGAACGTATTCGTGGTTACCAGTTTAAGACCATCAAACCTGTTACGCTTGAACATGTAGGTCAATTAAATAATGAAGCCTCATATTCAAAGGACGTGCAGGATGGATGGCAAATCATAGCAAATCCTTACCCAGCCTACTATCAGCTTCCTGAAGTGGCTGATAATACAGGCGATTTCGGAGCAACGGAGGGAACGGCTTACGTATCAAACTCAGCAACAAATGCCAGTAAGTATTTTGATACCTATAATGTATTTGCAGGCATAGCTTCACCACGATCGTTTGATGGAGTTATTGCACCAAATCAGGCCTTTTATATAAAAACTGCAGCCGGACAATATGGTACAGGTGCTACCATAACAATGGATGCAAACAACCTGAGTAATGCAGGCTCCAAACCAACATTGAAGTCGGGTAAGAGTGATGACAATGTAATACGCCTGCATCTGCGAAATGAATTCGACCTGAGTGATGAAGCTGTAATTGCCCTGTTCCCCGATGGAGAAAAAGGTATAACAAACAGAGATTCTGAGCAAAGGATGTACAGTGGAACCAACTACTCATATATTTATTCAATAGTAGAAGGTACTAAGCTTGTGATCAATGTGTTGCCAGATGAGCTGGTTAATTATAAACAAGCCTTGGGAGTTCAGGCAAAGAAAGGAAAGCAGTATTTGAAAATTACCGGCATTGAAGCGCTGAAAGTTGATTATAAAATTGTGCTGGAAGATAAGCAGGAGGAGACATTAACAACCATGAGCAGTTCGGTTACTTACGAGTTTGAAGCTGAGGAAGGTATTGATCATGAGCGATTTGTTTTACACTTTAAAGACAAGGGTATTGATATACCAACCGACATAGGTGATGTTGATGATGTCAAAGGGATTGGTATATATGTACAAGATCATTCAACTCTCACTATTGCATGTGAATGGGGTGTGAAAGACAAAACTGTTGAGGTATATGATCTGACAGGTTCTTTAATTATTAATGAGGTATTTAAAGGTGAATTTTACAAAGAAGAACTGAACGTTAAACCTGGTGTTTATATCGTTAAAGTAAACGGAGGACAGCACAGCTATCAGCAAAAAGTGTTTGTGAAATAGCTGAGTTGATATCTATTCATAGAAAAGCTGCCTCAAAATCTTTTGAGACAGCTTTTTTTGTATTCCTTTCACTATTATAAACTTGCTTATGAAGTGTGAAAAATTAAGCGTGCCAGAGTTAGCTCACTTCAAAAAAAGAACATTGATGTTCATCCTTTTCAAATGAGGTGTTATTGTCATTAATAATGCCTTTAGGTATTGAAATTTCATTGATTTTTCTTCGGTAATTCTTCGGTACCTCTTCGGTATTTCTTCGGTATTGCTTCGGATCAACCTCGCTGTCAGCGAGGTTGATCCCGAAGAAGACCCTTATATGGTAGGAAGCAGGTGCTTTTTTAACAGGAAGAAAAAAAGGTGTGTTATTTTATCTGTTTTGATAGATATGGGGCCTCGCTTGAGAGCTGTACTGATCATATAAAATACCATTTTTCGATCAGATCCTTGCGATTTAAGTTATCGATACAAATTGAGGATTTGCCCCTTTAAACCGGAAATATAATGAAACAGGATGTTATACACACAGGTGTAATGTGCCTGCATGTTGATAGCCCGATAGCTTATTCTGCCATCGGGCAATTTTTATTTATTCTTATAAGTTTATAGAGGAACTACTTTAATGGCTTGTTTAAATTCTTCTAAAACAACCGGTTTTTTTAAAAAGGCCTTTGCTCCGTAATATTCACAGGCACTAATGGTATCTTCTTCTGTATCACTTGAAACAACTACAACCGGAATGCCCATCCATTCTTCTTCCAGATCTTCCAGAATTGAAAAGCCATCTTTATTTGGCATGTGTAAATCAAGTAAGACTAAATCCGGTTGTTCAGCTACTATTTTCTTCCAGCCTTCTATACCATCATTAGCCTCTAAAACATCAACATCGTAGTTGCGTAACATGCCTTTTAAAATTAATCGGCTATCAGCAGCATCATCAACAATTAATATCTTCTTCACCATTATAAATTTACTAGTTTATACTCGATTCTCTCTTATTAAAAATACTAACAAAAATTTACTTAATCACCTGATAAATAACTGATAGTGAGTAAGTGTTTCTGGTCAAAACAGACATCGGTCCTTGTAAAAGTTAAGTTGGTCACCAAAATATTGTCACTGGTCATAAAAGTAACTGACTGTAAAGAAATTGTAAAGTATATCAGCTGTTATAGTCATTTGTCGAACAAATTGAGCTGTTGGTCAAATATTTAAAGTTGTTAGTTTACTGATCTTTAGCCTATAAGTGACAGATTGATAGGGATTAAAGTTTTTTTTAATATTATATAGCTTATAACCTTCCATCGTTATGTCAGTATTATAAAGCGGAATAATTATATTTTTGTGTTCTTATATGGTCTGTGCAGCAGACTATACACCCAAAGTTTACATCGCTTGAAAACTCGATTTTATGAAATATACTTCTACTAATGGAATTATATGCTTGTTGCTATTAGTGTTAACAAGTAGTGTTTATGGTCAAAATATTGGAGATTATCAATCAGCTGCCGATGGAGATTGGTCTGCTTTATCCACATGGGTTCGATGGGATGGTGATTCGTGGGAAACACCTTTAGTGGCTGAGGGTTACCCGGGAGAAAACAGTAATGCCGGTGTTGTTACCTTAATGAGCGGGGATGACGTCACTGTAGATGTTTCACCCGCTAACTCTGTTGCAGAACTAAATTTTGAAACAGGGAGTGGCAGCAGGATAAGGCTTTATTTCAGCAGCGGTCGCACATTAAACGTTACCGGAGCTGTTAATTTTACAAATCCTTCAGGTGGTAATGATCAGTATATTTATGTCGATGCTGGTATATTAAATTGCGGATCAGTAAATATGGCTGATACCGATCAAAACAGTTCCGATCACCAACTACGTATCAGCACCGGTACAGTTACTGTATCAGGAGATATAATCATGCTGGGAGGCTATGATCGAAATTACGTCAATTTTGATGGAGGAGGAACGCTTAATGTCGGAGGAAGCATGACCGGCGGTCGTTTTGATCGTAGTAACAATAGTGGTAGTACGGTTAACTTCAATGGTACAAGTGGTACACAGACGATTGATTCCTACCGCTTCGAAAATGTAGAGTTTAACGGCAATGCTCAAAAAGTACTGGCCGGTAATATCAATGTTGATGTAAGTTGTATAGTTCGCGCTAATTCAAACTTATACCTTGGCGGATATCAACTTATGGACAATGGTTCCACTACTTTTACACTTAATGACGGAGCTACATTAGGCATTGGGCATGCCAGTGGAATTGAGGCAACTGCCGATATTGGTAATATTCTTTTGGATAACCGTACTTACAGTACATTAGCCAATTATATATACAATGGCACAGCTGCCCAGGTGCCAGGTACAGGATTACCGGCAACTGTCAATCAACTAAGCATTGAATTTCCAGGGAATTTGACGGTTAATAATCCAATGACTATTTCTTCTAACCTCAACCTGCAGGGTGGAAGTTTAATACTTGGCAGTAATGATTTAATACTTGAGGATGGAGCAACGGTGACCGGGACTTTTGACAGCGACCATATGATTGTGGTTGACGGAGCTTCAGTTACCCGGCAAAGTGCTTCCTTGGCAGGCTTTAACATGACGCTTCCGCTGGGAACATATAATGCAGGTGGGGGGGTATATGAGTATACGCCCATGGTTATTTCTAACCTGACAGGTTCTATTTCGGGAACTGCTGAAGTGAATGTGAAACTAGTAAATACCAATGCCCCTAACGGTAATGCACTTGATTTGCTAAGGTATTGGGAGGTTACCGAAACTAATTTCTTATCGGTAAGCGCAGATATAGACTTCTATTATGCAGACACTGATGTAGCAGGCGATGAGTCTAAATATGAATTTAAAAGAGCAGACGATACAAGCACAACTGTTTGGAATGATCCGGCTAACGCGTCTGTGGATACTGGAACTAATATCTTATCAACAAGCGGAAGTTCTGTTATTGAGGGTGTCTGGACCGCTCAAGAACCAATTGTTGCCTGGTATACCTTAAAAACCGGTAACTGGAGCGATCCTTCCATATGGACCAATGACCCCTCAGGGGCCTTACCAATTCCTGGTAATACCTATTATCCACAGGTAGCCTCTGATAATGTTGTCATTAAAAGTGGCCGGGAAGTGACAATGGACATAGACAATGTTAACTGTAACTATTTAACCATTGAAGGTGAACTAAGATTGGGAACAACTTCTGGTCATTCATTCAGCAAAATACTTGGTAACGGTCGGGTATACATGGAAGCGGATAACTTCCCGGCAGGTGATGCTACTCACTTTGCCACTAAAAACCAGGGTGAAGGTACAGCCATATTCCAGGGAAGCGGTTATTCGATCAGTACTGCTCATACTTTTTATGATGTTGAGGTAGAACTGACCAATACTATAGCTCAAATAACGATGCTGGCCGATTTAACGGTTAATAATAACCTTACCTTGAAAACCGGTATTTTAAGAATCAATGATGACACGGAAACAAGTGTGTTAAATCTTAATGTGACTGGTAATGTTGATGTTCAGGCTGATGCATCCCTTACAGTAGGACAGGGGAATACAGCCGGTACATATGCAATAGGCGGAACAATGCCTGCTGTGGGGCAATACCACGGTATTTATCACCAGGTTATCATCAGTGGTGATTTTATCAACCGTGGAAATGTTCGTTTAAGCAACGAAACGGCACCACGCTATGATCAGTTTAGTTACCTTGGAGCAGCTACCTTAAGAATGCAGGGAGCAGCTAATAGCAATATGAGTCTTTATGGTACAACAGATCTGTATAATCTGGTAATTGAAAAAGGAGTTGATAAAACCTATCAACTGGAATTATATGCTGATAATGCGACATACTTCAGACTATTTGGCGCTAATAATGTGGGAAGAGTAGAAAGTTCTCCCTACTCCAGCTCTAATCCTGAAGTACGAAAAGCACTTTGGATCCACCAGGGAACGCTTAAGCTTACAGGTAGTATCCATATTCCAACATTAAGTGAGGGGAATCTAAGTGGTGGAAATGGTGACTATGCCATTGGTGAGTATGGCAAAATGATTATATCAGGTGCCAATGTGGAGGTATACTCAACTGCAGAAACGCAAAGCCAGATTCCAGGTTTTGAGTCATCAGCCATTGGCGTTAACGCCAGCGGTAGTCACAGTGCCATGTCATTATTTGGCGACTTCCAGATAGATGATGGTGTTTTTGATACACGTAACAGTTATGGTTTTGTTTATTGGGCTGCTGCCAACCCTCTTATCGAAATTAATGGAGGTGTGGTTTCTGTTGGTCGACTTTACCAGGTTGGATCAGGACCTGTTTCCTTTATTCAGACAGGTGGTAGTTTGGCAGTAAATGATAGTCACTTTGACCTGAGTAGTGAAGATGCTGTTTTCCAGATGTCAGGTGGAGAAATAGAATTAAGAAACGGTGATTTTATTATCGGATCAAAGGAAGGTAATTACAGTGTAACAGGTGGTACTGTCAGATTTGAGCTGAATGCAGATCGCACACTTAATAGTACAGCCAATTTATATAACCTGATTATTAATACACAGTCGGGAAATAGGGAATTAGACCTGTCGCAGCCATTAATTGCCAGCAATGATGTTAGTGTTAATGATGGAGCGTTTATAAACCATGGAGGAAGAAGTGTGACTATCGGGCGCAATTTTACCATTGCCGACGGAGCCAATAATCATGGTTACTCAACAACCAATAACACCTTAACCTTTAATGGTACTGAAGATGCCACATTCTATATTGGTCATCCATATACCGATAATTATGAGTTGGTTATTAATAATTTAACGATCAATAAGCCTGTAGGTAAACGTTTAACTGTTGCCTCGAGTCCTGAAAAAAAGGCCGCTTATGTTGAGGCCAACGAGCCATCTAACCTGTGGTATGCTCGTATTATTCAGGTCAAGAATGACCTAAGGGTTGAGAGTGGTATTCTTGATCAGGGAGATCAGGCCATAAGAATGTACGGTCCTTTGTTTGTTGGAGCAGATGGTGTTTGCGGTATATACGAACCGGGAACAACACATAAGGATGCATTGGTGATGGTTAAAGATGTTGTTAGCATTACAACCGAAACGGGTGCTGAATTAGGTAATATTAAAATGAATCCGGCACCACAGGATAAGATATTTGATCTGACAAGTGATGTGGTCATTAAGCGGATAAGTTACCACCACGGTCGTATGAACCTTGGTGCGTATAATTTAAAGGTTGACTATATACACAAAGGAGGAACGCTTACCCCCTATGAAGTGTCTGACGGTAGGGAGTCAGATGAGATGTTCATAACAGGAGGGAACGCTTCAGATGGCGGTCTGTCAGTGTTAATTCATGCCGATGGAACATATGCTTATCCGATTGGTGTGTCAGGTAAATATACGCCTGCAGAACTGACCGTAACAAACTATGCCAATAATGGCTATGTAACCATTCGTCCTGTACAGGGAGAGTTGACAACAACTAATTTAAGTGGCGGTAACTTATTAGATTATTACTGGCGCGTTGGATATTCCGATTTTACCACTTTACCGACAGCACAATATCAATTTACATTTAATGATGCTGATGACCTAGCCGGTGATAAGGCCAACTTTTACCCAGGTAAAGTTTTGGATGACTCGCCTTATACCCGATTCCATGAAGGACTTCAATCAAATGTAAATACCACTAACAATACAATTACGTTTAACGATTCGCAAACAACAACAGATGACGCAGATGGAAACCCAATTGTGATTAGTAATACTGGAGCAGGATTTACACTTGAAGAAGCCAATTACACAGCTGGGGTGATCGGACGTTTTGAGGGTGCTGTTAAGATTTTCTATTCACGGCGAGATGGGGACGGTAATAACATTAACTGGTCCAATACCAGTACCTGGACATACGGTGAAAATGCCAGCTATGGCAAGCATGATAGCCGCCAGGCACAGGCAGATGCTGTTCCGGGACCTGGTGATGTAGCAGTTATTGGATGGGTGCCCTGGGATGCAGATGCTTCTCTTTCTGCTTATTATGGTATGCCACACGGTGTAGATGCAGACGGTAACATAACCTGTGCTGAAATAGTGTTTAATCAAATGCAGGATGCCAGTGGTAACCCTGTTCCACGAGCTTATCGATATAACTTCCAGTTCAGACCAACGATATGTATTAATAATGGACGTTCTTTAACAGCAAATATGGTTCGCGGTGAAGGAATGTTCTGGAATCGTCAGTCAGATCCGGATATGAGTACAATGGATTTAGGGGAGTTTGCTGCCAACGACAGTTCTTACGTTCTTTATGAGATCACAGCTTCGACACTTAATAATACACCAGATGTTTTTCCAAACCTATTAGTTGCTACAAGCGGATGGGGAGGATCCAACTTTACATTTACCTTTACTAAAGACATTGTAACCAATGGTAACTTTGAAATATTGGGTGATGGAAATGTTCAGTTGAACAATGGAGCCACTGGTGATATAACCATTGGTCGTGACTTGCTAATGTTTATGCGCTCAAGTGGTGGCGGTGCTCAACTTTTCTATCAAAACTCAGGTACAGCAAGAACTGTGACAGTTGGTCGTGATATTGTAATGAGTAACACTGGAAACCGCTTGTATATTTCAGGCTCTGGAGGTACAGAACTTGATCATAGATTATATGTTAATCGAAATATTCAACAAACTGAATCAGGAGATGGACTTGATCTGTGGACATCAAATACAGCTGAGCATGTAACGCTTTATCTGGAAGGAACAGATAATATGACATTTGATGTTGAGGCCGCATCCACTACACCTGATTTATATAGGGTTATTGTTAATAAAGGAACAGACCAAACTGTTTCGGCAAGTTTTAACAGCGATTTCAATCTCAATGGCGAAACCAATGGCACAAGTGATACAAAAGCACTTGATTTGCAAAGTGGAACACTGACTTTAAATCATGCTGATATAAATATTAACCTGACTACGGGAAGTGATAACTTTGATATTCCTTCTACAACTGCTTTAGTATTACAAAGTGGAGCCACTGTAAATGCCAGTGGTACGTCAGGTATCTATCTGGATGGAAGACTGGCCATTGAAAATGGAACGGTTAACATGCACGGGGCTGATAATCCAATTGTATATTCAGCATCGGGTAGTGCTGCGTTAAGTATTGATGCCGGTAACCTGATTGTCGGAGGTCAGATAAGAAGAGGTACCGTTACTGATGTTGGTATCTTATCATTCACTCAAACAGGAGGTGCGGTAAGAGTTGGTACCAGTTCAGCAACAGCATCCAACCGAGGAGTATTCGAAATATTAGGAACAGGTAGTCAGTTTAATCAGACAGGCGGAACTTTAAGCATTGAAAATGCGCAGGCTTCAGCTACTGTTGCGGCTGTTTTACTTGAACCGGAAACAAGTAGTATAGGAGCCTCTTCTTCAGTGCATATTGGCGGAGCATCAACCGGTGCCGGACAAACAATAGGAATTAACTCAGCAGTGGCTTTAAACAACCTTGTTGTTGATAACACCAGTGGAAATAATCCGATGGCGCAACAAGTAGTAAGAAGCTTAACGCTAAGTGGTGGTCTTCAGATAGATGCTAATACTCAATATGATGCTGCCGGGCTGGACTTATACATTGGCGGAGATTTAACTGCTACAGGAACATTTATACCTAATAGTAACTCAACTTATCTTAACGGTTCTGCCACTCAAACCATTTATGGCGATGTTAATTTCTATAACCTGGAGAAGAGCGGAACTCAGGAGTTGGTATTAGATGCGGCAGGTGCTAATCTTGATATCGATAATAACTTTACGTTTGCAGGTGGTACCTTAACTTCAAATGCCAATGAAGTTCAGGTGCAACGCAACGTATCTTTTGATGGTACACAGCTTATTACAGGTGGAAACGGATTAATACTAAATGGTACCCTTGCTCAGAATTTATCAGGGGCCGGAACCTTTGATATTTTAAGTGTCAACAATATTAACGGTGTGGATGTGCCATTGGGTAATCAGTTGTCCATTAATAAAAGTCTGAGATTAGAGAGTGGAGTATTCAATATTGATAAGAACCTGTTGATTATGAATGAAGGAAGTACAATTGAAGCGGTAAGTCCTTTCTCATCAAGCAACATGATCCAAACCAATATATCGTTTACTGATAATGGTGTGAGAAAGTACTTTAATACAACACCTAAAACATTTGTTTATCCAATGGGATCTGGCGGAAAGTACACACCGGTCAGCATACGTATTGACTCTAACACATCAAGTACCGGTTATATAACGGTTAAGGCAGCGGATGAATACCATCCAAGTGTCCTTGACCCAACCAACGTTCTGGATTATCACTGGATTCTTAAGTCAGAAAATATAACAGGATTCACCGGTGAGATACGTATGAATTACGATCCGAATGATGTTCAGGTGAGTGGAGGTAATACTATTAACGATTATATATCGGCCCGATTACTGGCCGATGGTTCAGGAGAATGGAATAAACCATTCGGTGTTATTGACCAGTTGAACGATGAATTGGTATACACCTACGGAACAGCTATTACAAGTTCAGAGTTGACAGGAGATTATACAGCAGGTGTTGACGCGGCTATTCCAGACCAGGTGCCTACTTATATTTCGGTTACTGATGGTCTGTGGAATGATGCATCAACATGGGATACTTATCCAACAGCAGGAGAAGGTGTACCTGCCGGAGGTCCCCGCGGTTCAATCGTAATCATTGATAGTGGAACAAATGTGACAGTATCTGCCGATGCGGTTTCATCTTATCAAACAAGCATTAATGGTACATTATTACTAGGTACTACAGCAGCTCACCGTTTGGGAGATGTTGACGGAACAGGTACTTTGTCGGCTGAATGGGGTGTGATGCCTGCGGGTGTTTACGATAGCTTTGTGTCAGCAAGCGGAGGAACACTTGAGTATACCGGTAGTACAGATTATGCTGTATTAGGTGATCTGACAAGTGTCAACAATCTGACCTTTACAGGTACAAGTGAACGAAGACTGCCAAACCACAACTTAACCATATTAGGAAATCTGTTGATCAATGGTGCCGATGTTGTGAATACCAATGATAAGAATATTATTCTGAAGCAAAACCTAAGCTTTGATGCGGGTAGTTTTGACTCGGGAGATAACGGTGCCCGCGTTATATTCAGTGGTTCGGCCATACAAGCCATTAATGGCGCCTCTAACCTTACCGGAACTAATGGTATTGATTATTTTGAAATTGATAATAGTAACGGTTTAACAGTTGAGGTGGACGTTGACATTAAGAATTATCTGAATTTAAATAATGGTATTATTTTCAATACTTATGGCAATGATTTTGTTGTCAACAGTAACCTTGCCGCTGCAGTAATTGGAGGAGGAGCCAGTTCATATGTTCAAGGACCATTAACAAAACTGGTGAATAACGGTGACAGCTTCAGCTTCCCTGTTGGTGACGCCGACAGGTTGGGCGATGTGCTGATCAGTAATACCATTACTTCGGGCGCTCAATTGTGGTCGGCCGAGTATTTTAACCATAATCCGGGTAATGATAGCAAAGATCCTAACAGCGTAGCAGGCGATGTACAGTTTGTGAGTAAAAACGAGTACTGGCGTATTGAAGGACCGGCGTCATCGGAGGCTAATGTAACCCTGCGCTGGGATGATATTAGTGGTGTGACACCTGACGCAAACTTCAGAGTTGTTGATTGGCAAAGCACATCAGACTGGAATGAAGTATCAATTGATGCTCCGGTAGGAAACAGCACTGCAGGTACAGTGAGAACAAGCAGTAGAATTACATTTAACGAATTCGCTTCAGAAGGCAATTACTTTACGTTTGGTTCGATTTTAATACCAACATATACCTGGTTAGGTCTTACCAATGATTGGTTCTTAACAACCAACTGGAAGGGCGGAGTCGTACCAGGCGGAGGTACTAATATTACCATTTCCAATACGGGTCAGGCACCTGTTATTAATAATTCTACAGCAGCCAGTGTTAATGACCTGACAATTGATCACCTGGGTGGTTTAACACTGCAGGCTGGTTCTCAAATGACAGTTAACGGTGACCTGGTAACCAACGACCGACTTTATATTGTCAATACAGCGGCCGATCCGGCTTCTTTGATTACCAATGGTACAGTAACAGGCAATGTTGATGTGAGCTGGTCATATGGTGAGTTATACTGGTACTTTATCGGGCATTCAATCAGTAATCCGCTAATGCAAACTTACCGCGATATACCTGGAGCAACACCGGGTCAAAGTTATGCATTGTACGATTACCAGGATGGAGGAAACTTTGTTAACCTGGCAAGTGGCAGTCATGAGTTTACTGCAAATGACGAGTTGCGTGGTTACCAGCTTAAGTTCATATTGCCTGAGACGATTTCGCATACCGGAACACTGAATAATGATGCGACTTATAGTCGAGCTACTCAGGATGGTTGGCAAATAATGGCCAATCCATATCCGTCGTATTATAAAATTCCGCAGGCAGCTGTTGGAACTGGCGATTTAGCTCATTCAACAGGAACAGTTTATGTGTCGGTATCGGCTACCAATGCAACCAAATCATTTGAAACCTATAATGTTGCCCTGGGAACTTCTTCTCCGGCAAGCTTTAAAGGTATATTGGCACCATCGCAGGCATTCTATATCCAAACTGCCGCCACATCAACACCGGGTGTTGATCAGCTGCTGATGAGTGCTTCAAATCGCTTCCACGATGTGAACAAGACAAACCTGAAGTCAACTTCACAAGATGCCGAAGAAGATATTCTTCGTATTAAAATGGTCAATGACTTTGGTTTGGAAGATGAGGCAGTGATCGCATTGCGGGAGAAAGGAGATATGGAGATGAGTCGAATGGATTCAGAACAACGCTATTATAACGGTACCAATATTTCATATATCTATTCAATGGTTGATGGCACTAAAGCGGTTATCAACACCTTGCCAATGGAGATGTATAAAGAACAGGTTGCTTTGGGTGTTAACCTTAAAGCTGGTAACCATAGCATTCGTTTTGATGGCTTGAATACATTAAGCATTGACTACCCGCTTATATTAGAAGATAAAGTAATGGGAGTTAAGGTGGAAATGGATGCCAACTCGGAATATGCATTTACAGTCAATGAAGCTGCAGAGAACAATGATCGCTTTGTATTGCATTTTGGTAAAACCGACGTAGCCACCGATATTGATGATGAGTTGACAAACGCAAATAACAATGTGAAAGTATATGTCGAGAATTCATCTAAACTGGTAGTGAATTGTGAGTGGTCAGGTGATAAGCAGATTTACCTGTTTACGCTTGATGGTCGCATGGTATCTACTGATGAGTTCAGGGGTGAGCTATATACGAAAGACCTGCACCTGAAACCAGGTATTTATGTGGTGAAGATCATTGGTGACAATGATAAGCATGAACAAAAAGTGTTTGTAAAATAAGTTTTAGTTTGAAGTAGAAAGCCTGATATGCAATCGCGTATCAGGCTTTCTTTTTTTATGCTGGTTTAGCTGGGTAACTATATGACCTTACTATCTTTTTTCTCTGAAAAAGTCCTGAATAATCTGTTGGCATTCATCTTTCATAATACCCACCGACACTTCGGTTTTAGGGTGGATCAGGGAGGGGTGACACCGGGCAAAGCCTCTTTTTTCATCGCTTGCACCATAAACGACCCGTTTTATCTGCGACCAGTTAAGGGCTCCAGCACACATAACACACGGTTCCAATGTGACATATAAGGTGCATTCGTTAAGGTATTTGCCACCCAGGAATTCAGCAGCCGATGTTATGGCAAGCATCTCGGCATGAGCTGTTACGTCATTCAGGGTTTCTGTTAAATTATGTGCCCGGGCGATTATCTGGTTGTTACATACAATGATGGCACCTACAGGTACTTCATTCTTTTCTTTCGCTTTTTGTGCTTCCACAAAAGCTTGTTTCATAAAATATTGGTCAGAAAAATTTATTTCACTCATGCTTGGTTCTTTTATCAACAGGCTGCAAATTAGATGATAAATGTCATCTATTGGGGTCTTTGTTTAAAAAACTCCGACCTAAAACTCTCAACAGCTTTTTTGTATGCTTTTTCTTACTATTTTCGCAAAGATAATTTTAAACGTCAATATCGTTGCATACATTTGCCAGTTGGCAACGATAAATAAGAATTACAATGTACAGGACACATACGTGCGGAGAATTAAGAATTGAGCACATCAATCAATCGGTAACACTTAGTGGTTGGGTGCAAAAGGTAAGAAACCTTGGGGGAATGACCTTTATCGATTTGAGAGATCGATATGGGATTACCCAGTTAGTTTTTAACGAAGAAACACATAAAGAGCTATGTGAGCAAACAGCTGAACTTGGCCGTGAGTATGTGATTCAGATCAAGGGTCAGGTTGCTGAAAGAAGCAATAAAAACAATAGAATTCCTACTGGTGATATTGAGATATTGGCTGAGGAGTTAACGATATTAAATTCATCGGAATTGCCACCGTTTACCATTGAAGATGAAACTGACGGAGGTGATGAATTGCGAATGAAGTACCGTTACCTGGATTTACGTCGTAACCCGGTACGTGAAAACCTGGTACTTCGCCATAAAATCGGTTTCGAAGTACGTAACTATCTTAATAACCAAGATTTTATTGAAACTGAAACTCCTGTTTTAATAAAATCTACTCCTGAGGGTGCACGCGATTTTATCGTGCCGTCACGAATGAACGAAGGTCAGTTTTATGCCTTGCCTCAGTCGCCGCAGGTATTTAAGCAGTTGTTAATGGTCAGTGGTTTTGACCGCTATTTCCAGATTGTGAAATGTTTCCGCGACGAGGATTTACGTGCTGACCGTCAGCCTGAGTTTACACAAATTGACTGTGAAATGTCGTTTGTTGAACAGGAGGATATCCTGAATACTTTTGAAGGAATGACCAAGCATTTGTTCAAGACAATTAAAAACGTGGACATTGATTATACATTCCCACGCTTGTCATATGCAGATGCAATTAAATACTATGGCTCAGATAAACCAGATACACGCTTTGAAATGAAGTTTGTTGATTTAACTGATGATGTTAAAGGTTCTGAGTTTAAATTATTCAATGAGGCGGAGTATGTAGGTGGTATTTGTGCCGACGGATGTGCAACATACACACGTAAGCAATTGGATAAATTGACTGACTTTGTTAAGAAACCACAGATTGGTGCCGGTGGCTTAATTTATATCAAATTCAATGCCGATGGTACTGTAAAATCTTCAATCGATAAGTTCTTCTCAGCAGAACAGCTAAAAGAAATTGGTGCTAAATTTAACGCTAAGGATGGCGACCTGGTATTGATACTGGCAGGTGCACTTAATAAGACCTTAACGGCACTTTGTGAGCTGCGTCTTGAGATGGGTGAGCAAATGGGCTTACGCGATAAGAATAAATTCTCTCCTCTTTGGGTTGTTGACTTCCCATTGTTGGAGTGGGATGAGGATTCAAACCGTTTCCATGCAATGCACCACCCGTTTACTTCTCCGAAGGCAGAAGATATGGATAAACTGGACAGTGCTCCCGGTGATGTTCGTGCCAATGCCTATGACCTGGTAATCAATGGTGTTGAAATAGGTGGTGGTTCTGTACGTATCTTTAATGATGAGCTGCAGCAAAAAATGTTTAAGCTATTAGGATTTACTGAGGAAGAAGCAGAAAGCCAGTTTGGATTTTTAATGAATGCGTTTAAATATGGTGCACCTCCGCATGGTGGTGTGGCATTTGGTTTCGATCGCCTGGTATCATTGTTTGCAGGTTTAGATTCGATCCGTGACGTAATTGCATTCCCTAAAAATAATTCAGGTCGTGATGTGATGATCGATTCACCATCAACGGTTGCACAGGAGCAATTAAATGATTTAAGTATTGCTCTTAATCTGAAAGAGCAGTAAGATTCAAAATCACCTATCCACGGTGCCTTAAATACAAAGGCCGGGGAAACAAGAATATATCCATACGCCAGGAGTTTTACTCCATGCGTATGGATTTTTTTTACCCGGATTTAAACCTTGCAGCTGCTACTGTTTCTATGATGTAAAGGAGCAATGGGATTGATGGATATTGCTTATGTAGCGAAAGGTTTAAGCTTTGCAACCGAAAGGTTTAAGCTTTCAGCCTAAAAGGTTTAAGCTTTGCACTCAAAAGGTTTAAGCTTTTGACTCTTCTTATATTTTACGGGTTAAATGTTTCAGACTTAAAGTATAGTAACAGACAGATTACTTGTTAACCCATTAACAGTCGAATTCCCTAATAATTTAACGGGCTAATTAATCTATTAACCTGCTCAGGCATCTATCTCACTTCATGCTTTGTCTTTGATCTTAAGACGCTTGTTTATTATCAGGTATTTAAAAATTATAATACAAACTTTTCAATGAAGTGCGAACTCCAAAATAGAAGTGTTGGGTATCCATTGTTTCTGTATCATTCTCGAGCTTTCTGATACGTGCTCCTGCCACAATATTAAACATGTTACGTGGGTTGATCAGGAAGGAGATGTTAACATCAGCATTGTAAACATTGGTTTCCAAACCCTGGCCTATGGTGTGACCATAATCATAGGGGCGTTGAGTATTTGGCATCAAAACATTTTTTCCCCAGCTTACTCCATCATCAAAGTCATCGCCATATTTGGTTGCCATTAGCTCTGCCTTGAAGTGCCAGCGGTTCTTTCTGTATTTAAGAATGGCCAGTCCTTCGCGGAAGTTGGCACCCAGAATATGTGCCATAGGTTGATTTAAATGCCCATAGGCATAAATACTTGTATAATGTGAATAGGTATAAGGTCTGACCTGGTTATACTCCACTTGCAGGTCAAGTTTTTCAATGCCAAACAGGTCAAAGGTTCGTGCCCCTAGCTGAAATCCATGTTTGTTGGCCCACCATTGATCGCCACTAAATACTTCGTCAAACTTAAACTCTCCCAAAACAAACTGTCCATAAAAAGTTAACCAATCGGCTGCAATGTAGCGGGCGTTCAGACCCATGGTCACATTATCGGGCGACCCCAGGTTATACTCAACCGGTCTGAAAAATCCGAAGGGGTTCAGGTAATGCATATCAAAGCCCCTGTGCCCGCTTGTATCCTGCTCAGCATATGTAACGTTTGCATAAAAGCCAACACTCAGGCGTTTGTTAACATTCCAGTCTAAATACTGATGTACGCCATATTTGCCATCAAAACGGTAGTCATTATCAGCTTTGAATTGATCAAATTCAAGCATCTTATTCCACATGATCATATATTTGATCTTCCAGAAGTCTGCTGTAAACTTTACATATGGATAGCTAAAAGCGCCATCTGATAATAGCAGGGAGCGGTGTCCGTCGCCAATAAAGTGTTTGCCATTACCCAGCTGGAAGTTAAAGTATTTAGCAAAGTTAAAACCAATATAGCCCGTAGCCTGCGCATAATCATGACCGTCAGAACCAAAGTCCTTACGTTGACCTTCGCCAGGCATCATGCTTGTTTCGCGGGCAAACTGGTTAATGTAATTGGGAACTACAGCCTGGTTTTCCATGAAATCGGTATAAAAATAGAGGTGTTTACCAATGTTACCTTTGATAAAAAGACCACGTGTATTTTTCCAGGTAGTTATGCCCTCATTGTTTTCACGTCCACCTTCAAAGGCAAATATGGGGTTCACTACAATGTTTATATCGTCTTTGTCAAGCTTTAACAGATCATCATGAAAGATACGTTTCCAAAAGTTCAGTTTACCCTCCGGAATACGTAAACCATCATATAGAACAGAGTCGGTATTAATGATGGCGTTAAGTTCATCCATGCGGTATTGTCGCACTGAAGTATGAAAACCTGATCCAGGTTTGTATACGTACCTTTCAAAGGGAGAATAGTATGGATCTTCGTAATGACTAATTGATTGTGCATTTAATGCACTGCATGAAATTAAAGTAAGGGTAAATACAATCAGACTGGATTTGTACCAGGTGCGAACAAGACTCAGTAAACAGTATAACATGGAAATAAGTTATTTTTAAGACGAATATACGATATTAACCTGAGCATCCTATACGCCATGGAGTAGGCAATGTTTCGTGAAAAGAAGGGATACTGAACAATAAGGCACAAAAAAAGAGCTAAAAGCCGTTTCATCTCTCGTTATCCCGCAAACGGTAATACTTTCACCAGGATCCTCGTACCCTTATTATAGCGAGGTGCCACAGCTTTTGGCTCCATAACTGAATTCGAAATCTCATCCTCGAGACCAATTTCAATTTACGATAAGCAACAGGGTCTGTCAACATAATTAGCAACTTTTTTACTTAAATATTAAAAAAAACTAAGTTTTTGGGTTGAATAGGGCGCATAACAGCTTTAAATCATAAATTTGTCTTTAACAATAAGTAAATAGATTACTTCCTGGTAATGATTATTTGAATATGAAGCGATTACGAAGAGTTCTAAGTATATTTTCACTGGTGTTTATCGGATTACTATTGGGCTTGATCCTTATAGCAGAGTTGGCTGAGAACAAAGTGGCAGGTATTGCATTAAAAACAATCAATGAAAATGTAGATGCTACTATAGCCGTTGAAAACATTGACTTATCCCTTATCGCCAATTTGCCTGATGTTACGCTTGAATTTAGTAATGTTGAAGTAACGACGGTCAGTGATACCTTAACCCGGATTGATCGTTTGTATATTTCGGCAGAGTTGATGCCATTATTTAAAAACCGCTTTAATATTATTGAAATAGCTCTTGAAGGCGGCTGGCTAAACTATAAGATCGATAGTGCAGGGAAAACCAACTTCGATGCTTTTTTAGCTGTGCCGGAAGATGAGCAGGCGGAAGATACCACAAGCAACCAACTATACTTATCATTGAAACACCTGGAACTGAATAATATATTTTTCTCCTTTACCGATATTCCCGATGATATTAATGCCTGCTTATACATCGATGAAGGATTAACAAGTGTATACATCGATGATGAGAACCAAAAGATAGCCTTTGATGGTGCCTTAAGGGCTAATCAATGCAAGTATCCGCAAAGTAAATTGCATTTGATGGAGGAGATAAGGGTGGAACTGGATGTGACTTATTTTAATGACAAGCTAACTGTTAGTAATTGTTTTATTGAAACAGATGGAGCCAATGTAAAGGCGAGTGGTGAAATTGCACTAGGTGATGACATTTATACAGATGTGAGTGTATCATCGGCAAATTTTGATCTTGAGGAATTAAGTAAATACATTCCCGATACTTTATTAAGTAACTATGATGTGCGTTATGTATCAGGTTTAGCAAGCCTGCAAGCAGATATTAAGGGTATTTACAATGATAGTGTCATGCCCCGCATCGATGCCGGTCTTCGGCTTAAAGAAGGCCGTATCGCTATAGGTGATTATCCGGTTCTTAATGGCATCGGCTTTTCAGGAGATTATAGCAATGGAGCGCTGATGAATGCACAAACTACCCATGTGAATATAGATACCTTGTCTTTTAGCGCAGGAGCAAGTCATGGCTTTTTGAGTGGTGGCATTGAAAACCTTGATAAAATAAGCTACAGGGCCAAAGCAGCTTTACAGCTCGATCTGGATGATATCTTTGCTCACTTGCCCGATACGCTTCTTAACGACCTCAGCGGACAGCTTAAACTGAATGCTTCAAGCTATGGAGTGTTACCAAATAAGTTTGATGAGCAATTTGCCGATTATATATTGGACAGAACGGAGCTAAATATGCAGTTGACAAATGTGGATGTTCAAATGGATTCACTACTTAATCTGGATGATGTTAATGGTCAGCTGGCCTATAAGAAGCAGGCTTTTGAAATTGATAACCTTTCAATGGTCTTACCCGATTATGGCTTGACATTAACCAGGGCTGATGTTAATGCCGATTATGAAGGACAGCTTGCACAGTTGAGTTCATTGGGTATTAACATCTCTAATTTTGATATTGCAACAACGCACAGCTGGTTAAAGGGAGAGGCCAGTTTTAATAATCCGGATTACCCGCTTTATAAGCTGGATGCGGATGCACAGATTAAGCTAAGCGAGTTCATGGCTTTTGTGCCCGAATCTCAACTTAAGTCCATGACAGGTACAGTTGCTGCTTCAGTTAAAACAGGGGGGCAATTGCATTTAGATTCCATTGCCGACAATATGATGAAAACCCTATTTACCCAAAGCGCTTTAAAGGCAGAGTTAAATAATGTTGGTATTGAGATGGAAAGCTATCCGGTAACAATAAGTCAGCTTTCGGGTACGGTGGGTTTGCAGTCTGATTCCATTCATATGGATAATATATCGGGCGATTTTAATGGAATAGCATTTGATACCGATTCAACCTTTGTAAAGAATATATACTCAGCCTATTGGCTGAACCAGCCCGATACCATTAAGGCAGAGGGCTATTTGAATTTAGGTGATATTGACTATGCCATGTTTGAACCGTTTATGGCTGTTGAAGAAAACGAAGAGGCAGAGATAGTTGATGATGAAGCTGTATCGGAGCCGGCCCGCTACCATTTTGCAGCTAAAGGAAAAGTAACAGCCCAAAGCTTCTGGTATGGCAATGCACTGCTTGAAAACATGAGCGCGCTGTATAATGTATCAGATAGCTTATACATAGCCGATCAAATAAAGGTTGATGCGTTTAAAGGACAGATGAATAGTTCGGTTAAAGTGGAAATGCTGCCTGACGATGTAATGAAGATTAACTTTAAAAACAGTACCAGGGGACTCGATATCAACCAGCTTTTATATGACTTTGACGACTTTATGGATTATACCGATGAAGTATATATTAGTCATGAGCAATTAAGTGGTGTTCTTAATACTGATAGTTTAAGCGGGCAGTTTATTATAGCAGGTGACTCTGTAGATATTGGAAAAGTTAAGTTAAAAGCTAATCTTACATTGGAAGATGGACGATTAAGAGGCTATCCTATAACCAAAGAGATGGGGGAGGATTACAATATTGATGGTCTGGATGATCTGCAGTTTAAAACGTTAAACACGAAACTATTTGTAACAGGAGGTTCGATATATGCACCATTAACAAATATTAAAACCAACACCTTTGATATAAGCCTGTTTGGTAAACAAGAGTTTGATTTGGATTGTCAATACCATATTCGTTTTTATCTAAAGGAAATCCTTCGAAAAGGAAAGACCAACCGATTAGAACGTAAGCAGTCAAAGGAAGGGAAACAGGATGATTATGGCGGTACGAAAGGATTAACATCATTGTTTGCAGTTTATAAGATAGAAAATGGTAAAACGGTTAAGAGTTCATTAGAAGGTAAAGATTCTCAAATGAGAAAAAAGATGAAGAGCTTAATATATGTGAAAGAGCAATTTGCGGAACTGGAGTTTCATCCATTAATTGTAAAGTATAATACAGGTGTAGTTGATAATGAGTAAGGGTATTAAGGGAAAAAATATATGGTTGATTGCGATAGTGACTTTGCTTACTGGCATCGCAGGTGTTACTACTTTAAGGCACTATAATAATGCAAAACTTTTAGATGAGCTAAATACTGAATTGGAGAATGATATTGTGCTTGGTGATTATAATGCACCAAAGAATATTATATTGTTTTTTGATTATAACTGTGGATACTGTAAAAAATTTTTCAAGCAGGTGTATCCGCAATTAGACAAGGAATATATTAAAACCGGTAAAGCGAAACTAACCCTTCGGCTGATTTGTAGTGGTAATGATGAAAAGGCGCTGTTGGGCTATCAAACAGCTATATGTATTAATAAGTACGGTAATTTTGGCAAGCTTCACAAGTTGCTTTTGCATCAGAGTAACATCATATATTCTACCCAATTTCAGGATTTGGTAGAAGGATATATCAGTAGTAATGAATTTCTGGGAGAGTGCATCTTAAGCTCTGATCAGAATGATGTAATACGCAATATTTATCAATTTCAGGAGTTAAAAAGTAAAGGAACTCCTACATTTGTAATTGACGATGAGATAATCGTAGGTCTTAAAGACTTTAGTTTTTTTAAGAAGATATTAAATTAGAACTTTAACTTTAAAATGGATGATATGAATAAGCTAGTTAAGATTTTACCTGCTGTATTGTTGATGTTTTCTTTATCAATAGTTGGATGTAGTGATGATGATTCAGAAGAGACATGTAATAAGAATGATTCTAACATCGGTACATGTTCTGCAGATGACATTACTGCATGTTGTGATGATTCAGGTTCTTGTTATTTTATTTATCAAGGAACGGAGTATGCCTCAGCAGGAGATTTAGCTGCAGTGTGTCAATCTTCAAGTGCAATGCAGTTGAAGGCTATTGAGATGGAATTAGATGCCATTACACAACAGCTTATCAACGAAGCGCGCACTGCCGCTCTTTGTGACTAAGATATTGAAACTAAAAAAGGAAGCCCGGTTAACAGCTGTTAACCGGGCTTTATAAATTATCTGGCAGCTCTTCATTCCCAAAAGCGATACCAGCCTTTACGTTTGAGGCGCTTCAGTTTTTTATCCAATTCATCGCCGCGCAGGTTAAGCGCAATAATAACACCCTCTTCATCAATTAAAAAGCTCGACGGTACACTGCGAATGCCATATTGTTTGGCAACTGTGTTTCGCCAGCCTTTCAGGTCACTTACATGATGCTGCCATATCAGCTTATCGTCTTTAATCGCTTTTATCCAGGCGTCCTCTTTAACATCCAGTGATACGCTTAAAATGGTAAAGCCTTTGGCATTGCCAAATACATCGTCTTTATACAGCTTATAGGCTTCAACCAAATGCGGGTTTTCTTTGCGACAGGGTGCACACCAGGAAGCCCAGAAATCTATCAGCACAATCTGCCCCTTTAGTGAAGACAGGGATATGGATTTCCCATTGGGCGTATTTTGCGTAAAATCAGGCGCTATATCACCTACCTGATAGGTTTGAGACGCAATATCAGCAGGGAACAAAAGTAATCCGGCTAATATAAATGTAATGAATACTCTCATATCGGGTTAATTTTCGTTTACTAAGATAAGCAATTAATTAACGCATCAACTAAACTATTCCTCCTGCAATAATCATGTCATTTGTGTAAATAACAATTGATTGACCGGGAGTAATAGCCCAAACTTCTTCGTCAAAAATAATATGTAAGCTACCGTCAGTAACTGATATTTTGCCCCAGTATCCGGGTACACTATCCAATCCGCGTATGCGAATAAATAATTGTTTATTTTTCCACAGCGACTCATCATCACAGATGCTAAAGCTTGTAAGTGTTAATGATCTCGCGTTCAATGATTCTCTTTCACCAGCAATCAGCTGTTTCTTCTCAGGGTTTATGGCAACAACACACTTCCCTTTTGCTATGCCTTCAATGCCGCGTCTTTGGCCAATGGTATAAAACGGAAAACCATCATGATGTCCCAGTATTTTGTTGTTTTCGTCAATTACCTCACCGGCCGATAGAGCTGGATGATCTTCAGATAGTAGTTCAGTCAGGTAATTACGATAGTCGGTGCCGGCTAAAAAGCATACACCCATGCTTTCTTTTTTGTCGGCTATTTCACCATAGCCAAGTTGACGGGCAAGATCACGCACTTCCTGTTTATGAAGAGCGCCCAGTGGAAATATGGCTTTACTTATTACTTTCTGTGACAGGTTCCAGAGAAAGTATGACTGATCCTTATTGGGATCGGCACCTTTTTGAATATAATAACGGCCATCAACTAAGGCCTTCTGTACATAATGACCAGTGGCAATGAATTCACATTCTAATACAGCGGCTTTTTCAAGTAAGTACTTCCATTTAATGGTTTCATTACATTTAATGCATGGGTTTGGCGTGCGCCCATTTAAATACTCATCAGCGAAATAGCGGATAACAGTTTCACGAAACTCATTTCTGCAATCAATCACATGGTGATCAATGTTTCGCTCCTTAGCCAGTTTCTTTGCGGCAATAATACTGGCGTCTGAATCGTCAGTGTGTGTTTGCAAGGTGCACCCAACTACTTCGTAACCTTCTTGCTGCAACAGAACTGCCGACATGGAGCTATCCATTCCACCACTCATTCCTAATAATACACGCTTTTTATCCATATGTGCTAAAATTGCTGCGAATTTACTAATAACCTGAGTTCGATATAAAATTTTTGGCTCAAATCGCTTATAAAAGTTTAGTTTCAAGGTATGTCTGTGAAAGCAAAGCGAGCTATTGTGAACATATATGACGATGAAAATGAATAGTTATAAGCGAAACACTTAGCTTTGGACTAAGGTTCGTATTATTTTAAGAGCTTAGTAATGAAAAAAATGCCCGCCAATCCATATCGATTAACGGGCATTCGCCTATCACTATTATTAGTGCTACTCTTCTATGTTCTGTCTTACTTTATTTAAAAAGACCTGCATACCTTCAGAATCCTTCTTATCGATCAATTCAAGTAAATGTTTTAACTGGAAACGTATATTCTCCACCTGTTCATATGTAAAAGGGTTGAATAAGATCTCAGTGAGCAAATGATCCTCTTCCGAAAGCAGGCCTTTAGCTATATTCATATGCTTGGTAAATGTCGTACCGGGAGCTTTCTGGTGTTTCATACATGCGGCAAACACCAGCGATGATGAGAAAGGAATGGATAAAGAATAAGCAATTGTTTCATCATGTGCGTCAAAGCTGTACTCATGAATGTTAAGTCCGAGTGAGGCATAGAAATCTTTGAAAAAGGCTTTTCCTAAATGGTCGCTTTGGCTTATGATGATAGCATGATGCATACGCAGGTCCTGCAGGTTGGCAAAGGTTGGCCCAAACATGGGGTGAGTGGAAACGTAACGCATACCACTATTCTCATAAAATTCCTGCAAACCAGTTTTTACCGATGATATATCTGATATGATACAATCTTTAGGTAAATATGGTAGTACTTCTTCAAAAGCCGCTAAAGTATATTTCAGACTTACTGCATTGATCAGAAGCTCCGGACCAAACTCTGTTATCTCGTCCAGCTTTGTCAGTCGTTGCGTATTAAAAACATATCGAAGCCTGGCAATGTCTTTGTCAAAGATCGCCACTTCATGCTGAAGGCACAAGGCATCTGTTAACCAGGTACCCATTTTTCCGGCTCCAAGAATACAAATTTTCATTTTATTGGTATCAAGTGTCAAAACTTGAGAAAAAAGATAAAGGATTCAGGGTCTTGTGCATTATGGCATTGCCCTGAATCTCTGTACTCATGTCTCTTGTCTAATTTATTTCTTTGCGAGCTCTTTATTCATCACCTTGTTTTGGCGATTAATTGATTCCTCATGAATGTGCTCATAAACCTTCACCACAAATTCAGGACTAAGCCCAACCTCTTCAGCCTGAAGACGACGGTTGTTCATAACTTCATCATAGCGACGGGTTTGAAGGATGGTAATGTTGTTCTCGTGCTTGTATTTACCAATAGCTTCCGAAATCTTCATACGAGACTTGAGTGTCTCTAATAACTGCTTATCGATCTGATCAATTTTCTGGCGCAGTTCGTCAAGTGTTACACGAGGTGTATCGCCAATTGCCGAACGTCGAACAACCAGGTTTTGTTTTATTTCACCTAGGCGCTCTGGTGTAACCTGCTGACTGGCATCACTCCATGCCTTTGACGGACACATATGTGATTCAATGATCAAGCCATTAAAGTTAAGGTCAAGTGCTTCCTGAGAGATATCTGCGATCATTTCACTCTTGCCGGTAATATGGCTCGGATCGGTAATGATTGGTAACTCAGGAATGCGTCGGCGTAACTCAATTGGGATTTGCCATTCAGGGTTGTTACGGTACTGACTCTTGTCGTATGTGCTAAAGCCACGGTGTATGGCGCCTATCATTTTAACGCCTGCACGGTTTACACGCTCAATAGCACCAATCCACAATTCCAGATCCGGATTGACCGGGTTTTTAATTAGCACCGGTTTATCAACACCTGTTAATGCGTCTGCGACTTCTTGCACAGCAAAAGGGTTGGCTGTAGTGCGGGCTCCAATCCACAACATGTCAACACCAAATTTTAAGGCCTCGTATACATGGTGTGCATTGGCAACTTCCACCGCCACAAACATGCCGGTTTCTTCTTTTACTTTTTTAAGCCAGGGCAGACCAACTGTACCAACACCCTCAAAGGCACCTGGTCTTGTTCGTGGCTTCCATATACCGGCTCTGAATATTTTAACACCCTGAGCAGCCAGCTGACGGGCTGTTTCAAGAGTTTGTTCCTCTGTTTCGGCACTACAGGGTCCGGCAATTATAATTGGACGCTTTAATTCCAATCCCGGTAGCGCAAGTGGTTGTAAGTCTAATTTATGTTCCATGGTTATTTAGTTTTTAATGCTTTAATACGTTGTTTTGCTTCTTCTAGTACTGTTTGATTGGTGCACAGGCTGATGCGGATATAGCGTTTCCCTTTATCACCAAAAATGAATCCCGGAGTAATAAACACATCACATCCATATAAGATCTCATCGGATAACTCACCACTATCTTTGTATTGTTCAGGTATGCGGGCCCACACAAACATGCCTGTTTGATTCTTGTCATAATTGGAATCTAACAAGTCCATTATTTCATGTACAAGAACACGTCGTTTTTTGTATTCGCTGTTAACAGTGTTATACCAGTCAGTATCAAGTTCAAGAGCTTTGGCGGCAGCTAACTGCAGTGGCTTGAACATGCCAGAGTCCATGTTGCTTTTTACCCTTAATATATACTGGATAAACTGTGGGTTTGAAACGGCCATACCAACTCGCCAGCCTGCCATATTGTGCGATTTGCTTAAAGAGTTCAATTCGATGGCAATTTCTTTGGCCCCCTCAATGTTCATAATGCTCTGAGGATTATCATTAAGGATGAAACTATATGGATTATCATTAATGATCACAATACTGTGCTTCTTACCAAAAGCAATGATCTTTTTAAAAAATTCCTTGCTTGCATTGGCTCCTGTTGGCATATTCGGATAGTTGATCCACATTAGCTTCACCTTGCTCAGGTCTTGCTTTTCCAACTCATCCAGATTTGGTAACCAGTTGTTATTCTCATCCAGGTCGTAATGGATAAGATTGGCTTCGGCGATCTTACTGGCAGAGGCATAGGTTGGGTAGCCAGGATTAGGTACCAAAACACTATCGCCAGGGTTAACAAAAGCCATGGTAATGTGCATGATGCCTTCTTTTGAACCCATCAAAGGTAAAACCTCATTGGTGGCATTTATGGCAACATTATAATGCTTATTGTACCATCTGCTCATGGCTTCGCGCAACTCAGGTATACCCACATAGCTTTGGTATCCATGGTTGTTCTCAGCTGAACTCTGTTTATTTAATTCTTCCAAAACCTCAGGGGCAGGAGGCAGGTCAGGATTTCCTATGCCCATGTTAATAATGGGCTTACCTGCCTGGCGAAGCTTTTCCAACTCCTTTAATTTAATTGAGAAGTAATATTCTTCAACGGTGCCAATTCTGTTGGCTGGTTGTATCTGGTTGTTTGTTTGCATCTTTCTATACTGCTTTCTCTGTTTCTAAATGTCCATTGTTAACAGGGTATGACTGTCTGCCTTTTTCATATTCACCCAGTGATTTTAACTTACTGGTTAATGGTCTGATGGCATCGAGTGACTGTAAATAGCGCTTATAGTCGGTGAATGTTAAATCAACATAGAAAAGATATTCCCATTCCTGTCCGACAATCGGCAGTGATTGTATTTTAGTCAGGTTAATGTTATAAAATGCCAGGATAGTCAGGATCTTCGATAAGCTTCCTTCTTCATGAGGAAGAGAGAAAACAATTGAAGATTTGTTAACCCTGTTTTCAAGTAAGAGCTTATCAACCTCCGTTTTGCCTCTGTCTGATACAATAAGAAAGCGAGTAAAGTTCTTTTTGTTTGTTTCTATGTTTTTAGCCAATGTTTCAAGTTCATACATTTCGGCCGCTAATTCAGAAGCGATGGCGCCGATGCCTTTCAGCTGTTGATCTGCAATACGCTTGGCGCTTAAGGCTGTATCTTCTGATTCAATCAGTTTAATATGAGGATATTGTTTGAAAAAGGCCTCACATTGTGCAATTGCCATCGGGTGAGAGTAAACCTCTTTTATATCTTCAATGGATTGTCCGGGTAAAGCTAAGAACTGGTGTTTAATGCGCAGCTTGTATTCGCCGATAATAACCAGGTCACTGTCTTTTAGCATGGTGTAGTTAGGTAAGAGACTGCCAACCAGAGTGTTTTCAATAGCAATTATGCCATAGCAATCACGATCCTGCTTAAGTGTTTCAAACAGGTCTGGAAATGTCAGGCAGGGCACTACCTCAAGGTTTTCATCTTCGAAATAGGCTTTGGCAGCTATTTCGTGGTTTGCTCCCGGCCATCCCTGTATTGCTATTTTTTTCTTTGCTTGCTTCATGGTTCTGAATTATGGTCATAAAAAAACCCGCCTTGTAGAGGCGGGTTTTAAATATTTTGTATCGTTTAGTTTATATCATAGAATGCCCACCTCTTTAACTGTTGCTAAAAAAGAAATAATAAAAGTTATAAAAGAAAATGTGAGCCATCATTGCTTTGTTTATGTTGATGCAAATGTAGGAATATATTTGCAAATGCAAAACTGTGAGTAAATATTTTAATGAAAATTTAATCTGAAACGAATTTGATGCATATTCTTACAACCTATAAGTGGTTGTTTGGGGCAATGCTCTTGTCTTCTCAAAAAGCTTTTTATTAAAGTATTTCCCCCGGTAGTTTTACTTTCTCGAATTAAGCACCTGGTTGTTAAAAATAGCAGGACCTGATAGTTCTTTTTTGTGCTTTAGCGGGTGTGTAAGGTAGAAGGTGCTTCCTACGCCAACTAGTGACTCCAGTTTAATATTTCCACCTAATTGCTTAATCAGATCATGGGCTATGGTTAAGCCCAGACCAGAGCCGCTTGCTTTTTTCATCTGGTTGTTTTCGACCTGTGAAAAACGTTTAAATACTTCCTGGTGCTTATCTTCAGGGATACCTATGCCAGTATCTTTTACAAAGATGGTTAACTGGCTATCATCACTGTATGCACCAATTGTGATACTGCCTTTCTCGGTGAATTTAATAGCATTGGTAATCAGGTTGAAGATTATCTGTTTGATTCTAACCTGGTCCGAATCAATTACAAGGGATTCGTCAATTTTAGATTCAAAGAATATTTCCAGATTCTTATCGTACTTTGTCAATTCACTTTTAAACTGTTCAAAGGTTTCAATTAATAAGCTGTGAACCTTAATAGAACTAAATTGTAAATTGACATGACCAGATTCGATCTGTGAAAAAATCAGTATGTCGGAAATTAACTTTAAGAGCTGATTGCCATTGGATTGTATGATGTGAAGATAGTTTTTCTTTTCCTCAGCAGATAATGTTTCATCTTCAAGAAGTTCAGAGAATCCAATGATGGCATTCATTGGTGTTCGTATTTCATGCGACATGTTGGCCAGGAATGCTGACTTAAGGTAATCAGATTGTTCTGCTTTTTCTTTGGCCCTGATCAGTTCCTGTTCATGTTTCTTTTTCTCAGAGATATCCGATAATATTTCTACAAAACCAATGGGTTTATGTTCATTGTCAAAAACCGGATGTGTTTTATGGGTAAATACCTTGCCAGATACTTCACTTATGTGTTCCCTCACCTCTGTTCGGTTTGTTACAATGCTTGTTTCATAGGTGCAAAAATCACAGGGAGTGTCGCGATTAAAATAGGTCTTATAGCACTTTTTACCGATTGATTTTTCAAAGGGCTGGTTGGACGATTTTTTAAACGCATCGTTGGCCCAGATTACATTGTAATCGTTATCCATAAACACAACCTGCTCTTCAAGGCTGTTAAGGATCAGTGTTTTTTCGTGCTCGATCTGCTCAATTGTCTTTCCCCTTAAGTCACTTAATTTATTCGCTTCAGCAAGACTGTTGGTACGTTTTTTAACAATGATTTGCTGAATGATTAATACAATAATAAGGATCAGACTGAGGCCGGATAAGGCATAAGTCAGATATAAAACCCATGTTGCAGGTTGTTTTACATCTTTGGTCAGCCACCGGTTGATCGTATTTTGATATAGTTCAGGTTCTTCAGCTTTAATTATCAGCAGTGCTTCATCAACCTTTTTCAAAAGAGGCTGTGAGATTGGTCCGCCGGCATAATTCACATTAACCGGGTTAAATAAGATAGATGTTACCTTTAGTTTTTGATCAAGGTTTTGCTGGTAACCAAATAATTTATTAACAGCACCGGCATCGGCTTCATTACTTCTGATCTTATCAAATACCTCATTAAGGTTTTGACACCAGATAATATTGGCTTCAATTTTAAAGTCTGCCAATAACTTAATGAGAGCATTAGCATGAATGTCACCCTTTTCAAGCGCGAGTGTTTTGCCTTGTAAATCGGTAATATTCTCTATTTTACTGTTTTTGCCAGTGTAAACAATGCCCCAGTTGGTAAAAATGGTTTCATTTGAAAAGTTCACAAATTGCTCCCGTTCCTTTGTTCTGGCAACGGTCGTTAACAAGTCGATTTTACCATACTTAAGGGCGTCAAATCCATCAGCAAAGCGAACCGGAATGTATTCGATGTGCCAGTTATTGACAGTTGCAACCTTATTTAATATATCGATAAATATACCATTGGCCTGATTCGTTGAATCAATATTGCATAGGGGAGGATTATAGTGAACTCCTACTTTAATTGTTTCAACAGCATTGCCCGAAGCATTAATGCATAAGCAGAAACATAGAATCAGGCTTAGGATTATTTTAATATTTTTAGGCATATAAATAGGTAAAGCAACACAAATATAGTGTTTTGCAATCGATATACTATATGGTTTCTAGTTGTCTTCTATCTCTTTTAACTCAAGCCAGCGCATTTCCTTTTCATCAAGAGTATCCATTATTTCATTAAGCTCTTTTGATTTTAGGACTAAATCTTCTGATGCCAGGCTGCCGGAATTTAACTCGTTTTGCAAACTTTCTTTCTTCTCTTCAAGTATCTGAAGTTCTGATTCTATTTGTTCAAGCTCTCTTTTTTCTTTGTAACTAAGTTTCTTTTGTTTGCTGGCGGGTTTTGGCTTTTCAACAACATTCTCTTGTTTTACCGCCTTTGAAACCTGCCGTTCTTCCTGCTTTTTCTGCTTGTTGTAATCACTGTAGCTGCCCACAAAATCTTTGATGCGACAATTGCCCTCAAATGCAAACAGGTGGTCGGTTACCTTGTCAAGGAAATAACGGTCGTGTGATACAACAATTACACATCCTTTGAAGTTGGCCAGGTAATCTTCAAGTACGTTGAGTGTGAAGATATCCAGGTCGTTTGTAGGCTCATCAAGAATTAAAAAGTTTGGGTTCTTGATTAAAACCGTCATTAATAAAAGACGTTTTTTCTCACCTCCACTTAATTTGTTAACCTGCACGTAGTGCATTTCATTAGGAAACAGGAAATAACGTAAAAACTGGGATGCAGACATGCGTTTTCCCTCTCCGAGTGATATGTCTTCAGCAATATCACTTATAACTTCAATGACTTTTTTATTGTCGTCAATTTTAATGCCTTCCTGGCGATAATAACCAAACACGACCGTTTCGCCTTTCTCAACTTCCCCTGTATCGGGTTGCAGTGCGCCTGTTAATATATTCAGGAAGGTTGATTTACCGGTTCCGTTCTTACCAACAATCCCAACCTTCTCATATGGTGCAAATTTGTATGAAAAATCTTTGATGAGTTGCAGGTCATCAAAGGCCTTGGAAATACCATGAAGGTTAATGACTTTTTTACCCAGTCGTGCTTGCGCAATACCTAATTCCAGGTTCTGTTCATTAATGTTTTGGTGAGCTTTATCTTTTAAATCGTAGAAAGCATCGATGCGATATTTGGCTTTGGTTGCACGTGCCTGGGGCATCCTGTTCATCCATTCCTGCTCCGTTTTAAGCAGGTTTCGTGCCTTTTCTATTTCTGCTTTTTTATTGGCCAGTCTTTCCTGGCGCTTTTTTAAGAAATAGGAATAATTGCCCTGATAGCGATATATGGTTTCATCAGCCAATTCAATGATTTCATTGCAGACGCGATCCAGGAAGTAGCGGTCGTGGGTGACCATTAATAAAGTCGCTTTTGACTTTGAAAGGTATTGTTCAAGCCAGTCTACCATCTCCAGGTCAAGGTGGTTGGTAGGCTCATCGAGGATCAATAATTCAGGCTCACTAATAAGGATACTTGCAAGGGCAACTCTTTTTTGCTGACCGCCTGATAGTTCAGAAACAGACTGGTCAAAGCGGGTGATTTTCAGTTGCGATAAAATCTGCTTAATGCGCTGTTCATAATCCCAGGCCTGAAGAACATCCATCTTTTCAATTAAAGCACCTAAGGCCTGTTGGTCGTTCTTTTCAAGAGCCTGCTCATAAGCCTTGATGGTTTGAACAGTTTCATTGTCAACATTAAAGACTTCTTCAATAACGGTGTGTTCTTTATTAAGGTATGGATCTTGCGATAAATACCCCATTGTTATTCCATTACGCAAGGTAATGTTACCTTCATTGGCAGGAATTTTACCACCTAGAATATTTAATAAGGTTGTTTTGCCGGCTCCGTTTCTGGCTATTAACGCCACTTTTTGACCTTCGTTTAAACCAAAAGAAATATCATTGAAAAGGCGAATGTCGCCCCAATGCTGAGTCAGATTCTCTACTGATAAATAATTAATCATAGCCTGTTTTTATCGAATGACAAAGGTAATATTTAGAAACTGTTTAAGTTTTATCCTTTTGCTTATTTTGGCAAGTTGCCTACCCGTGTTGTAAATAAACTTAATAATTGATTAGTTTGTTGCAGTTTAATAGCCTAAACTCAATGAAAAAAGGGTACAACACTTACGATAATAAATGACGGATTTTAATGCCTGCTTTGTTATTTTTATCATTAAAAAAAAGGATTATGAGATTCATGATTGGCTTGCTGATCATACTGGGCTTTATGGTAAAAGCCAATGCTCAAGGAATATATATTGACCATGTTATTAAAGTTGTCAATAACCTTGATTCAGCTGTTCAGTATTATAAGGAAGAAGGATTTACGATAAAACCAGGAAGGCTTCATGCTAATGGTTTACTAAATGCTCATATTAAGTTTTCAAATGGTTCATCATTAGAACTGATGAGCCTGGTTGGTGAGCCAAAAGATCAACTTGCCCAGACTTACAAAAATATATTATCAGAAGGAGAGGGTGGAGCCTTTGTTTGCTTAAGCGGCATTGATATAGATAAGCTGAAAAACTTGCTCAATAAAAAAGGGTATGATTTTATTATAAGCAAAGGAAAAGCCTGGAGTTACATATCCTTTCCTGAAAATACGGTGTTACGGAGCTTCTTTTTCATAGATTACCATTATGAAATGAAAAAAGAACCGGAAATGTATAAGCATTCCAATGGATGTAATGGTTTCAAGTCTGTTTATGTGCATGGAAATGACTCTGTATGTCAATTCATGTCAGATATTGGATTGCTTCAGATTAATACCAATAACAGTGAATTTAAAACCTCCACCGGTAATATTATTATTGGAAAAGATGGAGACCCGGCAGACAGGGTTAGTAATATTGTCTTGAAGAAATGACACAGTAATAAATAGATTCAGGTATAGCTGGTCCCAAAAAGAAAATAAAAAAAGCGAGCCTTAGCTCGCTTTTTTATTATTTATCATCGTTGGTGTAAAAATTCTTAACCGGATTAGCGTACATTTCCAGCAGGCACGAATGTAAAAACTCTTTATCCCCTTCAATACGGGATAAGTGTTCATCTAAATAAGCGAGGAAAGTACTTTTGTCTTCGTCGGTATACTTATTTATATGACGTGTATGATTGGTAAACATATCATCGGCGATAAAATTACCAGGGAAGAATTTATAGTTATTATGAATTTGCTTATCAATTATTTCAGCCAGTCCCTGTAGCTGATCATTCTTAGCCATTGACTTTAGTTCATTAAGCTCAGCTTTAATTGGTGTTCCAAATCCAAAATGTACACGTCCTTTTCTACCTCTCAAACCGGCACCCATGTGTTTTAAATCATCGTTCTGGGTTTTTTTGTATTCCGGATTATCACGTTTCATTTGAAACTCCAGAGCCTTTAAATAATCGCAGGGATCATATTCGTATGAGATTGATAATGGCACGATGTTGATCTCCTCAAAGTTTTTAACGAAATCACCGTTTCCACTCATGTTAAGCATTTTTAAAAGACTAACCTGTGTGCGGTCGTCACCGTCCTTAGAACGTCCTTCGCGTTGAGCTATCCAGATACTTTGGTTGCGCTCGGTTAAAGACTGCCTGATGTAAGTAGATAAGCGTTTAGTACTTTCCATCATTTGGCGCACCGGCAAATTTCTTTGTACAATAAATGATCTGTTAAGTTTTACCAAATCAGTTATCCAGGGATAGATCAAAAGGTTATCACCAATAGCGATCTCTGTTGTATTAAAACCGTTTTCCACCCTTAGTATATTTAATATGGCGGAATCCAGAACTATATCGCGGTGGTTTGAAATAAATAAATAGTGCCCGTTAGGGTCTAGTTTATCCATGCCCGAGTGCGTAATGCCCTTAGTTGTTGTCCTAAGTACTTCTTTTACGTATGGATAGATCACTTCGGTCTGAAACTCGCGGATAGTTTGTATGCTTAAAAGCTTGTTAAGGAATTGCTCTGTTGAGAAATTAGGGTAGAGGAATTTAATTAATTCCAAAAAGTTGACTTCATTAATTAAGCGCTCAAACACTTCATGAATCTCCTCGTCATTGTATGGACGAATTGAATCAAAGTTTAATTCTTTTCCCATTTCTGTTCTATAATGTTTGTGGCAAAATTACGGCAAACAATTGTGTTTATGAAATTATATAATCAATTAACTGATTTAGGACGAGTATTACAGGTGGATATATTCCAAATAATGGAATGGAGTATTTTATTTGGACGATATTTGAAGTGCTAAAAATGTAAACACCAGTAAAACAGATGTATAGAAAACGTGGCACGGCCATTGGAGTATCTTTGGCACGAAACACCCAAAGTTATGATACAAGTAAAAGTTTTTAAAAACACCACGTTAATATCCTTCGATAAGAAGGAGAGTTTAGATCTTCAAACATCTAAGCAATTCAAAAATCGAATGATGGATATATTAAAGCAACCTTTTACGAATCTGTTTGTGGATTTAGAGAAGGTAGAAAATGTTGATGCGGAGGGATTGAATACTTTAATGGCAGGTCAGCGTTTGTCGGAAATGAATCAAAGTCAGCTGAGCTTGTTTAACGTGAAGGAGGGAGTACTGAAATCAATGAAAAAGTACGACCTCGACAGCTATTTTTTCTTTTGTGACCGTCCAAAGCCCTTTTCTGATGACCTATTAATGGTTTAAAGTTAAGGATACCAGGAGGCTTAGGCCTCCTGGTTTATAATTTCCCAATATTCAATAGCACGGCGTGTGTGAGGAATAACAATTGTTCCTCCTACCAAATTGGCAACAGCGAATATTTCCATCATTTCATCTGTTGTAACGCCTTGTTCATGACATTTTTCCAAATGGTATTTAATGCAATCATCGCATCGAAGAACCATTGAGCTTACCAGTCCCAACATCTCTTTCACCCGGGTTGATAATGCACCTTCCATATATGTGTTAGTATCTAAGTTAAAGATACGTTTCATCACTTTATTGTCGGCTGCCAGAATCTTTTCATTCATCGCCTCACGATATTCACGAAACTCTTTTACTTTCTCATTCATAGTTGTAAGTTAATTAGTTATATAATTGCAGGAGAGCAATAAAGGGGGTAGGTAGCAGCTTGTCAAAAATAAAAGTGAGAATGTTGACAAACCTATTGTCAATATTCCCACAGTTAATCTTTTTACTACTCTACAGATTCACCTTTTAAAGTGGCCTGGGTTGCTTCTTTAATAACAACTTGCACCAGATCGCCTGTTTTGTAATCTTTCTTCGGGAATACAACAACTTTGTTTTGCGATGTACGGCCATACAGTTCATCTTTTGACTTTTTAGATGTGCCTTCAACAAGTACTTCATAAGTCTGACCAATGTCGCGCTGGTTACTCTCGAACGATAATCGGTTTTGCAGATCAATGATCTCCTGTAAGCGACGACCTTTTACATCTTCAGGAACGTTGTCTTCCAGGTTTTTAGCCGCGTAAGTTCCCGGGCGTTCAGAATACTTAAACATAAAAGCAGAATCATATCCGGCCCACTTCATCAGGCTTAATGTTTCCTGGTGGTCTTCTTCTGTTTCGCTGTGGAAGCCACAGAATACATCTGTCGATAATCCACATCCGGGCAGTATACGTCTGATAGCTTCAATGCGATCCATGTACCATTCACGGTCATATTTGCGGTTCATCAATTTAAGAATGCGCGAACTGCCTGATTGTAATGGTAAGTGTATGAACTTGCAAATATTAGTATGCTTAGCCATTACTTCAAGGGTTTCATCACTCATGTCCTTAGGATGAGACGTGGTGAAGCGAATACGCATATCAGCAAAATTAAGAGCAACAAAGTCAAGCAGATCAGGAAAGGACATGTTGGTATTCTCACCTTCATAATGATATGAATTAACATTCTGCCCCAGGAGAGTTACTTCTTTAAATCCTTTATTGTATAAGTCCTGAATTTCTTTTTTAATACTTTCGGGCTGACGGCTGCGCTCACGTCCACGTGTGTATGGTACAATGCAATAGGAACAAAAATTGTTACAGCCCCGCATGATTGACACAAAACCCGATATTTTATTTTTGCCTATCCTCGAAGGAATAACTTCAGCATAGGTTTCGTTGGTCGATAGTTCAACATTAATGGCTTTGTCGCCTCTCTCGGCCATGCCAATCAGGTTAGGCAGATCAAGATAAGCATCTGGACCCACCACTATGTTGGCACCTTGTTCAAATAACTTGTCCTTAACGCGTTCGGCCATACAGCCAATAATACCGATAATTAAATTGGGTTTGTTTTTGCGCATGGCAGTTAGCTGTTGCAAACGACCTAAGACGCGTTGCTCGGCATTATCACGAATGGAACAGGTGTTGATAAATACCGCATCAGCTTCCTTTATATCATAGCTAACGCCATAACCATCCATTTCCATTACAGATGCCACTACTTCACTATCAGCCACATTCATCTGGCATCCATAGGTTTCAATAAAGAGTTTTTTCCCGCTCTTACTGCTGATCAAAGGCTTTACTTCACTAAACTCCATCATTTTATCAAGGATTATTTTAATTGATTGTCATTTTTTTAGGAGCAGCAAAGTTAATGCTTGAATTTTTAATGACAAGTATAATCGCTCTGAATTACTTAAATCTGTCAGGGTGTTTCCAAATTTTGGAAAGTAGTGGTTGTTGCTTCATTTGTAATGATTTAAAAAGTTATTTTTCTTAACTTTAGTCTAACTGAAAACAAAAAGAACCTCACCATGAAAGAAGTATTGATTCCTGTAGATTTCTCAGAAGAATCCCTGATTGCTTTAGATTATGGGATTGATTTAGCTAACCACCTGTTAGCCAACGTACGTGTTATACATGTTAAAACAGATTCTGTTATTGTTCCTTTTTTTACGACCGACCCTTATTCTGATAAGTTAAATCAGGATGTTGATGTGTGGGCTCATCAACTTTATGATCGGTATTCAAAGGAGTATAAGGTAGAAGGAGGTTATTTCGATTTTAAGATACGTGAAGGAAATGTTGTTAAAGAAGTGTGTAACCAGGCTAAATATGGTGACTCAACCATTATCGTTCTGGGGTCGCATGATGACGCTTCAGTCAGTTCGAAGTGGGTTGGCAGTCCTGCTTACCGACTAGTGGCCCATTCTCCATGTCCTGTTATCGTTGTTAATAAACGTATGAAACTCAAACATGAAATTGGCAGTATTGCTTTACCTGTTGATTACAGCATTGCCAGCCGCAAAAAAGTTCCTGAAATTGCAGGTGTGGCTCGCCTGTTCAATGCCAATGTTCATGTTGTTGGTTTAAAGTCATCTGATTTGGTCTGGATGAATAATGAAATGCATAGCTATGTCAGGCAGGTTAAAAACTATGTTATCAATAAGGCAAAAGTCGAAGTGAATGATATTGTTTTAACCGGTCGTAGCTATGCCGATAATCTGATGGAGTATGCAATGGATGCTAACATTGATCTGTTAACAACGCATGTACACCATACTGCCAATCCTTTTGTCAGGGTTTTTCAATCCTTTACCAACGACTTAATCAATAAATCTTTAAAACCTGTATTAGTAATTCCTACAAAAGATTAATCTAATGATTATCTTTGTCGCACTAAAAGTTTTAAGCGACATGAAAGTTCAGTTATTATTTTTATGCTTGTTTTTCTCGGTAGTTACTAATGCA
This sequence comes from Carboxylicivirga agarovorans, assembly GCF_050589845.1. Classification (NCBI taxonomy): domain Bacteria; kingdom Pseudomonadati; phylum Bacteroidota; class Bacteroidia; order Marinilabiliales; family Marinilabiliaceae; genus Carboxylicivirga; species Carboxylicivirga agarovorans. The sequence continues at coordinate 72,595 of NZ_JBNGPA010000001.1, read as the reverse complement.
CAGGAAGATACCTCTCTTGCGGGGAAGTTGCAGGAGCGGGTTGAAGGAGAAGGTGTTATTACGATCTATGACGAAGACGGAATTGAAGAGTTGGTCAATATTCAGGTTGAAGTCAACGAACGCATTGGCGGGGTAGAAGGTTGGCGCATACAACTATATTCAGGTTCCGGACCGGAGGGAAAACGAAGTGCTTTAAATGTAAAGGGAAAATTCTTAGGTAATTTTCCCGACCAGGATGCTGACTTGTCTTTTACATCGCCCTTTTGGAGGGTTAGGGTAGGTAACTATCGACATAAACACGAAGCTCTTCAGCTTTTGAATGAGCTGCGAGCGATTTTTCCGAACTGTTATATTGTGAAGGACGGATACGTTAAAATGGATAAATTTGAATAAATAATATAAGATGAAAAAAGCCGGAATAATTCCGGCTTTTTTCTTTTTTAAATCGTATTGGGCGATTAAAAAAATAGAAATAAATTTGCGACTTATTTTTAAGAGGGAAATATCATGAGTGATCAGATTAAGCATGAGTGTGGGATTGTTCTTATCCGCTTATTAAAACCACTGGAGTACTATCAGGAGAAGTACGGTACATGGCGTTACGGCTTAAACAAGCTGTATCTTTTGATGGAAAAACAGCATAACCGCGGACAAGACGGGGCAGGAGCTGTTAATCTTAAAATAGATCAGCCTGCGGGACAGAAGTATTTTTCGCGTCACCGCTCCAATAAGGCTAATCCTATTAAGGATGTTTTTGAGAAGATAAATGCGCCATTTATCAAGCAGCAGGAGAAAAATGCAGAATTATTAAATGATCCGCAGTATGCCAAAGAGCATTTGCCATTTGCAGGTGAGCTATACCTTGGACATTTACGCTATGGTACTTTCGGGAATCATAGTATTGACTATGTGCACCCTGTGATGCGCGAAAACAACTGGCGTTCGCGCAACCTGACACTTGCAGGTAACTTTAACCTGACCAATGTGGATGAAATTTTTCAGTCTTTAACAGAACTGGGACAGCATCCTAAAGATTATACCGATACAGTTACCATACTAGAAAACGTTGGTCACTTCCTGGATGAGGAGAATCAACTTCTGTTCAGAAAATACAAGAACGAAGGAAAATCAAACAGGGAGATATCAGATTGTATTGAAGAAGAATTAAATATTCGTGAAATACTTGAACGGTCAAGCAGACGATGGGATGGAGGCTATGCAATTGCAGGTGTGGTTGGTCATGGAGATGCCTTCGTAACACGAGACCCATGGGGTATTCGTCCGGCCTGTTATTATGCCGACGATGAAATTGTGGTGGTTGCATCAGAACGCCCGGTGATTCAAACGGCTATGAATGTTCGATCGGTACAGGTAAAAGAATTGAAGCCCGGACATGCGCTTATCATCAAGAAAAATGGCAAGGTGACTGAAGAATTGGTTCGTGTGCCGCAGGAGCGTCGCTCATGTTCCTTTGAACGCATCTATTTTTCTCGTGGTAGTGATCGTAAGATTTATGAAGAGCGTAAAGAATTAGGCCGCTTGCTGGCAAAAAAGATACTTGAGAAAGTAGATTACGATATCGAGAATACGGTTTTCTCATACATTCCGAACACTGCTGAAACAGCTTTTTATGGGATGATGGAAGGTGTGCGTCGTGAGATGGACCAGGTTAAAAAACAACAGATTCTTGACCTGGGATCAGATATCACTCCTGATAAACTGGATGAAATACTAAGCCGCGAGCCACGCGTTGAAAAAATCGCCATCAAGGATGTTAAAATGCGTACTTTCATCGCTGATGATGATAGCCGTGATGATATGGTGGCACACGTTTACGATGTAACATACGGTATTGTTAAAAATGGGGTTGATACCCTGGTGATCATTGATGATTCAATAGTACGTGGTACTACTCTTAAGAAAAGTATCCTCCGTATTTTAGATCGTTTACACCCTAAGAAGGTCATTGTAGTGTCTTCAGCACCGCAGATTCGTTACCCTGATTGTTATGGTATCGATATGGCCAAGCTGAAAGATTTCTGTGCCTTTTCTGCAGCTATAGAATTGTTGCATGATAATGACCAGGTCCATATCATTGATGAGGTATATAAGAAGTGTAAAGAGCAACAGTTCTTGCCAAAAGAAGAGATCGTAAACCATGTAAAGGAAATATATCGTCCTTTTACACCAGAGCAAATTTCAACCAAGATTGCAGAAATGCTTCGTCCTGAAGATATTGATGCAAGTGTTGAATTGGTGTACCAAAGTGTTGAAAACCTGCATGCCGCTTGCCCTGATGATAATGGCGACTGGTATTTTACAGGTGATTATCCTACTCCTGGTGGAAACAAAGTCGTAAATACCTCATTTATTAATTTTGTGGAAGGTAATAGCGGAAGGGCTTACTAAGCACCGTAGCTAAGAAATAATAAACGCCCCCGGCATTGAACAAAAATGGCTGAGGGGCGTTTTTTTTATATAACACATTCATGAATGTAAATATGTAGATTAATTAACCTTTATTAGTTTTCAATAACATATATAAAGGACTTTTGGTACAAGACTTGCAATTATGTCGATAGATTTTTTTCATAGATTTGGGTTAGGTTAGTAAATGGGATTCTAGGCAACGGTTTAGATCCCATTTTTTTTATGGATGAAATCGTGGATTAAATGCATTGGAATTAGATGCGCTCTGTCGAATTCAGGTTATTATAATACCATGCCTGATGATATCGGGTAAACGGATGACACGGATTAATTCCTTCGGGATTGATTTTATACAATTCACAACTAACGATGGTCTGTCTCCCCTCTGAGCCGGGATAAGCGATCGCCAGGTTCAGTAATTACACCAGGTTCTTTCATCACGACGGGAAAATTCATCAAGGATAAGGGAGGAAGCATTAATTGATTAACTTGTATATGGCTTCATAATTAAACCATTAATTGCTCATATTATCTTCAATGTTTATTCAATTATAATCGAACGAACATTGAACGAACATTGAACGAACATTGAACGAACATTGAACGAACATCGAACGAACTTCATATTAGAATCGTAAAATCGAATGCTGGTTCATCCGATGACTAAAGATGAACTTTGTTAGTCATCAGATGAGTTAACGGGACATGGCGGTGATTACAGATCAATGGTACTCTTCAATAAAGTCAATAACCAGCTGGTATATTCCCTCAAACACCGGATATTCTAGCTTGTCGGCAGTGTCAGATGGTTCGTGGTAATTGTCGTTGCCTCCGGCTGTCCAGAAGAAAAGAGCCCGAATACCTGCATCATGAAAATGATAATGATCAGACGTGTCTTCATAGCCGGTTGGTTTCAGATGATCAATATAGCTCTTTGAGTTATTAATAGTCATCAACTGCCTTTTAATATCCGGATAAAGATTAGCATGGATCAATTCTGTCCATTGGGTCCCCGTTGCCACCATATCAAAGTTAATAACCAGCTTTGTTTTGTCTAACGGATACACCGGATTGGCCACGTAATATTCAGAGCCATAGAAACTGGCTTCTTCGGCGGCGAAGAAGATAAACTGGATGCTGTAATGGGGTTGTTTTTTCATGAAATAATCTGCCAGCTCAAGCATCATCCCCACGCCACTTGCATTGTCATTAGCTCCGCCATACATGGCTTCACCAAACATACCCATATGGTCATAGTGCCCTATCAGGGCTATGCAGGTGTCAGTTTTTCCTTTTATTAGACCACTGACATTCTGTGTTTGATAGTCTGTATTAAAATCACTTACCAGATCAATGTCAATGAACTTATCATCAGGTGTGACAAAATCCTTTTTTACACGGATGGTCCCGTATTCATTTACATAACGGCGTGCCGAATATTTGGGTGTTTCAACGCGGTCAATGACTCCTCTGACCATGAATGGTAAGGTGGTAAAAAGATTGCGTGCAAAATAATACAGTTCAGCGTTGTTAATAACAGTTGAATCAAAGCAAATGAAGCTGTTCTTCAGATCTTCAGCCAGCAAACTTTTAAGTTGACTTTTGTTTGTCAGCATGTCGTTGGTTATCCAAATTAGGGGGAAGCTTCCCTGAATGGTAGGAGAAGTAGGGTAGGCCACCCAGTCCATTCCATTGACCAATTGCCGTTGACCAATTTCCAGTGATGGATTACCAATGTAATTATTAATACTCATGTTAAATCGCTGGAAGTACGAACTGCCTATTGGTTTTACGCCTGTCTTTTTGAGTTGATGCGCAATGTAATCTGCAGCCAGGCTATCACCTTTATTGGTGTATCCCCTTCCATAATAAGCTGGTGAGCTAAGCTCTTCAACCACTTTTTTTACACGTTTCATGTTTTGCGCCTGCATACAGGCACAACAGATCAGGAGCATAACTGCTCCGCTAAATAGTTGTTTCATTTTTGATTTACTTTTACTTGTTTGCCGACCCGCAAAATAACCAATACACCTTTCGGCATACAACAACCATTATCATGTTTAATTTTTATTAACGATTGAGATGAGGGAGAATGCCTTGCTCGTTCACCGCAGAATGGGAGTTCTTAATAACTAAACGCGCGAATACCCGATAGTACTTGTTTCATCCCTTGTGAAATTGCTTGTTAGTCTATTTGTCGAATTGATTAACTGTTCCTTTTATTTAGCCGTTAACCTTTTAACCTGTTGAAAAGTTAATAAGATGAGGAGTTGAACTATTAAAATGCTAAATACATCAGCATTGATCATTTATAAAAATAAAAGAGCCCGCCTGATATTGGCGAGCCCTTCAAATAGACTAAAGGTTAAAGTTTATAAATAGGACAATAAACTTCTAAAATAACAAGGGTTCAAACTGTGTGTTTGTTCATTGATATGAACAGGTACGTATACATCCATTAAACTCTTTCAATACACATGGCAATACCCATACCACCTCCAATACACAAGGTAGCCAGGCCTTTGCTAACTTCACGTTTCTTCATTTCGTGAACCAGTGTGGTTAAGATGCGTGTTCCGCTGGCACCAATAGGGTGGCCGATGGCTATGGCTCCTCCATTAACATTGGTAATATCAGGGTTAAGTTCCAACTCTTTCATTACAGATAATGATTGAGCTGCAAATGCTTCATTGGCCTCAATAAGTTCCAATTCTTCTTTCTTCCAGCCTGCTTTATTCAATGTTTTACGAACAGCCTCAACAGGGCCAATTCCCATAATAGATGGCTCGGTGCCATGCCATGCATATGACACAATTTTAGCCATAGGCTTTAATCCGTATTTTTCAACAGCCTCTTTGCTGGCAACAATAACAGCAGCAGCACCATCATTAATACCCGAAGCATTGGCTGCAGTAACCGTTCCATCTTTTTTAAAGGCAGGTCGAAGCTTAGCCAGCGAATCGGCTGTTACGCCAAAGCGTACAAATTCATCTTGCTTGAAAATGATCGGGTCTTTTTTGCGTTGCGGTATCTCAACAGGCACGATCTCATCTTCGAAACGACCTTCATTGATAGCTTTTTCCGCTTTATTTTGTGATTCTGCCGCAAAAGCATCCTGCTCTTCGCGAGTCAGGTTGTATTTATCAGCCAGGTTTTCAGCGGTAATACCCATGTGATAGTTATTGAAAATATCAGTCAGGCCATCGTATACCATTGTATCAACCAGTGTACCATCGCCCATGCGATATCCGGTACGAGCCTTAGGTAAAATATATGGAGCCTGTGACATGTTTTCAGCACCACCAGCTATAATTAATTCGGCATCGCCAGCTTTAATGGCCTGAGCAGCAGCTGCAACTGTGCGTAAACCTGAACCACAAACCATGTTAAGGGTCATGGCTGTTTTTTCCTTTGGAATACCTGCTCCCATGGCTATCTGACGCGCTACATTCTGGCCATGGCCGGCTTGTAACACACTACCCATTAATACCTCATCAACCTCTGAGCCATTTAGGTTGTTGCGCTCCAATAATGACTTAACGACGGTTGAACCCATTTGAGCCGGAGATATAGTTGATAAGGTTCCGCCAAAATTTCCAACTGCAGTTCGGGCAGCATCAACAATATAAATTTCTTTCATGATTAATATTTTAGTTCAGAGTCCGAAGTCCGGATTCCGAAGTTTGATTACTTTGTTTCATTCATAGCTGGCGAGGATTTGTCATCCGTGCCATCTAATATATTGAAAAGCACAGTCTGTAAATCGGCGCCAGCGCCGGGCACAGTGTACTTTATTATGAATTTTGTCTTTCAACCATTTTTTCAACAATAAACGAACCTACATTTTCAGGGTAGGTGCCACGCCCAAAACCAACATCATACCCTAATTCGAGCGCCAGTTTATTGCTAATGCGAGGACCACCTGCGCAAACAATTAATTTGGATCGCAAGCCTTCTGCCTCTAATAGCTCAATCAGGTCTGTCATATTCTGAATATGCACTTCCTTTTGAGTTACTACCTGGGATACAAGTATGGCATCAGCGTTTAATTCAACGGCTTTTTTGATCAATTCCTCATTAGGGATCTGTGCACCCAGGTTATGGGCTTCCATCATTGGATAGCGCTCCAGGCCGTAGTGCTGGTCAAAGCCTTTCATGTTCATAATGGCATCAATTCCCACAGTATGTGCATCAGTACCGGTACATGCACCAACAACCACAACTTTTCGCTTAATGTGTTCTTTAATGTAATTGTTTACTTCGTAAAAGTCCATAGACTTCTCTACAGCTTCCACTTCAATTTTATCATAATCAAGTTGTAGTTGCGACTTACCATAAACAACAAAAAACGAGAAGTTCTCAGAAAGAGGATTAGAGTGAACAACTTCCACTTCCTGGAAACCTAATTTATGTGCATATTGCTTGGCAGCTTCGTCAGCCTTGGCTGAATGTGCTACCGGAAGAGTAAATGACAGCTGTACTGCACCATCATTCATTGTATCGCCATATGGGCGTATCATATTTTCCATCACTTTACTTTTTTAATCCTAGTTCAACTTCCAAATAACTGTAAACAGGGTTGAAGTAATCGGCTGCTTTCTCATAAACGCCATCAAAGCCTTTACCGCCATGTTTAGGGCGACTTACTTCGGCAAACATTTTTTGCTCTATGGAATCGAATAAACCTTTTTCATTGATCTGCTCAAGGAACTCAATGGTTTCATCTAACACACTTTGAGCACGGGTTTGCATAATACCACCTTTCTTGAATTCAATGTCGTTGGCAAAATCTTTTGTGTTATTAAGAATATACCGGGCGTTCTCAACAGCCAGGAAGCGATCTTGCATAAAAGGTGTATGAATAGCTTCTGTTAGCATGCCAAGAAGTAAAATACCCTGATTGGTTGATTTGGCAATGAAATTAAACATTGCATTCATGATGTAACCTTTAAATACATCTCCGGTCATGTATTTTGTCGGAGGCATGTATTTCAATGGAGCTTCAGGGAATATCTCACGTGCCATTTGTGCTTGTGCCATTTCATATAAGAAGCCGTTCTCGATCTCAGGGTTCATCTCAAAGGCATGACCTAAGCCCATTAGCCTGGCAGGTAGGCCGGAGTCATATGCAAATTGCTCATTGATAAACTGAGATGCAGTTACGGTAAAGGCTTTTTCATAGGCATCAGAAGTAGTCAGGTAATTATCTTCGCCCGAATTTATTACGATCTCTGCGAAGGCGTTGATCATGCGTGAAAATTTCTGGTCAACAAAGGTGCGGTACATGTTAATGTCGCGGAAAAGAACACCGTACATCGAATCATTTAACATCATATCCAGTCGTTCCAATGCACCCATAGCAGCTATTTCGGGCATACACAAACCAGAACAGTAGTTGACAAGACGGATGTACTTGCCGGTTTCATTACCAACTTCATCCAATGCCTTACGCATAATTTTGAAGTTTTCCTGGGTGGCATAGGTTCCACCAAATCCTTCAGTTGTGGCACCATATGGTACAAAATCGAGCAGGCTCTGCCCGGTCGTACGGATAACAGCGATGATATCAGCACCCTGTCGTGCGGCTGCCTGTGCCTGTTTTACATCTTCGTAAATATTACCGGTGGCAACGATCAGATAGAGCAGGGGTGAGTTTTCCTTCTCTTTGTATTCTGCTACTTTAGATGTGCGGTAAGCTACATTACCTTTTACACGATGTGAGAATGCGGCTACCAATTCGCCGGCTTTTTCTTCAATCGCCTTTTTATCAGTCAGCTCAATTGTCGAGATGTCGAGCCCCTTCGCAATTTCATCGTTCAATTGCTCGGCAGTCAGGCCTTTGCGAACCATTGCATTGACATAGTATAGTGACGCACCATATTGAATTTTATCACCTAATGCATTGACTATGGCATTGGGTACTGGCACATCATCAGCAGTAACACCGTCAGCTCCGAGCATGCGAAGTGTGGCTCGTTCAATGGCAACAGTAGTGTGCAACTCTATATAATCATTAACAGGGCGTGCAATGTCTTTTGACAGCTCGCGCGCTCTGCTGATTTTTTGTTTATCCAGATTTAGTTTTGATTCTGTCATGTTATTTTGTCTTTAATTTCTTTCCAGGTAGTTGTTAGCATTCGTTAATATCTCTTCATTTAATCCAAGCATTCCGGCAATGGTCAGAGCATCGTTAGATTTGATTACGTCTGTATCCTCTGTTATTTCGTACTGCATAAAAGTGTTGATAAGACCGATCTTTTCATTCAGGTCATCTGACTGTTGGCTACAGTGGGCCGCATATGCCTTCTTGTCAAGTCCCTTCATCCGGTATTTTGAAACACCACTGATTTCAGGTACATTAATAAAATGCGTTGAAAAGAAGCCGGTTATCTGTTCACTGTTTTGCACGTATTTTAATACTGCATATAAGATCGCTTTGGCTTCGGTAGCGTTGGTTGTTTTGGCTAATTCATCCACAATAACCAGTCGTTGTTGTGAATGATCAAGCGCCTGGGTAAGTTGATAGATTTCCTGCCCAAATGAACTAAGACCTTCAACGCTGTCACTTAGTTCATTTCCCAATATATGGATGTGCTCAAATAAGCTCGTGTTATAATGCTCAGCAGGAACATAAAAGCCCATTTGAGTTAGTAATTGCAAAAATGCCAGGGTCTTAAATAAAACTGTTTTTCCACCCATATTGGAGCCGGACAATAAAATGGCATTACTTGCGAATGAAACTGTTAATGGGGTATAGCCTAATCCTTTGTTTGTGTGTTTTTCCCAAAGAGGGTAATAGCGACCATTTGTAACAGATATATTCTTTGCCTTGATGCCTGGTTTCTGAAGTTTCAGATCAATTGCCAGCCGTGCCTTGGCCAAGTGTACATCCAGATTTTTTACAGCTTCAACAGCAGCGATTATTTTGTTTTTGGCCTTTTTAACTTCATGGGATAGGTCTGTCAATACTTGTTTCTCAGCTTTAGCTTCTTTAATGAGTAGTTGTTCTTTCTCAACAAGTTTGTCGAGATACTGCTTGCCAAAGGCTGGTTTTATTTTAACCAGTGTTGAGTCGTAAAATTCATGGATAAGTTCATTGACATCCATTTCAACCAGCTGCTTTTTATCAAGCAAAACGAACTCACGCCCTTTAAAATCGATCTGATACTTCTTTTTGATCGTCATAAGAGCATCCTGGCGGATGGTATTGAGTTGTTGATCAGCTAAATTAATTTGATCTCGAAGTTCTTTTAGTTCTTTACTGTAAGCCGATGAAAGGTAAAATGATTCATCATGATCATTATTAATTACAAGAGCCTCCCACAGGTCTTGCAAGTTGAATTCAAGATCGATTACTTTTTTGATGGACGAGGATAGTAGTTTGTCAACAGCTTTAAAGTGGATCAGAAACTTTTTGATGAGCTGGAGGTCTACTGTATCAAGATCAGATTTATCAAGAGTGTTTAAGCGATCAATGCGACTTAAATGATGCTCAATTTTTAAAACCTTATTTTCATCAAGCTTTATAAATTCGGATAATTGCTCTGTTATATTGTGGATTCGATCAATATCTTTGGTACTTACAAAAAACGGCTTGCTGTCTTTCTCAGTCGTTCCATATGGCGTTAAGGGCTTATACCTTTTGTAAAAGCTCAAAAAATCAGTGAATTCTATGACTTTATTAATGCACATACGGGTTATATATTATTTCGGCGTCAATGCTTTTGTTGGTGATCAAACGATCAAACTCTGATTGTTCTATGTCTTTCAAAACGACAACAAAACCTTTTAGATTCAGCTTGTTTTTTACCCTTATGTCAACATGTTGCATTAGTTTTTGAAGTTGGGTATAATTAATAAAAACGGATGTTAAGTCATTAATTAATAGGGTGCTGTAGTCGCTTGTGATGCTGTTTAGTTTTGATGCGGTCAAAGCTCCGTCTATCTTGAAATGATCAGTGTCAGCATCAGGTGTTTCAAACCTTGAGCACAGAGACAGTAACTGCATCTGTTCTATTGTTTTTTTTAGGTTGCGATGGTCTATGTTAACCAGGTAATAGAAACCTGCATCGGGAATGCTGTTAACCGGGGTTATCCGGCTGGCAGCACCATCAATGATAATTGATTTGTAACCCAGTTCTTTAATTAGATGGTTCACAACCTGGGTTAATTGTTCATTGTATTCGGGTCCGACCAGTTCAATATTACCATCCCTGATCGTTCTGGCAATAACAATTTGCCCTAACCGGGTATGAATAGGAAATGCTTTTTCAATGGTAAACAAGCCGTTACTTTTAGAAAGCATATTCGTACTTGTAACAATAGCATCACCTTTAAGGGCTTTGATCTGTGGTTTTACTCTGCCGTCAATCATATCATTGTTTTCACCATCGATACCAATGCTCGCAAATGCAGGAGATTCAACTTTTCTGATCTGGTTTAAAGCCCAGTTCATAAAGGTTGTTTTGCCGGCATTTTTACGATTGCCCATTACAAAGGTAGTGGTGTTAATAAAACGATATGTTGCTGCGTTTGCTGTCATTGTTAAAGTTACCATAGACCGGCTTTTCAGGGCCGGCCTATGGCCTTAGTTGTATATGGATTGTTTAAGAGACATTAGTGTTTTCCGTTCCCGTTGGTTCGCGTTTCGCGACGCAAAGCCTGGGGGCGGATCGTTCCACCTTCATTAAGTAACTTGGCTACTCCATCTTTTGCTACAAGAGCATCATTGCTGCAGAATTCACAGTCATCTTTTTGGTGGCCCTGGTAGTCAGATGGTTGAGTATAACTGGTGATCATGCCTTCGTAATTACGCAATACCACTCTCTTCTCTGTTTGAGAGATAAGGTAATCAGGCATTACGGGTATTTTACCACCACCACCCGGAGCATCAACCACAAAGGTAGGTACTGCCATACCTGAAGTATGACCACGTAGGTTTTCAATTATCTCAATACCTTTTGATATGGTTGTTCTAAAGTGTGATATACCTTCTGATAAATCGCACTGGTAGATGTAATAAGGTTTCACGCGGATGCGCAACAGATCATGCATCAAAGCTTTCATAATGTTTGAGCAGTCATTAACACCTTTCAGCAATACTGATTGGTTACCCATTTGAACACCCGAGTTAGCCAGCTTTTCACATGCCTGACGAGCTTCTTCAGTTATCTCTTTTGGATGGTTGAAGTGAGTGTTCACATAAACAGGGTGGTGCTTTTTGATGATATTGCACAAGTCATCGGTAATACGTTGAGGTAATACAACCGGCATGCGGCTACCAATGCGAATCACTTCAACATGCTCAATTTTACGAAGCTCTGTTAAAATATAATCGATACGGCTATCACTAAGAATCAAAGGATCACCACCAGAAATTACAATGTCGCGGATTTCAGGTGTTTTAGCAATGTATTCAAATGCCTTTTCCAGATGGCCTTTAGCCATATCTTCATCCGTTTCACCAACAATACGACGACGGGTACAGTGGCGACAGTACATCGAACATTCGTGAGTAACCAATAAAAGAGCTCTGTCCGGATAACGGTGAGTTAATCCCGGAACAGGAGAATCCACATCTTCGTGTAAAGGGTCGCTAAGGTCAGACTCGGCAATATGTAATTCATTGAGTACCGGAACAGCCAGTTTACGAACTGGGCAGTCGCGGTCTTCTTTACTCATTAGGGCTGCATAATAAGGCGTAATAGCCATCTTGAACTTCTTCAAAGTCTTTGCCAGGTGTTCTTGCTCTTCATCGCTTAACGGCAATACCTTTTCAAGACTTGGAACGTCGCGGATAGCATTACGCATTTGCCACTTCCAGTTGTTCCAATCCTCCTCACTCACATCCTTGAACAATGGGATGCTCTTATAGTCAACGTTTGAAAATTGTCGTTTCATTATGTAGATCTTTTATTTTTTTTTAATGATTGGTGTATGATGAAAAGTGCACAGCTTATGTGTATAACTCTTCATATAGTTTTCTGATCTTGTCGTTCTTTCTTAGGATGTCTATGGCCATATCCGCATGTCCGATCGCATACCCGTTACCGATCAGCATATCCACGTCTTTTCCTACGCCTTCCGCTCCCAATGCCGCTTTTGTAAATGAAGTAGCCATGCTAAAGAAATAAACGGTACCGCGGTCTTTGCACATCAGGATGGTTCCCATTTCTGTATTTGGAATGTTAACGTTGTTAATAACAACATCAGCCATTTGACCTTTGCTTAAGTCATTAATGGTATCGTAGCATTGAAGAGCGTCTGTAGCGTTCAGTTTAATTGCTTCATGGCAAACACCGACCTGTTTCAATCGCTCTATGTTTTCATCGCTGTAATCAGCGCCTATCACCATACCGTTTTCACCAACCATCTCTTTGGCAACAGCACAACAAAGAATGCCTGATTTACCACCTGCGCCAAGAACTACCACTGTATCACCTTTCTTTACCAATCGTTCAGTTTGAGCAGGAGCGCCACATACATCTAATACGGCCAAAGAAAGAGTTTCTGACAGATCATTTGGCAGCTTGGCGTAAATGCCACTTTCAAATAAAATGGCTTTACCTTTAATTTTTACCTGGTCAATTTCTGGTTTAATATCAATTATTTCCTCAATGTGCAGAGGAGTTAATGAAAGTGAAACCAATGTGGCAATGCGATCGCCTTCTTCAAGGTCAATTTTACCCTTAAGTGCCTCACCAATCCTTTCGATGGAACCAATTAACATACCCCCTGAGCCTGTAACCGGATTTTTCATCTTTCCTTGTTTGGCAACAATGTCAAGGATGATGTTTTTGATCTCATTCGTATCGCCCTGAGCCTGCTCTTTGATTTGTGTAAAGCTGGCCGAGTCAATATTTAGTACATCAACATCGATTAAAATCTCGTTATTGAATAATTGACTCATATTGTTATCAACCTTTGTAGCTGGTTGAGGTAAAACACCATGTGGCTCAATTACACGGTGTGTTCCGTATTTATTACCTGTCTTCATTCCTTTATAGCTAGTAGCTTAATTCGTTTATTGATAAGAAAAGAGCTGTTGACTGTAAGCCAACAGCTGTCAGCTTTCTTAAATTCCTTTGAGTTCTAACATTTCTCTGACATCCGCAGGTGTAGCAATTTCATAACCTGCATCACGTGATAATTTAGCTGTACGCTCTACCAGTTGAGCATTGCTGTCGGCTAACACCCCTTTTTCGAAGTAAACATTATCTTCAAACCCTACGCGGATAAAACCGTTACCTATGGCATAAGCTCCATAGTGAGCAGGTACACATGCACGGCCAACTCCCATCACAGTCCAGAAGGCACCTTTAGGAATACGGCTTACCAACAGGTTAAGTAACTCAATGTCATAAGGAATTGCCGCCGGCACATTCATTACGAAACCATAGTGATAAGGAGGCTTTAACAGACCTTCTTTTATTAGGATGTCTGCAGCTGCAACGTGTGAAATATCAAAACACTCAAGGGTAGGACGAACATTGTATTTATTCATTTCCTTTGCAAAACGACGCATTGTTGGCAGGGTGTTGACAATGTACTCATCGCCAAAATTAACGGTGCCACAGTCCAATGACGCCATTTCAGGCTGAAGCTCTTTAATAACAGCAACACGCTCATCGTCGGTCATACCTACAGCTCCACCGGTTGTAATTTCAATGACAATATCACAACGCTCACGGATCAAACGAATAGCTTCTTTGAAAACTTCCGGGTCCTGCGTAGGACCGCCATTTTCATCGCGTACATGCAAGTGCACGATTGAGGCACCTGCCTTGTATGCGTCATAGGTCGCATCGGCTATTTCAAGAGGGGTAAGCGGTAAATTTGGGTTGTGCTCGCGAGTGGTTTCAGCTCCACAAACTGCACATGTTATTATCATTTTTTTCATCTCTTTAATTTTTTAGTTGTAGATAGTTGTTAAGGTTTAATTGATGAAGAAGGGAATGTTATCGACCGATTATAACACCGGCAGGGTCAACCTTTTCACGTAGAATTTTTAATTCAGTCTCGCTTGGTTCAATTGTTATTTCGTAATTATCAGGAATAATAATATCAAATTCTGCGTTGGCTTTTACGTCTTCAATGGTTTTACCCGGGTGAAGTGATAAAAGCATCATCGCTTTAGATTCAGGGTGATATCCATATACCCCTATATCAGTAATTACTTTGTATGGGCCGGTATTGGCCGGTAAACCAGCATCAACACGTGAAGTTCCGCCTTCAAGGAATCCCGGGGTAGTGATGAAGTCGACTTTGTTTGCGAAGCGTTTTGGGTTTTGTGGAGTAACAACCATGGTTCTCCAGCAAAGTGAAGCGAGGTCATTGGCGCCACCACTACCCGGGAATCGGGTTTTGGGTTTATCGTAACTATCTCCAATTAAAGTGGAGTTAAGGTTGCCATATTTATCAATTTGCGCACCACCTAAAAAGCAATAATCAACTACGCCTGCCTGGCAAAGTTCCATTATTTCAGCCATTGATGTGGCTTTTAGTCCTTTGTGTGTTGTACGCGAGTCGCCAACAGAAATTGGCATTGTAGGTAGAAGCGGGGCAATACCTCCGGCCTCAAACATAATGGTCAGGTTCGGTGAATCAGTCATTTGTGCCAGCATGGCCGCCGCAACCGGAACACCAGTACCTACCACTACCATTGCACCATCTTCAAGGTTACGGGCTGCAATGGTTATCATTAATTCCATTGGATTATATGTAGTTTCCATTTAATCGACTTTTAAAAGGTTAGTACAAATGTTCGGCTTGCATTAATTTTCTCATCTTATTCATACCACCGTTTTTCTCCAGGTATTCATAAAAATCTTTAGATGAAAGAATGTGGTGACCGATAAACTCTTCCAGTTGCATTTCGTCTTTTTCAGCTACCAACCAGTCTCTTAAATGTTCTTCGTCAGAGAAGTATTCGCCTGGCATGTTGCCCGGATAAGAGCCATAAGGCATTTCAATAACTGCATCAACGCACCAGTAAGGAATAACTGTTTTTGAAGGCTCTCTTCTAATTTCTTCGTTTGAGATGATTTTCTCAGTTGTAATGATAACGCGTTTTGAGGCCTTGGCAATGTCATCATCAGCAACCAGGATGCCATCAATCTGACAATTGCCATATATATCGGCACGGTGCACATGAATAATTGCTACATCAGGATAAAGGGCTGGTAATGCAGCCAGTTTCTGATTGGTAAACGGACATTCTACTTCCATTGCTGCTGAATGCTTAAATGTGTCTGTACCAAGCATTACACGTGATGGTAAGTAAGGTAAGCCCATAGCTGCCGCCTTAAAGCGCCATGATAATGCTCCGTTTGACCATTCAGTAACCTTTACATTACCGGATTCGAACATGCGGCGTGAGTTTTTAGATAAGCCTCTTGCTTCCAAACCAACGATGTAAGCAGCATCACAACGATTAAAAGATTTACCGGCACTTAACAACTGACAGTCATGAGTTGAAACATGACCGGCAAATCCCAGGTTCTTCTTCTCTTTGCGAATGATCTCATGGATCAGGGCAGTTGGAATCCGAACTCCGCCAAAGCCACCGATGGCCAGGTAGTCGTTGTCATTAATATATGTGTCAACTGCATCAGAAACAGTTGTTAATTTGTTTTTCATTTGCTTTTTCTTCTCACGGAAAAAGCCTCTCATATCATCGGCATTGGGTGACATAAATAACTCGCCAATACCTTTATTTAATTTTGAATCGCCCATAATTAGTATTTTTCAGTTAGGTACTGTAAAGCTTCTTCTATTGCATTGACCGTGTAATCCAAGTCTTCCTGACTGTGTCGGTGGCAGATATAACCATGGTGATAAGGTTGTAAAAAGACCTTGCGACGAATTAACTGCGTATAAAAATCTTTACGCATTGCTTTGTATGAACCATCTTCGTTTTTGTCAAAGGTGATGAACATCATTGGCGCTATGCCACTGATACGGGCACCAACAGGGTATTTTTCAAGCAGAGCTGCAATCCTGGCATTAAAGTCTTCACCTTTTTCCCAGATCTTATCCAGAACTTTATCGCGCTCAAGAATTTCAATTGTTTTTAAAGCAGCTACGTAACTAAGGCTGTTCGGGAAGAAAGTTGATGAGATAAATACATTTGATTCACCTTCTTTCATAATTTCTGCTTTACCTGTTACTGCACCAATAGGATAGCCGTTAGCCATGGCTTTACCGAAAACAGCAAGGTCAGGGGTTACTTTATAAAGTTTCTGAGCACCTCCAATGCTGGCACGGAAACCGGTACGTATCTCATCAAAAATCAAAACAACACCATACTTTTCACAAAGTGCCTTAACACCCTCTAAGAATCCTTCTTTGGGTTCGGTAATTGGTGCTGCCAATGGGTGTCCAAGCGGGGTTATAATAACAGCCGCCGTGTCATCACCATGTTCTTTTAATAGGTTCTCAAGTGATTCCAGGTTGTTGTACCTGAACTCAAACACGTCTTCGTAAAGCTTTTCAGGCACACCACCTTTAACTTCAACACACCAGTCGTGCCAGCCATGATAACCGCATCGCATTACTTTGGTGCGCTTAGTATATGATCGCGCTAAACGGATGGCTGTAGAAGTGGCATCGGAACCGGTACAAACAAATAAACTCATCTCGGCACATGGGATCAGCTCATTCATTTTTTCAGCAAGCATGTTTTGGTATTTCTGTGTTAAAGAGAAACAGAAACCCTTATTCTGGATCTGTTCAATAACAGCGTCGTCAACCTCTTTTTCGCGATTACCTAAAATCATAGGGCCATAGGCACATAGGTAATCAATGTATTCATTACCATCAATGTCTGTTACGCGACCACCTTTTCCCTCATCGAAATAAACAGGGAATTCACCTTCAACAAAATTGTAAGGACGGCGAATACCAAGAACGCCACCAGGAATTAAGGTTTTACCTTTTTCTAATTCATTTAATGAATTGTCAAGTTGTAGTTTTTTAGCTTCCATAACTATATTTTTTTGGACTTTTGCAAAATAAGACGTTCAATGAACGTTGTTGATAAGAGGTAAGGGGGTATGCAAACAGTATTGGCTTTTGGGGAGCGCCAATAGTAATGTTTAGAAGTCAGTTACTTCTATTCGTTCGAACTTGTCAAAAATATGTTTATATACCCAGATTTCCATTGTGTAAATTAACACTAGTCAATTAATAATGTTAAAATATACACAAATATATTACTAGAGTTAAAAATACAACATGATAAAGCGCATGATTTTGATCAAAAACCATGTCTGGAAGCTAATTTATATTTATTCTAAATCGTAAGTGAGGTGATTTGTAAGGCCTGTTGTTGGTGATAAGTTTTGCTTTGTTGTTCTGTTTTTGATAGTTGCGGAAATTTAAAGTCAGGCTTCATTGTCATTGCCTGGTGTCCACTCCCTGATGTTTATTAAATCGGGGAAAGCTTCCGGCTTATACACGGATTTGCCACTAAGTGTTCTGAGGCATTCCTGTATGCCTTCAGGAATACTTGGATGTGGATAGAATATTTTAAGAACCTCATGTAAGCTATTGCCCTGGTTGATCAGGTGTGCTACTGACACAATGAATGCTGAGGCCTGAGGTCCTGCAGCCCGCATTCCAAGTATTCGTTGTTCGTCATCATTACTTACCAGTATTTTTACAAAACCGTTTGTGTTGCGCATGGCAATTGCTCTGTTAACTAGTTTATTGGAATAGTAGGCTGCCTTGTATGGTATTTTCTTTTGTTGAAGCATTTTTTCGTTGGCACCTACTGCTGCTACCTCGGGTTTAAAGAACATTAATGTGCTCATGTGTGAGTAGTCGAGCGGGTATTGAGGGATGTCGCCAATTTTTTCAGCAGCTAATCGCCCCTGGAATTCTGCAACGCTATATAATTGACTGTGTCCGGTCACATCGCCGGCAGCATATACATGGCAATTGCCTTTACCATCGCGCAATAAGCAATCGTCTTTGATTGGTATGGTACCGTTTTTGTGTAATTCAATACTTATTTTCTCAAGGTTTAAGCCTTCCGTATTAGGGACCCTGCCAATGGCAACAAGTGCTACATCAACTTCAATTACTTTGCTGTGCCCATCCTGATAGTCAAGAACGACCTCAAGGTGTTCAGGGTGCTTTTTTATGTGGCGCAGTGTGGCTGTATGGTGAATATTAACCCCGTTGTTTTCGAGGTTGCGGGATACGAAACTACTTACGTCGTTATCTTCATATGGTAATACGCGGTGTGAACGGTCCAGCAAATGTACTTCTGTTTGCCCGAAGTTTGAGAAAATGGTCGCAAACTCACAGCCTATGATTCCTGAGCCAATAATAAGCATACGTTCAGGAAATTCTTTAAGGTTTAATATGCCATCTGATGTAATTATTCTTTCACCATCAATCTGGATTCCATCGTACAGGCGCGGACGAGAACCTGTGGCAATTACAAAGTTTTTTCCTTTGATGAGTTTGGTTTCGTCTTGACCTTTTACTTCAATGTGATCGTAATCTTTGAAGCTGGCCCAACCATATTCTATTGTTAACGATCCCTTTTTATTCTGAGCGGGAGAGAATGTTTCTATCTGGCTCAGCATTTGATATTGCTTTTCCTTTGCTGCCTGAATAACAGTTTTTTTAACCTTTTCAAAGTTGACGCTTAGTGAGCCAACTCTGTATCCCCTGTCTATGCGTGCTGCAATGGCATAATCCATTGAAAGCTCATACATTGTCTTTGAGGTCAGGGCCCCATTCATAATGCCTGCGCCTCCAAGGTGCTTTCCTTCAATTATGCATACATTTAAGCCATAGTCCAATGCTCTGATGGCCGATGAGAATCCGGCAGGTCCACTGCCAATTACTACTAGGTCGTAACTGTTTGTCATAGGTTCAAAACTTATAACACTATAAAAAAGAAGAGTTGCAATTGTTTAGTTGCAACTCTTCTTTATATGAATAACTTATTCATTATCTCTTAATCGTGTGGTTCATTCGGATTGAATGTATCAACGTGGCGGTTGATTTTTTGCTTATACAGTTCGTTGATCGTGAGGATGATGCCTGTCTCTTCAACATCACCAAAGCGGTCGTTGATCGCTGTTCCGAAAGTTCTCATTGAAGGTGATAAATTCATGTACGCATTAATGAGTGGGGGAATGTTTTCACCAAACTCACGAACACGACGTGTAAGTATCTTATAATCCTCCTGGTAGTTTTCACCACAGAATATTTCTTTTAAATCCTGCTCAGTTAAATCGATTTCCACAGGTTTATGAGGGTAAAGTAATCTGTCAGGATCATTGAAGTATTTCTGCATAAAGCCTAAGATAAGATCCCTGGCGTAACGGTTAAAGTGTGTATACATTGTCACTTTACCAAAGAAATATTTCATTTCAGGATGGCTGACTATCAGTGAGCCTAGTCCGTCCCATAGATTGTCAAGGGCAAACAGGCTTTTTGTTCCTGCCTTTGATGATTGATAGGTGGGCTGGACAAATGAACGTCCCAGTTCTATCATATATGGTAAATATTCTTTGACAAACTTATCAGAAAACTGAAATAGTCGCGATGTGGCTAATTTTACATTACCCAACTGGTCAACAGGAATATCACTTCCAAGTAAATAACGATATCCTCCCAGGATTTCTTTTGATTGAGGGTCCCAAACAATCAATTGACGGTAAGGTACTTCGGCGGTATCATAGTCGTCAATGTCAGTTTCTTTACCAGTTCCTCCACCGGCAAGGCGGAAAGTAATTTCCCTGAGTCGACCAACCTCACGCATTAAAGCCGGGGCTTGTTGTGCGGTGAAGTCGTAGATTTTATTATCGCCTTTATTGGTGTTTCTTACGAAGGTCTCCTGAGTCAGCTCGGCCTCTAATTCTTCCCTTGGTACAGGAGGTATGATTTCTTTTACTCTCATTCGGTGAATTTCTAATCAGTAGGCTACAAATTTAATTTTTTTTTGATAAGGCGTAGACTTCATCCTTTATTTTTTGTGCCCAGTCTTTAGCCTTCATGGTATTTTTTACGTCACTTATTTTAATTGGTTTCCCAAAAGTAATAGTTATTGTTTTGTTGCGCTGTAAATAAAGTTCATCAACGAGGTAGAGCATTTCAATATTTGCCTTAATGCCCAGTTTTTTACGCCAGTTGGCCAGGTTGTAAAAACGCTTACTGTTTCGTCCTGAAATATGAACCGGAATTATGTCTCTGTTGTGGGCTATGGCTTTTTTTATAAAACTTGGTTTCCATTCCAGGTCTTTTATGATGTCGTTCTTCCCTTTGCGTGAAACAAGTCCGGCCGGAAACATGAGTATTTGAGAGTTACTGGCATAGGCATCTTCAATAGCCCTGGCAGCTGTTCTGCTATGGCCTCCGTGTTTGTTGATCGGTAAAAAAATATCACGCAGGTTGGTCAGGTTCATCAATATGTCATTGACTGGAAATTTAAGGTTTTGAAAGTATCTTCCTACGGCAGCTACAAAAACCATCCCGTCCATACCACCAAGGGGGTGATTGGCGACGAAAACAAACCGTCCATCCTTTGGGATGTTTTCCTCACCCTTGATCTCGTATCTGGATCCGAAGTTGGCAACAATGGCTTCGGCATATTCAATGCCGTAAATGGTTTTCTTATTGGCTATAAACTCATTTATTTCTTCCTGATGCGTAATTCTTTTTAGGTAATTGATTAAAAATTTAGGAATAAAACGCTTGAGTTTTGGGTTTTTGTCATGAAAAACCTTATCAATATCTATAAATTTGTCTTCTAATTTTCCTTGTTCCATGTATTCATTCAATATTGAGGTCAATTTTAGGAAATATTTATGAAAGATGCGGGAATTAACTAAATTTTCTGGCTTTATGCTATGCTGAAATAACTCTGTTTGACCCTTAGGACGTGACTTAGGTTGTAATGGGAGTGTTTGGCTATTAAAAATTTATCAACAGGTGTCATAAAGTGGTGTAAAGTGGTTGGAAGTGGTTTTAAAGTTTTATACCTTTACCAAAGTAAATACGTATTTAGTAATGACCACATTTATAGGCGATTTCATTTGTAAGCCCGATGCAAAAGGGCGTGTTGTATTGCCTTCACTCTTTAAAAAAGTGATGAGTGAAGACAGTCAGTCTGTCTTTGTGGTACGTAAAAATCTCTTTGATAACTGTCTTGATTTAATACCCCACAATGAATGGCAGAAGGAAGTTCAGGTAATTGATAAAAAGTTAAGTGGCTTCCGACAAAAAGATCAACGTTTAAAAAGGGCTTTGTATCGTTCGACCGCTGAGGTGACTTTAGATGGCAATGGTCGTTTTTTAATTCCGAAGCGCTTAATGGAGATGATTTCAGTAAGCGGAGAAGTTGTTCTGTTGGGTGTAGGACGTAATATTGAACTGTGGAGTAAGCAACAGTTTGAGGATGATGGTTTGGAAAGTGAGGAGATAGGAGAGTTGGCAGAAGAGTTGCTTGGTGGTAACTTTGGCGAAGAAGAAAATTAAGGAATATGGAACAGGGGTATCACATACCAGTTTTACTAAATGAATCAATCGATGGTTTAAATATTAAACCTGATGGTGTATATGTGGATTTAACTTTTGGAGGAGGTGGTCATTCCCGTGAGATCTTAAGTCGTTTGGGTGAGTATGGGAAATTGGTTGTTTTTGATCAGGATGAAGATGCGTATAAGAATCGGCCGGATGACGAACGCTTGCTGTTTGTGCGTCATAATTTTCAATACTTATCTCACTTTCTTCGTTATCTGAATATTGATGCGGTTGATGGAATATTGGGAGATCTCGGTGTTTCATCTCATCATTTTGACGCAGCTGAGCGAGGATTTTCTTTTCGTTTTGAAGGAAAGCTTGATATGCGCATGGGGCAGGGCTTAAAGATGACCGCCGCGGATTTGGTCAATACATATGAGTTGGATGATCTAAAGCGTATCTTCTGGCAGTATGGAGAGATCAAGTCGTCTTATAAGTTAGCATCTGAGATCATTAAGCAGCGTGCGGGCAAACCATTTGAAACAACAACTGACCTAAAGGTGCTTGCTGAAAAAATAGGGCCAAAGAAAGAGCAGTCTAAGTTTCTGGCACAGGTGTTTCAGGCGCTTAGAATTGAGGTTAATATGGAAATGGATGTATTGAAGTCAGTGTTGATGCAAAGTACAAATGCTATCAAGCCTGGCGGGCGATTATCTATTATATCTTATCATAGCCTGGAGGATCGGCTGGTTAAGAATTTTATTCGCTCGGGTGATTGCGATAAAAATCAGCCCGACAAAGATATATTCGGACAGTCTGATGTTCCATTCAAAGCTGTAAACAGGAAAATAATCATTCCAAATGATGAGGAAATAGAGCGCAATAACAGGGCGAGAAGTGCTAAACTGAGAATAGCAGAAAGAGTATGAAATGGAAAATGAATAAAATACCAGAGTTTATACTTTCGAAAGAAGATGTTGATGAACTGAAAAACATCTCTTTGAAAGATGTTATTAATGGTCGTTTGTTTACACGTTCCCTAATTGCCAATCAGTTGCCCTTCGCGTTGTTTTTGGCATTTTTTGCTTTTCTGTACATAGGTAACCATTACCGTATGGAAGAACAGATGCGTGAAGTTGCAGTATTAAATAAGGAATTAAAGTCCTTACGTTACGAAGCTATTACCACTTCATCTGAACTGATGTTTATGAGTAAGCAGAGTGAAGTGCTGAAAAAAATAAAATCTAAAGATCTTAACCTGGAGGAGTTAACCGAGCCACCGAGGCGATTAAAAGTGAATAAGTAAATGCAGATTAAAAGGAGTATCATATTGCGCTTTGGCCTTTTGTATATTGGTATTGCTGTTTTGGCAGTGGTGATATTGGGTAAGGCATTGTATCTGCGAGTTGTTGAGGGAAACAAGTGGGAAGAGGTTGTTGAGGAGCATAATAATAAAGATATCGTTATCGATGCCAACCGGGGTGATATACTGGCCTCAGACTACCGGAAACTAGCCTGTTCAGTTCCAACTTACCGAATATACATGGATATGCTGGCGCATGGATTAACAGATGAGGTGTTTAATGCCAATATTGACAGTTTGTCCTTGTTGCTTTCCCGGTTTTACGGCGATCGCTCTAAGGCCTCTTTTAAATCAGGTTTGAAAAGAGCGCGCGCCGAAGGTAAGCGCTACTATCGTGTTCACCCGCGCCGAATTTCATTTACAGAGCTAAAAAAGGTTAAGGAATTTCCTATTTTCCGATTAGGCGCCAATAAGGGTGGTTTTATTCCTAAAAAATATGAGAACCGTAAGTTGCCATTTGGAGAATTGGCATCGCGAACGGTCGGAAGTTTGTATGCCGAGAAAGATCTGGGTGGACGTTTTGGGCTTGAGATGGCTTACAATACAAGTTTAAAAGGTGTGGCCGGTGTCAGTACAAGAACCCGTGTAAGCGGAAACTGGGTTGTGGAAGAACAAATTGAGCCTGTAGATGGGCATGATATTGTTACGACCATTGATATTGGTTTGCAGGATGTTGCGGAAAGTGCTCTTTTGCAGCAGTTGCAAAAGCATCAGGCAGATCATGGTTGTGCTGTTCTAATGGAGGTGGCAACAGGAAAGATTCGTGCCATTGCTAATTTGGGACAGACGACAACGGGGCATTATTCTGAAAAATATAATTATGCCATTGGTGAAGCAACGGAACCAGGTTCGACTTTTAAACTGGCTTCGATGATTGTAGCGCTTGAAGATGGTGTTGTGCAACTGGGAGATAGTATTGAGACCGGAAATGGAAGATGTCGTTTTTATGATCGCATTATGACAGATAGTCATCATGGAGGATATGGAACGCTTTCGGTGAAAGAGGTGTTTGAAAAATCATCCAATGTGGGTATTTCAAAAATAATCTTCGATAATTACCGTGATAATCCGCGTCGTTATGTTGATCGCCTTTATTCCATGAACCTGAAGGAGTCGTTAGGGATTGAAATTAAAGGTGAGGGGCGACCGGTAATGAAATACCCAGGAGAAAAAGATTGGTGGGGTACAACCTTGCCATGGATGTCTATCGGTTATGAAATTCAACAAACCCCTTTGCAGGTATTGACATTTTATAATGCTGTGGCCAATAATGGAAAAATGGTCAAGCCAATGTTTGTGGAAGAAATTCAACATCATGGTGAGACTATTTTGGAAATGAAACCAACTGTAATTAATCCATCCATATGTTCTTTAGAAACAATAGAAAAGGTTCATAAAATGTTGGTCGGTGTAGTTGAGGCAGGTACTGCTAGAAATATTAAAAGTAAACGTTATCAGATAGCAGGTAAAACCGGAACAGCTCAAATATCTAATGAAAAAACATCATACAAAGATAAAAAGCATCAAGCTTCCTTTGTGGGATACTTTCCTGCTGACCGTCCGCTCTATTCGTGTATAGTGGTAGTAAATGCACCATCTAATAATGTGTATTATGCCAATGTGGTAGCCGGATCGGTTTTTAAGGAAATATCAGACCGCGTTTATGCGCAAAGCTATAATCATTCCGATGTTGAAACGGAGCATGAAGTGCTGCTCGCAGAACATCAGCCTTATTCAAAAGGTGGAAAAAAAGATGAACTGGTGAAGGTTCTCACCGATGTAGGGGTGATGGTCCAGGGGCAGGAGGTTGAATCGGAATGGATCTCAACTTCTGCACGGGAGCACGATATTAGTTTAAGAAGTAAAAGTTTTCCTGTGGGTATTGTTCCTAATGTCAAGGGTATGGGAGCTAAAGATGCTGTTGCCATATTGGAAAATATGGGTTTGAAGGTTGTTTTAAGTGGTGTAGGCAGGGTTAAACAGCAGTCAATGACAGCAGGGCAAAATTATAGAAAAGGTTCAACGATTTATTTGAAAATGGGCTAGTAGATGAAGAAGTTATCTGAAATAATTAATGATGTTACAGCTGTTGAGCAATTCAACTTTCTTGATTGTGATGTGAAAGAGATCGTGTTTGACTCCCGTAAGGCAGGGGAGGGAACAGTGTTTGTGGCCATGCGTGGGCCAAAGGTTGATGGGCATCAGTTCATTTCCCAGGTAATGGATAATGGCTGTAAATGCATTGTGTGTGAAGATGTACCTTCTGAATATTCAGAAGAAACAACTGTTATTAAGGTTGAAGATAGTTCTTATGCATTAGGTCAGATGGCATCTGCATTTTATGATAATCCATCAGAACAGTTAAAGCTGGTAGGGGTTACCGGTACCAATGGTAAAACAACGACTGCAACCCTATTGTACCACCTGGTTATGAATATGGGGTGCAAAGCAGGTTTGTTTTCGACAGTGGCCAATTATATTGGAAGTGCAAAAGTTGATGCAACGCACACCACCCCGGATGCGGTGACGCTTAACAAAACAATGTCTGAAATGGTGGATGCCGGCTGCGAGTATTGTTTTATGGAAGTGAGTTCCCATGCTTTGGTCCAAAAAAGGGTGGCAGGCTTGAATTTTGCCGGCGCTTTGTTTACAAATATCACCCATGATCACCTGGATTATCACCTTACTTTTAAAGCATATATTGAAGCTAAGAAATCTTTCTTTGATCACTTAAATAAGGAGGCTTTTGCGTTGACAAACGCTGATGATAAGAATGGTGCTGTAATGCTTCAGAATACCAGGGCTGAAAAGTACAATTATTCCTTAAGGGGAATGGGAGACTTTAAGGGGCGGATCGTAGAGAGTATGTTTGAGGGAATGCAGCTTGAAATTGACAGTCAGGAAATATGGACGCGGTTTGTGGGGGATTTTAATGCTCAAAACTTATTGACTGTATATGGTGCTGCCTGTTTGCTTGGCTTTGAAAAAGAAGAGGTGCAGGTGGCATTGAGTCAGTTAAAGCCTGTTGATGGACGTTTTGAAACCATACGGTCTAACTCAGGAAAGACTGCGATTGTTGATTATGCTCATACACCTGATGCATTAAAGAATGTAATTGAAACCATTAATCAGGTTCGTCAGCCGAAGCAACAGCTAATAACAGTTGTAGGAGCCGGAGGTGATCGCGACCCGATGAAGCGTCCGGAGATGGCGAAAGAGGCTGTTGGTGGTAGTTCAAAGGTTATTTTAACATCTGATAACCCACGTAGTGAAGATCCTGAAGAGATTATTTCACAGATGATGGAAGGGGTAAGTTTTAAAGAACGCATAAAGGTGCTGTCGATTGTTAATCGACGTGAGGCTATTCGAACAGCCTGCATGGTGGCGCAGTCAGGTGATATTATTCTTATTGCGGGTAAAGGACATGAAACCTACCAGGAAATCAAAGGACATAGAAATCATTTTGACGATAGAGAAATTGTAAATGAAATATTTAACGAAGAATAAAACCTGAATCATGCTGTATTACTTATTTGAATACTTTGAAAAGATAAATATGCCTGGAGCAGGTGTGTTTCAGTATATTACTTTCCGCGCTGGTTTATCGGTAATAGTGGCTTTGCTAACGGCAACTATTTTTGGTAAGATGGCTATTAGAATGCTACAGCGACAGCAGATTGGTGAAGTTGTTCGTGATCTGGGCCTTGAGGGACAATATCAGAAGAAAGGAACTCCAACAATGGGTGGTGTTATTATAATCGCCTCTATTCTGATTCCAGTATTATTGTTTACCAGGTTGGATAATATATATATTATCCTGATGATCATTTCTACACTTTGGTTGGGGACAATTGGTTTTATTGATGATTACATCAAGGTCTTCAAAAAAGATAAAGAAGGATTGGCAGGGCGTTTTAAAATTGCCGGTCAGTTTGGTATAGGACTCATTGTTGCCATTACTTTGTTTTCGAGTGGTGATGTGGTAATTCGGGAAAAAATTCCCGGAGAAACAGTAAAGGTACAGTTGGATAATGGCCAGGAAGTTGAGCGGGCAGTAACCCGTGAAGTAAAATCGACCGTTACCAATATCCCTTTTTTAAAGAATCATAGGTTTGATTATTCATCGGTACTTTGGTTTTTAGGAGACCAGGCCAAAAAATGGGGGTGGTTAATATTTGCCGTCGCTGTTATTTTTATTATTACGGCTGTTTCAAATGGAGCGAATATAACAGATGGATTGGATGGTCTGGCGACAGGAACATCAGCCATTGTTGGTGTTACACTGGGTATTTTTGCCTATTTGTCGAGTAATGTTATTTATGCAGACTATTTGAATATCATGTATATACCTCATTCGGAGGAGTTGGTGGTGTTTATGGCTGCCTTTATCGGAGCTACCGTAGGATTTCTATGGTATAACTCATTTCCCGCTCAGGTGTTTATGGGTGATACCGGTAGTCTCACACTTGGAGGTATTATAGCTGTATTTGCGATTTTACTGCGCATAGAGTTATTGATTCCTATTCTCTGTGGAATCTTCCTGGTGGAGAATCTGTCCGTTATGATCCAGGTTTCATGGTTTAAGTACACAAAAAAGAAATATGGTGAAGGTCGTCGTGTGTTTAAGATGGCTCCTTTGCATCACCATTATCAGAAAATAGGGTATACGGAGTCGAAAATCGTAACCCGTTTCTGGATAATAGGAATCATACTGGCTGTTTTAACAATTGTAACGCTTAAAGTTAGATAGAGATCATGCAAAAACTGGTCGTATTAGGTGCAGGAGAAAGTGGAGTCGGTGCAGCTTTATTGGCAAAGCAGCAGGGATGGGATGTGTTTGTTTCTGATAGTGGTGTCATTAAAGAAAATTACCAGAAGGAACTGGATGAGGCAGGTATTAAGTGGGAGCAGGGATTACATACCTTAGAGCTGATTTTTGCAGCCAATGAAGTCGTGAAAAGTCCGGGCATTCCTGATTCGGTACCAATGATACAGCAGTTACATACACGTAATATACCTGTTATATCTGAAATTGAATTTGCAGGTCGCTATACCGATTCTAAAACCATTTGCATTACCGGTAGCAATGGAAAAACGACTACAACCATGCTTATTCATTATTTGCTAAAGCATTCAGGTGTGAATGTTGAGATGGCTGGTAATGTGGGTACGAGTCTGGCTCGCCAGATTGCAGATGGGAAATGCCCTGAATGGTTTGTTATAGAGTTGAGTAGCTTTCAGTTGGATGGCATGTATAACTTCAAGGCAGATATAGCGGTGCTATTGAATATTACACCCGATCATCTGGATCGGTATGAATATAAAATGCAAAAATACATCGACAGTAAGTTTCGAATTGTTCAAAATCAAACCGAAGAGGATGTATTTGTCTATTGTCAGGATGATGAGGTAATTGCCAGTGAATTACCCAAGCGCATTTTCAGGTCGGAATTATTGCCGTTTACACAAACAGATATTCTGAAACGAGGCGCTTATTCTACCATTGACGAATTAATTATTAACTATAATGATGAAACTATGAGTATATTTTCTCGGGACTTATCGTTGCAAGGGCGTCATAATTTATATAATTCTATGGCGGCCGGTATTGTAGCAAAAGTATTAAACATCAGAAAAAAGTTAATTCGCGAAAGCCTTTTGAGTTTTAAAGGAGTGGCGCATCGTCTTGAAAAAGTGATCTCGGTAAGGGGAATTGAATTTGTCAATGATTCAAAAGCCACTAATGTTAATTCATCATGGTATGCACTTGAGTGCATGTCAAGTCCGGTTATATGGATAGCTGGAGGTGTTGATAAGGGAAATGATTATAATGAGCTGATGCCGTTGGTTGAAAAGAAAGTCAAGGCCTTGATATGTCTCGGAACGGATAATCAGAAATTGCTGGATGCTTTTGGTAATAAGGTGTCGGTAATTAAAGAAACGCAATCGATGGAAGATGCGGTGAATATGGCTTATCGAATGGGCAAGAAAAATGATGTCGTTTTGTTGTCGCCGGCATGTGCAAGCTTCGATTTGTTTGATAATTATATGCAGCGTGGTGATCTTTTTAAGGAGAGTGTTAGGAAGTTGTAGTTCAAATATGTAAGATGAACGAATTATTAAAGAAATATATAAAGGGTGACCGGATTATCTGGTATGTGATACTGTTGCTATCTGTCTTTTCATGCCTGGTAGTGTATAGTGCAACCGGTAACCTGGCATACAAGCATCAGGATGGAAATGCCGTGTATTATCTTTTTCGCCATGCTAAGTTTTTACTGGTAGGGCTGGGGATAATCGTTGCGGTTCATCATATCAATTACAAATGGTTTGCCCGATTTGCAACGGTGTTTCTGTATGTCTCCATAGTTTTGCTTGTTATAACGGCTATTTCTGGTGTGAGTTTAAACCAGGCCAGTCGTTGGCTGACGGTACCTGTTGTTGGTATTTCCTTTCAGCCATCTGAGATCGCAAAGTTGGCTTTAATGATGTATATCGCTAAAGTACTGGCTCAGTATCAGGCAAATGACAGAACTGCAGATGAGGCTTTTAAACCCATTATGATACATGTGGCCATTGTATGTGGTTTGATTTTTAAGGATGACTTCTCAACTGCAGCTCTGATAGGTTTTACCAGTTGGTTGGTAATGATGATAGGGCGAGTATCAATGAAATACCTCTTGGGAACTGTAGCGGCAGTTATGCTTTTTGTTACTGTTGTAATTTCCTTGTCTGATTACGTGCCTTTTTTACATCGCGCCAGTACGTGGAAAGCTCGTGTTGAACGATTTATTGGAGGAGAGGATAATACTGCAGGGGAGGTTTCAGCCGATTATCAGTCGGAACGATCACAAATGGCCATTGCAACGGGAGGTGTTTTCTGGGGGCGTGG
This sequence comes from Carboxylicivirga agarovorans, assembly GCF_050589845.1. Classification (NCBI taxonomy): domain Bacteria; kingdom Pseudomonadati; phylum Bacteroidota; class Bacteroidia; order Marinilabiliales; family Marinilabiliaceae; genus Carboxylicivirga; species Carboxylicivirga agarovorans. Next base: position 42,428 of record NZ_JBNGPA010000001.1, on the reverse strand, counting down.
TCCCGGAAATAGTCAACAACGCTACTTTTTGCCACACCCTTATAGTGATTTTGTTTATGCAATAATTATAGAGGAATGGGGGATATTGATTGGCGGATTTTTGATCATGTTTGCCTATTTGATATTGCTTTTTCGGGCGGGTGTAATTGTCAGGGCCAGCAGTCGAACCTTTCCGGCCTTCCTGGTCGTCGGCTTATCGACCTTGCTGGTTGTACAGGCATTTATTAATATGGGTGTGGCTGTCGGTGTGATGCCGGTAACGGGTCAGCCCTTGCCTTTGGTTAGTATGGGTGGTACTTCTACCTTGTTTACGTGTCTTGCATTTGGCGCTATTCTTAGTGTCAGTAGAAATAATATGGAAGAAAAGGAATTAGCTGCAGAAGCTGAAAATGAAAACTATGAGTCCGATAAGAGTAATAATTAGCGGAGGTGGAACAGGAGGACATATCTTTCCGGCCATTTCAATAGCCAATGCTGTTAAAGCCAGTCGTCCTGACGCCGAGATATTGTTTGTTGGTGCAGAGGGAAAGATGGAGATGGAAAAAGTACCGGCAGCCGGTTTTGAAATTGTTGGATTGCCAGTTGCCGGATTACACCGAAAGTTAACCCTGCGTAACCTGGCTTTTCCTTTTAAATTGCTTCGAAGTTTACTTAAGGCCAAAAGTGTCATAAGGAATTTTAAGCCCGATGTAGCGGTGGGTGTAGGTGGCTATGCCAGTGGTCCTGTGTTGCGAATTGCTTCTCAATCGGGTATTCCGAGTTTATTGCAGGAGCAGAATTCCTTTCCGGGCATTACCAATCGCCTGCTTGCCAAAAAAGCCGCTAAAATCTGTGTGGCCTATGACAAAATGGAAAGATTCTTTGCTAAAGATAAAATACTGATAACAGGTAATCCGGTGCGTAACGATTTGCTCTCTGACATATCAAAAGAAGAGGCCCTTTCTCATTGGAAACTTGCTCAGGATAAAAAAACGATATTAGTGATAGGGGGTAGTCTGGGTGCCCGTTCTGTCAATAATGGTATCATCAATACCATAAGTGATTTGCCAGCCGGTATACAGGTAATATGGCAAACGGGTAAGTTTTATTTCAGTGAGATGAATGAAAAGCTGCCATCTGAACTAAAGGGTAGGGTTGTTGTGACTGATTTCATCAGTCGAATGGATATGGCTTTTGCAGCTGCTGATCTGGTAGTGTCTCGTGCTGGTGCCAGTTCGATATCTGAATTGGCCATATTGGGTAAGCCAACTGTTTTTGTTCCTTCACCTAATGTTTCTGAAGATCATCAGACTAAGAATGCAATGGCTCTTGTTGAAAAGGATGCTGCTGTTTTGGTGAAAGATGCACAGGTCAATAGCTTGCTGGATGAAGCTGCTGCATTGCTAAGTCAGGACGAAAAGCTGGCAGAGCTGGCAAAAAATATAAAGCAGTTTGCAAGGCCTGATGCTGCTGATGATATCGCGGAAGAAGTGATTAAACTTGCTCAAAAATAAGGAGATGTTGCAGTTAAAAGATATACGGAGTGTTTATTTTGTAGGTGTTGGCGGCATCGGAATGAGTGCCATTGCCCGATTTTTCAAATACGAGGGCTTACATGTGGCTGGCTACGACAGGGTATCTACTGTTCTTACAAAAGAACTGGAGAGTGAGGGGGTGTCTATCCATTATGAAGATGATGTTGAGCAGATAGCCTTGAACTACAGGGATAAGGCATCGACTTTGGTCGTGTATACACCTGCTATTCCGGACGATCATACCGAGTTGAGTTATTTTCGTAATAAAGGCTTTGATGTTCGTAAGCGTGCTGCTGTTTTAGGTCTTATTTCGAGCGGAATGAATAGTGTTTGTGTGGCAGGTACACATGGAAAGACGACAATATCATCCATGACAGCACACCTCTATAAGCAATCTGAAGTAGGTTGTAACGCTTTTTTAGGTGGCATTGTAAATAACTACAAAACAAATTTTTTACACAACGCCAATTCATCATATGTTATCCTCGAGGCCGATGAGTTTGATCGTTCATTCCTGCATTTATCACCTCATTTTGCATTGTTGTCTGCTATGGATGCCGATCATTTGGATATCTATGGGAATAAAGAATCCATAAATGAGGCTTTTCTGGAGTTTGTTGATAGAATTGAACCTGGTGGAGTGCTTTTGCATAAGGCTGGATTGGATGTTGAGGATGTTAGCGACGAAATTGAGGTATTTACTTATTCGATAGAAGAGAAAGCTGATTTTAGTGCCATTAATATCAAGTTGATTGATGGGCTTTATCAGTTCGACTTAAAGTCACCTTTCGGTACGATAAAAGGCTTAAAAATGGGGGTTCCGGCCCTTGTAAACGTTGAAAATGCTGTGGGGGCGATCGGTCTGGCATTGTTGGGTGGAGTAGAGGCTGACGAAATAAAGACAGCCTTACCTGCATTTGAGGGAATACGCCGTCGTTTCCAATATCGCATTAAGAGTGAAGAGTTAGTTTTGATTGATGATTACGCACATCATCCTGAAGAGATTAACGCTACCTTAAAATCGGTTAAGGCTATCTATCCTGAATCGAATATTACAGTTGTTTTTCAGCCTCATTTATACACGCGTACTCGTGATTTCGCAGAGGGTTTTGCACGTTCGCTTGATGTTTGTGACCGGGTATTGTTGCTTGATATCTATCCTGCCCGCGAGTTGCCAATTGAAGGTGTTAATTCTGCTATGATCGCCGGGTTGATGACTAACAAGGCTGTTAAGGTTGTGAGCAAAGATGGATTGTTTGAAGAATTATGTCGTGAGAAAATGGAAGTTGTGTTAACGCTGGGAGCCGGAGATATTGACAAAGAAGTGCCGATTTTAGAGGAGAAATTAAAGGTGTTTATCAGCAATTAGTATACGTTTAACAAATTGTTAATAAATAATAATAAATACACGGTTGATAGTAGGGTGAAAAAGTTATATTTAAACGGAATTATAAGGTTTAGTTACAAATGAAACGTTTTAAAAGCATATTGTTTTTAGGGATTGCCGTAGTGTATATTATGGTAACATTCTCATTTGTAGCTGTTAATAAAAGTGAAGTTGTTTGTGGGGAAATAGCTCCGTCAATTTGTGATAGTGTAGATAATCAATTTATTACAGCCCAAGAACTTTCTGATATTGCTTTGGGAAAATACCCGGGAATTCTTGGCCGTAAACTCAAGGAGGTTGATTGCAATCAAATGGAGGAGTTTTTTCAGAAACATCCGGCTATAGAAAACTGTGAGGTGTATTACACCTATGGTGGTACTTTGCACCTCGATGTCACTCAGCGTGAACCATTGGTACGTGTTTTTGACAACGGATCTTCGTATTACCTGGATATGAATGGCGAAAAGATGCCCATATTCAAAAATCATTCGGCACATGTGTTGGTGGCCAGTGGATTTATTAAGCGATTATCATCTGACAATGACTTGCAGACAATTGCCGAAGCGATTTACTTTGACGAGTTTTGGAAAGCACAGATCGAGCAGGTTTATGTTGATGAAAAAGGAGAATTGACTTTAGTGCCACGCGTCGGAGATCATTTGATCGAATTTGGAAAAGTTGAAGACGTAGATACTAAGTTTCGTAATCTGAAAGCACTTTATACTCAGGGGTGGGATTCCCGTGAGTGGAATTTATATAAGAAAGTAAGTTTGAAATATAAAGGACAAGTTGTTTGTACAAAAGGATAGATGTTATGAACCACGAACCTAATCTAATTGCCGCGATTGACATTGGTACCACAAAAATTGTGGCTATTGCCGGTCGTAAACTCGATAATGGAAAATTGCAACTTCTCGGTATGGAAAAGGTGCCTTCGATAGGTGTCAAACGTGGGGTTGTTTTGAACATTGACGAAACGGTGGCTTCAATCAAACAAGCTATCGCGAGCATTGAAGAGAAACTGGAAATAAAGCTTAAAGAGGTATATGTTGGTATTGCAGGTCAGCATATCAAAAGCCTTCGTAACAGGGGGTATCGTTTTATTGAAGGTGGGCTTGAGATAACGCAGGAAGACGTTGATAATTTATTTGATGACAACTATAAGATCCCTGTAGAAGCGGGTGAGAAGATTATGCATGTTATTCCACAGGATTATATTGTGGATAATGAAATGGGTGTTAAAAATCCTGTAGGCATGTCGGGTCGCCGCCTTGAAGGAAATTTCCACATTGTACTTGGACGTATAGCATCTGTTAAAAATATAGAGAAGTGTATTCGACGTGTAGCACTTCAATTGAATGACCTGATACTTGAACCACTGGCATCTTCAAAAAGTGTGTTAACCGAAGAAGAAAAAGAAGCTGGTGTGGTTTTGGTTGATATAGGTGGTGGAACAACCGATGTGGCTGTGTTCTATGATGGTATTATTCGTCATACAGCCGTGATTCCTTTTGGCGGCAATGTGGTGACATCTGATATCAAAGAAGGTTGTTCAGTCCTTTATAAGCAAGCAGAATCATTAAAAGTACAGTTTGGGTCAGCCATGGGAGATATGGCCCGTGAAGATATGGTGGTAACTATCCCGGGTATGGCGGGTTGGGAGCCTAAAGAAATTTCTTTTAGAAGTCTGGCATACATTATTCAGGCCCGTATGGAAGAAATCATTGACTATGTCATGTATCAGATCGAAAACTCTGGTTGTATGGATAAAGTTGGTGCCGGTATTGTTTTAACCGGGGGAGGAGCATTGCTTAAGAACCTGCCTCAGTTAATTAAATTACGTACCGGTCTTGATGTAAGAATTGGCTTGCCTGATCGTTGTCTGGATGGCGATGTGCCACCTTCAGCGCATTTACCAAACTACTCAACCAGTATTGGTTTAATATTAAGCGCAATGGAACGCCCAAGACGCGCAATCGTTGAGCCTGAATTATTTGGTGAAGTGGAACCTAAATGGGAAGAGTCGCAGCGTAAAGCAAGCTCGAAACGCGAGAAAATCAAAAAAGAAAAGTCGAGCTATAAAACAGGTAACCTGTTTAGTGGCATTAAAAACGGACTTGTCAATATATTCGACGAGAAGGATGTTGAAATGTAGAAGGTAAAACTGGACGGATATGAGTGAAGAGTTGATGAATTTTGATATACCGCAATCTGAATCTTCAATAATAAAAGTAATTGGAGTTGGTGGTGGAGGTAGTAACGCCGTCAATTATATGTATAGTCTTGGTATAAAGGACGTTAACTTTGTGGTCTGTAATACCGATGCCCAGGCATTGGAAAGCAGTCCTGTCCCGGTTAAAATACAATTAGGAGAATCGCTGACCGAGGGCAGAGGTGCAGGAAACAGACCTGATAAAGGGCGAGAGTCGGCCATTGAAAACCTCGAAGATGTTGTTGATGTTCTGAAGCAAAATACCAAAATGGTATTTGTAACTGCCGGAATGGGCGGAGGAACAGGTACCGGTGCTGCACCCATCATTGCCAAAACGGCAAAGGAAATGGGGATTTTGACAGTAGGTATTGTTACGATTCCATTTAAGTTTGAGGGCAAATTAAGAATTAACCAGGCACTGGACGGCATTGCTGAAATGGAGAAGAATGTCGACTCATTGCTGATAATAAATAATGAACGCTTGCGAGAGATGTTTGGTGATTTAAAATTATCAAATGCATTCTCGAAGGCTGATGATGTGTTAGCAACGGCTGCAAAAGGTATAGCAGAAATTATTACTGTTCACGGCTATATAAACGTCGACTTCGCCGATGTCGAAACCGTTATGAAAGACAGTGGAGTGGCAATTATGGGTTCTGCCTACGCAGAAGGTGAAAAACGCGCCCTGGATGCTATTCAGGCGTCACTTGAATCGCCATTGTTGAATAATAATGAGATTAGAGGGGCTCGTAATATTCTTCTGAATATCACCTCGGGTACTGAAGAGATCACGATGGACGAAGTGGGTGAAATAACCGATTACGTTCAGGAGGTGGTCGGTGAAGACGCATCTATTATCTGGGGTACAGGTAATGACGATGGTTTGGCCAGACAGGTGTGTGTAACAATTATAGCTACCGGATTTGTATCTGAGCAGCTTATCGAACACCGGGTTAAGAAAAATCAGGACAAGGTTACTCGTTTTTCATTGGATGAAGAAGGTGAGGTAGTTAATGTTCCGGAAAATGAAGAGGTGATTGATTTTTGTGCCGAACCAGGTGAAGAAAAAGGACGGGTGGTTGATTTTGAGGCGGTTGAAAGGAAAAAGCAAGAGCGGATAGATTCGTTTTATCAGCCTGTTGTGCCTTTAAGCAGAAAGTCGGAGGTTGATCATTATAATCCATCAAACGATAATTTTATTGACGAAGGCTTTAGTACGGCCGGTGCCAGTTATTATACATCGCATTTAAGTCAGGAAGAGATGGAGGATGAGCGATTCATTGAACAGATCGAGAACGTACCGGCTTATAAGCGCAGGAAAATGCCGGTTGAGAATCAACCCAACAGAAGAGTGAGTCAGGAGAGGAAAGTAAGCCGTTTTTCTCTGTCAGATGACCCGAAAAATGGTCCGCAAATAAGTAAGGATAATCCTTATTTGCACGATAATGTGGACTAGCAGTAGTGTGAATTAAATTAGAAATAGTTATACAAGATCAAATATTATGAGTTTAGAGGCGCAGATTAGCAATGATATCAAGGAAGCAATGAAGGCAAAAGATCGTATCAGATTGGAAGCCTTGCGAGGAGTGAAAAAAGAAATAATTGAAGCCAAGACTTCCAAGGGTGCTGCTGAAGAGTTAACTGATGCTGATGTGATGAAGATTGTTCAGAAGATGGTAAAGCAACGAAAAGATGCAGCCGAACTATTCAAGTCTCAGAATCGTGAAGATTTAGCTGAGAAAGAACTGGAAGAGGTTGAAGCGATCAGTGTTTACCTGCCGGCTCAACTTACCAAAGAGGAATTAGAGCCGATCGTAAAAGCAATTATCGAAAAGGTAGGTGCTACTTCCATGAAAGAAATGGGTAAAGTAATGGGTGTTGCTTCTAAGGAATTAGCAGGTAAGGCCGATGGAAAAGATATTTCAGCTGTAGTGAAGCAGTTATTGGGATAAAAATATAGTTGTCAAAATAAATGAAACCGGTACCTGACCATTCAGGTACCGGTTTTTTAGTTTCATGTATAAATACGACACTACTGACTGGTATGATTAAGTGTTCGTATCGAACGTAAGTAAGCGTAACATATCTCCGGCGATAAGCGGAAGGAATCTACGCCGATAATGGTAGCATGTCTGCCACCCTAATGGTAGAGTATGAGAATATAATAGCATCAAATTTTATCCGCAATTACCAATAACATTATCAATAAATAAAATGAGTTGAAGTAAATAAATTGCTTTCTAAGGAGCTGGGGCGATCGAGCCTGAATTGTTTCCATGGTGCTTTTTACTACCCAAATAATCATTATTATACTTGCAAGAAAAGCGATCCAGCTTGTGGCTTCCTTTGTTATGATATCGAGAATTGGTAAAAACAAGGCAGAAATAAACGTTGCAATAAACCATATTAAATTAATACGCACCACCTGGCTGTTTGACAGGTGATCTGTAATAACCGGAAAGCCGGCATTTTTATATTGGTTTTTATACTTTAATACGAGGAGCCAGAAGTGAGGCATTTGGCCCAAAAAGAAAAAGAATGCAATGAAATGGATGCGAAAATCCACAATGGAACCACCGGCAGCACACCAGCCTGCAATTGGAGGAATGGCTCCTACAACAGCGCCTGGAAAAACAGAAAAAGCTGTTTTGGTTTTAAGGGGTGTGTAAATAAGGTTATACCAGATAATGCCAGCCCATCCCCAGATTACTGCCGAAAGGTTGAAGGTTGATAGTATGGTTGTGCCGGTGATGCAAAAACAGCTTATAGTCAATAGGGCTTTCTTCTTGCTGAAGATACCCCGTGGAAGTGGTCGGTCCTGGGTCCTTCGCATTAGTTTATCTCTGTTTTGCTCCTGGAACTGATTGAGGGCCGAAGCACCGGCAGACATGAAAAATATGCCTGTTGCTGCAAGCACCCCTTCCCAGCTTAGTTGCTCATTAAACAAAACAAAGGCAATAAAGCAACTTAGTGCTATTGGAAGAGAAATGCTGAATTTGCCAAAAATGGCTATGTTTTTGAATGCTTTTTTCATTGTCCCGATAAGTATCTGAAATAGTCGAGTAATTGTTGAAATTCTTCTTCTGTCACCTGTTCTTTATATGACAGCATAAGGCCTTTTTCATAACCTTTAACCACTTCTGCGTTGGGATCATATATTGAACGGCGAATGTAATCTTCATCGGCCATCATCTCTATTTCATCACCATCTTTGATAACTGTTCGCATGCGCCCTAAAATATTCTTATACGACGGTCCGACAAGCTTGCTGCCATCTGCTGTATGACAGGCATTGCAACCATATTTGCGGGTAATACTTATGCCTGCTTGTCTTGAGTCAACCACTGTGTTGTTGGTGGCAAGGGCTGATGAATCGATTTTGGTCATTTCATCAAACTGCTCGGCCGGAATAACCTTAACGACCGAGGTCATGTAAGAATGGCGTAATCCACAGTATTCAGCGCAAAATATTTCATATTCTCCTTCCTTTCCTGATTCAAACCAGATGTTGGCTTCTTTTCCGGGAACCATATCCTGTTTTACTCTGAAAGAAGGGATGTAAAGGCTGTGTAAAACATCAAGTGCAACCAGGTCAAGTTTCACTGCTTTGTTGATCGGCACATATAAGGTATCGGTGATCAGTCCGTTTTCGTACTGAAAGGTAAAGCTCCACATTCGGGCAATTGTTTTGATAGGTATGGCATCCTCCGGTACTTCCTGCTGATTTCGCCAGCCTGACCAGCCATAATAAAACATTGATAAAACCAGTATGGTTGGAATGACTGTCCATATAATCTCCAGTGTATTGCTGCCTTCGATATGGCTTGCTTCAGCATTTTTGCTTTTACGGTATCTGAGTATGTAGTATACCATAAACCCTGTTATACCCACCAGGAACAAAATGGATATGCCAAATATGTATACAAAAGCAGAATCTACCTGTGAGACGAAATTGGAGGCCTTATTTGTTATATCTTCATTCATAGCTATCTGAAATTATAATCGAGGAAAGTGATTAAAAGAACAAGGGTGATCAAAATAAACACAGCAGTCACCAATATTTGAAGCAGCTTGTTGTCAAACTTTAAATGCATAAAAAATACCAGTACCAATATTGACTTGACAGAAGCCAGTAGTATGGCCGTAAATACTGTTAGGTTCGCAAGTTCAATGTAAGTAACCCCCACGGATATTAAAGTGAGCAGGATCAGGCCCGATAATACAATCAGGTATAGTTTGTAAGGTACAATATGTTCGGATTTATGGTTGTCCATGGCGCGCAGTTTTAAGTGATAAGGTAGAATAAGGGAAAAAGAAATATCCAGATCAGGTCAACCAGGTGCCAGTAAAGTCCTGAATTATCAAGTAATACCGGATTTTTGTATGTGAGAGTGTTGTTGTTGACCCGGTAGCAAACGATGGTGATCAGCACAAAGCCTATGATTATGTGTAAAGCATGCAGCCCTGTCATGAAAAAATACAGACTGAAGAATAGTGTGTCGCCATGCCCCAGCCTTAACAGGTCTTCACTTCCTGGGAAGATACCATGTTCGAATTTTCCCTTCCATTCAAAATATTTATTGGTCATAAACATAAACGCAATAAATAAGGTGATGAGCAAAAGAAGAATGGTGAACTGTTTGTTTTTAAGTCGGATGGCGGTGCTTGCCATGGCCATTGTGGCACTGCTTATGAGAAGGATAACGGTGTTGACCGTTCCAACGGTAACGCTCAGTTCTTCTGCTGCCAGGTGAAAGGCGACAGGATTGAGGTAGCGATAAATGCCATATACGATGAAGAGTCCTGCAAAAAGCAGAAGTTCAGTGAATATGAATAACCACATTCCTAATTTAGAGGCTTCGTCATCGCGGTGTGTATGTGCTATGTTATTCATGACTCTTTGTTTTTGCGGTAATCATATGGCCCTCTTTCAACTATTGGTATCTCTTCAAAATTTTCAAGTGATGGAGGTGAATCTACAGTCCACTCCAGGGTGCGGCCACCCCACGGGTTCTTTGTGGCTTTTTCTCCTTTGTAAGCGGCGTTTACCAGGTTGTAGATGATGATGATCAGTCCAAGAAGCAGAACCCATGAGCCAATTGTTGAAACGATATTGGGGCCATGGAAATCCTCCACATAGTCATAATATCGACGTGGCATACCTGTCACACCTAAAAAGAACATTGGTAAATAAAGTGTGCAGAAGCCAATGAAGAATATAATCCAGCCCGATGTGGCCAGTTTGCTGTTGTACATCCTTCCCCATATTTTTGGAAACCAATAATGGATGGCACCCATAAATGCAAAACCAACACCGCCAAATACAATAAAGTGAAAATGTGCAACAACAAAAGCAGTGTCATGCAGGTGAACATTGGTGGCCAGTGCACCAAGGGCGAGCCCTGACAGGCCTCCGATCATAAACACAAATAAAAACGATGCTGCCCAGAAGAAAGGTGTTTCCAGCTGAATGGACGCTTTATGCAAAGTGCCCACCCAATTAAATACCTTGATGGCGCTTGGTATGGCTACAATAAATGTGAGCAGTGAAAAGGTATATAAGGCAGTGCCGCTCATGCCCGAGGTAAACATGTGATGGCCCCATACAAAATAGCCGACAAAAGCAATGGCCAGGGTTGAAATAACGATGGCTTTGTAGCCGAATATAGATTTATTGGCAAAAGTTGGAATGATCTCGGAGATCGCACCCATGGCCGGTAATATCATAATGTAAACAGCCGGGTGGGAGTATATCCAGAACAGATGTTGGTATAAAATGGGATCGCCTCCTAATGCAGGATCGAAAAAGCCAATGTTAAGCACGCGTTCTCCGACTATCATCAGTAAGGTGATGCCAACAATGGGAGTAGCCAGTATTTGAATCCAGCCTGTGCCATAAAGGGTCCATGGGAACAGGGGCATTTTGAACCAGGTCATGCCCGGGGCACGCATACGGTGTATTGTTACAATGAAGTTGATGCCGGTAAGGATTGATGAGAAACCCAGTATAAATGCACCCAATACTGCCGGTAGCATATTGGTGTTGGTTTTGAAGGCGTATGGTGCGTAAAATGTCCAGCCCGTATCTGGTGGTCCACCGCCCATGAAGAGAGAAGACAGAGCGATAATGGCTCCGAAAACATATATCCACCATGAAAGCAGGTTGAGCTTGGGGAAGGCCACATCTTTGGCTCCGATCATGATTGGGAGTAAGAAATTACCAAAAATGGCTGGTAATCCGGGGACCACAACAAGAAATATCATAATAACACCATGAAGAGTAAATATGGCATTGTAGGTTGCCGGGTCGATCACCGTTTTGCCGGGAGCCATTAATTCAAGCTTCATAACAATGCCTAAAAGCACGCCTATCAAAAAGAAGCTGACGATCGAGTAAAGATATAGTAAGCCAATACGTTTGTGATCAGTTGAAAATATCCAGGCAAATATCCCTTTGTATTTACCTTTTACTTCTCTGAAACTGTTTGTGGGTTGGTTTGACATGTTTTGAGATTTAGGTTTTTACTGTTTTCTTTGGTTTAATGGTGAGCACTAACAGCACTAATCCGGCTATAACAATAATAAGTATGCCGGCTACCTTGGTGATGTTTAATACGTATGCCTGGCCTGCCGGGTCGTAGCTGTAGCAAAACTGAAGAATGCGATTGACGGTTGGTCCCGGAATGCCTTTTGAAGCCTCTATTACCGCTAGTTTGAATTCAAAGGGCAGAAAGTAGGTGCCATTCAGGTATCTTGTGATTTTACCATCGGGGCTGATCAATATTAATCCGGCAGTGTGTATAAAATCATTGCCTGTTTTTTTATAACTGAAGCCCGTAGCCTTTGTAAGGTGGGCTACATTGCTGCTATCAGCTGTGAAAAACAACCAGCCTTTTTCCATACCTTCTTTTTCAACTATCATTGAATAGTTGTTTCTTTTTTTGAGAGCGAGTTCGTGGTTTTCTGTATAGTCGAAACTGATGGTTACTATCTGGTAGTCCTGGCTTAGTTGCATATCAGATAAGTTAACCACTTCGGTTATGCCATCCATTAGGGGAGTGCATATGCCGGGACAACGGTAATAGACAAAGTTTAGAACAGTTGGTTTGTTCTGGATAACGGAAGATAACAGAACCGTATCTCCATTGATGTCGATAACATGAATATCCTCAGGCAGGTATTCATCGAGATGCTCAATAATCCCTATTTTCTGATTTTGAGAATTAGCATATGATAGTGCTAATAAACCCAGGATAAAGGTTGCTAATATTTGCTTCATAATGGCGATAATGAGTGTGATAAAGTATAAAAATACCTCATTATCTTGTAAAAGGCAATGCTATTTTAAAAACTTCAATAACAAAACGCTACCATTATGTAGTTTTGGGTTGTTAAGAGTAGAAGGGGCTGTATCCCTCTCATTTTTAATGGTTATATTGTTTTGCACTAAAGGCTCATAACGCCTTCAATAGCGGCTATCTTGCTTGTGACTTCAATGATGGCGTTGGCACTCTTCATGCTAACGCGACAGGTAACAGATACGTATTTAAGATTCTTTGTGTGGTTGTATGTAACTGTTCCGTGTTTTGGAAGTAAATCAACTACCTGTTGTACTTTACCATCTGTATTAGGGACAATAAATTTAAACATATATAGCATTGGCCACTTCTTGTTTTTAGCCAATAGTTCTTTTAACTTCTCGTACTCCTGCATCGACATATCATTTGCTTTTACGGCTGCAAAAATAACTTAAAAAGTGGAGTGGGTAAAGTAAAAATGAATTGTTGTATATTTAAAACATAAAAGAAACTGTTTAGATTTTGTTTCTGTGGGTTATTTTGAATGAATTAAGTTCGCAGATTAGACAAAATTGATTAGCATAGTGTGGTTCTTTAAAGAAATTTCAAACCCAATCAAGAATATTAGATATGAGAAAACTACATGTATTACTAGTGTTTTTTGCTGTGTCATTATTAGCACAAGCACAGGAGAATAATAAGGAAATTGAAGCCATCAAAAAAGTTATCCAGTCGGCCTATGTTGAAGGTATACAAAACGAAGGGGATATTGATAAAATTGATGCCGGTATTCATCCTGACTTTAATTTGTTGGGCATAGGAGAAAAGGGAGCCATATGGAAATTATCCATTTCAGAATGGAAAGAGAAAGTCATTCAGCGTAAAAAAGAGGGGAAATTACCTCGTCCTAAGAATAATTTGATTAGTGTTAAGTTTTTATCGGTTGATGTGACAGGTACAGCTGCGGTGGCTAAGTTTGAATTTTATGTTGGCGGGGAACTTAAATATGTTGATTATATCTCGTTGTATAAATTTGACGATGGCTGGAAGCTGGTAAGTAAGATCTATTATAAATTCGAAGATTAATATTGTTGCCCTGAAGTATAAAACCACATCCCTTTTTCCTTTCGAAAAAGGGATTTTTCATGTATGGCCTGCAATTGACCGTTTTCTATGAATAAGGCCTTGAATTCGACCATTCCCTCAGTGTCTGTTGCTTGTCCTTTTTCAGAGTTAATAATGGTGAGTCCCATCCATTGTACTGATCGCGCCCATTGTTCTATGTCTTCTTTTTCTTTTAAGGGGCGCGTGCTGATGTGGTGGGTTTTTATTAAATAATTAATGTTGCCCTGAGTAAAAGCTGTATAGCGCGATCGCATTAATTGTAATGCTGTTGGAGCATCCTGTTTGTTTTCTAAATAAGGCTGGCAGCAGCAGTTGTAATTGTTACCTGAGGAGCAGGGGCATTTCATGTTATTCAATTTCAATATAGTGTGGGTTCTTCATTAGTCGTTCTTCAACCGTATCAAAACTCTGGTGCCATTTTTTAGCAAAGAACAGGAGTTGAGGGTTTTTGATTCCATCGGCAATTCTATAGATAATGGCGTGATGAGAATTTGTGATTACAGTGTCAGCTTCATCTACAGCCAGTATCTTCACCTTTGTCATCGGAACACCGTTGATGTTAACTAACTCCATAAGTCTTTTGGGTGTGCAGAAAAGAACGTCAAGACCATCGTAAATTTCATCTTTCTGGTATTGAAGAATTCCCTGATCGAAGGCTACAAAGCTTCTGAGTTTTGTTTTGGCTGCCAATAGTTGAAACTGCTCTTCCAATTCAAATGCATTTTCCCGTGTTGATGTCAGTACAATGGCTCTTGGAGCTTCCTCAAAAGGTTCTTTGAGTTGTTGAATGATGCCAATTAAAAGCGCGGTTGACTTACCTGTCTTTTCTGGAGTTATGGCAAATATGTCAGCTCCTGATTTAATTTTAGGTATACTCTGGCTTTGAACCGCTCTCGGTTCAGTGTCAAAATGTAAATCAATAATGTTTGACGCTAATTGGGGGATGAGTTTCTTCAGTTTCATGCTAATGAATGTTTGAAGTCGCAAAGATGTAGAAAAGAATGCAAACAAGAATGGCTCTTTTGTATTAAAAGAGCCATTTGTAATGAAATGACAGCAAGTAATTGTTCCCTGCTGTTTATTAGTTTTATGCGTAATACGCGATTAGTCTTTTTCCTGCAAAGATCTCAATGTTATTATCGGAACCTTCTTGCGCTTCGAAACTGAAATCAGGATTCTTCTTTTCTAAAAACTGATTTAACCGTTGCATTAATATTGATGCTTTCGTATTATTTCTTTTTGTAAGAAAGTTATCTAATGCGATTAAAAATGAAATCTGCTTATTCTTAGCATTTTTGGTTATACGAAGATTCATAGCTCACATTTTTAAAGTTAATTTTGACTAGTTTACTTATAGAATTGATTAAGGTTGCGTTTTTAACAATTAATAACGTTCTATCGTTTGTAGTGTAACTGCAATAAGTCAGCCTTAATCCATTGGAAATTAATTCCAATCAAAATATAACAATTAGCGTGCCATAAATTTTGCTGGTAGTTATATGTCGTTGAATAAAAAAAAGGCGCCAACCAGCTGGTCAGCACCTCTTTATTTGGTAGTTATTAGGAGTTTAAATTTCAGGTCCTGCTTTTTCAAGTGCCAGACCTTCTGGCGTGTCAGTGTACTTTTTAAAGTTATTAATGAACTTTGATGCCAGGTCTTTCGCTTTTTCTTCCCAATCTTTGCTATCGCTATATGTGTTCCTTGGATCCATGATCTCAGGATTTACATCGTGCAATGAAGTAGGAATTTCCAGATTAAAAATTGGAATGTGTGATGTTTCTGCTTCTTCAATAGAACCATCCAGTATGGCATCGATAATTGCCCTGGTGTCCTTTATTGAGATACGTTTCCCTGTTCCGTTCCATCCGGTATTTACCAGGTAGGCTTTTGCGTCATGTTGCTCCATCTTTTTAACCAGTTCCGCTCCGTACTGGGTAGGGTGTAATGACAGAAAAGCTTCGCCAAAGCATGCTGAGAATGTTGGACGTGGTTCAGTAACTCCCAATTCAGTTCCTGCTAACTTGGCAGTAAAACCTGAAAGGAAATGATATTGGGTCTGATCAGGAGTGAGCTTTGATACCGGAGGCATCACACCAAAAGCATCTGCTGTTAAAAAGATAACTTTATTGGCATGTCCTGCTTTTGAAACTGGCTTTACAATGTTATTGATGTGATGAATTGGATAGGAAACCCTGGTATTTTCCGTTACTGAATTATCTGTAAATTCGATCTTACCATTTTCATCTACGCTGACGTTTTCCAGCAGTGCGTTTTTTCTGATGGCATTATAAATGTCTGGCTCGCTTTCTTTATCAAGATTAATTGTTTTGGCATAACATCCGCCCTCGAAGTTGAAAACACCGTCGTTATCCCAGCCGTGTTCATCGTCGCCAATTAATTCTCTTTTCGGATCTGTTGAAAGTGTTGTTTTACCTGTTCCGGAAAGACCGAAGAAAATAGCCACATCGCCATTTTTGCCTTTGTTGGCAGAGCAATGCATAGAAGCCATGCCATTAAGAGGAAGATAATAGTTCATCATAGCGAAGATGCCCTTCTTCATTTCTCCTCCATACCATGTGCCGCCAATGATCTGCATGCGTTCACTAAGGTTAAACATGGTAAATACCTCTGAGTTGAGTCCTTGTTCTTCCCAGTTTTTGTTTGTTGTTTTAGAGCCATTGATGACTACAAAGTCAGGTTCTCCATAGTTGGCTAACTCTTCGTCTGAAGGGCGAATGAACATGTTTTTGACAAAGTGAGCCTGCCAGGCAACTTCAGTTATAAAACGAACCTTTAACCTGCTGTTGGTGTTGCTGCCACAAAAAGTGTCAATAACATAAAGGTTTTTGTTGGACAGGTGTGTGCAAACATCTGATTTTAACTGGCTCCAGGTTTCTTTTGAAACAGGTTTATTATCGTTTTTAGAGTGCTCCGAAGTCCACCAGATTGTATCTTTTGTAACGTCGTCGTATACAATATACTTATCCTTAGGTGAACGACCGGTGAATCTTCCAGTCATTACGTTAATGGCACCCGTTTCCGTTAATTGCCCTTTTTCATATCCTTCCAATTCAGGATTTAATTCATCTAAGTATAAATCTTCATAGGATGGATTGTATATGATTGTGGGAGTGTTAACAATTCCATACTTTTTCAAGTCTACCATAGATTTTACTGCTTCCATTTTGTTTGTTGTTAATTGGGGTTACTTACAAATTGAAACTAATTGTGGTTTCTGTGTGATTTAAATGTGATAAAAGAATGTGTATATCTTTAAAATATTAACTAAATAAAACAAATAATAACAAAAAAGTACAAATAAAAATACTGAAATAGTTCTTTATTATCAGCTAATTAAGAAGTATATCAGTATGTGCTGTGAATTGATATGCTAAGATTTGTAAAATGTTATAAAATAAACAAATAAAACAGCAACTATGTTTTCGTAAGTTTCGTAAAGGGCTGTAGTACAGGTGGAAAAAATTATATAAAGAAAAATATATGTAATAAAGGTTTTAAACTGTAACTAAGTGGCGGTTTTTTACGGAATTTTTTCTTTTAATTGCAGAGGAGGTGCTTGTAAATAGCTGCTTTTTAGACGAGTGTTATTTTTGGTACTTTTTATGGAGTAACGTTTTAAAAGTCCAATATTTATTAATCGAAGAGACTAAGCTGGTTGTTGACCCGGAAGCAGCCTTCGAGCTCTAAAAGTTTCTTTTTAGCAGTCAAACCACCTGCATATCCAACTAATTTGCCATCACTGCCTATAATTCTGTGACATGGTATGATAATAGAAATAGCATTGGCTCCATTGGCAGAGGCAACTGCTCTTATGGCATTGTTATTTCCCAGTAATTTACTTAGTTCCAGGTAGGAATTGGTTGTTCCCCAGGGGATTTCTGCCAATGTATTCCATACCTTTTTTTGAAATTCTGTACCGGCAAGCAGTAGGGGCAATTTAAAAACCTTTAGTTCACCTTTGAAATATAATTCGAGT
The DNA here is from genome assembly GCF_050589845.1 of Carboxylicivirga agarovorans. NCBI lineage: Bacteria > Pseudomonadati > Bacteroidota > Bacteroidia > Marinilabiliales > Marinilabiliaceae > Carboxylicivirga > Carboxylicivirga agarovorans. Next base: position 24,894 of record NZ_JBNGPA010000001.1, on the reverse strand, counting down.
TGCTGAATAGCTTCATTGATTACTGAAGATGGTTCTTCTTTATATGTGGCTTTTAAAGATTTTGTAATACGATTATCTATCGATTGACGCATTTTACGATAGCGCCAGTCGCACAGACAAAGTTGATTATTATATGAGCCAAGGATCAATTCGCCACAAGGACTTTTATAGTATTGGATGGATATATGTGACATAGATTGAGGATTATGCTCGCAATATAACAAACAAAAAAGATGCGAACTATTCATAGTAGAATAATTCGCACCTTGTGTATGTTTACTAAGTTTTAAAAACTCAATTAAAGCTTTGCAAAGAAGTCATTGCCTTTGTCATCAACAATGATGAATGCCGGGAAGTTTTCCACACGTATTTTACGTACTGCTTCCATGCCCAATTCCTCAAAGTCAACTACTTCAACAGATTTAATGCTGTTTTTGGCTAAAATGGCAGCTGGTCCGCCAATGGAACCAAGGTAGAAACCTCCGTTGTTTTTGCAGGCATCAGTTACAGCTTGTGAACGGTTTCCTTTGGCTACCATAATCATCGAACCACCGTGTTTCTGGAAAATGTCAACATAAGGGTCCATACGGCCTGCTGTTGTTGGTCCAAAACTTCCTGAAGCCATTCCTTTAGGAGTTTTTGCCGGTCCTGCATAGTAAACAGGATGGTTTTTGAAGTAGTCTGGCATTGGCTTACCTTCATCCAGCATTTGTTTGATGCGAGCATGTGCAATGTCACGTGCTACAATAAGTGTTCCTGAAAGATTTAAACGCGTTTTGATCGGATGTTTCTTAAGTTCATTAAGAACATCTTCCATAGGCTGGTCCAAATCAATGTCAATGGCAGGAGCCATGTGAGGTGCTTCTTTAGGAACAAAACGAGACGGATTCTTCTCCAACTCTTCCACAAAAATTCCTTCTTCGGTGATTTTGGCTTTGATATTACGGTCAGCACTGCAGCTAACACCTAACCCAACAGGACAGGAAGCCGCGTGACGAGGCATGCGGATTACGCGTACATCATGAACAAAGTACTTTCCCCCAAACTGAGCGCCGATTGTACTTTCCTGGCAAATCTTCTGTACTTTGGCTTCCCACTCTAAATCACGAAATGCCTGACCTCCTTCATTGCCTTCGGTTGGCAGGTGGTCAAAATATCCTGCGGATGCTTTTTTAACAGCAGCCAGTGTTGCTTCGGCCGATGTACCGCCTATTACCAAAGCCAGGTGATAAGGAGGGCATGCTGAAGTACCAAGGTCTTTAATTTTATCCTGAACGAATTTAGTCAGGTTCTCTTCTGTTAATAAAGCTTTGGTCTGCTGGTACAGAAATGTTTTATTACCTGAACCACCACCTTTTGTCATAAACAAGAAATCATATTGATTACCCTGCTCGGCGTATATGTCAATTTGTGCAGGAAGGTTAGAACCTGTATTTTTCTCTTCAAACATAGAGAATGGTACAACCTGTGAATAGCGAAGGTTTCGGTCGCGGTATGTTTCATAAACACCACGTGACAAATGCTCGGCATCATTGGCACCGGTGTACACGTTTTCACCTTTTTTACCCAAAACAATGGCAGTTCCGGTATCCTGACAGGTCGGTAATTCACCCTCTGCCGTAACAACCTGGTTCATTAACATGGTATGGGCAACAAACCGGTCATTATCTGACGATTCTTCGTCCTTTAATATGTGAGCTAATTTTTCAAGGTGCGTTGGGCGCAGGTAAAAAGAAACATCTGCAAATGCTTCTTTGGATAAAAGCTCTAAGCCTTTGGGGTCTACCTTTAGTATTTTTCGACCATCCACTTCAATGGTAGAAACATAATCTTTAGTAATTAATCGATAAGGAGTAGTATCCTTAAGGATTGGAAAAGGTTTTTGGTATTTAAAATCAGCCATAGTGTAATTTGCTTAATAAGCAAAAGTCATTAGTCGTCAGTGTGTTGATAATGATAGAGGCGACTATTGGCTTAAGCAGAATTTATGTTATTGATTATTAGTTGATGTTTGTTGTCTTCATTAATTATGAATGGTTGCAAATCTAAAACTTAATTCAACATGAATTAAAGAAATCTTGCAATAATTAGCGTTAAAAAATTTTAAAGCGATGACCTTTATATTCTTTTGTAAGGCTTCACACTTTTTCTATCTTTCTAAAATGAAAAATATTGAAAACCTGATCATCAAATTTAGTGAGTTTATTTGGGGAACTCCACTACTTATTCTACTCCTTGGCGGAGGTTTCTTTTTTATGATATACAGTAAACTGATGCCGTTTCGTTACATTGCTCATGCGGTTGACATTTTAAGGGGTAAATATGACGACCCCAAAGAAGCAGGGCATATCAATCACTTTCAGGCTTTATCCACCGCATTGGCTGCAACTGTTGGAATGGGGAATATCAGTGGAGTAGCGGTTGCTATAACAGCAGGTGGTCCCGGAGCTATTTTCTGGATGTGGATCAGTGCCTTGCTGGGGGTTTCAACGAAATTTTTTACGGGAACACTGGCAGTTATGTTTCGGGCAAAGGATGATAAGGGAGAAATACAGGGTGGTCCGATGTATATAATTACTGAGGGTTTAGGAAAGAAATGGAAACCCATGGCTGTATTTTTTGCGGTTGCAGCTATGTTTGCTGTGTTTCCGGTATTTCAGAGTAATCAGTTGACTCAGGTGTTTCGTGATATTGTGTTACAACCGAATGGTATAAAAACAGGTTTTACTTCTGATTTGATAACCGGTATTATCATTGCTCTGTCCATGTCGGCAGTAATATTTGGGGGTATCAAACGCATTGGTAAAGTAACGGCGAGCATCGTTCCGTTTATGGTGTTGTTGTATGTTGGAATAGTTTTGTTTATTATATTTTCTCACCCTGATCAACTGGTCGATGCTGTTTTATTGATATTTAAAGATGCCTTTGAAGCCCAGGCTGTGTTGGGTGGAGCTGTTGGAATAATAATTATTACCGGTATAAAGCGTGCTGCATTTTCCAATGAAGCAGGTATCGGTACGGCTCCTTTGGCACATGGTGCTGCTAAAACAAATGAACCGGTGCGCGAAGGTTTGGTTGCAATGCTGGGTCCCATCGTTGATACGCTTATTGTCTGTACCATGACAGCACTGGCCATTTTGGTTACAGGAGTTTGGCAAACAAGCGATGCAGATGGTATCACGCTGACAGCTTTGGCTTTTGATAAAGCGATTCCAACATACGGGCCTTATTTGTTAATATTGTGTGTCATGTTTTTTGCTTTATCAACATTGTTTGCATTCCCTTATTACGGCAATAAGTGTTCATCTTATTTATTCGGTACAAAGTCGAAGAATATATACAATGTGGTAAGTGTCTTAAGTGCTGTAATAGCAGCTGTTGTGTCTATCGATGTTGTGATTGCTTTTATTGATTCGGCATACGCCTTGATGGCATTTCCCAATATGATTGCTGCGCTGCTTCTGGCACCCCATGTAAAGCGTGCTACAATTGATTATTTCAATCGTCATAAATAAAGAATTAGCTGTAACTTGTAACTATATTAATAAGGCAAGCGTCCTATTATCTAAACACATAAACTTTAGCATATGAGAAAGATTACACTAATTGCCCTGATCGCATGTTTTACAGGTCTTACTTTTGCCCAGGAAAAAGAAAAACGCAGTGTTGGTGATTTTACCGCTGTAAGTGTTTCATCTGGTATTGATCTGTACTTAACCCAGTCTGATGCAGTAGCTCTGGAAGTTGAATGCCTTAAAGATGATCTTCATAAATTGAGAACTGAAGTAGAGGGATCTACCTTAAAAATTTATATGAAAGGGAACGGTAGCTGGAACTGGAATAGTAAATCAGTGCCAAAAGTATATTTGTCATTTAAGCAATTGGAAAAAATTGTAGCCAGTGGAGGTTCTGATATTTATGGACAAAATACCATAGAACAGGAGTATTTGAAAGTTAGCACCAGTGGTGGGGCTGATATATACGTAGAGGTTAAGACCGGCGAATTAAAGCTGACAACTTCCGGAGGTTCTGATATTAAAATAAAAGGAACAACAAAGCAGTTGATTGCTTCGTCCAGCGGTGGTTCTGATATTAATGCCCGTGAATTAAAAGCACAAAGTGTCAAAGTAACCACTTCGGGTGGTTCTGATGCCATTGTATGGGCTGAAAAAGAAATAACAGCCAATGCCAGTGGAGGAAGTGATATTGTTTATTACGGTAATCCTGAAATAAAACAATTAAACGAATCCGGAGCAGGTGATATTAGTCATCGCTAAGGTTAACAGATATTTAAATGAGCCGCATCCCTTTGGTTGCGGCTTTTTTATTATGTAGATATTATCAAAATAATTAGTCTTCTTTATGATGTATAGGTAAAAATATTATCTTCATAAAAAAATATTCTAATGCGCCTATCCCTCATTTTATACCTGTTGTTAACAACAATGGTTAGTGTCTGTGCACAAGTGCCCGATTGTCAGGTTAACAACTATCATAGACAAGTAATTCTAAGGAATAATAAAATAGTTAAACTTACCGAAATAGAATTACAGATTAATTCGGCAAAAGGAACGGATTATGCTGAAATTGAGATCCCTTATACCAAGGGGAATAATATTAAGGAGTTGGAGGCGGGTATTTATGATCTGTTTGGGAAAAAGATTCGTAGCCTTAAGAATAAAGATATCCTTCGTTCAAATGTATTTTCCTATGCATCATTCCATAGTGATGATATGAAACTTTCATTCGAAATGATTCATAACCGTTATCCTTATATCGTCAAATACAGTTATGAAGAGGATACAAATGAATATTTGTACATCGCTAACTGGTATCCGAGGTGGTATAAGAAAGCACCTGTAAAAAATGCTTCGCTTACAGTTAACCTACCTGTTGATTTTCCCATACGATTGATTCAGTATGGGCTTGATTCGGCTGTGATAAAACGAAATCAGGATGCGTATATTTATAATTGGACGGCTAAAGATGTGGAATATGTTAAAAGACAAAAATATGGCCCAAAATATATAGAATTACAGCCACATGTAGTTATTATACCCGAACACTTTAAATATGGGGTAAAAGGAAGTTCCAAAAGTTGGGTGGATTTTGGAAAGTGGTCAAGTGATTTAAAAGAAAACACGGATTACCTTACCGATGATGAAAAGCAGAAGGTGATGGAATTGACGAAAGATTGTATTAGTGATGTAGAAAAAATCAATGTCCTGTATAAATACATGCAGGATAATACTCGCTATATAAATGTGTCATTGGATATTGGTGGTTTAAAGCCGGAGACGGGAGCCTATGTATGTAAAAATAAATATGGTGATTGTAAGGCTTTAACAAATTACATGTATACAATGCTGAAAGAAGCTGGTATTCGTTCAATATATACCAAAGTATATGCCGATCGTTATCCTGTTCCCGTTAACAAAGAATTTCCATCGCAACAGTTTAATCATGTAATATTGTGTGTGCCGCAGCCAAATGATACGATTTGGCTCGAATGTACTGATAATACAGCACCATTTAATTATTTGGGATCTTTTACTCAAAACCGCACAGTGCTGTTGGTTGATGGCAATGAAAGTAAACTGACCAGAACACCTGCTTTAAAGTTGACTGATGTTGCAAGCAATTACTCTACCAAGGTTACAATTAATAAGGATGGCGAACAGAAAATGTCGAGTGTTGCTGTTATAAAAGGGCCGGTGTTTGACTATTTAAAAGGTGTGAATGATGCTTTGCCTCAACGCGAAAAAATGGACTATCTGGATGAATTGGAGTTGTTTGAGCAAGCTGATATAAGTGATTTTAATATTAATCGGACTGATCGCGATTCAACTTATTTGACTTTGGAAATAAACGCGGCATTAAATAATAACGTGGAACCCATTGGTTCAAGAGCCTTAATAAAGCCGTTGCGGTCATTTTACTTCAAGTTGGAAAAACCTGAAAAGAGAACACAAGAACTTCGGTTTGCCTATCCCTTTAATGTTACAGATACGATTCAATATACCTTGCCGAGAATGATAAAAAGCGTGGCAGGAATACAAAATGAGCTTATTGAATCGGATTACGGACATTATAAACGTGAAGTAAGTTTTGAAGGTAATGAGCTTATGATCATCAGGCATATCATCATTCAATCCGGCGTTTATCAATTGAGTGAATACGCTGGTTTATATGCGTTCATCCGTGATTGCAGGAACAAGGAGCTTCAAAAGGGTATGGTAAACTATCAATAATAACATTTATTCAATACCTGGTAAAGCTGTCATGTGCAGGTTAATCGCAATTGACAAATCGAGATTGATTAAACTTTACAAGAGTGTTTAAAAGGTAAAAGTCCGAACAGGTTCTGAGAACTAAAAATAAACTATAAACAGATGAAAACATTTTTCCCATTTATAATTCTACTATTTTGGGTCGTCACTCTATCAAATGCACAACAAACAGAGTTTGGTGTTTTAAAGCCATCAGATGTTGAATTAAAAGAGTGCGAATTTGAAAAGGACGCACCAGCTGTTGTTATTTTCGACAAAGGAAATTCCTGGTTTGTAAGGGAGGATGAGGGGTTTGTCCTTCGATTTGACCGACATGTCAGAATTAAGATATTCAACGAGGCTGCTTTTGATAAAGGGGAGTTTGAAATTCTATTGTATAAAGGTGATGACAGAAATGAAAAAGTAGATGAAATAAAGGGCTTCACTTTCAATATTGAAGGTGGGCAAATCAAAAAAGTGGCACTTGATACTAAGAACGTTTATTCAGAGGACTATAACCAGTATATGTATTTGAAAAAATTTGCCATGCCTAATGTTAAAGAGGGGTGCATAATAGATGTGTCATATTCAGTATTTTCACCATTTTTTATCCACTTTAAAGATTGGGAATTTCAAACGGATATACCAACCTTATATAGTGAATACAAAGTGAATATGATTCCTTTCTACTCATACCGTTATCGTATTCAGGGTAGTAGTCGCATGGATCATTTTAAGAGTTATGAAAAAGGTGGGATTGAACGTAGTTTTGCCGGTATAACATTCAAGGATATGGTATATGAATTTGGTTTGAAAAATGTACCATCTTTTAAAGACGAAAGCTTCATCTCTTCACGTAATGATTACATTAAAAAGATTGATTTTCAGATATCGGAAATTAATAACCCAGGGGGATATAAAAAGCAATACATGAATACCTGGCCTTCGCTGGCCAACGAAATGCTTGACAGAACCAGTTTTGGTAAATACCTGAAAAAAGCTGAAAAATGGGGTGCTAAAACTTTAGTTTCCTTGGCTGATAAGCCTGAGGAAAAACGATTGGATGAAGTGTTAAACTATATGAAAAAAACGTATAAATGGGATGGTTACTATGGTAAAAATGCTTATTCATCGTTTAAAGAATTTAATGAGAAGCTGACGGGTAATGTCGGAAATATTAACCTGAGTACGACAGGTGCACTACGAGCAGTTGGTTTAAATGCTTCTCCCGTTATTATCAGTACCCGGAATAATGGTAAGGTCAGTGATAGTTTTCCGTATTCCAACCTGTTCAACTATGTGGTAGTATTGGTAGAGGTGGATGGCAAAAAACGGCTGGTTGATGCAACCGAAAGTATGTGTCCGAACTATTTAATTCCTTCACGCTGTATCAATGGCAAAGGCTTTATTATTGAAGAGGATAGTGAAGAATGGGTAACTATATCGAATAATGCCCTATCGCTTGAAGAATTTAATCTTGTTTTGCAAATTAATCCGGAAGAAGGAGAGGTGGAAGGACGTTGCATGTCAAAAACAACCGGCTACATGGCTTTGGCTGAACGACAAGGTTATCATCGCGATAAAGAGGAATTTGAAAAGGCCTTTATGAATAAAGGGATTAATATAGTTGATGAAATAAATGTTGTAAATCTGTACGAAAAAACATTGCCATTTAAGTATAACTTTGATTTTACACAGTCACTTGATCAAATAGACAATCAGTTGATTGTATCGCCATTTGTAAATATCGCCGAGAAGGAGAATCCGTTTAAGCAGGAAGAGCGCTTATTGCCAATTGATATGGTATACCTGGTTGGAAATCGATATATAGCGACAATTGTGATACCCGAAGGCTATAAAGTGGATGAGTTGCCATCGCAACGTAGAATAAACACGGATAATGTGTCCTTTAATTACATTGCCAAAGTACGGGGCAATAGTATTCAGATTGTAGCTGATTATAGTTTTAAAAAGCAAAGTTATCCTTCATCGAGCTATAAGGAATTGAAGCGCTTTATGAATGAGGTGACATCGAAAGTAAATTCTAAGATTATTTTGACTAAAGAAGATAATGTTGCAACCCTTTAGGAGATGAGGGAGATTGCTTTTAAGTCGTCCCAGGGATAATCTAATTGAAAAGAGAATCTACAAATTAAAAGATATTTCACGCAAAGCACGCAAAGTAACCTTATATACTTTGTGAGCTTTGCGTAATTCTTAGCGGCCTTATCTTGAAGTGTAAATTTAAAACATTTATTTCCAGCTATTTAATAAAAGTGAGCTGTCTTTATGGCACTTTATATCAAAGGCATTCTAAACTATTCCGTTTGATTTAACCGCACCGTTGAATCCGTTTTACCAAACTCTCGTTTTAATACTGTAAGGCACACTGCTGCAATAAGTAGTGCAGATCCGGTTACTGCAATAGCATTGGTTATTCCTCCAAACGATTCAGCAAATGACTGATCAAACATTGCTTCTTCGTCTATGAAGAACTTTAAGAAAAACGCACATGAATTAACAGCAGCATGAATGAGCATGCTGATGGATAGACTTCTGGTATGGAAATAAACCCAGCCGATAAAAACACCAATAACCAGTCCTGTTACGAATTGCCAGGGATTAAGGTGTACAAAGCCAAATAAAAACGATGACCAGAATATGGCTTTAGCGGGTGAGTACTTTTTTAACATACCATCTAATATAATTCCCCTGAATATGAATTCTTCAAAAACAGGAGCAGCTATTACCAACATAATAAAGGCTCCAAAACCTTTAAGCGATGCGATCTCTTTAAACATTTCCTTAATCAGATCGGGCATTGGGATGAGACTACTAATCGGGTTAACGATGCCAAACAGTAAACCTATAGCTCCCAAAATAATTATAGGTAACAAACGGCCGTTTTCTATTTTGAAAGGATAGCTTTTTATTCCACTGGCATTTTTACGGATGAGATAGGCAATAAAGGCAGCAACAGCCATCATTAGAATGTAATATGTCATCATGGCGTATTCTTTACCTATAATAGGTAGTAAAACGGTATTGACAGGTGTAAATAAAAGCATGCAGAGAATAACAATTCCTGTAATCCCCCAGCTCTGGGCCAGACTTGGGTATGGTTTTGTACTGTTCATTGTCATAATAGTTTGTTAATGGAACTAAAGATAGTTATTAACCTGAGTTCAACATTAAATTTTGACATCAGGTTCGTATCAATTATGCTCAATTATTCAAACCTACACCATAAATCATCATCTGTTAACTCTAATTTTCTAACTTATCATGCTCCAGTTCATTTTTTCACTGGCCAGTTTTTTCAGCTGCTTAGTGAGAATGAAGTTTTCCTGCTTTTCAAGCAGGGGATCATCAGCTAATATGGCTTCTGCAACCTGACGTGCAAACTGGAGTATTTGACCGTCGCGCCCGAGGTTGGCAATTTTAAGAGAGAATGGAAGGCCTGATTGTTGTGTTCCTTCCAAATCACCAGGGCCGCGCAATTTAAGGTCGGCCTCAGCAATTTCAAAGCCATCGGTTGAGCGTGTCATGATATCCATACGTTTCCTGGTTTCTTCAGACAGTTTATAGCCAGTCATTAATATACAAAAGCTTTGGTCGGCCCCGCGACCAACACGCCCACGTAACTGGTGTAATTGAGACAAGCCAAAGCGCTCAGCACTTTCAATTACCATAACCGATGCATTAGGTACATTAACACCCACCTCAATAACAGTTGTTGACACCAGGATTTGTGAACGGTTAGAGGCAAATTCCTGCATTTCGGCATCCTTCTCGGACGGCTTTAGTTTGCCATGTACCATACTCACTTTGTGATCGGGAAAAACACGTTGCATATATTCGTACCCTTCAGCCAGATTCTTGAAGTCCATCTTTTCCGATTCTTCGATCAATGGATATACAACGTAGACCTGACGACCTTTATCCAATTCACCTTGGATGAACTTGTTAAGGTTGTTTCTGCGGTTATGAAAATAATGGGCCGTTTCAATGGGCTTACGTCCGGGAGGAAGTTCATCGATCACCGACACATCCAAATCACCATAGATGGTCATGGCCAGGGTACGTGGGATTGGAGTAGCTGTCATGACCAAAACATGAGGTGGTTGGCTGTTCTTTTTCCATAGTCTGGCTCGTTGTGCCACGCCAAAGCGATGTTGCTCATCAACTACCACCAGACCAAGGTTCTTAAATACAACTTTGTCTTCAAGCAAAGCATGGGTTCCAATAAGTATTTGCAGTTCACCTGAACGGAGGTCGGCATCAATTAGTTCACGTTCTTTCTTTTTTGATGAGCCCGTTAGAAGAGCTACTTTGATACCCAATCCCTCCACCATTTCACTGATGGTTTCAAAGTGCTGGGTAGCTAATATCTCAGTTGGAGCCATCAGGCATGCCTGAAAACTGTTGTCAAGAGCAATCAGCATTACCATCAATGCCACTAATGTTTTTCCCGAGCCAACATCTCCTTGTAATAGGCGATTCATCTGTTTGCCTGAACCCATATCACGCCTTATTTCTTTAATAACCCGTTTTTGAGCGTTGGTCAGTTCAAATGGTATCTTTTGTGAATAGAATTCATTTAAAAAATCACCAACTGTAGCAAACAGGTGGCCTTTTATGGCTTTACTTCGCTGGTTGCGTTGGCGAAGTATGTTGAGCTGTATATAAAACAGCTCTTCAAACTTAAGGCGCAGTTGGGCTTTTTCAAGCAGTTGGGCATTGGGTGGAAAATGAATGGCCTTAAGTGAGTCATTCAGATTCAGAAACTTATATTTTTCAATTATGCTGGCTGGCAAGCTCTCAGGTATTTTACCCTGAAAAGACAGAAATACGTTCTGCTGAAGTTTTTGAATCGTCTTTGAATTCAAAAAGCCTTTCTTCATCTTTTCAGTTGTATTGTAAAAAGCCTGAAGTGCCGATGATATTTTAGGCTGAGATTCGTTTACTTTCTCAAGCTCCGGATGAACAATGTTTATTTTACCATTAAAGGCTGTAGGTTTGCCAAAAACAATGTATTCGGCTTCAGAATTAATACCCTCCTTAACGTATTTATGCCCTTTGAACCAAACTAACTCCAATATGCCGGTACCATCAGAAAAGGTTGCCGTCATCCTGCTTTGTCTCCCGGAACCAACTGTGTTAAGAGAAGTGAAACGTCCTTTGACCTGAATATAAGGCAGTTTGGTGTTAATATCCCTGATAGAGTAAAACTTACTTCGGTCAACATATTTATAAGGGAAGTAATATAGCAAATCCTCATACGATCCAATTTTAAGCTCTTGCTTCAATAGCTCGGCTTTTTTTGGTCCCACGCCTGGCAGGTAATTGATATTTTGCATCGAGAGGTCTGACATTGATGCAAAAATAATAATTATTCGATTTTCTTGATAAGAACTGTCTGCTTTTGCCAGTAGTCAAACAGCTGTTTGCTGCCAATCAATATTAATATCAGGCTTTTGTCCTTATATTTATTAAAGCCGTCATTGTGTCAATAACTTTATTTCAGGAGAGTGCTTCTATCGATACATCCCTTTTTGATCAATGGTATTATGCAGAGAAGACATCAGGGCACCAAGTTTAAGTCTTAGTGATCCTGATGTCTACATCAATAATTGTCAATATTGCACAGCAATAAAGTGATGCTTAAAAGCTACCTTTTTTAAGAATTGTTGTAAAGTACTTTTTTGTTAAAGCTTTCGAATGACTATTGTGCATTAGGATGCGCGGTCATAGATTGAACAACTTTGTCAACGCCCAGTGATGAACCTCTTACTGGAGGGAACTCCTTAAAGGTAGCGAGAAATTGTCCTACAACATCCTGTGCCGGAACAAATAACCACATGTTGTCAGCAAACCAGCGGATGTATAAGGCAGATTTCCATGATACTTCGTAAGGATCGGCCCTCAGGTTGATAGCTATTGGCCAGGAAGGAGTTTTTCTGTAAGCTTCGTTGATGGAGCCTTCCATTAAAGTAAAGTGCAGTTTCCAATCGTTATATCGCACCGCATTAAGATTACCACCGGCATCAAAGTAAAATATCTCTTTGCGTGGGCATGCTTCTGCTTTGCCTTGCCAGAAATCTAGCATGTTATAACCATCCAGATGGAGTTTGAAAGTTTTGTCTCCGGCTTGATAGCCGGTGAGAAGTTGTTCTTTCACATCTTTAACACCTGCAGCAGCTAACATTGTTGGCAGCATATCTTCATGGGAATGAATATCATTGAATATTGTGCCAGGTTCAATAACGCCTTTCCATTTGATCATACATGGAACTCTGAAGCCACCTTCCCAGGTAGTACCTTTTTCCCCTGCAAAAGGAGTAGTACCGCCATCGGGCCAGGTAAATTTCTCGGCACCATTATCTGTAGAATACATGATCATGGTATTGTCATATATGCCAAGCTCCTCTAGTTTGGCCAATACGCGACCGATCTGTTTATCGTGCTCTACCATACCATCGGGGTATAAGCCAATGCCGGTTACACCTACACTTTCTTCTTTAAGGTGTGTCCATACGTGCATGCGGGTAGCACTTAACCAAACAAAGAAAGGTTTGCCCTCATTGTGGGCTTTTTCAATAAATGCAATGGCCGCGTCAGTAAACTCATCATCTGCCGTTTCCATTCGTTTGCGGGTAAGTGGACCTGTGTCTTCCACTTTTCCGTCAGAATAAGAATGTAAAACACCTCTAGGACCATATTTTTTATGGAATTCAGGATTCTTGGGGTAGTAATAAGTTTCTGGTTCTTCTTCAGCATTCAGGTGGTACAGGTTGCCAAAAAACTCATCAAAGCCATGATTGGTAGGTAAATGTTCATCCCGGTCGCCAAGGTGATTTTTACCAAATTGACCGGATGTATAACCCAGTGGGCGTAATAGCTCAGCTATTGTTGCCTGATTATCCTGTATGCCTTGCTTAGAACCTGGCATTCCAATGGTTAATAAACCGGTTCTGAACGGGTGCTGACCCAATACAAAAGCAGCACGACCAGCAGTGCATGATTGCTGTGCATACCAATCGGTAAACATGGCACCTTCTTCAGCCAGGCGATCAATATTGGGCGTTTTATAGCCCATCATGCCATGGTTATATTTACTGATATTAGCCCAGCCAATATCGTCACCCCATATAACCAGAAAGTTGGGCTTTTGGTTTTTTTGAGCATTAATGCTTATACCAATTGCGATTAATGCAAGAAGGAAAAGTGTTTTCTTCATAGTACATGTATTTGAGATGAATGATTATCTGAAGGGTAATTGTGTATTGGTAGTTGTGCCTTTTGTAAAGAGATGTATCAGATAATTATTACTCAGGATTAAACAAAAATTTAATTTAAGGAGAATAAATTTCCATAGACGAACTGTAAATGTCAATTAATGAGAACTGTTTTTGTGTTAAATGATGTTTATGCGACCTTTAACCTAAGGTAATGTGATAGCAAAAAAAAGATGCCTGATTAACCAGGCATCTTTATACGTAATTTTTATTGTTTGCTATTTCGAACCCGAACTGGTCTGGAGTTTCTCCATAACCTGATCAAGAGAGAAGCTGGCGGCTTTTTGACGTGGAGGATACTCCTGGAATGTCATTAAGAAATTACCCACATAGGTTTGTGCCGGAACCAACAAGAATACCCGGTCTATCAACCAGTCATAATAGGTGTTTGATGTTATAGGTGCTCTTTCGTACGGATCTCTTCTTAAATTCAGGATCAAAGGAACACGTAAAGGTACAAATGGTTCCATCCAGGCTTGTAATGTCGCTTCAACACGTTGTTCCATAAAGATCAACTTCCATTGTTCATAGCGTAAAGCGGTAAGGTCACCATCATCTGAAAAGTAGAAAATTTCTTTTCGCGGACTTGGTACACCCTGAGGATTTTTAAGATGCTCAGTAAGATCATAACCATCCAGATGTACTTTATAATCTCTGTTTAATGTTTTTGACTCATGACCTTCAAGCAGTTTACTTTTGATATCATCCTCTCCTGCAGCAGCAAGGAATGTTGGTAGCCAATCCATATGGTGAACAATACCGTTACTTATTGAGCCCGGCTTAACAACGCCTGGCCATCTCACCATACATGGTACACGCCATCCGCCTTCCCAGTTGGTATTCTTTTCGCCCCTGAATGGCGTGGCAGCAGCATCAGGCCATGTGTTATAATGAGGACCATTATCTGTTGAATAGTGTATGATCGTGTTGTCAGCGATGCCTAATTCATCGAGTAAATCAAGAAACTGACCAATGTGCATATCGTGTTCAAGCATACCGCATGTATACTCGTCTGCATTGGGATATTGCTTTTTGATCTGAGCCATTTTTGCCTCACTCACGTGCGTTCTGAAATGCATACGTGTACCGCTCCACCATACAAACCAAGGAATCCCTGCTTCTTCCTGGCGACGGATGAAATCAAGAGCCGCGGAAACCGTTTCATCGTCAATTGACTCCATGCGCTTTTTTGTTAAAGGACCTGTATCTTCTACTTTTCCGTCGGCTGAAGATTTGATGACGCCACGAGGACCGAATTTTTCGCGGAAGGTTGTGCCGTCTGCCAGAACCATATCACCCGGGTAATCTTCATTTTCAGGCTCTTCTTCTGCATTAAGGTGGTATAAGTTACCCAGAAACTCATCAAAGCCATGATTGGTAGGCAGGTGTTCGTCGCGGTCTCCAAGGTGATTTTTACCAAATTGACCGGTTGCATAGCCCTTATCCTTCAGCAGGCCTGCAATTGTCGGATCCTCTATCTGCATGCCAAGTTCAGCGCCTGGTAAGCCAACTTTTGAGAGACCTGTTCTGAATACACTTTGACCCATTATAAAACTTGAGCGCCCTGCTGTACACGATTGCTCACCATAATAATCGGTGAATATTATTCCCTCGTCTGCAATGCGATCAATGTTGGGTGTGGTGTATCCCATCATTCCCATTGTGTATGCACTGATATTGGAGCGCCCAACATCATCACCCCAAATAACTAATATGTTTGGTTTTTTGCTTTTTTGGGCGTTCATCAATGGTGCCATCATTAAAACAGCGACCAGAATTATTAAATTTTTCATGTGGCTAAAAGTTATATTAATAGTGATAATTAAACGATTACGAATATTGATTGTTCATTTAGTTATTTAAGGTAGATGAAAAATGCAGTAATTGTCAAGCATTGCATATTTTAAAGGATAAAAAATAATAATGCCTGCTATCATTAAATATAAGTGACGTGAATGTATGATATAGATATAACAAGTCGATTAGTAAGCGTGTTGGGTGAGCTAAGGTGAGCTTTCATGTCTTTCTTTCATCATTAAGTATCTGTCAGAACCTTGAAATTTAATATGTCAGAAAACTGATTTTTAGTTTTAGAATTGATTAATCTAATCTTTTAACAGACATTGTAGTTTAGAAAAATTATTTGGCTATGAGAAAAAGCTTCTTATTGATCATCTTACTGCTGGCGGTTGTTGTTGCGCAGGCCCAAACATTTAGTAATAAAGTAGTGGGGAAGGAAAATGTTGAAGAAATTGACAGTTTAAGTACTACCAGCTATCCCTATTTATTACCCATTTGGGGCGAAAAAGTAGCTCAAATGGGATTTGAATTGCCTTATTCAGCAGGTTTAAGTGTGCAATACGTCTGGCAAGAGTCGGATATTTTAATCGATAATTTAAGAGTCGGGTTTAATAATGGAGAATTGTTCGCCTTAGATGAAATAGTTCGTTTTAGTAATGCTATGGCAATCACAAACGGTGTGAACTTTCGCCCCGATTTCTGGCTTTTCCCCTTCTTAAACATATATGGTATATTCGCTAAATCAGAAAATCAAACGGCGGTAGATTTTGGTGTATATGCACCAGGAAACATTGAGCTTGTCGACGGCGAGCTTAACTGGGAGTGGACCAGTGTATTGGAAACAGGTACAACAGCTAAATTTGATGCCACCAGCTTTGGATTTGGAATAACTCCTACCATGGGTGTTGGAGGTGGTTTCCTGGCTCTGGATATGAATTTTACATGGACTGATATCCCGGAGCTTGATAAACCCGCAAAGATCTTTATTTTTGGCCCTCGTTTTGGAAAGAACTTCCAGTTCAGGAAACCCGGACAAAGTATTGCTGTCTGGGTTGGTGGCTTTAGAGTGAAGATGAATTCAGGAACCAGTGGTTCATTATTGATCAATGAGTTAATTCCTGGTTTTGAAGATATGGTTAATGCTGGTCTTGAAAAAGTCGATCAGCGACACCAGGAGGTTGATGAATGGTGGAACGGATTAAGGGATTGGGAGCGACTGTTGCCTGAAAATATTCGCACTTATACCACTACGAAAGCCAAACTTGGTTTGGCCGGAACAGCACTTGATGCTGCCTCTCGTGCCGAATCTGTTCAGTATGACCTGGATAAACGTCCGGAGAAAATGTGGAATTTTATTGTTGGTACACAATTTCAGTATAATAAAAATATAATGTTACGGGCCGAAACTGGATTTCTGGGAGCACGGAAACAACTTATTTTAGGTTTACAATACCGATTTGGATTATAAAAAAAACAACCGTATACAGAGCAGGATAAAATACCTGTTGATAGCTTGTATGGCACTTTTGTCATCAAGGTATGCCGAAGCGCAAAGTAAAGTTGACTCGCTTATTTCAAAGGGGCAGTATCTGTCTGCATTTGAGCGTCTGAACAATGCTGATTCATTGAGTCTGGACCAAAGCCTGAAAAAGGTTGACCTGGCCATGAATTACCATTTGAATTGTCAGTATTACCGGCAATTTTCATTTGCGGATTTACGTCAGGGAGAGCGCCTTGACGAACTAAGAAAAGATAATGTTTATGGAGCAACGCCGGTAAAGTTTCATGTCGATACTGCCTTGCTGGCACTATATGATAGCTACCCCAATGATCACAGGGTCGCCAAGGCATTAGGTGATTTTTATAACCGTGTGTATTATGATTTTGGCGATAGTTGGGGCGAACGAGCAGAAGCATTGCTCAAAAAAAGTAATAGCTATTATATGCAGGCTTATGAGCACGGTGTATTTGATTATTACAGCCTGTATGCACTGGGCTATTTTCAGTCGGTGTTTCAAAATTATTTTGAAGCCCAGAATTGGTTTCTCAAGTCATTAAAAATGAATCCTGATGTGGCTTTGACAAACTATAGCCTCGCAGTAACATATTTATTTGACGGATTACCGCAAAAAGGAATAAGCTTTAGTAGAAGGGCCTATGAGCTTTATAATGATTCAATAAGCAAGTCAGATGCCGCACGCATAACGGGGATCTTATATATGAAGAATCAACAGCTTAAGCTGGCTAATGATTACTTTGAAAAGGCAGATTTACTTCATCCCAATTATAAACCCAATCAAATGTATTTGTTAAAGTCTTCATTGTTAATGGGTAACGATTCAGTTTGTGAAAAGCTAGGGATTGAGATATTAATAAGGTCCCCTTACTCGCCTGAAGTTCCCGAAGAATTCAACAGTTTATTTTTAAAGGAAGAGAGGGGGGAACTCCTAAGCTCTATTTACGATGAGGTGCTTGACGGTATCATAGGCAATTATGAAGCCTGCGGAAATATACGTTTCCATTATGGAAAGTTGCTTTATAAAAGTGGTGAAAAAAGAAAAGCTAAAAGTATGATCAAACAGGCGAAGAAAGATTTTGAAAGGGTGTTTGAGAAAGATCACCAGGTTTTTGATGTCATTGAGCAAACCCTTGACAGACTTTGAGTAGCGTGAGTATAAGTTGCGAATTAGGGCCGTTTAAATTCAAAAGGTGACAAGTATCATGAATTTTTAATTTTTTTATACAAAAAAATACATTTTAGCTATTGAACTCTCAAATAAAATGATAGTTTTACATCGGTTTAAAAATAACCGTATCCAATGGTGTCATTGGTTTACCTGCAACGGGAGGTAATTTTTTTCGCATTATTAAATGCGATAATATCTGAGAGATGCAAACAGAATTTGTCGTAATTCTTAAATTTTCCACTAAAGCCTCTCTCAGATTTTTTTATTCATCAAATCCTGGTCTGACAAATGCTCTTGCATCAGGAATTAATTCTTCAAGCTCGTTTCTTAATTTTGATAAATGCCTCAGAAGGTTCAATACGCTATCTTCTTTGTTGGGTATGTATCCCATAATGTTTTCCCAGGCGCAAATACATTCATCAATGGCAATTAACGCAATTTTAGCAGAACCTTTAGCGTCATAATGCTCAAGGTCGTTTTCGTTAGCCAAGCCGTTAATAGCTCTGTTAACCTTGGCCGGAATAAAAAGTTGAAACCAGGTGACCGTTTCCGTGTCTTTTTCTATGCTGGAATCAGAGTGTGTAATAATTCTGCTTTCCAGCTCCATCTGGTTAGATTCCAACCACCTTTTTACCTTTTCGGCATATGATTCAGCCTGCTTTTCGAGCGCATGCTTTGGTTTTGTGACAATGTTTTCATCATCCATTTCTGATAGGGCGTCATCAATGGTGATACCTTGTCTGCTAAGCTCTTCTTCCAGAATTTCTGTTGTTGCCTTGAAAATAACTTTGAGTTGTTTTTCGCTTTCTGCCTTATCGTTTTGATGAAGGTTATCTATTTCAGTATTCAACGAATACGAGCTGCAGCGATCTGTAAAGGAACAATTTTTACATCGACCATCGCAATAGTTGTGAATGCCAGTGATAAAATGGTCAGCCCGAGGCTCTTTCATGATTGACTTTACACGTTCTATATCTTCACGCATAGAAGCCTCTTCTTCTTCAGAATAATTAGGAATCAGGTTGTTGAAATCTATCAGTCCTTTACTTAAGTGATGGTTGCAGTCCGAATCATCTTTAAAGCTCTGGCAAACATTGCAATGTCCTGGAAAGGGGCATTTATTCTCGTCAAACTTACATGTTTCTATTTGAACAATGCCTTGCTGACAATATACATGTTCTGAGCTCCAGTGGTCGATAATAAACTCATATTTAACCGTGTCAGTAACGTTTTCCGGAAACATGAATTCCCAATTGTAGGCCAGTAGCAGTTTTTCAATAGCCTGCAGCAGGGTTGATAGTTGTGTCTCAGATAGTTTATCAGGCGCGGGAAAGTTAAATTTGTCAATGCCCACCACTGATGATATCATCTCTGGCTTACCCTGCAGGAATTCTTCAGCAAAATGTGGCTCGATCTCAAGTTCATGTTCTTTGCCATTTTTTACAGCTTTATTTTCTGCCTCCTCTATAAGTTCTAATAATTGTTGAATATATGTATTCATTCAGGTTGTTCTATTCTCGGTTTTCTTATTAGCTAAACAACTCCTGCCTGAAAGTGTTTAAAACCGAGCGAAAAGAAGTGCAATTAGTCGATGACCTCGAGCAGTGAAACATCAAAAATAGTTAAGGCGTAGGGACCAATTCTTCCGCCCGACCCTTTTTTACCCCAGCCTAATTCCGATGGAATGTAAAATTTATAACGGCTTCCTTCTGACATCATTTGCAAGCCTTCTGCATATCCTTCGATTGTTTCTTCTAAATTGAATTCAAGGGGTGTAGCATCTTTATAAGTGTCGTCCAGCATTTTTCCGCCAAGAAGCATAGCGCGCTGATGAACTTTAACGGTGGAGCTTGAGTGAGGCTTAGTTCCTGATGTGTCTTTGATTATTTCATACTGCAAACCAGAGGATGTTTCAAAAATACCATCCTTATTTCTGTTTTGTGTTAAAAACTCTTCTGACTTTTTACGGTTTTGACCGGCTGAACCACTATTTTGTTTTTTACCTTTGCCTTTTCCCATTTAATATATAGTTTGGTGCAAAGATAAGTGCTTTCTATAATTGAATAAAAAGGGCTTGTGATTATACTTTCAAATAGTTGCCTCGAATGAATTTATTTCAGATAAAAAGTTATATAAAATACCGGCTTAAAGCTCGCTATAAAAAAGGCTATGGCTTGCACAGTCCGTTTGTGTTTAATCTTGTTCGCGAAGTGTTTTACAGTACATACAGGTATTATGCGTTTGATAGCATTAATGACTACCGGGAAAAGCTGAAACAGTCTGATGTTAAAATTGAACCGGTCGATTATGGTGCCGGTAGTGTTGCCTTTCACAATAAATCAAGAAAGGTATCTGATATGGTTTACAAGTCTTCTGTTGCAGGAAAATATGGGGAACTGTTGTTTCGTTTACTGCAGGAGTTTAAACCTGTAAGTGTTTTAGAACTTGGCACCTCAATTGGTATAAGCTCTCTTTATTTATCCTTATCTGACAAACGAAGACCGGTGTATACCATAGAGGGATGTGACAATACCGCCCATGTCGCGAAAAATACATTTGAAGATATGGCCTGCCATAATGTTAATCAGGTGGTTGGGCAATTTCAGGATGTTTTACCAGACCTGTGTGCACAATTGAAACAGCTTGATTTTGTGTTTTTTGATGGACACCATGAAAAAAATGCGACCCTTAATTATTTTAATAACTGTTTACCATATGCTGTCAATGATTCTGTATTTGTATTCGATGACATACACTGGTCAAAGGGGATGGAGGAAGCATGGGAGATTATTTGTTCGCATCCAAATGTTACTGTTTCCATGGATCTGTTTCAGTTGGGTATAGTTTTTTTCAGGAAAGAATGTCAGAAGCAGCATTTCGTTGTTCGTTATTGACTTTTTATACTTACGTAAAAAGTTATATTTGTAATAATTAAGCTTAATACCTAACAACTGAAAATTCTTGAGCTGATGAAAGATCAAGTTATTGAGATCAACGAAATTAAAAAATTCTACCAGGTAGGAACAGAGGTGGTGAAGGCGCTGCAAGGAGTGTCACTGACTATTAACAGGGGAGAGTATGTTGCCATTATGGGACCCTCTGGTTCAGGTAAATCTACACTGATGAATATTATCGGAGCACTTGATACACCAACCGGAGGTAGATATGTGTTAAACGGAACAGATGTTAGTTATTTGACAGACGATAACCTGGCCGAAATACGCAATAAAGAAATAGGCTTTGTCTTCCAAACGTTTAACTTATTGCCCCGTTATTCGGGACTCGAAAATGCAATGTTACCATTGATATATGCAGGTGTTTCGAAAAATGAGCGTCTTGCCCGTGGTAAAAGCGTTATGAAAAGTGTTGGCCTTACTGACAGGATGCATCACAAACCCAATGAGATGTCTGGTGGACAAAGGCAGCGTGTTGCCGTTGCCCGTGCATTGATCAATGATCCTTCCATTATCCTTGCCGATGAGCCAACCGGAAACCTGGATTCAAAAACATCGGTAGATATTATGCGCCTTTTTGATGAAATACATCAACAGGGGAATACCATTATTTTGGTTACGCACGAAGAGGATATTGCACAACATGCACACCGTATTATTCGACTGCGCGATGGGCTTATTGAATCAGACCTGGTTAATAATAATGTAATGGCCTTATAAGTAGTAATTTTTATTTATCAGGTCGTGGAAAATTATTAAAGAGCTTTTTTTAACCCTGATTAAGCTTCATTAATCAAACATTTATGCCGTAGAAGAAATTCCATTCAATACGAAGTTGTAGGATTGGAATTTTTTTTTATATTCGCAGATAACTAAAACAAGAAAGAACACAATTTTATTAATGTTAAATTGAGTTGCTATGTATTGGACACTCGAACTTGCCTCTAAACTGGAAGATGCGCCATGGCCAGCTTCAAAGGATGAATTGATTGATTTCGCAATTCGTTCAGGTGCACCTCTCGAAGTAATCGAGAATCTTCAAGAAATAGAGGATGAAGGGGAAGTTTTTGAAAGTATTGAGGATATCTGGCCAGATTATCCTAGTAAAGAAGACTTCTTTTTCAATGAAGACGAATATTAAGAGAGCAAAAAAAAAAGGGGCTTATGCCCCTTTTTTTATTTAATTTTCTGTGTCTCCAAATTCATATTCATCATAGTCATTTTCCAGGGCGTCCATCTTAGGCATTTCAACATGTCTGAAAATGTCCCATCGGTTTTTGGGTCGTATCAACTCAAGCCACACAAATCCCTTTAGTTTTACATCTTCATCAGGCAATAGGTAAGGAGGATTCAGGTTGCCATTAGGGTCTGTTTTTAACGTTATGCCTGTTATTTGCCTGTTCTTAAGGAATAGAGTTAATGAGCTGCTTTCAGCACGGTTAACACCAATGACAGCTTCTCTGTCTTTAGGGTAATATATGGTTTGTCCGTTGCCGTCAACATCAATCCGGTATAGTTGGTTGTTTTTAATATAACCGGTCATGTTCCGGCCTTTAATTTGATTGAAGCTAAGGCTATCCTCCGGGGCAATAATAAATGCCGAATTAATGAGTTCAGTCTTATACAATGCGTTATTTCTGCTATACATCTTAATTGTCTGAGCAGTCATTTGATTGCCCTGTGCCCATATGACCGGAGTGTTGTAAAATGTATTGGTCGAATCGCGCATGTCGTAAACCATGGAGTCGCATCGTCCTTGCATATCAGGTCTGAAAAACTTCACATTATAGTATGCTTTTACCAGTCTGCTCTGTTCTTCAGGTAATGGTATTGCCTGCAGCGTGTCTGCATGAAGGTATAAGGTGTCGTTCTGGTAAATCTGGAGTAGCTGGGCTTTTTTAGTTGCTAAGGCATATTGTGATAATTCGTTGTAGAAACCATAGTCTCCTGTAATTATCATGTTATTGGTTGTGTCATGTAATTCAAAATTCTGGTGGGCT
This sequence comes from Carboxylicivirga agarovorans, assembly GCF_050589845.1. NCBI lineage: Bacteria > Pseudomonadati > Bacteroidota > Bacteroidia > Marinilabiliales > Marinilabiliaceae > Carboxylicivirga > Carboxylicivirga agarovorans. The sequence continues at coordinate 1,886 of NZ_JBNGPA010000001.1, read as the reverse complement.
TCACCTAAGCCTTCGCGACGGTCATAATAAATAGTATCTCCTTTAAGCAGATTTTCTTTGCCCTGAACATAGCTTTGAGTATCTCCTTTAAAGAGCTTTGCTTTATCATTCATAGTGTCGTATTCTCCGTTTTCACTATAGATCAGGTTCTCATCGCTGTGGATAAAGGTCGGGCCTAATATGCTGGCGACTTCCGTGACCGTATGGTATTTAAGAGTGTCAGAGAAAATTGTATACTTTGGATTGTGAACAACAACAGAATCTTTGAAATGTACTTCACTCAAATTCGGGTAATAATAGCCCAGGTCACTAATTAATGTGTTATTGCCACTCAGTACTTCTCCGCCGTTAAAATAATAACCAAAGTTATTGACACGATCGTAATCAAGAAATTCAGTTAATACAGTAATGTCTTGCTTTTCAATTCGAACGTTTTCCCTCACCCTGGCAATCCCTTCGTTGCTGTTGTAAGTTAGGTAATCACCATACAAATGAATGGAATCGTTCTGTATGATATGGATATTATTAAATGCTTCAATGAAGGTCGAATCATTGTAATTGTGATGATAGGCGCTGTCACAATACATCAATGTGTTTTGATGTTTAAGTTTTACGTTGCCTGTTAGCAGTGTAACGTTTTTACCCAAATCTGGTCTGCCACCTCCTGAGTTGGCATGTTCAATGGTTACTCTGCCTTTCTTTTGAGCGCTTATAGTGAAGTTAAATCCAAGAGTAATTATTACTGTAAGTATAGATAAAAGTCTTATCTGCATTCTGTCTGATATTATTTGAAGGGTGTAAAGTTGCTAAAAATTATGCGTTATTTAAAGTTGTATCATGTTATCAATATTGCTGCATACAACTACTTTTTAATTCCTAAGCTTAATTTATAGACCATTACTTCATTAGATACACGTAATAAATAGTCAATAATTCGTTTTCAAACAGAGAAGATCACCCTTTAGATAGGAACTGAAAAATTGATCTTACTGTTTATTATTCATTCAGATGTCCGATCAATTTATTGTTTGACCATAGGGGGTACTTTTCATTCTCGTTCTGACTAAACCCAGTTTAAACACATAATAAACACATACCAAATACAGATTAAATTCAGCCTGAGTCGAATTTAGTCTGAGTTTGGTATGTGTTTAGTCTGAGTTTAATTTGAGTTTAATTGGAAAGAACTAACAGGCGACTAGCTCTTAAAAACAGCATTGATAAGCTGACTGAAGAAGGCTCCATCAAGCACCCTCAAATTTCTTAAAAAAAATATTCCACCGATAATCACCATCAAATCAACTCTTAAGCGCCGACCGGGAAAGATTCCTTCAAAAAAATGTGATTTTACATTTGGAGATACGGAAAAAACTCCCTTATTTTGCACCCGCTTTTGAGAACAACGGTTCATCTGAAAGGCCCAGTTGATAAGGGATTTAGCTCGTTTATCGACACATAATGACAGGCAAAGTGAAAGGGAGTATTGACAACAAAAGCCGGGTATGTTATCTTGCAAGTTCGCGTCAAAAAATAAGTCAAAAAATTTTCAAAAATAATTTTGGAAAATAGAATAAAAACTTCTTACCTTTGCAGCCGCTTCTCAAACGAGAGAGGTTGAAATGAAAAGAAAAGGACAGTGGTGAAACACTCACTTTTACAAGAGCGAAAAGCTCAAAAGATCTTTGAAAATATTGGATAGTACCTATTTTAAACGATAAAATAGAAAAGGTAAAAAGTGAAACCTGAAGTCAATTAGAGCTATTAAAATTTCTAGAGATATTTAAAATTTTAATACAACGAAGAGTTTGATCCTGGCTCAGGATGAACGCTAGCGACAGGCCTAACACATGCAAGTCGAGGGGTAACGATGTAGCTTGCTACAGGCG